>DATBFJ010000068.1:0-46663 GCA_036558545.1 Candidatus Limnocylindrales bacterium
CCGGGCGGCCCGCCTCTCTTCATTCCAAATGCGTCGGCAAATCGAAAGGCGGCCCGGCTGCGGACGGGCCGCCTTTCGTTTGGTATCTGACCGGCTCTCGGTCCCCAGGACCTCCAGCTGTCAGATTGGTTGATTACCGGCCGATCAGGCCGGGATCGGGGCCGGAGCCACCTTGGGTGACCGGACCTTGACCTTCTCGGGGCGAGCGACCCAGACCAGGCCGACGCCTGCAAGCTCGAACCCGAAGCCGATTGCCAGCAGCATTCCCACCATCGCTATGCCCATCTGGAGCGACGTGGCGGTGACCGCACCGACGCCCAGCTGACCGATCAGCGACAGTGGCAGAGGCGACCACGCCAGCCCACGGACCGCTGAGTCGACCGGATTGGCGAAGTTGAAGTCGGCGTAGTAGCGGCCGTTGACCGCGACCTTGTCGCCGGCGTGGGCGACGATGTTGCCGTCAGCGTCCTTGATATCGGTCGGGAGGGTGACCGTCGAGCTCAGGGTGTGCTCGGTGATCGTGGCCAGCTGGTACATGTACTCGCTTGCAGTGTTGACGACCGGATCGTTCGGGTTGAAGTCCGCGGGATTGACCGCGTAACCCCACTCATTGGTCAGCAGGTTCATGATGTTCTGCGCTGCGGCAGCATCACCGTGATCGAGCAGCTGGCCCTGGTCGTTGTAGGCGAGCGTCACGTTCTGTGCCGAGCTGAACGCGGCGAGTGAGCGCTGGCCCTCCTGGACCTTGATGAACGCGTATCCGGCCGCGAGGAAGAACGCGAGACCGAACACCGCGATTACGACACCGAGCCTGGTTAGCTTCTTTTCCATCGAACCTCTCCTTTACGCAGCTTCGCAGCAGAGCCTTGTGGCTTGGCGTCACTTTCGCCTTCGGGAGCTGGTGCAAAGGAGTTGCGAATGGCCCGAAACGGCATGCCATTCGGCGGCCGTGCGGGCCATTCGGCAGGGCCAGTCGTCACACGACGTGACGCGCGGTGTCAGTGCATCATCACGCTGATCCGACCTTTCATCCACGGGTGCGGTGTGCACGCGTAGTCGAAGTCGCCGGGCTTGTCGAAGGTGAACGAGAAAGACTGGCCAGCGTTCAGCATGCCCGAGTCGAACGAGCCGTCGGCAGCCGTGACTGTGTGGACCATGCCGGGATCGTTGTTCGTCCACGTGACCGTTGCGCCAAGCGGCACCATCAGCACGTTGGGGACGTAGTCGGGCGGGTTTTCGGAGTCGGCGAACTCGTCGGCCGCTCCGTCGGGCTGATAGGTGCTGGCTCCCTGCGCGATGCTGACGCTGTAGCCCATGTCACCTGAGCCGGCTGGTTGGCTAGGCTTGGTCGTGGCGGTCGGGGACGCAGTCGGCATGTCCATCGAGGGCATCTCGGTCGGGCTGGCCGCAGGCGCACCGGTCGGCGCCGGAAATCCCTCGTAGATCTCTGGGTTCGGATCGCCGGTTACGACGATCTGACCAATGGCGCCTTTGTCGAAGGCACGAGCTAGTGCGTGGTCGACCAACACGATCGTCGACGGAACCTGGGCGATGAGCTCAACCACCGTTCCCCCGCCCGCCGGAACGAGTGTCGTTTGGACACCGCGCAAAGGCGCGTTGAGCAACGCGCCATCAAGCCAGACCTTGTCCCAGTGCGAGCCGATGGGATGGAAGTTGCTGTCGAGATTCAAACCCGCGTCGACGAAGTAGATGCGCACGTGGTCGCCGACCTGGACGCGTGGCGCGTTGTCGCCGGTGAGCGCGCCCACGGCCCCATTGAAGACGACGTACGTCGGATCCTCGTTGGTGATCGCGGCACGATCCGTTGTCAGCGTGCCGTCCGCGTTCTTCGTCGCGTAGAACTCGGACTGGACGACGTACAACTCCTTCTCGACCGGGGGCAGCGGAGTCGCGGGATCGACCAGGATGCCGCCGTACATGCCCTGCGCTATGTGGGCAGGAACATCGCCCGCCGCGCAGTGGTACATGAAGATGCCGGGATAGAGAAGCCGGGCTTCGATCGTCGCGCTCTGACCGGGGTTGACCGTCAGATCCTTGGCGCCTCCGCCCTGCCCTGTCACAGCATGGAAATCAACGTTGTGGGGCATAGCGCCCGTGTTCGTCAACGTAAACCGCAGAACATCCCCAACTCGAGCACGAATCATCGGGCCCGGGGTTCCGCTGGTCACCTGGTCGTCGCCGTGAAGTCGGTAACCCCAGGTCGTATAGGTCGTGCCATTCGGGTCGATAGCTTTCGCTCCCTCGACGACATCGAAGTGGACATCGACGATCGCCTGGTAGTCGCGCGACGCTGCTGGCGGCACATTCGGGGCGTACGAGGTGTTCACCTCGCCGCTCGGGACCGCCGAGAGGTTCGCGATCGGCGTAAGGACCGGGATGACGCTGTCCGCATCGAGTTGCGCGCTCGACGTTTGAGCTGGTTGCGCAGAACTCCCCGCACCGCCACCGGCGCTGGGTTGGGCAGACGCCATGGGCGTCCAGCCCGGGCGCTCGCGCGCGGTACAGGCGGCGAGCGAGGCGCTGATCGCCACGACAGAAACGAGCGCAAGGAGCGCGCGCGACGGCGCTTTCATGTGGACTCCTCCGACCAGACGTGATAACAAGGAAACAGCCATGAGATTGGTGCGCATTTAGTGACGGCGCACCTGCCATTCGGCCCTATTCCCTCGGGACCAGAAAGGCGGAACTAGCTGCATGCGACTCGAGCTGACGCGCCGGACCGACTACGCGATCAGGGCGGCACTCATGCTTGCTCGGAACCCGGGCGTGAGACTCAGCAGCTCCCAAATTTCACGGAGCACGCTCATCCCCCTGCGCTTTACACGGCAGGTGATGACCGACCTGCTGCGCGCAGACCTGGTCAGCGCGGCGGTCGGCCGTGCCGGCGGTTACACCCTCAGGGCGCACCCGGAGGGCGTCAGCGTCCTGGACATCGTCAAAGCCGTCGAGGGAGACCCGCGGCGGCAGCGTTGCTCGCTACGTGCCGGTCCGTGCCGGCGAAATGAACCATGTGAGGTTCATTTCGTGTTCGCGGACGCGCAGGAAGCATTCATCGCCCAGTTGGAGGCCTTCTCGCTGTCCGAGCTTGCCGCGAGGCAGAGCAGTGTCGCTATTCCGGCAGTGAATGGCGCTTCGCCACGTACGCGGCAGCCTGCGCGCGACGCTGCAGGTTGAGCTTTGAGAGGATCGAGCTGACGTAGTTCTTGACGGTCTTGTCCGAAAGGTAGACCTCTGCCGCGATCTCCTTGTTGGTCTTGCCTTCGGCGACGAGCATCAGGATCTTCTGCTCCTGAGACGTGAGCTGTGCCAGCTCGTCGGTGGCGCCGCCCGATGCGATGCGTCGTACGCGCTCGAGCACCTTTTCTGTCACGGCCGGATCGAGCAGTGACTCGCCCCGGCCCACCGCTTCGAGCGCTGCGACGAGATCGCGGGCGCGAACCTGCTTCAGCAGATAGCCACTCGCGCCCGCGACGATGGCCGAGAACACGGCTTCCTCATCCGGGTAGCTCGTCAGCATTACGACCCGAGTCTCGGGCAGTTCAGCCCGAATCTCGCGGCACGCCTCGATGCCCGAACCGTCGGGCAATCGAACGTCCATGACGACCAGTTCGGGCTGGAATTTGCGGGCCATTTCGATCGCTTCGGCAACTGTTCCGGCCTCGGCTACGACCTGGAAGTTCGGCCGGCGGTCGAGCATCGCCACGAGCCCTTGTCGGACGACCTCGTGGTCGTCGACGACAAGAAGATGAAGCTTGTGCTCGGGTGACTCGCTGGTCATTGGACGTTCATGCCCTCTCTGTGGGTCGGAATCTCCAGCTCTAGTCGAGTGCCCCGCCCGCTCGCGCTATCCAGGTTCATGGTTGCACCGATGGCATTCGTCCGAGCGGTCAAGTTCGTGAGGCCGCGATGGCTACTGGCGCGTGTTTCTGTGACATCAAAGCCGCGTCCATTGTCCGTGATTACCAAGCGGATCGTGTCGCCACTGGCGGTCACCTTTACGCTCGCCCTCGTGGCCGACGAATGACGGGCTATGTTGCTCAGCGCCTCACGAATGATCGCCAAAAGATGCGCGGAGACGTCCTCCGGCGGTTCGCTCACATCCCGACTGATGTCCACCTCCAGGTCGATGAGCGTGTTCGCCTCGAACTCCGCACCAAGGGTTCGAATGCCGTCAACGAGATTGGCGTCAGACAGGAGCTCGGGTTGCAGCCCCATGATGAAGTTGCGGATATCTCGAATCGTCGCATGGATCGAGTCGATCGCGCGGTCCGCTCGCGCCGCACCCTCCACGGGATCCTCTGCGATGACGTCGGGCAGATCCTCGAGCGAAAGTGAGATCGCGTACAGGCTCTGGATGATCGAGTCGTGCAGGTCCTGGCTGATGCGTTGGCGTTCGTCGACGATGGCCAGGCGCCCAATCTCCTCGTGCAATCGGGCGTTCTCAATGGCGATTCCAGCGTGCAGAGCGAAGCGTTCGACGAGCCGAAGATCGGCTTCGTTGAAGGTCGCCGCGTTGAGCTTGTCAGTCAGGTACAGGTTTCCAATCGAGCTGCCCTTGCTGCGCACCGGCACGCCAAGGAGCGAGTGCATGTCCGGGTGATGCGGCGGAAAGCCATACCTATGCGGATCCTTGGCGATGTCGTCGATCAACAGTGAGCGATCCTCGCGAATGATCAATCCAAGCAGGCCGTGGCCGCGCGGCGGGGGCCCGAGCTGAGCGCGCAGCTCGTCGGAGATACCGCTGACGATGAATTGTTCGATCTGGCCGAACGGCCCGACGATACCCAGCGCGGCATAACGCGAGCCAACCAGATCGCGCACTCGGTCGACGATCAGTTGCAGCACTTCTTCAACCGTCAGGACACCGGCAATTCCTCGGACCGCGAGATCAAGTGCCTCGAGCTGTTGGCGCTGGCGTGCCGAGGACTCGAGCGACCAAACCGCAGACAGCGACAACTCGATGGCGTCCAGTAGGCGGTTGATCGCGGCGTACTGTCCGTCGACGACCATCCGCGCCGTCCCGCGAGCATCGGAAGGCAGCGCGATCTCGTGCGCTGTGACTTCCGGCCTGGAGGCGTCCGGATCTCGAAGCGTGCCCGTGCCGACCTCGAGCGCGGCCAGCGGCGGGACGTCGATCTCGAGCAAGACGCCAAGGGCACCGTATGCATCCGCGATGCGGTTCAGGCTCGTTCTGAGATGATCGAGTTGATCCGCCGAGCGATCGGTCTGCCATTTCTGCAATTGGCTCAGGAATTCGTGCATGGGCAGCAGGGCCGCCCGCTCGGAAACCATCGCGGCGAAGCGTACCTGTCTCCGGTTGCCTGTTGCCTAGCGAAGGCACAGAAATAGGGGCCGAATGTCACTGTTGCGAGTGCGACGAGCGCCGCCATCCTGCGCCGATGGGAACCGTGATCAATGGCTCGGCCATTGCGGCTGCGACTGGAAAGCGACCCAGTGCCATTCGCACCGTCCTCCTCGCGACTGACCTGACGGCAGCGTCGAACGAGGCGACGGACCAGGCCATCGAGATTGCGGTGTCACTTGATGCCCAGTTGTTGATCGTGCACGTCATCGACGGAGACGAAGGGGCCGGCTCGAGGATGCGATCTGAGACGGTTCTGCGCATGGATCAACGCAGGACGAAGCGCGAGGCGCCGCTCCTTTCAATCGTGGAACGGGCGAGATCGCGCGGCGGTACCGCGGCGTATCTGCTCTGGTCGGGCGAGCCCGGGCCGAGCATCGTCGCCGCAGCGCAGGCCGAAGGTGCCGACCTGATCGTCGTTGGAACGCGCGGCCTGGATGAGGCAGGCAAGTCGGTGCTGGGCAGTGTCTCGAACTACGTCGTGTACCACAGCGACTGCCCGGTGCTGGTGGCGCATTAGCCGCCCCCACGGAATGCCCCCGGCGCTGGCTATCCCGCGCCCACACCGGCGCGCAGCTGAGCTTCTGCATCTGCCACACGGGCCAGGATGGCATCGCGTAGCCGGTCGAGACCACTGTTGACCTCGCCGGCAACCTTGCTCACAGAGGTCAGCTGCGTCTTTAGCCCGCGCAACGCTTCGAGCTCAGTCTTGATCGCCGCGACCGCCACGATGACGCGCGCCGGATCAATTGAGTCCTCGCGCTCGGCGAGAGTCGCAACCGCGTACAGCCGCGCCAATTTGATCGCCGCCGCGAGGATGGCTTCATCGGCATTGGCCGGATCCACTACGCAGAAGACGTGGCCATAACGCACGTCGAACGGCTCGATGCCGGCGGGAGCGTGTTCGGGCGAGAAGACGGCCACCGCCATCGCCGCACCGCGGTTGCGTTTTGCGGCATCCAGTTCCTCACGGATCTCGCGCCAGGACAGCCGCCGATTCTTGGCTTCGATGACGACACGCAGATCGGCGCCGTGGCACCACTGCGGATCGATCGTAAGCAGGAAGTCGCCCTTCTTTGACCGGAGCACGTCGCCGCTGAGGGCGCCGGTCCGCTCGATGAGATCGCCAGCACCGCGAGCAGTCTCGGCGAGCATCTGCTCGAGCAGATCCTCGAAGTCCGCCCCCTTGGCCGCCGACTTGGCCCGCTCCGCCGCCCGGGCAACCTGCGCAGCTTCGAGCGCCGCCAGGCGCTCATTGAGCTTTTCGAAGCCCAGGGCCATCTCGTTGCGGAACTGGTGCAGCGGCGAGCCCAGACGTGTGGGATCGAGCAGCTGGGCGAGACGCGACGCGTCTCCATCGAAATACGTCCCGAGAAGCTGGCGCATCCGGCCGATCGCGCTATCGCGCTTGGACTCATCGAACAGGTCGCTGATGAACTTGTTCAGCTGGCCGCGGTCGCCCAGGAAGCGCTCGAGTGTGCGCGGCAGACGGCCGTCCTGGTCCGCAAAGTTGCTGCGCAGCACCTGGTCAAGCTCGTGCGCGGCTCGTTCGTTGGCGGTCACGTTCTGCTTCAGGAGCGCTTCGAACTCGCGGCGCACCATCTCGACATCGATGGAAGTGCCGGCATCCTGGAGTGCGTGCAGACCGATGCGCAGCGCGCGCTCGATCAGCTCTGCTCGATCGGCCGGCGCGCGCTGTTCCACGAACGCGGCCAGCGAGCGATCCGAAAGACGCAGGTGGTCAACGACAATCACCTCGTCCTCGACGCTGAC
Organism: Candidatus Limnocylindrales bacterium; assembly: GCA_036558545.1. Taxonomy (GTDB): domain Bacteria; phylum Chloroflexota; class Limnocylindria; order Limnocylindrales; family CSP1-4; genus JALYGJ01. The sequence continues at coordinate 7,157 of DATBFJ010000068.1, forward strand.
GGGCAGCCGTTGCGGCGGCGGCGGAGCGACCCGGAGTGCGACTATCTGCGCGGTTTCCATGGCTGCATATTTGCTTCACCCCGTGACAGCTAGCGTGTCACGAGGCCACGAGCGCTGAAAAAATTGCCGGGAGGACGCCGAAGTTGATCTACCTGGCTCACGGCGCCTCGGGCAGCGCCGCGTCGATGAAGCCATACATCGACGGGCTCAAGGCCCGCAAGCTACCGGCGCAGGCAGTTGGTCTGCCGGTGCGCAAGGCAGAGGAGGTGGTCGGCAACTACCGCCGCCAGGTGGCCGACTACCCAAACGCGGTGATCGGGGGCCACTCGTATGGCGGGCGCGTGGCAAGTCTGCTCGCGGCGCAGGAGAGCCCAAAAGGCCTCGTTTTGTTGAGCTATCCGCTTCATCGGCCCGGCCACCCCGAATCGCTTCGAACCGAACACTGGCAGGACATCATGTGCCCGGTCCTGTTGCTGTCGGGGGAAGCCGACCAATTCGCGCGCATCGAGTTGCTTCGAGCAGCGGTCGGCCTGCTGCGCGACGCGCAGCTGGTGACCTATCCGGGAGTGCGCCACGGACTCCTGAGCGTCCGTGATGATGCTCTCGACAGCATCGCCAGGTTTGTCGAGAGCTTGACCTGAGCCCGCCTAGCGCAACGTCAGCGAGAGCTTGGTGTCCTGTGTGCCGCCGTTCTTATCGACGCCCGTTACGTCGAGCACCAGTGTTCCGGCGTTGCCGCCTGGCTTGAGCGACAGCGTGATCTTGTACTTCTTGCCCTGAATTCGTGTCGCAGTGGCCGTCCAGGGCGCCAACCCGGGCTGAGCGACCTGAACTGAAGGCGGTGCTGACAATGACTCCGTGCTCGTCATCGACAGCGTCAGCGAATTGCCTCGCGCTGGCGAGCTGATGGACGGCGTGATCCTGAACGCTCCGGCATACACCCCACGCGCCTGCGAGTACGAGCCGGCCGATGTCGTGGCGGTAACGAGCATCTGATACCAGCCGTCGGCCGCCCACGATCCATCTTCCCGCGTGCCATCCCAGCTGAACTTGAGTGTCCCCGGCGCGGCCGCAGTGAGTGGGCGAACGGTGCGGATGACCTTGCCTGACGAGTTGACGACCTTGAAGCTCACGCTTGCCTGTTCGCTGACGGTGACGGTCACCACCGCTTGCTGAGCTGTTTCGTCGGCGTCTCGCGCGAAGAACGCGATTGAAGATGGCTTGCCCAGCTTGACCGCGGTCAGAACCAATGTCTCGACCGAGACCGGCGATCCGGTCGCGCCCGAGTCATCGCGGGGCGTGTAAGTCAGGGTGTAGCGGCCATCCGGCACGACCGAGCCCGCGTCGTTCCTACCGTCCCACGTGGACGTGCTCGTTCCCGTCTCGGCGAACACCGAGTAGCGGCGCACGATGGTTCCAGACGAATTTGCCACCGTGGCATCGAGGTGTGCAGCGCGGGTGAGGGTATGGGTAAGCACGAGCGTGTCGTCGATCCCATCTCCATTGGGGTGGAACGACGGCGGATTGCCCGCGGCGAGATCGTCGCCGGTCGTCGAGCCGGCCGCCCTGAACGATGTGATCTGCGGGGGACCGGCCTGACTATTACCCCCTCCGCCAATCGTGCCGGTCGCTTCCGCGCGCCAGTCGCCAGCCGTCATCGATAGATCGCCGGTGACGGCGCGGTAATAGCCATATTTCTTGTGTGGGTCCAGATGGATGGTGGCGTTCGGTGTCCGCGTCGAATCGGATCGCGATTCGTTCCAGTTGGTATATCCGGCTGGAGAGCCGGCGGCGCCGCCCGAAGCAGGGGTCATGAACAGCTGGTCCATCGTTTCGTTTGTTGTCATCAGCGCGGCTGGGTAATTCAGTCGCTGCCACCAGCCGTACGCGAAAACCGCACGGGCGCCGATCGATAGCCAACCGCTCGCCATGTTGTCGGCACGCTCCTCCGCCAGGCCGACGTCAGGGATTGCCATGCCGGGCTCGGCATTACCTGAGGCGTAACACAGGTGGTTCAGATAGACGATGGCATTCGGGGCGAGGTGAATGCTCTCGCGCAGCCTCGACGCGCCGTAGTAGGTGTAATCGCTCTGGCCACTGCCGTCGAAGGTGTTGAGGCCCATGCCGTCCTGTCGGCTCTCGGTCAGCTCTTTCGTGTACGGCGACGGCCAGCCATAGCCGTGGCCCATGTAGACGACGAGGTTTGCGTTCTGGATGTTGGCGAGCACGTTGTCCCAGGTCGCGTGAGGAAAAAAGACGCGATGGACCTCCATGCCGGCGGCCTCAGCCTGTTCGGCCATCTTCTCCGCGTCGGCAAGGTTGGAGTTCGTGAGGCCGCTCGTTGGACCGACGATGAAAACCGCCTTCGGCACGGCCGCGCTGGTCGCCCTGGCCGGCGCGATCGCGGGAACTGGCGCGAGCTGTACGGCGATAGCCAGCAAAGCTGCGCTACCGATGATCGCGACCACGCGCCGTGTGAAGCCTCGATCGCGGATGACTGACGCTCTTTGAGCGCCGATCGCCACCGGCAAAACTCTTGCCTCCCCTCTAACCAGAACACCGCGCACGGACGCGGTGACGATGGGCAGACCTGGTTTGCTTGTGGCTGCGGTGACACGGCTGCAGCCCTCCCGACGGCCTGGTCAATTCCGCTGGGGCGGGCTGACCAGGTTGGCCCTGGGGGACCAAATTGGCTGTCGGGTCCAATATTCGATTAGGTCGCTGTATCGACCCGAACTCAGTATGACCAAAGCCGAAGGCGGCTGCCTTACGTTTGCGCGATACCCTTCCGTCGATGATTTCGGCCGACACGATCCACGACGCCCCCAAGGTGGTGTTGCATGACCATCTCGACGGCGGGTTGCGTCCAAGGACGGTCATCGACCTGGCGCGAGAGTTCGGCTACCGCGGATTGCCGACGACCGATCCTGCTGAGCTCGCCGCAGCGTTCACGGCAGGAGCGGACCGCAAGAGCCTGGTGCTCTATCTCGAGGGCTTCGAGCACACAGTTGGCGTTCTCCAAACGCCCGAGGCGCTCGAGAGAGTCGCCTTCGAGTGCGCCGAGGATCTGGCCCACGACGGCGTTGTCTATGCCGAGGTGCGCTTCGCGCCCGAGCTGAGCACCAGGGATGGCCTATCACTCGACGAGGTCGTTCAGGCGATCCTGCGCGGCTTCGCCCGAGGTGAACGCGAGGCGGGCATCAAGATGGGCTTCATCGCCACGGCCATGCGCCAATTCGCGCGTTCCGTCGAGATTGCCGAGCTTGCCATCCGCTATCGCGACGATGGCGTTGTCGGCTTCGACGTCGCGGGCCCAGAGGCCGGCTATCCGCCGACGCGCTACCTCGACGCATTCAATCTGATTCACCAGGCGAACTTTCACCTGACGATCCATGCTGGCGAGGCCTTTGGCTTGCCGTCCATCTGGGAAGCACTGCAGTGGTGCGGAGCCCACCGACTTGGCCACGGTGTTCGAATAGTGGATGACATCAGCCTCGGGCCGGACGGCCAGCTGGAGATGGGCCGCCTCGCGACTTATGTTCGCGATCAGCGCGTGCCGCTTGAAATGTGCCCGACGTCAAATGTCCATACGGGCGCGGTCCGATCTATCGAGGACCATCCGATCGATCTGCTGCGACGTCTGCGCTTCAGGGTGACGGTCAACACGGACAACCGGCTGATGAGCGGAGTCACGATGAGCAGCGAATTCGAGACGCTTTCCCGTGTCTTTGACTTTGGCCTTGACGAGATGCAGTGGCTCACCCTGAACGCCATGAAGAGCGCGTTCGCGCCATTCGACGAGCGGCTGCGCCTGATAAACGGCGTGATCAAGCCGGGCTATGCGCGCCTGATCGCCGAATCGAATTTCGCCGAAGCGGCCGCGCGCTATTAAGCGGCGAGAGGCAGACTCTCGCTGCCGTCATCCTCGTATGACCACGTTGTGCCGCACTCGTCGCATGTCTGGTCCTCGTCAACCAGCTGCAGCATCAGGTCCGCCTCGCACCATGGGCATGTCGCGTCGTTCATCTCCGCCTCCAACTCAATCTGTGCGCTCATCGCATGGCGAAGGGTCCGACCGGCATGTGACAGGTTCTGTGTCACGGCCTAGCCTCAATTCGTGACCAGCGAGGAAGAATCCGCGGATTTGGCCCAAAAGGAGCCGAATCCCACGGAAGACGCCGGATCGGACGCCTCGCCATCGCGTATTTCCGGCGTGGCCTCGTCGATCGCAGACGCAGCTGGCCCCGTCATATCTGCTGCGCTGTCGCCGGTTCGATCGCTGGCCAGCGGCGCCAGCCGGATGATCGTCGAACGGCCGGGCGCGCGAGTTCGTCGCGTTCGCCAGATGGGCCACCACGATCTCGCCAACCTCTGGGATCTTCATCCGGAGGCGCGCCGCGCCTCCATTCGCGAACTCGGGCTGCTGTCTGTTCCAATAGACCGGATACTCGGCTCGGCAGTCGAGGGCCCGCCGCAGCGCGGCGGCGACTTCCTGCCCCTCAAGGAGCGCCGCTCGACCGACTGGCGCGGCCGTTGGCAGCGCATCCTTTCCGCGCTGGAAAGGCTCGAGACTCTGCCACCGGTCGAGCTCATCAGGTTCGGCGACGGCTACTGGGTCGTCGATGGGCATAACCGGGTTGCCGCCGCTCTGTACAACGGCCAGGACGAGCTCGACGCTGTCGTCGAGGAGCTTCGTCTGCCGGGCGTGGCCTCCAGCCACGCCGGCCCCACCCCCAACATCGCAGGTGTTCTCGAAGGCAGCCTCGACCTGCGCGCCGCGGGAACCGGCCGACTGACCCGCACGGCCAACCGACCCGACGACCTGCAAGCCGCCCGTAGAGCCCACGATCTCGAGGCTGAGCTGACGCCCGACTCCGGGAACGAGGAGCCGGAATGATCCGTCACGTGTCGTTGCCCTGGCCGTCGTTGGTCAAATCGAGCGATGGTGATCGCGTCCGTCTGCTCGCCGTTTCGGACGAACCTGAGAAGGCCCTTGACTTCGAGCGCAACCGCGACGCGGTGGGCAAGATTGATGCCGTGCTCGGCTGTGGCGATCTCGAACCGGACTATCTCTCGTACCTCGCCGACGCGTTCAGGGCGCCGTTGATCTACGTCCGCGGCAACCACGACCGCGGCGCGAACTGGTCCGCTCTCGCCGAAGACCTGCCTGAAGCCCTCGTCGGCCGCTGCGACTGGATCCAGGGCATCAGCCTGCTCGGCCTGTCGTGGCCCGCCGACGGCCGTGACAGCCATGCCATCCGCAGCGAGCAGGCCGCGTGGCTGCAGGCGCTGCCGTTGGGTGTCCGCTCATCAGGACAGCGACCACTGATCGTATTGAGTCACGTCCCGCCACGCGGCCTCGGCGACACGCCGGAGGACCACTACCACCGCGGCTTTGCCGCCTACGAGTGGCTGTGTAGGCGACTCCATCCCACTCTCTGGCTGCACGGCCATACGTCAATGGCAACGACCCCGGACTGGCGCGTCAGGTGGGGTGAAACCACGCTTGTCAACGTCACCGGCGCCGTTGTCGTCGAGTTGGGGGGATCCTCTTGACGCGGATCCTGCTCTACACGGGCAAGGGCGGCGTGGGCAAGACCAGCATCGCCGCCGCAACGGCCGTACTTGCGGCTGGGCGGGGCACCAGGACACTTGTCGTGTCGACCGACATCGCCCATAGCCTGGCCGACGCCCTCGACATGCCCGTCGGCCCCACACCACGCCAAATCATCGACAACCTGTGGGCGCACGAACCCGACGTCTTCTTCAACATCTCGCGCTACTGGAAGACGATTCAGAGCTACTTCTCGAGCCTCTTCCAGTGGGGCGGCCTCGACGAGGTGATGGCCGAGGAGATGACCGTGCTGCCGGGCATGGACGAGCTTGGCAACCTGCTATGGATAGGCGATCACGTGGACCAGGGCCAGTACGACCTGATCGTGGTCGACGCCGCGCCAACTGGCGAGACAGTGCGTTTGCTCAGCCTGCCGGAGGCGAGTCGGTGGTGGATCGAGCGCATCGCGCCGATCGGCCGTCGCGTTCAGCGACTCGGCGGACCGCTGCTGAGACGGGTTGTCGGCGTCCCCCTTCCATCGGAATCTGTTTACGAGGCAGGGGAGGAGCTGCTTGGCCGGTTGCGCTACGTGCACGACCTTCTTGCCGATCCGGATCGCTCCTCGGTGCGGCTCGTGCTCAACCTCGAGCGAGTCTCGATCCAGGAGGCACAACGGTCTTTCACGTATTTCCACATGTACGGCTTTCCAACCGACCTGATCGTGGCCAATCGGGTCCTGCCGGCGGCCAGCGGCGCGTATTTCGACGCGTGGCGCGAGGCGCAGGCGCGCTACCTGCCGATGGTCGAAGAACAGTTCGCCCCCGTGCCGGTGCGCACCATCCCGTTCTTCGCCAAGGAGATGGTCGGCATCGAACGCCTGGCGGAGCTGGGCGAGGCTCTCTTCCGCGACAGCCCGCCCGACCAGTTCCTGTATCGCGGCCGGCCGTATTCGATCAGCCGCGATGACCACGGCTACACACTGTCGCTCGAGTTGCCCTTCGCCACGCGCGAGGAGATCACACTGTCGCGCAGCGGCGATGAGCTTGTGCTGCAGGTAGGTTCCTGGCGCCGTAACCTCGTCCTGCCGCGCCTGCTGCTCGATGCACCGACGCAGGGCGCGAAAATGGAAGAACGCGTGTTGAAGGTACGCTTTGGCGAGCCCATGAGGGTCGCGCATCGGCAGCCGGGACGCTGACCACGAACAGCCGGAGGCTACGACGAGATGGATGACGGTCGGCTCGATGCAATCGAGCGTCGAATGGAAGAGCTCGACAAGAGGGAGAGCGCCATGGAGCGCACGATGGATAAGGCAATGCAGCGTTCGAAGGCGGCCATGGACGTGATCGTGCCCAATGAGGCGCGCAACCACGTCAAGGCGTCGCTGCGCCACGACCTGCTCGCGATCAAGAGCATGCTCGAGCACTGGGCCGAGCGGCTCGACGACGGCTCGGACACGATGGCCCACGACGACGACCCTGGCAGCTCGGGTCGCGAAAACATCCCGATCGACTGAAGGTGTCCGTCGAAATCAGGATCGTCCCGGCCGACGGGCTCTATGGTTGGGCAAGGTCGGTCGGCTACGCGAACAGCGAAGAGATCGACGAGCCCGACTTCCGCGATATCGAGCCGACCATTGAGCCCGACCGAACCTTCGGAGCCTACGACGGCGATCAGGTAGTCGGCGGCGGAAGCGTCTTCACGTTCGATGTGACGGTCCCCGGCGGCTCTGCCGTGCCATCTGCCGGCGTCACGTGGGTCGGCATCATGCCCACGCACCGGCGCCAGGGCGCGCTGCGCCAGATGATGCTCGCCATGCTCGAGCAGGCACGTGATCGGCACGAACCTCTCGCCGTACTGTGGGCCTCCGAGGGCTCGATCTACCAGCGCTTCGGGTACGGCCTGGCGACGCTCGCCTCGTCGATCGAGATGGAGAGGGATCGTGCCATCCTCGTTCCACCTGAGCCACCATTTGGCCGCGTCCGGCTCGTCGACGTCGCTGAAGCGAAGCGCCTGTTCGCACCAATCTTCGAGCACAACCGCGCTCTCATACCCGGCTTTTACTCGCGTAGCGACACGTGGTGGGACGTCGAGGTACTGGCCGATTTCAAGTGGGCGCGCCGCGGCTTCGACCGGAAGTTCTACGCGGTGCACGAAGCCGATGCGGGCCAACCGGATGCCTATGCGATCTATCGCGTCAAACAGGAATGGGCCAACGCCGTGCCGGGCAGTGAGCTGTTCGTGCAGGAAATCATGGCCATCGACGGCGATGCGCTGCGCGAGATGTGGCGCTTCCTGCTCGGCGTCGACCTGATCAAGCGCATCACGTCGCGCTCCGGCAGCCGCAATCAGCCTTTGCTGCTGATGACCGCCGAGCCGCGCCGCGTCAACGTGCAGATCCGCGATGGAATGTGGCTGCGCATCGTCGATGTCGCCGATGCACTTCAGCGGCGCGGCTATTCGGCGGACGGCACGGTCGTGCTCGAGGTGCGCGACGAATTCCTGCCCGCCGCCGGCGGCCGTTTCCGGTTGACGACGCGCGCCGGCACGGGAACCGTGGAGCGGACGGCGGACGCGGCCGACATCGCCCTGGACGCCTCGGATCTCGGCGCCCTGTATCTCGGTGGCTTCAGCTTCCTGGATCTCGCGCGCGCCGGCCGGGCCCGCGAACTGACGCCTGGCGCCAGGGCGCGCGCCGACGCGATGATGCACTCAGCCGCCGAGGCCTGGTGTCCCCAGACCTTCTGACCTTTGGGTCGTGGCGGAACAACAGCGCTGTTGCGATCGTCTGAGCCGGCAATCACACCAGCAGGGATTCATTCGTGACGCGCATCCTCTTCATAGCCTGTTGTCTTGCCGTGCTGATCGTGAGCGCGTGCAGCTCGCCAACAACTCCGTCGCCCAATGCCACAGCCCCACGCACGGCCGTGCCGAGTGCATCCGTGGCCGGTACCCCCGGTCGAACGGCCAGCGTCAGTCCAGCGCCTTCGCCGACGGCCGTGGCGTCGCCATCGGCGCGTCCGCAGTCGGCCTCCCCGTCCGCGCCCGCCACGCCCGTGGCGTCTGGCTATCCGGCCCAGTCGGTGATCGTGACCTTCAAGGTGCTGAATGAGCAATATCGCGTGCTGGTGGTCGATCCCGCGAACATCGCGATTGCGCAGCGCCTGCTCGCCGGCAAGGAGGGTCCGCGCATTCCTAACGGCGTGGTTGTCCGTGGCGATCCAAGCGTCAACACCGGCTGGAGCTGGCACATCGACCCGGAAACGTTCGAGTTTGCCGACGTCACGACGGAGGTGTGCGACGGGAAACCTTCGTTCGTCGAGAACGACGAGATCTCCGGCGACTACTTCTGCCCATGGAGCGCGAAGGTCATCGCCATAGATCCGGCGAACTCCTGAATCTCAGCGCACAAAGAAACGCCCGAAGGAGCCGCCCGGCTCGGTCTTCGACTCCTCTGGCGAACCAGTGGTGTCGACCCCGTTTCCGTGGCCCCTTCGGGACGACCAGAGACTATCGGCGCCAGCCGGACCGGCGCAATACGACTTGTCCACGAATCGCGACACCCTGACGGAGTTATCCACGAACTATCCAAACTGCCAGTCCACAAACGCGTTTTCGGTCCCTGCCCGATGATCTGCGCGCAATGACCGCAGATCCCGCGACAGAACAGGCTCCGACGCAGCTACTCGACCAGGCGACCTGGACACCCCAGGCGCCGACATCGCGGCCGGCTCGGTCGATTGCCGCTCTACTACTGCTGATCCTCGTGTTCGCCATCGGTGTGGCCGTCGGCTCCAGCGGCGCTCTTGGCCGGAGCGCTTCCACCGGTTCGTCGTCGCCGCCACCCGCCGGCCAGCCGAGCGCCGCGCCCGGTGCGAGCCAACCGCCGGGCGCGCCGTCCGACTTCGGCTTGTTCTGGGAAGCCCTGGGCGTCATTCAGCAGAATTTCGTCGGGCGGGCAGACATCGATCCACAGACGCTCACCTACGGTGCGATTCGCGGCATGGTCGAGGCACTTGGGGACACCGGCCACACTGTGTTTCTGACGCCGGAGGAGGCACAGGCGGAGCAGAACGCGCTCGACCAGAACGTGGTGGGTATCGGCGTTCTGCTCGGAGAGAAAGACGGTCAGTCGGTCATCGTGTCCGTCGTTCCCGGCAGCCCGGCGGAGGCGGCGGGTCTGAAGGCCGGCGACGTCATCACGGCGGTCGACGGCAGGAGCACGGTTGGGGTCCCGCCCGACCAGCTCGTCGACGAGGTGCGCGGCGATGCCGGCTCCCAGGTGACCCTGACTGTTCAGCGCCCGTCAACTGGCGAGACGCTCGACTTCACGATCACGCGTGCCCAGATCAAGTTCCCGTCCACGTCGTGGACGATGGTTCCGGGTACCGACATCGCCTTGATCCGCCTGTCGCAGTTCTCGGCCGAGTCCGCGAATGAGCTGCTCGCGGCGCGCGACGCTGCGCTGGCGGCCGGTGCCCAATCAATCATTCTCGACTTGCGCGGTAATCCGGGTGGCTACGTCGACCAGGCGGTCAGGGCCACCAGCCAGTTCCTGCACGACAAGGTCGTCTACATCAGCGAGGACGCCGATGGAACGCAGACGCAGGTCAAGACTGATGACAGCATCGCGTCGACCGACGTTCCGATGGTGGTCCTCATCGACAACAACACCGCAAGCTCCGCGGAGATCATGTCGGGTGCCATCCAGGCGGCCGGTCGAGCTCAGCTGGTGGGCCAAACGACGTTTGGAACCGGCACCGTGCTTTTGCCTTTCACCTTGTCCGACGGGTCGGTCATCCGCCTCGCCGTCCAGCGCTGGCTCACGCCCACGGGCGAGCTGATTTTTGGCAAGGGCATCACACCGGACGTCGAAGTTGCCCTTGGGCCGAATGACGTACCGATCGAGCCGAACGACCTGAAGGACATGTCCCCAGATCAGCTCAGCTCGATCACCGACGTTCAGCTGTTGAAGGCGATCGAGTTGCTGGGCGGGCCGACGGTCTCACCGGACGCGTCGCCCACGGCGACCTTGATTCCCTAGTGGACCGGCCCGTCCGACTGGTCTGACGCGTTCGCAGCACCGAAGTTGGCCGTGACGGTCAGTTCCTCTGCGCCGCGGACCAGCTTGACCTGCAGCGAACCACTGGCACCGGCCGTGGCCAACGCGTCATAGACATCGTCGGGCTCCACGATCGGGCGGCCGCCCGCCTCGACGATCATGTCGCCTTCGCGAATGCCGGCCGCCTGTGCGGCGCTGCCGTCTTCAACCTCGCGCACGAGCACACCGTCACGCGGCGCAAGACCAACGGCGCGACGCATCCGGTTGGCCACCCACGAGGGGGCAATGCCAACGCCGAGGCGCGGCCGTTCCGCGGATTCGCCACGCTGCAGCGACGCGATGCGGTTCCTGAGCGATTCATCCGCGGGCAGTGCCAGGTAGAAGCCGTTGCCCACGCGGTTGGTATTGAGGCCGATCAGCTTGCCGTCGCGATCGACGAGTGGGCTGCCCGACGAGCCCGGCGCGAGTGGGGCCGTGTGCTCGATACTGCCTGAAATCCGCCGGCCACGCGGGCCGCGAAATGAGCGTGCGACGCTCGACACGAAGCCGAAGGTTGCGCGGTTTGCGCTTCCGCTGGTCGTCACGGCGAATGCGGCAGTGCCGATGCTTGCAGAGCGTTCGGACCATTCCACTGGCGGGGTCGAGCCGGTGTCGACGCGCAGAACGGCCACGTCGCCGTCGACGTCCACGCCCGCGATGGTTGCCTGCGCCTCGCGCCCGTCGGCGAATGTCACTGTTGTCTCGTCGCCACGGACGTTATGGGCGTTGGTCAGCACAGCTCCGTTGCTCACGACCACGCCCGCACCGCCGCGCCAGCCGCCAAGTCGGACGACCGACGGGCCGACCTTGTCGAGGATCGAAGAGAAGGAAGACTCGAGCTCGTCGAGAGTTGCCATGGACATCAGACTCCGTTTCCTTTGCGTCCGTGCTGGTGAGTTAGCGACTTGCAACTTGCAAGTTACCACCAACCTGGTTTGTAATGCAACGGCCAGGCGGGCGCGTCACAGAGCTCCTGCGATGGCGCGTTTCTTAGCCGCGGAGATCGGCGTGGCAGGATGGAGGGCGTGACGGACAAGCAGACGGCGGTATCGGCGCTTGATGGCGCGCTCGCGCGTGTGGGCGATCGCTGGTCGTTCCTGATCGTGGAGGCGCTTCTCGATGGCCCGCGGCGCTTCAACGACCTGACCGACACAGTCAAGGGCATCGCCCCCAACATCCTCACCGACCGTCTCAAGCGTCTCGAGCGCGAAGGAGTGGTCGTGAGCCGTGCGTACCAGGAACGGCCCCCCCGCCAGGATTACGCGCTCACGGACGACGGCCGCGAGCTCGCCGGCGTGCTGCACCTGCTCGCCGCATGGGGCTCGAGCGCCGTTGCATCGGGCGCGCCCGTCGGCGTGGCGGTGCGCCACGTCACGTGCGGATCGCCGCTCGAAGCTCGTTGGTACTGTCCGACGTGCGCGCGTACCGTCGACGAGGACGATGCCTCGAGCCTGACTTTTGCGTAGCCGACACGCCTAGTCACATCGGGGTAGCGCGGACACCCCGGGCAGGGGTTACACTCCCGGCCACTGGCCGCCATGCCCAAGCAGGCCTCCGCGACGGGAGCAAATCACGTTGTCACAGATAGCAACACTTCCGGGTCAGGCTGCGGCGCGCGATGTCCTGACTGAATCTGAGGCGGCGGCGCGCGCCGCACGCGTCAGTCAGGTCGCATACAGCATCTCGCTCGACCTTGTCGCCGGCCGGTCGACCTACGGCGGCGACGTCACCGTGACGTTTGTCGCCAACGGCAGCGGCCCGCTATTCCTTGACTTCCGGGGCAGGACGATCGAGCGCCTCGAGGTCAACGGCCAGCGCATCGAGCCCGACTGGAACGGTTACCGCCTGATCCTGCCCGCCGAAGTCGTCGGTGGCCAAATGGCGGTCCACGTCGAGTACGTCAATGACTACGACACCACCGGCGACGGTTTTCACCGCTTCGTCGATCCGGAGGATGGTGCCGAGTACGTGTACACGAATTTCGAGCCGTATGAGGCGCACCGCCTGTATCCCTGTTTCGACCAGCCTGACATCAAGGCGACCTATCGCTTCATCGTCACGGCACCCGCGAACTGGGAAGTCATCGCCAACTCGCCCCTCGCGGAAACAACGGCCGCTGCCGACGGCCGGAAGACCCATCGCTTCGACCAGACAGAGGTTTTCAGCACTTATCTGACCGCCCTCGTGTGCGGGCCCTACGTCGTGCGGCGCCACAAGCACGGATCGCTGGATCTTGGCCTGTACTCGCGCAAGTCGATGGAGAAGTACCTTGACGACCAGGCCGCTGAGATCCTGGAGCTGACCGGACAGGGCATGGACTTCTATGCGCAGCTCTTCGACCAGCCGTATCCGTTCAGCAAGTACGACCAGGTCTTCGTCCCCGAGTACAACTCCGGAGCGATGGAAAACGTGGGCTGCGTCACGTACAACGAGCTGTACCTGTTCCGGGACATGGCCACGGACAACCAGCACCTTGACCGCGCCGAGACATTCCTCCACGAGCTGGCGCACATGTGGTTCGGCAATCTCGTGACGATGCGCTGGTGGGACAACCTCTGGCTGAACGAGAGCTTTGCGACATACATCAGCTACCTGGCCATGACCTCGGCAACTCGCTTCACCAACGCTTGGAAGGTGTTCAACTCGGACATCAAGCGCTGGGCCTATCAGCAGGACCAGCTGCCTACGACGCATCCAATATCAGGACGTGCCGCGGACACTGAGGTGGCCTTCCTGATCTTCGACGGCATCACCTATGGCAAGGGCGCGTCCGTGCTCAAGCAGCTGGTGAAGTACATCGGCCAGGACACATTCCGTGAAGGCATGCGCCTGTACTTCCGACGCCACGCATGGGGCAACGCGACGCTGGACGACTTCCTGCGCTGCCTGGAGGACGCTGGCGATTTAAGCCTGTCCGAATGGGCCAGGCTGTGGCTCCAGACCGCGTCGGTAAACACGCTCGGCGCGCGTTGGACGGCCGTGGATGGCAAGGTTCAGTCGTTCACGATCGACCAGACCGCCTCGGAACAGTTTCCGACGTTGCGGCCGCACGCACTTGAGATCGGTTTCGGCGTCGAAAGCAACGGCAAGCTCAACGTCGCGGCATCGATCCCGGCCTCGGTCGGCGGTCCGCGAACGCAGATCCCCGAGGCCGTGGGCATGCCCGAACCGCAGCTCGTCTTCCCCAACTATGGCGACCATGCCTACGCGAAGATCGAGCTCGATCGCGCATCGGTCGAATACGTCCGGGGTGGCCTGGAGCGCATCGAGGACGACCTGCTGCGCAACCTGCTATGGGCCTCGCTCTGGGAGATGGTCCGAGACTGCCAGCTCTCTTCGATCGAGTTCCTCGATATCTGCCGCCAGCAGCTGCCGAGTGAGCCCGACGAGGACATTGTCGAAGTCTTCCTCGAGCGCGTCGCGATGACGCTCGTCCGCTACGTTCCAGAGGCACGCCGCAAGCAAGAGGCACACGCATGGTTCGAGCTCGCCCTGGAGGCACTCAGTGCCGCGACTGACGACGATCGCCAGATCTCGTGGGCGCGCTCAGCCATTCGAGCCGCCGCGTCGCGCGATGACGTTGAACGCCTCGTCGCGATCGTGGACGGCAAGGAGTCAGTTGGTGGCTTCGAGTTCGACCAGGAGATGCGCTGGGCGATCAGCGTCCGGGCGATCGCCTATGGCGTCGCCGACGGCGATCGACTGCTCGCGGAGCAACAGAAGAGCGATCCGTCCGATCGCGGCCGTCGGGCAACACTCCAGGCAGAGGCCGCGCGCCCGGATCCGGCCTCAAAAAATCAAACGTGGCAGCGCATCGTCGGCGAAGGCTACGGCTCCTTCCACCTGACCCGCGCCGCAATGTTGGGCTTCTTTTGGGCAGACCAGGAAACCATCTGTGCGCCGTACGTGGATCGATTCTTTGAGAACCTGCGCGGCATCTTCGAGAATCGCGACCATCCTTTCGCGCGGGCATACATGTTGTCGCTCTTCCCGGCATACCGTGCCGATCCGATCGTGCTCGAGCGTTCGCGCCGAATGCTGTCCGAACTCGACGGGCAGCTGCCGACGCTTACCCGCCAGCTCGCCGAGCATGCCGACGAGCTCGACCGCCAGATCAGGGTTCGGGCTTTCGCCGAACAGGACTGAGCCTGCCCGGTCCTTGGCGCTCTGACTCGGCTGGCCTGGATCGTGGCTAGTCGACGCTGGGTCGAATCCGTGGTCCTCGAGGGCCAATGGGTCAGGCTCGAGCCGCTATCTCTCGATCATGTCGCCGGCCTGACCGACGTCGGGCTTGACTCGGACATCTGGCGCTGGATGCCAGTCGCGGTTACCACCCCGGGCGAAATGCGGGCACTCGTCGAAACGGCGCTTTCGGACGCCGCCGACGGTTCGCAGGTGCCTTTTGCAACCATCGAACGGGCGACCGACCGGGTAGTCGGGTCAACGCGCTACCTGAATATCGATGGCACAAATCGTCGATTGGAGATTGGCTGGACGTGGATCTCACCGCAGTGGCAGCGCAGCGCGATCAACACGGAGGCAAAGCTGCTGATGATGAGCCACGCGTTCGAGAAGCTCGGAGCGTTGCGCGTTGAGTTCAAGACCGACTCGCTCAACGAGCGCTCACGGGCGGCCATCCTCGGCATTGGGGCCACCGAGGAAGGGACGTTGCGCAACCATATGATCGCGCAGGGCGGCCGACGCCGGCACTCGTCGTACTACAGCGTCATCGAGGAAGAGTGGCCGCGCGTCAAGCAGCATCTCGAGGGCCGCCTCGCGCGCCACGCGCGCGAGGCGCAAGAAGCCGAGGCCACGACCGCCACGCCCTCACCAGTCCCGCCGCCGGCCGCGGAAGACCAGGCCTCGACGGAGCCGCACTTCGGCTTCTAGGCGGAACGCATCGCCGCCGATCGGGCGCGGCGCACACGATCGAGGTTGTACGCCGAGTTGACCAGGCCAACGTGAGTCAGGGCCTGGGGGAAGTTGCCCAACTGGCGCTTCTCTACGTGGTTGTATTCCTCGGCCAGCAGGCCGACGTCGTTGCGCAGGCCCAGCAGCTTCTCAAAAAGGTTCGTCGCCTCGTCGATCTGGCCGATCAACGCGAGGTTGTCGACAAGCCAGAAGGTGCACGGCAAAAAAGTGCCTTCTCCAGGTGGCAAGCCGTCGTTTGTCTCGTCGGTCTTGTAGCGAGACACAAACCCGTCGTGCATCAGCTCCGCCTTGATCGCCTCGATCGTGCCGCGCATTCGTGGGTCCGTCGCCGGCAGAAAGTGAACAAGCGGTATCAGCAGCAGGCTCGCGTCGAGCTCCTTGCGGCCGTACGCCTGCACGAACGTCTTGCGATCCGCGTCGTAACCGTTCGTGGTGACGTCATCGTGGATTTCCTGGCGCACCTTGCGCCATTCGTCGAGCGGACCCTCGCGGCCGAAACGCTCGATCGCGCGGACCGCGCGATCGAGCGCCACCCAGGCCATCACCTTCGAGTGGGTGAAGTGCTGGCGCGGACCGCGGATCTCCCAGATGCCCTCGTCAGGTTCGCGCCAGTGGTCGATGACGAATTGGACCAGATGACGCTGCAGTGCCCATGCCTCGGCGTCGTAGTCCATGCCCATGACGCGGCCGAGATGAAGAGCGTCGAGGATCTCACCGTAGACGTCCAGCTGGAATTGCTTGACGGCGGCATTGCCTATGCGGACGGGCCTCGAGCCCTCATAGCCGGAGAGGTGGGGGAGCTCTTCTTCGACGAGGTGCGATTCGCCGGTGACCCCGTAGAGGACCTGGAGCTGAGTTGGGTCACCGGCGGCGACGCGCACGAGCCAGTCGCGCCACGAGCGCGCCTCCTCGATGTAGCCGCCAATGTTCAGCGCCCACAGCGTGAAGGCCGCATCGCGCAGCCAGCAATACCTGTAATCCCAGTTGCGGACGCCCCCGATCTGCTCGGGCAGCGAGGTTGTGGGCGCGGCCACGAGCCCGCCCGTGGGTGCAAACGTCAGCGCCTTGAGAACCATCAGCGAGTCGCGCACTTCGGTGCTCCATTCGCCCTTGTACTGAAGGCGGCTGCACCACGCGTGCCACCACGCGAGCGTCGCCTCGAGCGCGCCTGCCGCGTGGGGCGGCTCCCGCGGTGGCTCGAACGACGGTGCCCACGAGAGCACGAACGACTCGTATTGACCTTCGCTGATCGAGAACTCGGCTCGCGTGCGTGCGTCTTCGCCGTGCGTCGGAAGCTCGGTGCGCAACAACAGGGAATCGCCGCCTGACACGTAGATCATGTCACCACCAACGCGGCGTGCCCAGGGCACGAGGCGGCCGTAGTCGAAGCGGACGACGAGCTCCATCTCCATATCGACCGTGCCCTTGATGCCATGGACCAAACGAATCAGGTCGGGATGCGTCGTCCGCAATGGCATGAAGTCGGTCACCCGGACAGCGCCCGAGTCGGTCTCCCAGTCGGTCTCCAGGACGAGCGCGCCAGGCAGATACCGGCGCCGCGTCGCGCGCTCCACACCCTTGGGCCTGAGGCTCCAGTGGCCGTTGCTCTCATCACCCAGCAGCGCAGCGAAGCACGCTGCCGAGTCGAAGCGGGGAGCACACAGCCAATCGATCGAGCCGTTGATGCCGACGAGGGCTGCGGTCTGGGTGTCGCCGATGAGTGCGTAGTCTTCGATCCGGAGTGACACGCGCTCAGGCTACTCGGGCGGACCTCCCACGCGATACCGTGTTACGCCGGGTTGGGCCTCGTCGCGGCGTTACAGAACGCGTGCCGGTGCGTGCGCCCCGCCGTGGCCCTGAGCCAGAATCAATGCTGGGCTCGAAGCCCTTGACCACGCGGACCGGGAGGTCGCGCTTGAGCAGCCGATTGACCTGCCGGAGGTAGTCCTCCTCGTCAGGCGCCACCAAAGAGATCGCCTCGCCGGCCGCGCCAGCGCGACCCGTGCGGCCGATGCGGTGGACGTAGTCGTGCGGCGTGTGCGGCAGCTCGTAGTTGACGACGATCGGCAGTGCGTCGATGTCCAGGCCGCGCGCCGCGACGTCAGTGGCGACCAGGACGCGCACGGAGCCGCTCTTGAAGTCGGCCAGCGCTTTCTCACGTTCAGGCTGCGAGCGATCTCCGTGAATTGAAATGGCCTCGACTCCGTCCCTGTCGAGCTGCGACGCCAATCGGCCGGCCATCAGCTTGGTGCGCGTGAATACGAGCACCTGGTGGAGATTGCGCTTGCGCACGATCTCGGCCAGCAGCTCGCGCTTGCGATCCTCGTCGACGAGGTACACGACCTGGTCGACGGTGTCCGCCGAAGTCGTCTGCGGTTCGATGTCGACTGATACGGGATCGTGTAACAGCGTGCGGGCGAGAGCGCGGATCTCCGTGGAGAACGTGGCCGAGAACAACAATGTCTGCTTGCGGTTCCCAAGCAGCTCGACGATGCGTCGGATGTCGGGCAGAAAGCCCATGTCGAGCATGCGATCGGCCTCGTCGAGCACGAGGATCTCAACCTGCGATAGGTTGACCGTGCGCTGTCCGACATGATCGAGCAGGCGGCCTGGCGTGGCTACCAGGACCTCGACGCCGGCAAGGAGCTCGCGGGTCTGAGGCTCGATCGGCACGCCGCCGTAGACCACGGCATAGCGCAGCGGGACGTGTCTGCCGTACGTGCGGAACGAGTCGTAAACCTGCACGGCCAGCTCGCGCGTGGGTGCGAGGATCAGTGCGCGTACCGGGTGGCGTGCGGGCGAAAAACTGGTGTTGGCATGGCTGCGCAGGCGCTCGAGCATGGGCAGCGCAAATGCAGCCGTCTTGCCGGTGCCGGTCTGGGCGCGGCCCATCACGTCGCGGCCGCTGGCGACTAACGGGATTGCCTGTTCCTGGATTGGGGTAGGTGTCTCGTAGCCCTGCTCGCCTACGGCACGCAGGATTTCCGGGCTCAGCCCGAAATGGTCAAACGTCAAACGGTGGTGTCCTCTCTCAGGCTTGAGTATGCAGTACGGAAGCGCTTCACGTTTATGCCTCGCCCCGACGCCGCTGCCAGTACCAATAGGCGGGAGCGAAGAACACCCGATCGAAGGCGGGCAGTGTACGCACGACCTCGCCGCCCCAGCCCTTCTTGAAACGGTAGACGCCGTCCAGTGGGTCGCGTTTGGCGTCTGCTTCCAGCCTTGCCAGATCGTCGTCACTCATCGATTTGGCGGCAGCGGCCAATTCGTAACGGCCCCGCGCGTCGGCGATGCCCCACAGGTCCCAGGTCGCTGCGCCGCGCTCCTTGGCCCATCGAATTGCGTGCCACTGCAGCAGGTGCGCCGCACGATGCTCCAGGCCGGCGGCATTCGATCCGGCCGCGAGGTACGTGCCGTGCCGGCCAAATGCGAGCACAAGAGAGGCGCCGATCGGTTCACCGTCCAGCTCGGCTACCTGGATGCGCGCATGTGCACCAAAGTCCAGCAGCAGCTGGCGGTAATAGGCCGCGCTGTGAAAGCCAAAGCTCTTGCGCGCGTTCGTCGCGACGAGCATCTGGTGAAGCACGTCCGCATCGCGATCCGGCGCGCCGATGCGGATCTCGACGCCATCGCGTTCGGCGCGCCGAATGTCCGCGCGATGACCTTTTGAGAACGACGCCATCAGCTGCTCTTCAGAGGGCGACAGATCGAGTCGGATGGTCGAGCGCGGTTGGAGGGTCCGGTCGGACGTCTTGAAGCCAAGCCGTTGCAGGCTTGCGTGCTCCAGGTCAGCGCCTCGATCGGTCTCCAGAACGTCCGGCTCGAAACGCACGAAGGCTGCTCTGTGCGATCGCGCAATGCGCACGATCGTCGCAACGAGATCGTCGTCAAGGGCAGAGTCCGCGCCGAACAGCGGCCCGCGCGGAACATAGGCCACGGCCAGACCGCGATACGGCCGAATCAGTAGCTGGGCTGCAACGCGACCGTCATGGGATGCGAGTCGGTACGGCCTCCAGCCAAAATGGGCCTTGAGATCGCCCCACGCCCACGACTGAAATGGCTGGCCACCGAGATCGGCGACCAGCTCATCCCACTCTTGGCGCGAACCTTGGGTTGTGACGGACGCGGATGAACCGAGCGGCGCTTCGTCCGGAATGTCCGTCATCACGCCCGATTGTGACCGGGCGCTCAGTGCAGCGTTCGACGCGCTCCGCAGATGGGGCAGGTCGCGCTCGTGCCGGACGGATCCGGCTGAAGGAAGGATGCGCATCCGTTGGTTGTGCAAAAGAGTCGGTTGCTGACCGATGCACGGCGAATGCGCCGTCGAGCAGATGCGTTCTGCCCGAAATTGCTATGGCTAAATGTAGACCGGGGTTGCATTGAACTAGGAACCTTATGTTGTGCCGTCCGGCTGGATTTCGCGCCGCCGGTGGCTGTTTCTGATGCTCCACGACGCCTACTTCACCTGCGTCGGAGCTGTGACCCAATCGGGGCCGCGGGAGCGAGGGTTTGATGCTCAGACTCGCGGCTCTCTCCGGTTGTCGGGATCAATTCTACCTGAATCTTGCGATTCGGCTCTCCGGTACCGATGGGCTTTGCGATCAGCCTTTGGTCATCTTCGCAGAAGCCTCGGCGCGCATGCCGGCCTTTTTGGCACGTTTGCCGGCCTGGTAGTCAGCGAGGGTGTCGGGCGAATCGACGTCGGCGAGCGTGTGATGCTGCGGCGCGACCTCGTCCCAACCGGGCGGCTTGACGCCGAAACGCTTGCCAATGATGCCAATCAAGGTCTTGGCCTTCATCTCACCGATTCCGGGTAGAGCGAGGAGCCGTTGCTCGAGGTCCTTGCCCGACGTTGCCTCGTTCCAGATCCGTCCAGCATCGCCGCCGTAGTCGCGTTCGATCGCTGCGGCAAGCTCCTGGGTGCGATGGGCCATGTTCGCGGGAAAGCGGTGCAGCGCCGGTCGCTCTCTGAAGACCTCTTCGAGCCTGGCCGGGTCCATTGCCGCGAGCTTGCCCGGATCGAGCGTGCCGACGCGTTGCTTCAGCTCGTACGGTCCCGAGAATGCTTTCTGGAGGGTTACCTGCTGGTCGAGCAGGAAGCCGAACAGCAGCGCGTTCGGGTCCGTCTCGAGCAGGCGATCCGCTTCATCGTTACCGGTAAACGGCAGCAGGGGTTTGTGGTTGGCCATCGGCGCGATGTTAGGCGCCGATGGCCGGGGCGGCTACTTGCCGAGGACTTTGTCCGCCTTGCGGTCGATCTTGGCCTTGTCGCTCTCAGACAGGTTGCCCTTCTTCTCCTGCTGGGACGCGCGCGCCTTGGCGTTGCGTGCGTGCGATTTGTCGGGCATCGGGTACTTGTGCTCGTCCGGCAGGCCAAATTTCGAATCAGCCATGTTGTCGCGTTTCTCTTCGCTGAGCTTGGCCACTTTCAAACCTCCAACGACCAATTTGACGGGTCGTCAGTAGGTCTATCCGGCGCACGGTGTGGAGCGCATTCCGACTCGATCCGCGCGGATTGCAGCGTAGTTAAGACGACGCCTCAGTCCTCAGGGATTCGGCGAGCGCGACGATGATCCCGTCAGGCCCGCGCAGGTAGCACAGCCGGTACTCGTTTTCGTACTGCGCGACCTCGCCGATAAGCTCGGCGCCGCAACGGCCAAGTCGATCCACCGTTTCGTCCACGTCGTCGACCTCGAACATGATGCTGCGCAGGCCCAGGGTGTTCGGCGGCTCTGGTTTGCGCGCTGGTACGGGCGGGTTGATGAATCTGGTCAGCTCAATCTTGCCATCACCGTCGGGCGTGCGCATCATCGCGATGTCCACCTTGATGCCTTGCATCGCGTTCACACGATCGACCCAGTCACCCTCGAGCGTCGCCTGGCCCTCGAGCTCCATGCCCAGCTCGCCGAAAAACGCCTTTGCCCGCTCGAGGTCGGTGACGACGACGCTCACATGGTCGAGAGCAAGACCCATCAGTCGACGTATTGCAGTGGCGTGACCGCAAAGTCCTTCGGCAGGCGCACGCCCGTGGAGTGATTGGGGCAGTAGCCGTTCGGGTTCTTGTCGAGATACTGCTGGTGGTAGTCCTCGGCGAAGTAGAAAGGCGGCGCCGGCGGGCCGACGATCTCCGTCGTTATCTCGCCGTAGCCGGCGGCCGAGAGCTGGTCCTGGAACATGCGCTTCGAAGCCTCGGCGGCAGCCCGCTGCGCGTCGTCGTGGACGAAGATCACCGACCTGTACTCGCTGCCCACATCGTTGCCCTGGCGCATTCCCTGGGTGGGATCGTGGATCTCCCAGAACAGCTTGAGCAGCTTCTCATAGCTGGTCTTCGATGGATCGAACACGACACGCACGGTCTCGGCGTGGCCGGTCTTGCCGGTGCACGACTCCTGGTAGGTGGGATTTGGCGTGATGCCGCCCTCGTAGCCGACGGCCGTGGTCCAGACGCCGGGCTGCTGCCAGAAGTCCTTCTCGTCGCCCCAGAAGCAACCCAGCGCGAACTCGGCGATCTCGAAGCCGTCCGGGTATGGCCCGGCGATCGGCGTGCCGAGGACGCGATGCGGCTTGGGATTGGGCAGGATCGGCTCGCTGCGGCCGGGCAGCGCCGTCTCCTGTGTGGGTAGCTTCTGCTTGTCGCGGTTGAACAGGAACATGCTGAAAGAGCCTCCGGGATCGTTGTGGGTCTCAGTCTACGTACGCACGCGAACACCGCACGGATCTTGGCTGCCTGTCAAAATTGTCCGTGCCGTGCAGATGGGGGAGAGCGCCCCGCGCGCCTTTCGACGTTTCCGTTTGTTCGTGGCACTTAGCCTCGCTGTCGGCTGTGCCGCGCTGATTGCCGTGCCCGCGAGCGCGCAGCCCACGACCCTTCCTGGCGTCGACGTGTCACATCACAACGGCGATATCGACTGGGCGACCGTTCAGGCCGATGGCGTCAGGTTCGTGATAGCCAAGGCAACCGAGGACACGACTTTTCTCGACGATCACTACGCGACCAACAAGCAGCAGGTGGAGGCGTTGGGGATGGCCTTCGGCGCCTACCACTTCGCGAGGCCGGACAAGTCATCGGGCGACGCGCTGGCCGAGGCGGATTGGTTCGTGGCCAACGCCCAGCTGACCGGCAAGAACATGTTGCCGGTGCTCGATCTTGAGGATGCCGGCGGACTCGGCACGAGGAAGCTCAAGCAGTGGGCCAAGGCTTGGCTGGCGGAAGTTCAGGCAAAGCTCGGCGTTAAGGCCGTCATCTATACCAACACTCCGTTCTGGAAGCTCCACCTGGGCAACACGACGTGGTTTGCCGACAACGGCTACAGGTTGTGGATCGCCCACTGGACGGCGAACCCGCAGCCCTCATTGCCCGCCGCGAATTGGGGCGGCCGGAGCTGGACGCTGTGGCAGTACACGAACGCTGGTACGGTCGACGGCATCAACGGCAAAGTCGACCAGGATCGCTACAACGGAACGGTCCTGGCGCCGCTCAAGATCAAGAACAACCGTTGAGCTCCGCCGCCAACCCAGCCCGGGGTCGACTACCCGTCGTCGGGATTGGGGGTGCCGGCCGGAGGATCAAAGAAGATGGCGACGCGGCGGTCGGGCGCATCCTCGTCAGGCGCCTGGAGCTGGAAGCTGCCGCCGAAGCGCGCGCGCAGGCCGCGCCGCAGGTCGTGGACCGTTCGGTTGGTCAATGCGACGTCCGCGACAGACTGCGCGCGCTCGGCGACCACGTATGAGGGCCAGAAGCGGGCGTACACGTGGATCGCCTCAAAGCCATCCGCATTCCACGCAATCCGGACTGACCCGTCACTTTCCACGCCCCAATTCTGACTGTGCCAGTACCAAAGGCGCCTTGTTGCCTTTGGTCACCGGCCGGCACGATGACCGCCTGTCGTGAAGTCTCGTTCTCGAACATACCTGCTGACCGTGCTTGGAATTGCCGCCAGCGCCATCGCGCTGGTCGTTCCGCTGACCAGCGCTGCCGCGGACACCGTCAAGCCGCCCGGCTTCGAGTATTTCCACACCTACGCCGAGAACGAGCAGATCATCGACGATGCGGTAGCGGCCCATCCGACCATCGCGATGAAGTTCTCGATCGGCAGGAGTTACGAAGGCCGCGAGATCTGGGGCATCAAGATCTCGGACAACGTCGCCACCGACGAGAACGAGCCGGAGGTTTTCATCCACGGCCTGACGCACGCGCGCGAGCGAGCGTCGAACGAGATGGCGCTCTACCTGATCCAGCTGCTGACCGACAACTACGCAACCGATTCGCGCATCAAGGCAATCGTGGACAGCCGTGAGATCTGGATCGTGCCGATGCTCAACCCGGATGGAGCCGAATTCGACATGCAGGGCGGCCATTGGCACAACTGGCGCAAGAACCGGCAGCCGATTCCAGGCTCAACTGAGATCGGGGTCGACTTGAACCGCAACTGGGGCTACCACTGGGGCGGCGGTTCGGGCAAAGGCACTGACGGCAGTACCAATCCAGCCAGCGATTACTACCGCGGCTGGGCACCGGAGGTGGCGCCAGAGGTCCAGGATTACGAAAGATTCGAGGCCGGCCGGGTGGTCAATGGCCGCCAGCAGATCGTCGCGAGCATCGGCTTCCACAGCGCCGCGCGCGAGGTCCTGTGGCCGTATTCGTACACGCGAACGGACGTCCCGGCAGACATGTCGGCCGACGATCACGCGGCTTTCGTAGCCCTTGGAGACCGCGTGGCGGCGCTCAACGGCTACAAGCCGCAGCAGGGCAGTGACCTGTATCCCGTGTACGGCGACCAGGACGACTGGGCCTACCACACGTATCGGATCTTCGGCTACACCTTCGAGATGAAGAAGGGCGCGACGCACCGCTACTACCCGAGCAAGAGCGAGCTGGATGCCGATATTCAGGCCAATGTTCCAGCTGTCTTGACTTTCCTCGAGTACGCCGATTGCCCGTACCGTGCCGCCGGACTGAACCAGGACTGTGGTCCGCTGTACGACGACTTCGAGACGGCGCGTGGCTGGCAGGTCAATCCGACCGGAGGCGACACGGCCACGGCCGGACAGTGGCAAATCGCGCAACCGACCAAGACGAGCAATGCCGCGGGCGTCAAGCAGAAGCCCACCACCACGAGCGGCCTCGCCGATCTCGTGACCGGCGCCGCAGCCGGCAGTAGCGTCATGGGCAATGACGTTGACGGCGGCGTCACCAGCGTCAGGTCGCCGGCGTTTACGTTAGGCGGCAACGGCAGCACCGGCTGGAGGCTGACCTTCAACTACACGTTCGCCCACAACAAGAAGGCCACGTCGGCCGACTACCTGCGCGTGTCAGTGAGCGGCCACGTGGTGTTCGAGCAGGACGGTTTTGCGGGCAACCGCAACGCCGTATGGACGCCCGTGTCCGTCAATCTCGATGCCTACGCCGGACAGACTGTTCGTGTCCTCATCCAGGCCGCTGACGGTGCTGGGGACTCGCTCGTCGAGGCGGCCGTGGACGACGTTCGTGTCTACCAACAGCCGTGATTCCGAAACCGATCAACAGGAGGGAGGACTTGATGAAGACCGTGACCAAGCTGGGTGCCCGCCTGGCCCTGCCATTGATCGCCGCGGCCACGCTGCTCACCGCGACGGGTCCACAGGTGGCCGCCGCCGACCCAACGGACTTTCCCGCCGGGTACACCGGCTACCACACGTACGCCGAGATGACCGCAGATCTGCAGTCGGTCGCGGCCAAGTACGGGGCCGGGACGGCCAAGAACATCACTCGTCTGCGCAACATCGGCGACAGCTTCGAGGGCCGGCCCATCTGGTCGCTCAAGATCAGCGACCATCCGAACCAGGACGAGAACGAGCCCGAGATCCTGATCGAATGCAACATGCACGCGCGCGAGCATCTGACCGCCGAGCAGTGCCTCTATTTCGTGCACCTGCTGACCGACAACTACAAGAAGTCGACGGCGCTGGGCAAGCGAGTAACCAGGATCGTCAACACACATGAGTTCTTCATCATCCCGATGCTCAACCCGGACGGCGCGATGTATGACATCAGCGACGGTGTCTTCCACGGCTGGCGCAAGAATCGCCAGACGTTCAGCTACTCGGACAAGGTCGGCATCGACCCCAACCGCAACTGGAGTTACATGTGGGGCTGCTGTGGTGGATCGAGCGCCAAGCCGGGCTCTGCTCGTTACCGCGGCGCGTATCCATTCGAATCGGTTGAGGACCAGGTGCTGCGTGACTTCATTCAAAGCCGCGTCGTCAACGGCGTCCAACAGATCAAGGAGATCCTGAACGTCCATTCCTATGGCGAGCATGTGCTCTATCCGTATGGCTACACCCACGCCACGACCGACGCGAACATGACCCTCGACGACCACAACGCCTTTCTGGCGATGGCCCAGAAGATGGCCTCGCTGAACGGTTACAAGGCGATGCAGGGCAGCAAGATGTACATCTACGACGGTGATTTCATCGACTGGGCATGGGCGACGCAGCACATATTTGCCTTCACCTGGGAGCTGTACCCCAAGTGGGGCTGCGGCTGCGGAGGCTTCCACCCGCCGGACTCGAGCATCCAGGCTCAGACGAGTCGCAACCTGGACGCGGCGCTGTACCTATTCGAGCAGGCCGATTGCCCTTACCGCGAGGCCGGCCTGACGAGCTACTGCTCCGTGCCGTGACGGGTTTGCGCGCCGGTCGGATTGCCTCCTCGCTGATTGCACTGCTGGCCGGCACGGCTCTCTCGACATTGATCGGCGCAGTCCCGGTCATGGCCATGCCTGCGGACGAGTTCCCGGCGGGCTACTCCGGCTACCACACGTACGACGAGATGATGGCCGACCTCAACTCCGTGGTCGCCGCTCATCCCAACATCGTTGCCAAGTACTACCTGAGCGACTTCGCCAGTTCGGGCGACAGCGGCAAGAGCTTCGAGGGCCGCCAGATTCCGATCGTCAAGATCAGTGACAACGTGTCAGTTGACCAGGACGAACCCGAAGTGCTCTTGGAGAGCCTGCACCACGCACGCGAGCATCTCGTCGTGGAGCAATCTCTCGAGCTCATCCATCTGCTCGCCGACAACTATTCAGCGCATCCGAGCTCGGACCTCGAGCGCCGCGTCAGTGCGATAGTCAACTCGACCGAAATCTGGATCGTGCCAATGGTCAATCCTGACGGCGCCGAATATGACATCACCGGCGGTCAGTTCCACAACTGGCGGCGCAATCGCCAGCCCGTTCCAGGCACCAACAGCATCGGTATCGACCTGAACCGCAACTGGGGCTACAAATGGGGTTGCTGTGGCGGCTCGAGCGGCAAGCCCGGCTCGACGACTTACCGGGGTCAGTCTCCGTGGCAAGCGCCTGAGGTTCGGGCGCTGCGCGACTTCGTCGAGAGCCGGGTGATCGCCGGCAAGCAGCAGATCACGGAGTCCATCTCTTGGCACTCATTCAACGAGCAGATCATGTGGCCATTCGGCTACACCAAAACGAACGTGCCATCGACGATGACGGCCGACGACCATGCGGCTTTCGTGGCCCTTGGGACGGCAATGGCCAATCGCAATGGCTACACGCCCCAACAGATGAGCGATCTGTACATCACGGACGGCGATGCGATGGACTGGTTCTACGGCGCGCAGCGGATCTTCGCCTTCACCATCGAGATGTACCCCACCGACAAGTCTCACGTTGGTGGCTTCTACCCGCCAGACTCGGTCATCGATCGCGAGACCACGCGCAACAACGACACGGTTCTGTACTTCCTTGAGCATGCCGCATGCCCGTACAGCTCAGTGCCGTCGATGGCCGTCACGCACTGTGGACCGCTGAACGAGGACTTCGAGATCGATCGTGGCTGGGATATCAACGCGAACAACTCGGACTCTGCAACCGCGGGCCGCTTCGAGCGTGCGATCCCCCAGAAGACGAAGAACGCATCCGGGGTCAAGCAGGCCAAGATGGCGTTCAGCGGTCAGTACGAGCTTGTGACGGGGGCATCGGCCGGTTCGTCGGCGAACTCCAACGACGTGGACGGTGGCACCACTACAGCGCAGTCGCCCGCATTCAAGCTCGGTGGCTCTGGCTCAAGTGGTTGGACGCTCGACTTTGAGTACACCTTCGCCCACAACGCCAAGGCCACGTCGGCCGACTATCTGCGCATCCTCGCCAATGGCACTGAGGTGTTTCGCGTCGCCGGCAACAAGACCAACCGGAACGCCTCGTGGACGCGAGCCACGGTGAACCTCGATGCGTTTGCAGGTCAGACGATTCGTCTCACGGTGGAGGCCGCCGATGGCGCGGCGGACTCGCTCGTCGAGGCGGCGCTCGACGACGTCAGGGTCTACGAGCAGCAGTGATCAGCGAGTTTCACAGGCAGTTTCAGTCCCTGCGGCACTTATCCCTCTTGGAGGCCGGTAGTAGGATTCAGGTCTAGCGAGGTGCGAGCGTGACGGACGACCGCAATCGCCGTTTTGGACGGCCTGACAGGAGGATCCTCGGCGTGGCAGCGTCGCGTGTCCTGCCTGAAACCGCGGAAAGTGACCGTGGCTCCACGAACCTTGCATTCCAGCCCAGAGCGGGCAACATCAGCACTGATATGCGAGCCGGCATAGCCGGGTGATCCGGGGCCAGTGCGGGTCGTGCCTTCCGCCGCCTCAAAGATCACCGGCAATTACGTCGGAGACCCACACTCGTTCCCGGGGTGTGGGTCTTCTGTTTGACCGGGGACGCCCAGGAGAAGCATGTCGCCGTGGCCGAGATAACGAATCCCGTAGCTGAGGACTACAGCCGGCTGCACTCATCGCCTGAGCCAGCGCTGCTCAGCCAGGTCATGGAGAACACTCGCGATTTCTCTGGCTCGTACGGCATGCTCACCGGCCACCTCGAGGGTCGGTTTCTGAAGATGCTCGTGGCGATCAGCGGCGCTCGGCGAGTGCTCGAAATCGGCACATATACCGGCTACTCCGCCATGTCGATGGCCGAGGCGCTTCCGGAAGACGGCCAGCTGATCACGTGCGAGCTCGACGAGCGCCATGCCGAGCTGGCTCGACGCCACATCGCGACCTCGCCCGACGCGGCCAAGATCGAGGTGCGCGTGGGCAAGGCGATCGACACGATCGCGTCGCTCGATGGAACCTTCGACATGGTCTTCATCGACGCGGACAAGACCTCGTACCGCGCCTACTACGACGCCGTCCTGCCGTTGCTGTCGCCGCGCGGCTTCATCTGCATCGACAACGTCCTGTGGTCACTCCGTGTCGTCGATCCCTCGGACAACGATCCATCGACCGTGTCGATGCGCGAGCTGAACGATTACATCGCGAGCGACAAGCGCGTCGAGTGCGTCATGGTGCCTATACGCGACGGTGTAACGATCATTCGGCGCGTCTGACCTTCACAGCCATTGCGCAGCCCCGCGCCAGTCGCTATATAGGCGCGGCGGCGAACGTCGTCGCATTCACTCACCAGCTTCACGGAGGATTAACGTCCGATGCGACGACTGATCTGGCTTCCGATAGCGGGCTTTCTGCTCGTGGCGGGAGCCGCAATTGCCGCCGCAGCCGCCGCGCCGTCGGTCACTCCGGCCGCGCAGCTCGGCCAGGATGCGGCTTCCCCGGCGCCCTCGAGCGCGGCGAGCCCTTCAACCAATGACCAGAACCCCGGCCACCCACCGTACGGCAACGCGTGGGGCTTCGGCAAGCAGATTGCCGGCGCCGGCGCCGATCTGCTCGATCAGGTGCTCTCCGACCTGGTGAAGGCGGGCACGATCACCCAGGAGCAGTCCGACGCGATTACCAAGGCGCTCCAGCAAGCGATCACCGACAAGCAGACTGCAGCCGAGCAGCAGCGCCAGGAGGCAATGCAACAGTGGCAGCAGATCCAGGGCTTCCTGTCGGACGGCGTCATCACTCAGGATGAGGTCAACCAGCTGCCGGCCGACAGCCCGTTTCGGCAGGTCTTCGACAGCATTGCCAAGAACGGCCAGGTGTCGCTCCAGCAGCTCCAGCAGCTGCGCATGTTCAACCCAGCGATGGGCCCGGGCTTGGGCGGCCCTGGCGGTCACGGCCCGTGGGGTCCGGGCGGACCTGGCAACCGCAACGGCAGCGGCGATGACGACGGCCAAAACCCGCAATCAAGTCCGAGCACGACCGGCACCAGCTCCTAAACGAGTCTGTCCGTGAGCGACAAAGCCGGAGGAGTCGAGCTTCTCCGGCTTTGTCATACGCCGTCATTCCGCCGGGGAATGAACTTTGCGGAAATGGTCCTATCAGACGACTGAATGCCCAAAAACCGTCGATTTCACGCACCCACGGCATGGAATCGACGCAATTCGACGGCATGCCGGCCACTGGAGCCGCCACTGGGCAAACTTCATGCAGCTCAGGAATACGGAGAGCTCGTTCTCACCATGGCCGTCATGCACGACCTCGGGGGTTGCCCGTGTCCGGTGGGGGCATCGCAGTAGAAGTCGGTGCCGTTGTAGTTGCCACCAACGCTCGTCCGCGCCGCTAGGTCGTCTCGGTGACCTTGCTGATCGTGCGCGGCCGGTCCGGATCAAGGCCGCGCGCGCGAGTCAGGTGATAGGCGTACAGCTGGCCCGGGATGATGTCGACGGTGGGTGAAAGCCAGCCGGGTATTCCGGCTGGCAGGCTCAGGCCCCGATCTATCGCGCGCGCGGCGGGGTCGTCCGAGATGACCAGCACGTGCGCCTCGTGAACCTCGCGCAACCGCTCGAGGACGTCCATCTGTGCGTCAAGCGGCGGACCGCTGGGCGCGACGGCAAGGACGGCAAAGCTGCGCTCGGCAAGGGCCATCGGGCCGTGCTCGAAATCCGCCGTTGAGTAGGGCACGGCCAGGAGCTGTGCCATCTCGGTCAGCTTGAGCGCCCATTCGCGAGCGGACGCGTAGCAGTAGCCGCGGCCCAGAACAACGCAGCGCGTGCGATCGGCATGGCTTTCAGCGACCGCGCCCGCCTCGTCCTCCGTGGCCAAAGCCGCCTGCATCAGGGCAGGGATGCGAGCCACGTCCGCTCGCTCCTCGCCATTGAGCGCGTCGAGGGCGCCCGACAGCAGTGCGACGGCGAGCAGCTCTGTGGTGTACGTCTTTGTCGCGGCCGTGGCCAGCTCGGGCCCAGCCTCGATCGCGATGGCGTGCTGTGCGGCGTCCGCCAGGGGCGAGCCTGTGTCGTTGGTAAGGGCGACGGTCGATGCGCCCTGGCGGCGCGCTTCGTCCACCACGGCAACGATGTCGGGCGAGCGACCGGACTGGGAGATGGCGATCACCAGGGCGTCCGAATAGTCCGGTCGCGCGCCGTAAAGCGTGATCGCCGATGGCGTCGCGAGGGCCACGGCCAGCGAGTTGCGAATGCCGAACAGGTACTGGGCGTAGAGCGCGGCGTTGTCCGACGATCCGCGGGCGGCGATGACCGCGAAACGAGGCCTGCGACGCGAGATCGTGTCGACGACCGGCGCGAAGCTTTTGTCGGCAGCGGCCAGCAAGCGCGCCGCCGCTGCCGGTTGTTCGAGGATCTCGTCGCGCAGTGCCATTGGGTCGCTCAGACTAGTCCGTGGCCGCGTTCGTACATGCCGCTGATCTCGACCGGCAGCCTGCCGCGGAACCCGATCTCGCCGAAAAGCGATCCGGCCAGAGCGTCCATCGATGGCTCGAGGATGCCGTACGAGCAGAGATACGTGCGCGCCTCGGGATATGCCTTGAGGTCCCACGGGCTGCGCAGGGCGACGCACGCGGCTCCCGGATTTGCCGCGATCAGTGCCTTCGCCAGTGCCGCCTCGCGTGGCCGCAGGTGGGCAGCAGCCGTGCCGACCACGACGTAGTCGTAGTCGACAACTCGCTCGCGAAGCGCTGCGATCTCGCTATCCGTCGGCTCGGCCGAGGTGAGCAATTCGTCCGTGGCCGGGTGGCGGCGTCGAATGGCGGCAGCCAGGGTCGATACCACCCGGTCGGACGTGTCGGCCGGCGTCAGCCGCGCGGGCGGTGTCTGGACCACGACGATGCGTTCAGTGCCGCCCGGCCGCCAGGGGACGCGCGCGTCGTCATTGCGCACGAGCGTGATCGAACGCTCGGCAAGCTCGTGCGCGATTGCCCTGTGTTCGGCACAGCCGACGACGTCGAGCGCCGGCTGGTCGAAGCCGCTCAACCATCTGCGGAGCGTTGTCAGCCTGCGCCGTGTCTGCTCACCCGACGCGGGATCGACCAGCCGGCGCTTCTCGGCCTGGGCAAGGCCGTCGGAAAGTCGCGCAATGAGCTCGCGATCGGCTGTCCCCAAGAGGAGGTCTTCGCCCGCGCGAACGGCCGTGATCACGTCGACGACTTGGGCCGCACCCTGGGCCAGTGCATGCATGTCCAGGGCGTCCGTGATGGCCAGGCCGTCGAAGCCCAGCTCGTCGCGCAGCAAGCCGCGCACTACGGGCTCGGCCAGGCTGGCGGGCAGCTCCGGGTCGCCGGTCAGCGCCGGCAGTGCATGGTGGCCGGCCATCGCCAGTCGAGCACCGGCGGCGAAGGCGGCGCGAAATGGCACGAGCTCACGAGACTCCATCTCCTCGCGTGATTCCGCCACGACTGCAATGCCGTGGTGCAGATCGGTCGTCGCCTCACCGTGGCCCGGGAAGTGCTTGACCGTGGCCGCGACGCCCTCGGACTGCAGGCCGCGTACATACGCAGCAGCCAGCTCTCCGACCGCAGCGGGCGAATCGCCGAAGGATCGGATACCCAGAGCGGGGTTGTCGGGCGCGGTGGCGAGATCGCAGACCGGGGCGTAATTGACGTTGACACCCAGCGCGCGCAGTTCGACCGCGGTGGCCCTGGCCACCCGTTCGGCCAGGTCGGGATCTCCCGCGGCTCCCAGGGCCATGGCGCCCGCGAATGCGGTTGGACCGTCGCCCAGAGCATTCAGCTGACCGCCCTCCTGGTCGGCCGCAATGAGCAGGGGACGGCCATCGGCCCGCGCCGCATGTTGCAGCGCCGCGGTCAATGAACGTACCTGCGCGGGCGTGCGCACGTTGTGCTCGATGAACAACGACACCCCGGCGTAAGGGGCGTTGCCGAGCGCCTGTGCCACCTCCGCGGGGACCTCAGTCCCGACGAAAGCGATCATCAGCCGCTCGGCCGTCATTACTTCACTGAGCCGGCCAGGATCCCTCGGACGAACGCACGCTGCAGCACGAGGAACACGATCAACGGCAGGAGCATCGTGATGAAAGCCCCGGCCGTGAGCAGTTGCCATTGGCCGCCGTACGTGCCCAGCATGGCGAAGAGCGCAGTTGGCATCACCCGCAGCTCCGTCGCTGGACCAAGGAACGTCAGGGCCACGAGGAGGTCATTCCAGACCCACAGGAACTGGAAGATGGCGAAGGCACCGAGAGCAGGCACCGACAGCGGCAAAACTATGCGGATGAAGGTCTGCAATGCAGACGCGCCGTCGATCGCAGCCGACTCGAACAGGTCGCGCGGTAACTGCGACATGAAGTTGTAGAGCAGGAAGATGGCCAACGGCAGGCCGAAGCCAGTGTGCGCCAGCCAGATGCCAAGGAACGTGCCGTAAAGTCCGGCACCGCTATAGATCTTGAGGATCGGAATGAGCGACATCTGGATCGGCACGACCAGCAGCGCGACAACGATCGTGAACAGGATGCTGCGGCCGCGGAACGGTATCCAGGCGAACGCATACGCGGCGAACGCTGCGATGGTGATTGGAATCACGGTGGCGGGAATGGTCACGATCAGGCTGTTCAGGAAGGCGTTGCCCATGCCCGCGTTGTTCAGCACCTGCTGATAGTTCGCCAGCGTCCACTGGTCGGGCGCGAACGGGTTGAGCAGCGACGTCCACCAGCCGGAATTGGCAATCAGCAGCGGGTTGCGGATCGACGTGACCAGCAGGCCCAATGTCGGGATGGTCCACAGAAGGCAGATCGCGACGACCGCGATGCGTACCCATAGGTTCTGGAAGATCGGCGGTCGCCAGGCTTTGACGCGCCCTACTTCCTTGGCCACTGGTTGTGCTGTAGCCGTCATCCCTCCACCGCCTGTCGTCGGAAGTTGTGCAGATTGACGTACATCACGGGTAGGACCGCGATGAACAGCACTGTCGCGAGTGCCGCCGCGCGGCCATCGTTGAAGAACTGGAACAACTCATGGAACATCCGGACCGCCACGACGTCGTCTCCGAAGCGACCGCCGGTGAGGGCGTAAACGATGTCGAAGATCTTCAACACGGCGATCGCGATGGTCGTGGCGACGGTGATGATCGAGCCGCGGATGATCGGCACGATGACGCCGAAGAAGAGCTGTCGTTCACTCGCTCCGTCGAGCCGCGCGGCTTCGATCACCTCGGTCGAAACGCCCTTGATTGCCGCGGAAAGCACGACCATCGCGAAGCCGGTCTGCAGCCAGATCATGATCACGATCTCGGCAAAGATGTTCAGTGGGTTGGTGGTCAGCCACGTGATCGGCTGTCCGCCGACCCCGACGATAACCGCGTTGAGCAGGCCGATCTGGGGCTGGGTGGCGGGCTGCCAGGCGTACATGAAGCTCCAGATGACCGACGCCCCGATCAGCGAGATGGCGAGTGGCAGGAAGATGAACGTCTTGGCCAGCGCCTCGCGCCGAATTCGGTCGAAGAGGCCTGCGATCACGAGGCCAAGAAAAACGCTGCCGGCAGTCGCCACGACGAGCCAGATGAGGTTGTTGCGCAGGATCTCCACGAAGTCCGGCGACGTCAGTGTGGCGTAGTTCTGCAGGGTGAAGGCGCCCTGGTTGTCGAAGAACGAACGCCATATGGTGCCCGCAGCCGGGTAGACGAGATAGACGGCGAGCAGTGCCAATGCCGGACCCACGAAGACCCACGGCAGGATCCTGTCGCGCCACTTGGGTTGGAGCAGGCTAACCAGCCAGCCGACGCCTATGAACAGCAGCCAGATGCCGCCGACGCCGACGCCCAGGGCGATGATCGCAAGGACGATCTTGGCCAGCAGCTGATCGCCCTGGCCGTTGACCAACTGGTCCGCGCCGGAGTGGTTTCCCAACAGGTCGTAGAACCAGGCGAGGAGGTGCTGCCCGCCCTTGGGATCCACGAGAACAAGGAGACCGCCGATACATAAGCCCAGGCCTATGAGGCCCGCGATCGGCAACACGAAGCGCGACAGAGGCGCCGGATTCTCGTTCCTCGCCGAAGCGGTCATTGGCCTCCCTCCGGAAACGTGTCGGGGAGTGTAACGGGGCGCCTCACCCGAAGGTGGAGGCGCCCCGGATTGCTAGACGGTTACTGGGTTGGCCAACTGGCGTCGATGGCCTGGAGAGTCGCATCGGTGGTCGGGTTCTGCCCGCCTCCGTTGACCCACGCGTCCATCTCGGTCCAGAAGGTGCCAGAGCCGACTTCCTTCGGCATGATGTCAGACGCGTCAAAGCCGGCGCCTGTAGCCGAGTTGAAGATCTGCGATGCCACCTGCAGCTTGTAGCTGCCGGCATACCAGTCCGCTGGCGTCTTGTTGTTTGACGAGATTGCACTGCCGGCGAGGATCCAGGCTTGGAGCCCCTCGGGAAGAGCCAAGAGCTCGGTGACGGCACGAACTTCGGGCCGGTCGACGAGCATCATCATGGTGTCACCCGAGACCTCGACGTTGTTCTGGCTGGCATCGACGGCCGGGAACGGCATGATGCCGATATCGCCGTCAGCGCCGATCGTGTACTTGGACGGAGTGCCGTTAACCCGCTGATCCGGGAAGAAGTCCGGCCCATACCAGGTCGGGATCTTCTGCATCCAGCACTGCGGGGCGGCGAGATCCTGGTTGAACATCGGGTCCATGGTCGTCTTCTGATCCTGGGCCACGACACTCTGATAACCGTTGTAGACGTAACCCGGGGTGAACAGGATCTTGCCCAGGTAGTTGTCCAGGATGTCCTTGATCTTCGGATCATCCATCTTGACCGTGTGGTTGATCCACTGGTTGTACAGATCCAGGCCGCCGCTCTTGAGAACGACTTCCTCGACCCAGTCAGTGAGCTGCCAACCGGTCGCGTCACCTGGGCCGCCGGCGCTGACGCACCAAGGTGCGCTGCCGTCGGCGACGATCTTGTCAGACAGGGTGATCAAGTCATCCCACGTCGTCGGGACTGTGTAGCCCTTGGCCGCGAATGCCTTGATCGGATACCAGATCATCGACTTGACGTCTTGCTTGTACGGAATGCCCCAGATCTTGTCTCCCTGGACCAGGAAGGCAATCGACGGGTGCTCCGAAGTTAGCTTCGTGGAGTCCATGAACGAGGCGAGGTCAATGACCTTGCCCTCAGCCGCGTACGCCGTAACGCCGCTTGGCTGCGCCAGCTGAGCGATGTCGGGCGGTGACCCACCCTCAATGCGACTCCTCAGGACGGTCTCATGGCTGGACGGAACGCTGTCGATGTTGATGGTGATCCCGGATGCTGCGGAGAACGGCGCCAGCGAGTTCGTGAAGTTCGTGAGCTCGCCGCCGGTCCACTGGACCTGGATGTTGACCGCCTTGCCCTTGAGTGGCTGGGACGGGTCGAGTGCCTGATCCAGTTCGGTGTAACCCGTCGGCACGCTCGGGAGTGCGTTCACCGAAGCGGCCGGGGTCTGCGGCACTGTCGTTTCCTGAGACGGTGCCGTGGCCGTGGCGGCCGCCTGCGACTGCGCCGCTTGCGACTGCGCCGCCTGCGATTGCGGCGCTGCGGTGGTGGGCGCGTGTGATGCCGGCGGCGCCGGGGTCGCCGTGCCACTCGAGCACGCTACGACCACCATGACGACGAGCGGCAGCGCCCACCGTGTGTGGTTCCTCATATCTCCTCCTGCTTGTCCGGACGGCGACGCCGCCCGGTAATTTGACCGACTCCCCCAAGTATCGAGCGTTGTGTACCTCCTCTGTGCTATCGCTCGACCACCCCCTTTCGTTGCCCCTCGAGCACTCGCTGGCGCGCTATTGCCGCCGCTCCGCGTGCTCCGGCCTCGAGATGAGGTGGCAGGATTTCGACCCGCGTGCCGGCAAAAGCCGCCTCCACAAGCGGGGATGCCTTGCGCTCTTTGCCAATAGCCTCGAGCACAGGCTGGAGGAGCGCCTCGCCCGCGCCAGCGACGCCGCCGCCAATGACGACATAGCTGACTCCGAGCGTCAAGACCAGGGCACGGATGGCGCGGGCGAGGCGCTCTGCGAACGACGTCGCGAGCTCACACGCCAACGCGTCGCCGGCCCTGGCGGCGCGAAACACGTCAGTTGGAGTTGCATCTGAGTTCAGGGTAGTGGCTCGGCCGCTGGCGACCGCCTCACGCGCCGCCCTGGCAATTGCCGGGCCGGCCGTGATGTGTTCCAGGCAGCCGATCAGGCCGCACGCACAGCGACCGTCACCAGGGTCCGCAGACACGTGGCCCACCTCGCCGGCAAATCCATTTGCGCCACGCAGTACGCGGCCGCCGAGCATGATGCCCGCCGAGATCCCCGTGCCAACACTCAGGTAGGCCAGGTCCTCGGGAGGCGCGTCTGGGGCCGCGCCTCCCGTAAGACCAATCCAAGATGCCGCCGCGCGTGCGTCATGCTCGACGTAGCACGGCAGGCCGACAGATTCGGAAAGCATTGGACCAAGCGCCAGCGGCGCGCCGTCCGCGCCGCCAAGGTTGACGGCCAGGCGGATCGTTCCGCTCTCCGGCTCGACGTGACCGGGAAGGGCGATGCCAATGGCGCCCACCGTTGAATCGGTGCCGTCGGCGAAGCGCTCGACTGCGTTCTTGATGATCTCGCTCAGTTGGGAAGGCAGGCGCGCCGTGTCTGTCGCGAGCACCTCATGGTGGAGCACCTGGTCGTGCTCATCGGTTACCACGCACGCCGTCTTTGTACCGCCAACGTCCAGGCCAACCGTCAGAAAACCCGTCGCCCGAGGCAGAGCAGGGGAGACAGCCGTCAGCGGCATCGTCACCGCGCCAGACTGAGCCCCAGCTCCTGGGTCATGAGCATTGCCGATGCGCCGATCACGACGTCGTCGCCGCGCGTCTCGCCGAGCTCGATCTGCGTCTCCTCGGCAAGCATTGGCAGTGCGCTGCTGACCGCCTGGCGACGAACCGCCTCGAGGTAGCCCTCGCCGAGCTCAGAGGCGGGGCCAATGATCAGTACATGATGGACGTTGAGCGTGGCGATCATGGCAGCGATCCCTTCGCCGAGCATTTTTGCCGCGCGCAGCACTACCTCGCACACCTGGGGCTCGCCCGCGCGAAAGGCGGCGATGAGCGATTGCTCGTCGCTCACCGCGGCGACACGTTTGTGCGCGGCGCTGACCATCGCGGGCATGCTGGCCACGGTCTCCAGACAGCCGACTCGTCCGCATCGGCACGGCTCCGCCTCGAGCGACTGCGACAGCAGGCCAAAGATGGTGTGCCCGATCTCACCGGCACCCGAGCTGTCTCCCTGGTAGAGCTTTCCACCCAGGATTATTCCGGCACCGATTCCCCGCCCGACGCGAACCACCACGAGGCTCTGCGGCCACGGCGTGGTGCCGTAGGTGCTTTCGGCAACCGCGGCAGCCTGGGAGTCATTGGCAACGACGACCGGCAGGCCGTAACGCTCGCTGACGAGACTGCCCAGCGGCACGTCGGACCAATCCAGGTTGACCGCCCAGCGGACGACTCCAGCGCGCGAGTCGACCAGGCCCGGCGCGCCGATGCCGACGCCGAGGACGGTGGCGCGGCCGTTGCGTCTGATGAGGCTGTCGATCAGTCCGAAGACGACCTCGACGGCAGCGGCTCCACTGCGGCCATCCAGCTCGACCTGGGCGCTCTTGACCACGCCGCCGCGCAGGTCAACGAGAGCTCCGCTGAACTTGGACGCACCAAGGTCAAGGCCTATGGCATGGCGGCCGTCGGGCCGCAGCCTGAGCATGATCGGAGCCTTGCCGCCCGTGGACTTGCCACGACCGACTTCTTCGACGAGGCCCTCGTTGATGAGCTCGGCAACGAGGGCGGAGACGGATGTGCGTGTCAAGCCCGTTAGACGGGCCACCTCGGCGCGACTCACTTCTGAACGGTCGTAGATCGCACGCAGCACCAGCTGCTGGTTGAAGGCGCGCGTCTGTCGGTGCGTCGCCTTCTCCGGAAGGTTGGCCATCCGCTCCTCATCGGCTGGCCTGCCGATTCGCCCTCCTGTGGCCACCCCCGACGCTCCCCATCGCGTGCGGCCCGCGAATCACGGCAAGTCAGATGACGTACGGGTTTTCGCACATTCGCCGACCCTTTGTCAAGGGAATGAACGAACTCTCATTGATGACATTCGGCCGTGTCACCCGGAGATCAGGTGCTGGTACCAGCGCGCGCTCTGCTTGGGCGTTCGCTTCTGCGTCGGATAGTCGACATGGACGACTCCGAAGCGCTTCGAATATCCCAGGCTCCACTCGAAGTTGTCCATCAGCGACCAGACATAGAACGCCTTGAGCGGAGCGCCGTCGGCTATCGCGTCTGCGGCCGCGCTCAGGTGACGGGCCAGGTAGGACTGACGATCGGAGTCGTGCACCACGCCGTCCGGCCCGACCGGATCCGGGTAGGCGGCGCCGTTCTCCGTCACCCACAGCTCTTTCGGCTGGTAGGTCCGGTGCACCCACATCAGGCTTTCGTACAGCCCGCGTGGGACGACCTCCCAGTCCATCTCGGTCAGCTCCACCGAGCGGCGTGGCTTGATCTCCCAGTCGAAGGGCTTGTCCGATCGAGCGCGGACTGTCTCCTGGCGGTAGTAATTGACGCCAACGTAGTCGAAGTCTCCGGCGGGCGGCGTCGTCAGCTCGACGCCGTCGAGGTGGCCCGCCGCCTCATGCGCCCGCATGCCCAGCTCCGGGTAGCCCCGGCCGAACCACGGGTCGAGGAACCACGTGTCGCGCGTTGCCCGGTACTCGTCCGCGGCATGGACGTCGTTGTCCGAATCGGTCGCCGGCGC
>DATBFJ010000069.1:0-10167 GCA_036558545.1 Candidatus Limnocylindrales bacterium
CGAGGCTTTCTGCGACTGCCTGGATGTAGTCGACGACGTCGTCGATCTGGACCGTCAGGTCGTGGATGTCCTCGCGGTCAAACGGTGCCACGAAGGACTCTTCCAACCG
Source organism: Candidatus Limnocylindrales bacterium (assembly GCA_036558545.1). GTDB lineage: Bacteria > Chloroflexota > Limnocylindria > Limnocylindrales > CSP1-4 > JALYGJ01. The sequence continues at coordinate 110 of DATBFJ010000069.1, forward strand.
CGCGCTGATCTCCCGATCGATCTTGTCGCCCTGCTTCTCGAGCGACTGAATCTCGGCGATCCGATCGTCCAGCCTGTCGAATTCGGTGACCAGGTCACGCAGCTTCAGCGCAGCGGTGTTGAGGTTCTGGCCGGCTGCCGCGAAGAGGTCGAGGAATTTCACGTCGCGCGGGATGAGTCGAAAGGCCATTGCCGGGGCGCTCCTTGTGACTAGCTCAAGCCGAGCATGTTGAGGACATACCATGAGGCAGCGGCGACGAGACCGGCCATGGGCAGGGTGATGATCCAGGCCAGAAGGATGCTACGAGCCACTCCCCATCTGACCGCCCGCACGCCTCGCGACGAACCGACGCCCATGATCGCGGCGCTGATGACATGCGTTGTAGAAACGGGCATTCCAAAATGGGCCGCACCGTAAATGATCGTAGCGGCAGTAGTCTCCGCGGCGAAGCCGTGGACGGGCTCCAGCTTCACGACTCGGTGACCCATCGTGTGCATGATCCGCCAGCCGCCGACGGCCGTGCCGAGGGAGATGGCCGTCGCGGACACGACGATGACCCATGGCGGCACGTCGACAGTCGGCAGCAATCCGGCCGAGAAAAGTGCCAGGGTGATGATCCCCATTGTCTTCTGCGCATCGTTGGAGCCATGCGAAAAGGCCATGAAGCCTGCTGACACGACCTGTAACCGTCTGAAGCCGGCGGTCATTGGTCGCCGTTCGAAGCCGCGGAAGATCCAGAACAGGGCAATGACGAGCGCGAGCGCAATGAAGTAGCCCAACAATGGTGACGTGACCATTGGCACGAGGACCTTGTCGAAGATGCCCTGCGGGTTGAGTGCCGATGGGCCGGAAGCAATCAAGGTCGCCCCCAGCAGACCACCGATCAGGGCGTGACTGCTCGATGACGGCAGCCCGCGCCACCACGTGATCAGGTTCCAGGTGATCGCGCCGATGAGCGCGGCGGCAACGACGGTCGTCGTTGAGGTCGAGTCGTCGACCAGGCCCGAGCCGATCGTCTTTGCCACGGCCGTGCCCGCGAACGCGCCGATGAAGTTGAAGGCAGTGGCCATGATGATCGCGTAGAGCGGCGAAAGCGCACGTGTCGCGACGGACGTGGCGATCGCGTTTGCCGTGTCGTGAAATCCGTTCGTGTAGTCGAAGAACACGGCTAACACGAGCACTGCGACGAGCATCACAGTCACGCCTTCCATGTGGCTATTCGCTCTCGCTTTGTGTTGATCAGGCCGGTGGTCAGATGCAGGGCGCGCCGTCGACCCATTCGTCGCAGGAGCAACGATGGCAATGCCGCGACCGCAGGTTGCGCGTCGGCGCGCCTACGGTACGGAGCAGGACTTGCGGCAGCGGCCTGACCTCAGCGCACGATTTGAACGAACGGTTCGGCGTACCTCTGCGGAGGGATGCGAATCGCTGACGACGAGGTTGGATCGGGCTGCGGCACCGGGGGGCAGACCAGGTCCGACCTATTGCCCGGCTTCCGTGCCGGCACCTGACCGGTACGCAGGTAGTTAGCAATCGTGTCGTCGGTGCAGGCCACTCCTGACAGCGAGCCGGCGTGCGTCGTTCCGTTTTTGCCTTCGATCAGCGACGCAGTCGGGAAGATGGAGCGGACATACAGGCTGCCTTCATAGGGCGTGGCCGGGTCAAACGTCTCGTCGATCATCAGGATGGGAACGTTGACGTTCGCACCCGTGACGGTGACGGGATGCGTGGTCTGGTAATGCCAATAGGGGCATGGCCCGTTGAACCACGCGTTTGCCCAGGTGAAGTAGTTGTATGTCTCGTCGAGCCGCCAGTTGTTCCGATTGAGGCGCGTCTGGGACTGTGGCCACCGGGCATCGGTGCACTGCGTCGCGAGGTACATCGCGTAGCCGTTGTCGCCGCCAGCGGTGGTTGGGTTCGAATCCTCGTACATCTGGATCAGATCGTCGGCATTGCCGGTATGGACGAAGGTGGAATAGGCCGACGCGATGTCTTCCCAGCCATAGACGTAGTACGCCGCGCTGGTAAACACGTCGAGCAGCTCGTCGCCCCCCAGGGTTCCCTGCGCTGGATGCACGTTTAGCTGGGTTTCGAGGCTCAGGAACTCGTTGCGCACAGCATCGTGTGTCGCTCCGACGTGGTAGACAGAGTTGTATTTCGCGAGCCAGGTGAAGTACACGTCAAACGTCTTCTGGAACGCCATGTCCTGGTTGCGGTTGGCCTGGAACCACACATCGCGTGGATCGACCGTGCTGTCCAGCACGAACCGGCCGACGCGATTTGGATGCAGGGTCATGTAGACAGAGGCGAGATACGTGCCGTACGAAAAGCCGTAGAAGTTGATCTTCGACTTGCCGAGCGCGAGACGGATGCTCTCCATGTCCTTGATGGAGTCCACCGTCGTCACGTGGTTGAACAACGCCGCGCTGGGCGCCTGGGTGCACGCCTGTGCGTATTGCTTGGACCGGCTCACCCAGTCGTTCATGATCGTGTCGGTGGTTGGACGGTAGGGCGGTCGGGGGGCCTGGAAGAACGACGGGTCGCACGACAGCGACGGGATACTCTCGCCCACGCCGCGCGGGTCCCAACCGATCCAGTCGTAGCCGCCGGCGGCGTTCGCCGGTACCCCAAAGGCCTGCGGCAAAACCGAGTAGATCTGTCCTGAGCCGCCCGGGCCGCCCGGATTGACCAGCATGATGCCCTTGTAGTTGGCGCTGGAGCTCGTGTGCAGGACGCGCGAGATGGCAAGTTGGATCTTCTTGCCACTAGGTTTCTGGTAGTTCAGCGGCACCGTGACATAGCCGCATTGAGCACCGTAGTACTGCAGGGTGCCGGCACTTCCGCCGGAGTTATCTGCGGTGCATGGGCCAAAGTCGATGGGCGGCGGCGTGTATTCGTTGCCGTCATATAGGGCCGTATCCGAGACGTCGCTGACAGAGCCCGCGAAGACGGCGGCGGGCGTGGCCAGAGCCCCGGCAAGCAACACTCCAGTTACTACCAGACCGAGTCGGTGCACTGGGTTCCTCCTCCAAATGCGCCGGCGTCAAACGTGCCTCGTTTGAAGCCCGGTCGCGCGACCTTTGTCGATGCTATCTGCGCTGGGACGTGCAGTCTAATCCCGGCGCAGAACCCTCAGGGAAGCCTTGACTCGTTCTTCGAGTGACGCTCCGACGGAAAGCGCGGCAACTGCCCCTCGGGCTGCCTCGCGAGCCTCCGACGCGGTGTAGCCGAGCGCCTGGAGAGCTGCGCTGACCTCCGATTCCGAGGAGCCGGGCACGCTCCCAGCGGCGACCGCGCCGGCCACAGAAACCTTTTCCTTCAATTCGAGCACGATCCGCGCCGCGAGCTTCTTGCCCACGCCCGATACGGCCGTCAGGACGCCCTCGTCGCCCTGGAGGATGGCGAGCTGTAGTTCCGCCACAGGCCGCGATGAAACGATGCCAAGCGCAACCTTGGGCCCCACTCCGGTAACGGTGGTCAGCAGCTCGAAGAAACCAAGGTCCTCCACGGTGCGAAAGCCGTACAGCGCCTGGGTGTCCTCCCTGACCAGGTGGTGGGTGTACAGCCGTGAATCGGTGCCTTCTTTGAGAGAGGTGAGCGTGCCTGGTCCGCAGAAGATTCGATAACCCACACCGCCTGCCTGGACGACCACCGAATCTGCCGTGACCGCGACGACGCGACCCTCGACGAACGCGATCACGCGGCTTGCGGACGAGCGTGGGCGAGACAGATGGCCACGGCCAGTGCGTCAGCGGCGTCGTCCGGCTTGGGCAGCGTCGACATGCCGAGGACCATCTGGACCATCCGTTGAACCTGGTTCTTGTCGGCGCGGCCGTAGCCGGTCACCGCGACCTTGACCTCGTGCGGGCCGTACTCGAAGACAGGCAGACCGTGTTCGGCCGCGGCCAAAAGGACGACGCCGCGCGCCTGTCCGACGGCAAAGGCGGTCTGGACGTTCCTGTTGAAGAAAAGACGCTCAACCCCGAGCTGGGCGGGCTTGTGGGTCAGGATCAGCTCTGTGACGGCGCGGTGGATCTCGAGCAGTCTGCGGGGCAGCTCCTGCGTGGGCAGCGTCTCCAGGCAGCCGTAATCCACGAGCCGGAGCGTGCTGCCATCGCGTTCGACCAGGCCGTAGCCGGTCCGCGCAGTGCCGGGGTCAATGCCAAGGACGATCACCCTTCCAGTATCGGTTCGTCGCGGGTCAGGCGGTGGCCAGTTCGGCGAGCACCTCGCTGGGTAGATCGAAGTTGGCGGTCACGCGCTGGACATCGTCGAGATCCTCGAGCGCCTCAATGAGGCGCAAGTTCTGGCGCGCGACGTGCGCGTCGACCTCGATCGGCGCCTTCGGCGTCATGCTCAGCTCGGCCGACTCGATAGGCACACCCGCGCCTTCGAGGACCTTTCGGATCGTCTCCAGCTGAGTCGCCTCCGTCACTACCTCGATCGGGTCGGCTTCCGTGTCGACGTCGTCCGCGCCCGCATCGATGGCCATCAGCGCCACCTCATCGGCGTCGTTTCCGTCGCGGGAAATTGCAACGATGCCGCGTTGCTCGAACTGCCACGCGACGGAGCCGCCACCGGCAAGCTGGCCACCGTTCTTGGTGAACATCGCGCGCACATCCGCCGCGGTGCGATTCTTGTTGTCAGTCGCTGCTTCGACGAGGATCGCAACGCCGCCCGGGCCGTAGCCCTCGTAGACCATCTCCTCGTACTGATCGGCCGCCGAGCCGCCCGTTGCCTTCTCGATTGCGCGCTTGATGTTGTCAGCGGGCATGTTCTCTGCCCTAGCCTTGTCCATGGCCAGGCGGAGCCGATAGTTGGCGTCAGGATCGCCACCACCCTGGCGCGCGGCAATGGTTATCTCTCGGCCCAGTTTCGTGAACACCGCCCCGCGCTTGGCGTCGTTCGCGCCTTTCTGGCGCTTGATCTGGGACCACTTCGAATGGCCGGACATTGCCAGCGATTCTATATGCTGGCCTCATGAGCACAGTCGAGATGCCGCGCCTCCGGAACGTTGTCCTTGCCGGTCATTCCGACTCCGGCAAGACCACGCTCGCGGAACACCTCCTCCATGCGACCGGTGCTGTCAACCGGTTGGGCAAGGTCGATGACGAGACCGCCGTTCTCGATTTCGAGCCCGAGGAGCACAAACGCAAGCAGTCCCTCGCCCTCGCCGTGGCGACGATGGACTACAACGGCAACGAGATAACGATCGTCGACACGCCGGGCTACGCCGACTTTGCCGGCGAGGTCGTCGAGGGCTTCGAGGCAGTCGATGCTGCGATCCTGACCATGGACGCATCTGGCGGCGTGGAAGCGGGTACGGAAAGGGCCATCGCACTCGGCCGCGAACACGGCACGGCTGCGATCTTTGTGATCACCCGCTGCGAACGCGAGAACGCGGACCCAGGCGCTGCTCTCGATGCGCTGCGCGCTTCGTTTGGAAACAAGATCGCGCCTTTGCATCTGGCCATAGGCAAGGCCGACTCGTTCCAGGGTTACGTGGACCTTGTGCACCGCAAGGCATACGTCTGGCAGAACGGCAAGAAGACGGAGACGGACATCCCGGCCGATCTGACCGACGAGGTTGCGCGCCGGCGCGACCAGCTGCTCGAGGCTGCCGCTGAGGCGGACGACGACGTCCTGACCAAGTACCTCGAAGGCGAAGAGGTAAGCGACGAAGAGCTCGAGGGTTGCCTCCACCGCGGCGTCCGTGACTCGATCCTGGCGCCCGTGATGCTCGTTTCAGCACATCGCGACATTGGCATCGACGGCCTGCTCGACGCGATCGTTCGCTATCTCCCCTCCCCCGACGAGGAGAAGCCGATCAAGGCGATCGATGGTACGGGCAAGGAAGTGGAGGTCGCGCAAGACGCCACGGGCCCACTGCTGGCGCGGGTGTTCAAGACGACGGCGGATCCGTTCGTCGGGCGCTTGACGTACTTCCGCGTCTTCAGCGGCAAGATCGCGTCGCACGACCACGTTTGGAACGCTGAACGGGGCGAAGAGGAACGGATTGGCCAGGTGCTCCGCGTCAAAGGCAAGGAGACCGAGCCCGTCGGCGTGATCTCTGCCGGTGAGATCGGCGCGGTCGCGAAGCTGGTCCACACGCACACTGGCGACGTCATGTCCGCGCGCGAGAAGCCATACAAGATGGCTCCGATCCAGTTTCCGGAGCCGACGCTTCCGGTGGCGATCGAGCCGCAGACAAAGGCCGATCTCGACAAGATGGGTGCAGCCCTGCAGCGCCTGGTTGAAGAGGATCCGAGCGTGCACGTTGAGCGCCAGACGGAAACCGGTGAGCAGCTCCTGTGGGCGCAGGGCGAGGCCCACGTGGCGGTCACGATCGAGCGACTCAAGCGCAAGTTCGGCGCTGCGGTCGTGACGCACGCACCCCGCATTCCGTACAGGGAGACGATCCGATCGGCGACCAAGGCGGAGGGCCGTCATAAGAAGCAGACCGGCGGCCGCGGCCAGTTCGGCCATGTCTGGATCGAGATTCAGCCAAACCCCGGCGCCGGCGTCGATTTCGAGACGCGCGTCGTGGGTGGCTCAGTCCCGCGCCAGTTCTGGGCAGGCATCGAAAAGGGCGTCCGCGACATCGCGGAGAAAGGACCGCTGGCCGGTTATCCGGTCATCGATTTCAAGGCGACCCTCTACGACGGCTCCTTCCACACGGTCGACTCTGACGAGCTCTCCTTCCGCCTCGCCGGACAGCTTGCTACGCGCAAGGGCATCCAGGATGCCTCCCCGGTGCTGCTCGAGCCGATCATGAACGTCGAGGTTCGCGTTCCCGAGGAGTACATGGGCGACGTCAACCGCGACCTCAACACGCGGCGCGGCCGTGTTCTGGGCATGGACTCGTCGGACGGCGTGCAAGTCGTCAATGCCCACGTCCCACAGTCCGAGCTCTTCACCTACGCGACAGAGCTGCGTTCGATGTCCGGGGGCCGCGGAGTGTTCTCGGCCGCCCTCGATCATTACGAAGAAGTGCCCGCGCACGTCGCACAGAAGATCATTGAGGAACACAAGAAGGAAGAGGCCGCGGCCCACTCGTAGCTCGCATCGTCCGGCATTGCGTCCGGCGCGAGAATTTGAGCCGTTCCCAATGGCCCCTCGACAGGTGGTCAAATATCTTGCGTCGCGCGCAAAACTTGAGGCAAATGTGGCAGTTTCGAGGCGTCAAATGACGCGGACAGAGGCGGCTGCTACAAATTCTTGCCTCTTGCGCAAACATGGCTGACGGCTCGCCACGTCCGGCGTCACAGGTTTATACGTGGGAGCCGTCGAACGCGGCGATCGCGGCACGCTACGGCCTTCGGCCTGAGGACGTCCTCCGTTTCGATACGAACACATCGCCATTGCCGCCGCCGTTTGTCGCCGACGTTCTCGCTGAGACCTTCGAGCCGCCGCTCAATGAGTATCCCGACTCGTCCTACGAAGCACTAACGGCGGCGGCAGCGGCCTACACCGGCGCCGAGCCGAACGAGGTGATCGTCGGAGCGGGAGCTGACGAGGTCCTCGATCTCGTCGCGAAGGCATATCTGGCCGCAGGCTCATCAGCTCTCGTGCCCATCCCGACGTACGCCATGTACGGCGTCCTCACTACGCAACGCGCCGCACGGATCGTGTCCGTACCGAGGTTGGGTCCTGAGGATCGTTGGTCGCTCAACGTCGAACGGGTCGTCGCCGAGTTGCCCAACGTGAGCGTCGCCTGGCTGTGCGCCCCCAACAACCCGACCGGAGCGCCGGAGCCCGAAGAAAAGATCTCCACCGTCCTGGACGCTTCGGCCAAATTGGCCCGGCCACCGCTGATGGTGGTGGACGAGGCCTACTTCGAATTCACGAACACAACTGTGGTGCCGTGGCGCCATAGATACTCGAACCTGCTTGCGGTGCGCACAGTGTCCAAGGCGTTCGCCCTGGCCGGAGCTCGCGTGGGATTCGCAGTCGGTGCGAGATCGGTCATCGAGAGGCTGGAGCGCGTCCGTCCGCCTGGCTCCATTTCGACAACGTCAGCCCACCTGGCGACGCGAGCCCTGATGGATCCCGCCTACGCGCTGCAGAACGTGCGGATGCTTTCGGAGGAGCGAGACTGGTTGGCCGCTCAGCTGACCGCTCTTGGCTGGCCCTCCACGCCAAGCGTCACGAACTTCCTGCTGGTTCGGGTCGGCGATAACGCAGCCGCCGAGCAGGCCGCTGACGGGCTCCTTCAGGCCGGCATCGTGCCGCGTACGTTCGGCCCTGCAAATCCGCTGCGCGGTCACCTTCGACTCACGGTGAGAACACGCGACGACAACGAACATTTGGTCGACGCCGCCCGAGCACTCGCCAGCTGACCGAATTCCACCGTCCTTGTCCACCATCGAGTGACGATGAGCGCGCAGCGAGTGTCTAGCGTGGTGTCCAACCGCGCATGGGGTGGGACATGAACGATCGACCGCTGATCGTCACCGTTGACGATGACGACTTCCAACGCAACCTTGTCGAGAACGCGATCGGGCACCGTTTTGGCAGCGACTATCGCGTGATCAGCTTTGATCATCCAGCTACGGCGCTAGAGCATCTCGTGACACAGGAGAAGTCTGGGCGGCAGGTTGCAATGGTGGCTGCCAACCTTTGGATGCGAGACATCACCGGAACTGAGTTTCTGGCCCGAACCAGGCGCGTGGTGCCGGCTGCTCGCCGGGTCCTGCTGACTCAATGGGCAGACTTCACCGGACTCCAGCCGGTGGCTCGCGCGACGACGCTCGGTGAGATCGACCACGACGTAGCCCTGCCGTGGACCACCGACGACGAGGATTTCCTGTCGGCCGTTGGCCAGATTCTCGCGGCATGGAACCACGAGTCATCTCGATATTGGCGGCCATACACACTTATCGGCGCACGCGACGAGGACACCCAGGAACTCTTCGACACCCTGCTGCGCTGGAAGGTGCCGATCGGTTTTCTCGACAGCGACTCACCGCCGGGTCAAGAGCGGGTCGCCGATCTGGGGATCGGCGACCGCTTGCCCGCGGTCGTCTTTCCGGACGGTCGGGTGCTGCCACCTCGGCTGTGGGACCTGGCGGCCGCTTACGGCGCAAACGCCGATGAGCTCAGCAAGCCATACGACGTCGCGATCCTGGGCTCCGGGCCGGCCGGCCTTTCGGCAGCCGTCTACGCCGCAAGCGAGGGCAAGACCGTGCTCCTGGTCGAGCCGGGCGGTCTCGGGGGCCAGGCCAGCGCCAGCCCAATGATTCGCAACTACCTCGGTTTTCCCGACGGAGTCACTGGAGCCGATCTATTGGCTCGCGCATGGAACCAGGCATGGCGCTTTGGCGTGCACATGTTGATAGGCCGATCTGCCGTCGCAATTCAACCCGACGGCACCTCGCACACGGTGGTGAAGATGGACGACGGATCGCAGGCCGTTGCCCATAACGTCGTTATCGCTACCGGACTGCGGTACCGGCGGCTGGGCATCCCGAGCGTCGAACGGCTTCTTGGACGCGGCGTCTTCTACGGCACCGGGGCGACTGAGGCGCAAGCACTGACAGGCGAACGAGTCGCGATCGTTGGGGGGGCGAATTCCGCGGCCCAGGCCGCCGCTCATCTGGCTCGATTTGCTGCCCAGGTGACGCTGCTTGCGCGCGACGCCAGCCTCCAAGGACACGTCTCCGAGTACCTCATCGAGCAGCTGACCGGACTGGACAACGTGGACGTCCGACTGGACACCCAGATCATCGATGCCAAAGACAGCCACCACCTGCGCAGCCTGTCGCTGCATACAGGTGGGTCTTCGGGAAGCTCGGACGAGCTGGCGGTAGCCGCACTCTTCATTTTGATCGGAGGCACGCCCGACACGGACTGGCTCCCAGACAAGATCGCGCGCGACGCGCGGGGTTTCATCCTCACCGGCGATGACGCTCACACGAACGGCCATCTCACCGGCGCACGTTCCGCCCTCGAGACATCGCTGCCCGGGGTCTACGCAGTCGGCGACGTGCGACATGGATCGGAGAAGCGGATGGCCGCGGCAGTCGGAGAGGCAGCCGTTGCGGTTCGCGAGATGGTTT
>DATBFJ010000070.1:0-34325 GCA_036558545.1 Candidatus Limnocylindrales bacterium
CTTGATATCTCGTCTGCTCAAGCCCGAATTTCCACCGCCGACCCCGAGTCACTCGACGTCTTGCAGCGATTCATCGCCTACGAGCGCTGGCTGGCGGACAACGATGCGCTCGACTTCGACGACCTCGTGCGCCGTGCGCTCACCGAGCTTCGAACCCGCGATGAGCTGCTGCGCCGCTGGCGTGAGCGCTGCTCGACGCTGCTCGTCGATGAGGTCCAGGACGTCGACCGATCACAGCTGGACCTCGCAGTGTTGCTCGCCGGCGAAGCGCGGGACATCTTTCTCGTTGGAGACGACGATCAGACGATCTATGCCTGGCGACTCGCCGACGTGCGTCGCGTACTGGATCTTGCCGGATCGCTACCGGGACTTAGGCGCGTCGATCTGGTGACGAATTACAGGTGTCCGCGGCCCGTGGTCGACCGGGCCGTACGGTTGATCGAGACTAACAAGGAACGATTCGCGAAGACGATTCGCGCAGGGCCGGCCGCGGCGGGTCGATTGTTGCTGCTGCCTGATCCCGGCGACGAGCTCGCGCGAGCGCGACGGCTGCTCGATGGGTGGCTGACGGCCGAACATGGAGTACACGCTGTTCTCGCGCGCACGAACATGGAACTGGCGCCGTTCGCCGCCGTCGCGCTCGAGAGCGGTATCCCGTATCGAGCGGCCGAAGACGGCCTGATTCTGGACGACGCGCAGGTCGACGAGATCCTGGATAACTTGCCCGCGTCGGCGCAGCCAGCGATCGCACTCTCACGCGCGTCGAGCTCGACCGCGCGCCGTCTGCTCGCATGGTCGTTGCCGTTTCGAACGGTTGACGACCTGCGCCAGGCACTCGAGCTTGCCCGCGCTCGGCGAAAGGAGCTACGCCGGGACGATGCGCAACTGATCCTTGCCACCGCCCACGGCACGAAGGGGTTGGAATTCGACCATGTCGCCGTGATCGGAATGGACGAGAACGTTTTTCCGAGTCGACGAACCATCGAGGACGCGGACGACCCGATCAGAGCCATGGAGGAGGAGCGACGCCTCGCCTATGTCGCGTGGACACGGGCGAAGAAGTCGCTCGTCCTCGTCTATGACCCGGCTGCGCCTTCGCCATTCATGCGCGATGCGTTCGGTCCGTCAGAGCTCGCTACGAGCCGATGATGGTGCATGACAGGGCGGGATGAAACTCCTTGCCCGGTCCGTAGAAAGCGAAACCGTCGGTTACGCGCACTTTGAAATCCGATTGGAGCGTGACTGTATGGGCCTCGCCGACAGCAAGCTTGGCTAACGGATATCGCCAGTCGATGCTCCAGTATCCGAACTCGTCGATGTAAGGACGGCTCCAGTAGAAGTCTGCGTTTACGATCCGAACGCCGTCGACCTTCACGATGGTCTTGACGCTCGCCAGGTACGAGTACGTTTGCTTGGCGTTCTTGGTCTCCCAGCCGTAGTCGATGAAGACATGCTTACCCGAAGCAAGAAGGACGTTGTGGTTGGCCTGATCACAGTTGTAGATGTTGGCTACCCTCGGCAATGGCTCCGCCTGAACTGGCACGGCAGCGGCCGCCAGCGCAAGCAAAGCCAAACAGACAGGCAGAAGCCCAGATTTCCTCATTGGAACCCACCCTCCGCGCCGGCCTCGCGGGCGAAAGGCTGCCCGCTCCCTCTATCTGCCGGCGCGGCGGACTCTAGTCGCAGACGCGGGTTCTGAACACCACCAATTTTCGGTCAGCGGTTGCGACGCAGGTCGACGGAGAAATCAACCACGGCACGAAGGTTGGCCAGCCACTCACCCCAGCCGGCGAGCGACGCCGCGTACGCATCGAGCACGCCCGGCTGTGTGAGGTCGAAGGGGCCGTCCTCCACTGTCACAAGCGAGCCGTAGCCGCGCGGCGTGATCGTCACCGACACGACGGTGATCCACGAGTCGTCAGGCAGCCACGGCCAACGGAACTGGAATCGCCGATCCGGATCAGCCTCGAGCACTTCCCACCACACGCGGTGATCGCGAAAGACGAGCGTGCTGCGCGTCCCGGGCGCGAGCGAGCCCTCGACGCGATCCGGATACCACTCCGACAACGCTTCTGGGGCCGACCAGGCGCGATACACGCGATATGGCTCGCCGTCCAGGCGCCGCTGAACTCGAACTGTGCGCACCGGATCCGCGATGTCGATGTGAGCCTCGCTCGAAACGGGTTCTTCGGTCATAGCCCAAGGTCTCCACGCACCGTCTTCAAACCCTCGATGACGTTCGAAACATGCTCGTCGAACGGCAAGCCGAGCTCATCGGCGCCTTTCTCGAGCTGATCGCGGGGCACCTGCCGCGCGAATCCCTTGTCCTTCATCTTCTTCTTGACCGAGGCGACGTCGACCTCGTCGAGAGAGCGATTGGGTCGCACCAGGGTCACCGCGATCACGAAGCCGCTCATCTCGTCGCATGCATACACGCAGTGCGCCAGGTCAGTCTCACGCGGTATGCCCGTGTGGTCGCCGTGTCCAAGCACGGCCTGGACGAGCTCCTCTGGATAGCCACGCGCTCGCAGCTCGTCGGCGCCGCGCAGCGGGTGCTCTTCCGGGTAGCGCTCGTAGTCGAAGTCGTGCAGCAGGCCCGCGGAGCGCCACGTCTCCAGCTCGTCGCCGGTCTTGCCGAACTTGTTCTGGGCGTACCAGCTAACGGCGCCCTCGACCGCACGACCGTGCTTGCGCAGTGCGTCGGACTGCGTCCACTCGCACAGCAGGTCCCACGACTCGTCGCGGCTTGGCATTGCTCAGTCTCCCTCGGCCGGCTTTCCGCGCAGCCGACCCAGGCCGGGGAAGCCGATCCGCCACCAGATGAACAGACCGATGGCGATGAAAGCGATGATCGCAATGATCAGGTCGAACGGCTCAAGAGTGCTGCGGATTGTCGCCCAGTTGGCGCCAAGCACCACGCCTGCCTGGACCAACACGGCCGACCAGATGAATGCGCCTGCGGTCGAATAAATGATGAACTTGCGCACGTCCATGCGCGCGACGCCGGCCGGAAAGCTGATGAACGTGCGGACCACGGGCAGCAAACGGCTGAAGAACGCCGTTGCGGCGCCGTACTTGGTGAAGAAGTGCTCGGCGAGCTCGATCTCGTGCTGGCGGATGAGCAGGTACTTGCCCCAGCGCTCGAGGAATGGCCGGCCGCCCCACGCACCAATCGCGTAGCCGATCAGCGATCCGACCGTGTTGCCGATCGTCGCGAAGATCACGACCAGCCAGAAGTTCCACGGTCCTTTGGTGAGCGGCTCGATCGCCGCGGCGTTGGAGACCTGGAAGCCGGCGAGCGGAAGGATGATCTCCGATGGCATCGGGATCATGGCCGACTCGATCGCCATCGCGACGGCGACGCCGAGGTAGCCGACTGCGTCGTAGAGATTGGTCAGAAAGGGTATGACGATCTGGTCCAGGAAATGGAGCATCGATCAGGCCTGGCCGGTCGGCGGAGGGAACGGCGGCTCTGCCAGTGGTCGTTGACCGGGCTCGCCGGCCTGCTGCTCGACAACAAGCGGCAATCGCTTGCGCTCCGAGCCGTCGACCAGGATGCGGATGGAGTAATCGCCTGGTGTCGGGAAGGTCAGGTTCCACATGTCAAGGCTGAAGGTCAGCACCGTGTCCCGGCCGTCGTTTGAGCCGTTGGCCATGACCTTGGCCGCGGCGTTGGACAGTTGCTGGCCCTCTGGCGACAGGAGCATGAACTGAAGGTCGTGCTCCTTGTTGAACTCGGTGGTCGTGACGGTCAGGCCGCAGACCAGCGCGAGATGAGGATGTCGCAACGGGAATTGCGCGCCACCCAGCCGGGTTACTCCGCCGCCGATGACGGCGAACTTCTGTCCCGGGCGCGCATCGGCGGCGTCGGCGAGGAATGCATACTCGATGTCCGGCACGGCCAGAGTCTAGGGCGGATCAGCCGAACTGCTCGACGACCGTGGCGAATTCGCTCAGCACGAGGACGGTAGCCGTTGTGTCACTGCGAGTGTCGCGATTCGGCTGTCGCTCGGCTGCGCAGCTTGCCGGGCCTCAGCGAGCGGCAGTTGCGGTGCGCTCGACCTCGACGGACATCTGCGGCCGCGGCTTCTTGCCGTTCGTGCGGCCGGCGGCCTCCGCGAAAGACACGTTGGTCATCGGGATGATGGGCTCGCCACGCAGGACGCGCGCCAGGTACTCGCCCGTGGCCGATCCGGCAGTGGCCGCGACCTTCTCCGGCGTCCCGGCGACCACCACTTTGCCGCCACGATCGCCGCCCTCTGGTCCGAGGTCGATGATCCAGTCGCACGTCTTGATCACGTCGAGGTTGTGCTCGATGACGATCACCGTGTTGCCGTTATCGACGAGCCGATGGAGCACTTCAAGTAGCTTCTCGACGTCCGCGAAGTGAAGCCCGGTCGTTGGCTCGTCGAGCAGATAGACCGTCTTGCCCGTGGCTCGTCGCGATAGCTCGGTGGCCAGCTTGACGCGCTGTGCTTCACCGCCCGAAAGCGTGGTCGCCGGCTGTCCAAGGCGCATGTAGCCCAGTCCCACGTCCACCAGCGTTGCCAATTTCGCCTTTATCTGGGGCACAGCGTTGAAGAAGTCGAGCGCCTCCTCGCAGGTCATCTCGAGCACCTCGGCGATGGAGCGGCCCTTGTAGTGGATCTCGAGTGCCTCGCGGTTGTAGCGCTTGCCACCGCACACCTCGCAGGGCACATACACGTCAGGCAGGAACTGCATCTCGATCTTGATGATTCCGTCGCCCTTGCAGTTCTCGCAGCGGCCGCCCTTGACGTTGAAGGAGAAGCGGCCCGGGCCGTAGCCGCGCAGGCGTGCCTCGGGCACGCCTGCGAACAGCTCGCGAATCGGCGTGAACAGGCCAACGTAAGTCGCCGGATTGGAACGCGGCGTTCTGCCGATTGGCGACTGGTCGATCTCGATGACCTTGTCGACGTTCTCTGTGCCTTCGAGAGCCGCGTGCTGACCCGGCTCCTCCCGAGCTCCGGACACGGCCCGCGCCAGGGCACGGAACAGGGTCTCCGTCACGAGCGTGCTCTTGCCGCTGCCGGACACGCCGGTTACGGCGGTCATCGTCCCAAGCGGGAAGGACGCGTCGATGTTCTTGAGGTTGTGCTCGCGGGCCTTGCGTACGACCAGTGACTTGCCGGTTCCCTTGCGCCGCTTGGGCGGCACAGGCACGGCGCGCTCGCCGCGCAGGTACGCCCCTGTGATCGACGCCGGCGCATCGAGGACCGCCTTGAGCGGTCCCGACGCGATCACCTCGCCGCCGTGCTCGCCCGCTCCCGGCCCGATATCCACCACCCAGTCGGCCGTGCGAATCGTCTCCTCGTCGTGCTCGACGACGATGAGCGTGTTGCCCAGGTCGCGCAGGCGCACGAGCGTGGCGATGAGCTTGGCATTGTCCTTCTGATGCAGACCGATGGTGGGTTCGTCGAGGATGTACAGGACGCCCATCAGCGATGACCCGATCTGCGTCGCGAGCCTGATGCGCTGCGCTTCGCCGCCACTCAACGTCGACGAAGTGCGGTCGATCGTGAGGTAGTCGAGGCCCACGTCCGCGAGGAAGCCGAGTCGCGACCGGATCTCCTTGAGCACCTGGCGGCCGATCTGGCGCTCGCGGTCGCTGAGATGGTTCGGCAGCAGCTCCGCCCAGCGCAGCGATTCCGTCACGGACAGTGCCGAGACCTGGGCGATGTTCATGCCGTCTACGGTCACGCTGAGCGACTCCGGCTTGAGCCGTGTGCCTTTGCACGCCGGGCAGGGCCGGGCCACCATGAACTTCTCGAGCTCCTGCTTGACCCACTCAGAGTCAGTCTCCCTGTAGCGCCGCTGCAGGTTTGGCAGCAGGCCTTCGAACGTCGCCTCGTAGTAATTCGTGTGGCCGTTGTGGCGATAGCCGATGCGCACCTTTTCGCCGCGCGGCGAGTGCAGCAGGAAGTCCAGGTCCTTGGGATCGAGCTTGCCCAGCGGCACATCGACGGAGAAACCCTGTCGCTTGGCGACCGCTTCAACGACCTTGCCGTACCAGGAATCTGTCATCGTCATGCGCTGCCACGGCAGCAGCGCCCCCTCCGAGATCGAGAGCTTGCGATTGATGACGCGCTCCTCGTCGAACTCCATGCGCATACCCAGGCCGGTGCACACGGGACAGGCGCCGTGCGGAGAGTTGAACGAGAACGAACGCGGCTCGAGCTCATCAATCGTGTACCCGTCGAACGGGCAGCTGTACTTCTCGCTGTAGCGCTGCTCGTCGAAGGTGCCGGCGTCTGCGGCCGCTACGACCATCACGCCCTCACCCAGACGCAGGGCCGTCTCCACCGAATCGGCGAACCGCCCGCGATCTGGATTGGGGTGCGAGTCGTCGTATGGCTTGGCTTCGTCGTCAGCGTGATGGATCACGAGTCGGTCGACGACGACCTCGATCGTGTGGCGCTTGTACTTGTCGAGAGTCGGTGCCTCATCGAGGTCGTACATCTCGCCATCCACGCGCACGCGCACGAAGCCCTGTTTGCGCGCCGCCTCGAAGACCCTGTCACCTTCCGTCTTGCGGTCGCGGATGAGCGGGCCAAGGATGAGGATGCGTGCGTCGTCTGGCAGTGCCAGGATCTTGTCGACGATCTGGGGCACGCTCTGGCGCTCGATCTCGTGGCCGTTCGGACAGTGCGGGTGACCAACACGCGCGAAGAGCAGGCGCATGTGGTCGTAAATCTCCGTGACGGTTCCGACGGTCGATCGCGGGTTGCGGGAGGCGCCCTTCTGGTCGATCGAGATGGCCGGCGACAGACCGTCGATCTGGTCCACGTCCGGCTTCTCCATTTGGCCAAGGAACTGGCGCGCGTAGGCACTCAGCGACTCGACGTAGCGGCGCTGACCTTCGGCGTAGATGGTGTCGAACGCAAGGCTGCTCTTGCCCGACCCGGAAAGCCCCGTGATGACCACCAAGCGGTCGCGCGGCAGCTCAACGGTGATGTTCTTCAGGTTGTGTTCGCGGGCGCCGCGAACGACTAGCTTCTCCTGGGTCATGCGGGCAGCGGGCACAGCCCCATTATAGAACGAATGATCGGTTTCTCCGTTTGACTCGGGTGCTCTAGTCCAGCCTACCGGACGAGGCGAATCACGCCGGATTGAGGCGATCCACGAATTCCTTGCGCCACTCTGGCGCTTCGAAGGGCTCTGCCCAGTACTGCGTCTCGCGCCAGATCTTGGCGTCGCGAACCTCGAACAGGGTGATCGTGAACCACGTCCGACCATCTGGGTAGGTCATTCGCCAGTCTGCCCACCAGGAGTCGCCGTCGCCGGACACCCGATAGGCGCCGCCCATCGGTGAGGTCACCCAGTGATCCTCGCTGCCGACGATCCGGTTGGCGATAAGCGACGGAGCGCCCCCGGGATATCCAAGGGTGATCTGGCGATCCGCGTCGCTGCTCCGGACCACTTCGCCCGACTGCGGCCAGACAGCCGACCACTCGGCATGGCGCAGCTTCGCCATCTCGTCGAAGTCCCAATGCGACGCCGCCTCTGCGTATCTGTGGACTAGCTCTTCGTTGGTCGTTGTCCCAACCTCCTAGCTGAGCTGGTGCACCTCCAAGCGGTTGATGCCGTCCGGATTCTGCGATGTCGTGACAAGGAGCACCGTCTTCAACTCGGTCCCGCCGCGCTGTGAGCGCCAGGCTCCCTCCATGCGCTCGATGAGGCTGCCGCTCTTGGCGTTGGCCGACAAAACGATCGGCAGGACCGCGTGCCGCACTGCAAGGCGACGCGCCACCACAGGACTAAGCGTGAACGCGAAAATCGGAATGTCGGGCCGGGTCATTGACAGGTACTCCGCCGTCCGGCCGCTGCGAGTAAAGCACCAGATCGCACCTGCATCGGCGTAGCCGCTGATCGCGGCTGCGGCCAGCACGACGGCCTTGTCCAACCCGACCTTCTCGCGCTCTCCATCGGCCGCCAGAGATCGTTCCGCTGCGGCACAGATCCGTTCCATGGCCTCGAGCGCCTGCAGCGGATACTGGCCGATCGCCGTTTCAGCGGACAGCATCACCGCGTCCGCGCCATCCAGCACGGCGTTGGCAACGTCACTTGCCTCTGCGCGAGTGGGCCTGGCCGCCGACGTCATGCTCTCCAGCATCTGAGTTGCCACGATCGTGAACTTGTCCAGCTCGCTCGCTCGACGAATCAGGTCCTTCTGGACGAGCGGCACGTCCTCGAACGGCAGATCTACGCCCAGGTCGCCACGCGCAACCATCACACCGTCCGCCTGTGCGGCAATCTCGTCGAAGTTCTCGACAGCCTGATGGGTCTCAATTTTCACAACGATCCTCGGGCCGTCGGCGGGCACGAGCTTGCGCAGCGAACGGACGTCGTCCACGGTGCGCACAAAGGACTGCGCAATGAGATCGACGCGCAGCTCGAGTGCTTTCGCCACTGCCGCCCGGTCTTCCTCGGCAAGGCCGTCACCGGGCAAGCGCTCGCTGGGCACGTTGACGCCGCCTCGCGAGCGGACGAGTCCGCCATTTACCACTTCCGTCGTGACCAGTTCGTCACTGACCTCGACCACGCGCAGCTCGGCGGCGCCGTCCGCGAGCAGGACGCGATCACCTATCTCGAGCTGCTTCGTAATCTCCGGATGTGCCACGCTCGCGCCCGTAGCGTCGCCCGCCGCACCACCTTCCGGACGCAGCGTGAAAGTCGATCCCGTCTCGAGCCGGGCCTCACCGCCCGCAAGCTCGCCCAGGCGGAGCTTTGGACCCGGTAGGTCGGCCATGACCGCCACGCTGCGACGAGCGCTGTGGGCCGCCGCGCGCACGGCGTGGACGTACGCCTTGTGGTCCTCGTCAGTGCCGTGCGAGAAATTGACCCTGGCCACGTCCATGCCCGCACTCACGAGCTGTGGGATGCAATCGAGGCTGGCCGGTCCGATCGTGCAGACCTGCTTCGTGCTTGCGCGATTCATCGCGCCGGACTGTATCAGCGCCGCCACACCCGTCCGCCGGCGCTCGAATCCGCTTCCCTCCGACTACCGCTCATCGCCCGGATCACCGTGGGTCGATCGGCCAGAGTTGATCCACCGGGCGCTCAAGAACGCGCGCCGCGACGGGATGCAGATCGGCAGGTTCGAGCCTACCGGCGGATAGCGCATCAGCCAGCCAGGATTCAATCGATCCCCCACCGTGCTTGACCCAACCGTCGTCACGCAGCATTCCGTACAGGCCTGCGGCGAGGACGTGCATGCCGCCATCTGCCTCGTGCCAGCGATCAGCAGGGTTGCGTGCCACGCTCAGCTGTTCGATCACAAGCTGGTCCAATGCCTGGCATATGTCCTCGTCGACCACCCCCTCGACGGTCGTGTAGCCCCACGACGGATCGTGACCCTTCACGATGCCGACGAGGACTTTGTCCTTCTCCAACTGTTCGACCAGCGCCGTGGCGACGGGACCTTTCATGTCAATCGGCGGGTGCAGCAGCTCGTGCGCTGCGATGCGGACGGTCGTCATCAGGTCGTAGTCGGGCGACTGTATGAACCGCTGGCCGTGGATTCGAACGCCGTGAGGTCTGCAGAAATACGAAAGAACGATCTCGATCCTCGGCGTCAGATCTTTTCCGGAGAGCTGACGGTCCAAAGTAACGACGTCGAAAGAGGCAAGCTGACTGGCCAGCTCTTGGGCGCGATCAGCAAGCGAGCTGCCCGCTTTGGCCCTTCTGAAGTCTGCGAATCCGGCTTCGCGCATGGCGATAAGGATGTCGCGCAGCGACGGCGACGACCTGATCAGCCACTGCCAATCCGATTCGGACCATGTGTCGAGCTCTGCCCGGTGCGTGAGGATGCGCTCCCCGAGGCGGTCCAGCGAGTCGATGACCTCGCCGATCGTGCTATCTCCCTCCACCGACAACCCGTTGGCCAGGTTCGGCCACATCAGGCCGAAACCGCTCGAGCTCGCGTCCGCGGTCAACTCCTTCAATCGCTCGATGACGGCAGGGGCCAGGCGTGCCGAGAATTCAGGCGTCTCAGTTGGATATTCGCCGAGATAGAGAGGGACGCCCGACAGGGCGCCAAGGAAGGCAATTGCGTCGAGCCCCTCCGATTCGACGACGCTCCATTCGGTTCCCGATTGGACGCTCACCGGTAGCGCCGGCCGCCCCGCCTGGCGGGACGCTCGCCGGTTCGCTTGATCACGTTGGGGGTGACCCTGCGGTCCCACGTCTGACGGTCCAGCCAGCGCGCCATCCACCCGGCGTCGTCACCTTCGTGCTCGTCGCGGATGCCGGGCAGCCAGTCGGCGGCAGTGCCCTCGTCGAGAAGATCGGGCTGCGGCGCGCCGTCGAGGTTCTCTGATGGCTCCTCGTCCGCGGGCAAAACGGTCACCGACGTGACTTCGAGGCCACTCGCCTCCCCTGCTGCGATCGCGCGGCGGCCACGCCGCTGTCCTGCCTTCATGGCCGCCGCGCGCTCGGACGGCTTTGCCGAGGCAAGAGCGTCGCTGGACCGCGCTGCTTCGGAGGCCTTTTCTGCGGCGCGTGCCACGGCGACCGACGCGTCCTCCTCGAGGACACGGAGTCGAATCTGCTGGATCTCGTCGCGCAGTGACGCGGCACGTTCGAACTCGAGCTCGCGGGCGGCCGCGCGCATCTCTGCCTCCATCTGGCCGACGAGCTTGGAGATCTCGTCGCGCGACATCTGCGTCAGCTCGCGCGCGCGGCCGGCGGACTCGTACGCGCCATTCGCCTCTGCGACGGCGCGCAGGCGGTCGTTGATGTCGCGAACGCCCTTGATGATCGTCTGGGGCACGATGCCGTGCTTCTCGTTGTATTCCTCCTGGACACGCCGCCGGCGCGCCGTCTCATCGATCGCGACCTGCATCGATTCGGTTATGCGATCGGCGTACATCACGACCTCGCCGCCCACGTTGCGGGCGGCTCGGCCGCTGACCTGGATGAGCGACCAGGCGGAACGCAGGAAGCCTTCCTTGTCGGCGTCGAGGATCGCGACGAGCGTCACCTCCGGCAGGTCGATTCCTTCGCGCAGGAGGTTGATGCCCACGAGAACGTCGTAGACGCCAAGTCGGAGGTCGCGCAGGATCTGCACCCGCTCGAGCGTGTCGACCTCGCTGTGGAGGTACGAGACCTTCACCCCCATCTCGTGGAGGTAGTCGGCAAGGTCCTCGGCCATCTTCTTGGTCAGCGTCGTTACCAGGACGCGCTCGCCGCGCTCCACGCGAACACGGATGCGGTCGATCAGATCGTCAATCTGGCCTTCTGTCGGCTGGATCGTGACCTGCGGATCGATGATGCCGGTGGGTCGAATCAGCTGCTCGGCGATCCTCTCCGACCGTTGCAGCTCGTACGGCCCGGGCGTGGCCGACATGAAGATGACCTGATTGAGGTGGTCCTCGAACTCCTCGAAAGTCAGTGGCCGGTTGTCCAGCGCGCTCGGCAGTCGAAAGCCGAAGTCGACCAGGATCTCCTTGCGCGTCCGGTCGTTCTTGTACATGCCGACCGTCTGCGGCACGGTCATGTGGCTCTCGTCGAGGATGAGCAGCCAGTCTGGCGGGAAGTAGTCGAGCAGCGTCCACGGCCGTGATCCGGCCTCGCGGCGCGAGAGATGACGCGAGTAATTCTCGATGCCGCTGCAGAAGCCGAGCTCGCGCATCATCTCGAGGTCGAAGGTGGTGCGCTGGCGGAGGCGCTCCGCTTCGAGCTCCATGCCGTTCTGCTTGAGCTGCTCTACGCGCACCTCCATCTCCGCCTCGATGTCAACCAGCGCCTCGGCCATCTTCTCGGCGGGCGTCACGTAGTGCGAGGCGGGATAGACGTTGAGCTCCTTGCGTTCGGCGAGGACCTCTCCTGTCAGGGGATCGACCTCGACGATGCGCTCGACTTCGTCGCCAAAGAACTGGACGCGCGCGACAAAGTCGTCATAGGCGGGCTGGAGCTCGAGTGTGTCGCCGCGAACGCGGAAACGGGCACGCGATAGCTGCTGGTCGTTGCGCTGGTACTGCAGATCCACGAGTTGGCGCAGGACCGAGTCGCGGCGGTAGCGGCCGCCCTCCCGGAGTCGCACGACCGTCGCGCCATAGTCGACCGGGGCGCCCAGTCCGTAGATGCACGAAACGGACGCAACGATGATCGTGTCGCGACGCTCGAATAGCGCTCGTGTTGCCGCGTGGCGCAGCTTGTCGATCTCATCGTTGCGCGACGAGTCCTTCTCGATGTACGTGTCAGACCGAGGTAGATATGCCTCGGGCTGGTAGTAGTCGAAGTACGACACGAAGTACTCGACAGCGTTGTCCGGGAAGAACTCGCGGAACTCGCTGTACAGCTGCGCGGCAAGGGTCTTGTTGTGGCACAACACCAGTGTTGGCCGCTGGTGCTTCTCGATGACGGATGCCGCGGTCATCGTCTTGCCGGTTCCGGTTGCGCCGAGGAGCGTCTGGAACTTCAGCCCCCGACCGAGACCGTCGACCAACTTGTCGATCGCCTGGGGCTGGTCACCGGTCGGTTGGAACGGTGCTTCGAGCTTGAAGTCGGGCATTTCCCCAAGCCTATCGGAGAGTCCATGACAGGGCGTTGTCATGTTTGTCCCGGTCCGCTGCGGCGTGCTGGTGAAGGTGCGGACGTAGTCCATTAGTACGGGGCCATCCGAACCCTCAGTCCCGTATCTCGGAGATCACGGCGTTCGTAATTTTCAGCGCAGCAGAACCCGTTGCCTTCAGTCACACGCCGATGACTCATTCCAAGGAGCTGAACCGCGCATGGAAATGGAATTCAAGGATCCCGCCCGACGTAGGCGGCTCCTGCTGGTCGTAATCGGGGCAGTCCTCGCGGCGACGGCTGGCCTCGGCGCGTTCACGCTCGCTTCGCATGGTTCAGGACAGGTCGAAGTCCCAAAGAAGACCGTCCTCGTCGCGGCTCATGACATTCCCGAGCGGACGACGCTGACCTCGGACGACGTCACAACGCGCAGTGTCCCGGTCGACCAAGCTCTCAGTCAGGCATATCTGACCTCTTCCGACGTCGTTGGGCGCGTTACATCTGTGCCGATCTACTCGGAGCAGCAGATGACCCCCAATCTCTTCGCGACCACGAGCGCGAACTCGGACTTCAGCATTCTTGGACCCAACGAGCTGGTCACCGCGGATTCGCCCGCGTGGCGCGCCGTCGCGCTTGAGGTCCCGGCAAATCGCGCCGTCGGCGGGGACATCAAGGCCGGCGATCACGTCGACGTCATCGTCAGCGTCGAGATCGATGTGCTCATGCAGAACGATCAGGGCCAATACGAACAGACAGATACCGCCAATGCCCAGGGCTTCCAGACAGGCGAGTCAACAAAGCTGACATTCCAGGATCTTGAAGTCCTCAAGTCATCGCCAGACGACAACATGTATGTGCTCAAGGTCGATCTCCATCAGGCGGAGCAGATCGCTCACGTCCAGCAGCTTGCGCCCGACTCCTTCAGCCTGGCGCTCCGCCCGGGCGAAGACACGCGCAGCGAGGACACCTCGCAGTACGGCACCACTACCGATCGCCTGATCATGACCTACCTCTACCCGGCTCCGCAGGTGCTCGATCTGAGCAAGCTCCTCGGGCCGGCCGTCAGCCCGGTGCCCGGCGGGTCGCCAATTCCAGGCGGCGGCGGAACCCCCTCGAGCTCGCCCACGCCCACCAGCCCCAGCGAGTCGCCCGGACCTGACGAATCACCGGCCGCGTCGCCGGCCGGATCCTAGCCAGAAGGAGAGGGCGCGATCGTGCCCCTGCAGCTACCGTCGAGACCGGCCCTTGGGCCGGTTTCGGCGCGCCATACCAACTCGCGGTCGAAACGAAGACGCGCCGCCGGCACGACGCTGGTTGAGTTCGCCATCGTCCTGCCGATATTCATGAGCACATTCTTTGCGGTCATCGAGTTCGCGGTCGCATTCAATGCTGTGCTCACGATCAACCGCGCCTCGCAGGGGGGAGCGCTGATCGCCGGGCAAGCAGGAAGCAACCCGGACTCCGACTGTGTGATCCTCGCCCGCGTTGAGGCCGAGCTGGGGCCGCCCATCGACAAGCGGGCCGTGCAGCAGGTCAAGATCTTCCGGGCCAATTCGACTGGCTCGACGATCCTCGCCTCGAGCACCTATATCCGGTCGGGATCCATGACGTGCGGCCCGTACACCGTGCCTTACTCGGCAACCTCGACGGGCTATCCCCCGTCGCAGCGCTGCGACGTGCTTGCCGGCTGCCCGACGCTGACGCCGGCGCGCACGACCGTCGACAAGATTGGTGTCCAGATCACCTATCGCTACGACGGAGTTACGCCACTCCGTTCCCTCTTGTCGTTCCTTGGCGGTAGCGGCACTGGCTACAGCTGGACATTCACCAAGCAGAACGAGTCGCGCATGGAGCCCGTCCTGTGAGCCGCGGCCGACGCGCGCCGGGGCAGGCGCTCGTCGAGTTCACGATCATCATTCCCGTCTTCCTGTTGCTGCTATCGGGCATGATCGAGTTCGGCGCTGCGTTCAGTGACCGACTGACACTTGGCAACGCAACTCGCGAAGGCGCTCGCGTGGGCTCATCGCTGGTCACCGGCAGCACCACAACGTGCACAGGCGACCCGAACGGCGTCGACAACGCAATCATCGCGTCGATGCAGTTCATCTTGAAGTCCGGCGGCTCCGACGTCGACCTGTCGCACATCAACAACATCAAGATCTTCAAGGCCAACTCAAGCGGGGCCCAGGTGGGAAGCGCGGTAAACATCTGGCGCTACACGCCTGGCGCGGGGCCCGACGCCGACACGGGCCCCGGGGTCGAGCTGCTCGATTTCAGTCCGTCAAGCACGAACTGGTCCGCATGCTCGCGCAACAACAGCTCTGCGTCACCCGATTCCATCGGCGTCAGCATCGACTACCAGTATCACCTCAAGACACCGCTCCAGGCACTCACGGCCCTGCTGGGCGGAAGCCAGGCATCGAGCATCAATTTCGTCGATAAGACCGTTATGGCCATGAACCCAACTAAGTGAGACGCACAATGATCGGCAGTTTTCTCCGAAGGCGAGCCCGCTCATCCGACCGTGAACGTTCGCGCGGCCAGGCCCTGGCCCTGTTTGCCATCGCGTCCGTCCTGCTGGTCGGAATGGTCGCCGTTGTCATCGACGTGGCCTGGTTCTGGACGAATGAACAATCGATGCAGAAGGCGGCCGACGCGGGCGCTCTCGCAGGGGCGGTCTACCTCCCCGGAGACATCCCTTCGGCGTATTCAGCTGCGCGAGCCGAGGCGACCAAGAACGGCTACACCAGCGGCGTCAACGGAGTCACGGTGACGCCGCAACAGGATGCGACCAACTCACGGCGCCTGAGGGTCACGATCACCGGGCCAGTGCAGGCGTTTTTCGCGCGCGTATTTTGCGTGGTAACCAGCTGCACGAATCAGATCACCGAAACGGTCAAGGGAGTCGCCGAATTTACGCTGCCGGTGCCGATGGGCAGTCCGCAGAACTACTACGGCGTAGGCACGTATGTCTACAACACCATCACCACAAATCACAGCAATAACAACGCCGACACCGGGTTCGTGGCCGAGTCCAGCTACGTCAGCGGCACGGGCTGGACCAACCCTGGGAATGCAAGCACCAACGACAACAACTACACCACGACCGCCACGAATGGCCGTGCCCAAACCTGGTACGGATTCGGATTGCAGACCGCAGGAGTGCCCAATGACGGCACTCTCTCGATCGACGGAATCGAGGTTCAGCTGGCCGACGTCTATTACTCGAGCGGCAGCGGCGGTAGCTCCGGATGCACCGTCAAGGTGGAGATCAGCTGGAACGGCGGGACGTCATGGTCCACGGCCCAGAACACGAGTGCACTCAATACGACCACTACGACGGACAAGACGGTCGGTAGCAACTCGTCGACCAGCAGCTGGGGCAGTCATTCGTGGGCATATTCCGACTTCAGCAACAGTAACTTCCGGGTCCGGTTGACCTGGACCAACGGCACAAGCACTTGCGGGACGAGCCGCCAGGTGAACCTCGATCAGCTGCTCGTCCGGGTCACCTACCACACGGTAACGACCACCACGACGTCCGCCCAGAACACGGGCTCGGTCACGTCGCCGACCGGCGGCTCCTTGACGAGCCAGGGCTTCTGGGGTGCAGTCATCACACGCGGCGGCAGCCGCGAGAACGGCGACCAATTCAGCCCGTACAACGACAACTCCAGCATCAGCGGCCACACGTCGACCAACCCGGACTACTCCGCTTCCGGCTACGACTACACAGTGGTCCTGCCCGGCGGCAGCGGCCAGGTCAAGATCTTCGACGCCACCTTCTGCGAGACCGGGTCCAATGGCTCGGGCGGCAACATGGGCGCGGGTGATCACTGGATCGGTGGCTCGGCGAATGGAGTCACCACCGTGTACCAGCTGTGGAACGAGAACAACACGCCATACGACACCACTGACGACACGCTTGTTGCGACCTCAGGCACCACCTTCGCAAACGAGATTCAGGCCGACTACAGCGGCGTGATGGGCACTCCGTCGCACTCAGGCCTGACCGACTGCGCGTCGAACCCGTATCACAACGCGTGGTACACGCTGGCAACGGGTCTCTCGGCGGGCCGCTACCGGGTCAACGTCAACACGAGCTCGAGCAACAACAACAGCACCAACGCCGAGAACATGTTCTCTCTGTGGGTCACTTCGAGCGGATCCAGTCCACAGATCTACGGCGAGGGCAAGATGGTTGCCTACAACAACCTCGTTTCCGGCAACCAGCTCTTCTATCTGGCACAGATCGGTGCTGAGAACGCCGGCAAGACGATGGAGATCACCCTGTTCGACCCCGGCGACGTGAGCGGCAACGCGTACCTTCGTATCAAGTCGCCGAACGGGAATGCATACAACTATGCGACCTTCTCATGGACCGCGGACAACGGGACCTCGGGCACAAATGTCACGAGCATCCAGACAGCGTCGTCTGGCGGGAGCTTCTTCAACGACCGGGTAATCACGATCGACGTCGCCCTGCCGAGCACGTACGGGAGCACCGGACTGACGCCGCCCGGCGAGACTCAGGCAGGCTGGTGGAAGATCGAGTACCAGGTCAGCGGCGGTAACGACACCACCACCTGGCAGGTAGGCATTCGAGGAAGCCCGGTTCACCTCATCGTCCCGTAGAGGACGACAGGTTCGACTCAGGTCCTGTCGATAACCTGTCGGTCGAGCGCCTCCGCCAAGGCGTCTTCCACCAGCTCGCGGGTTTCGTCGAGGGAGGCGTCTGTTGAGACGCGGCGAACGGGCACACGCCGTTCGACGAGCATCTCTTCGAGCCGCTCCGCGAGATCGTTTCCCTGGATCGCGAGGCGTCGCGAGGCGTCATCGGCCGTGGCGCCGCGGCCGGACAAGCGGGCACGCTGCGTGGTGGGCTGGCAGACAACTATCCACACCTCGTCGCAACGGTCCGCGAGGCCGCCCTCGACGAGCTTGATCGCCTCGATCACGACGAATGGGACGCGCTCGCGGACCGCTGCTTCGAGTCGTGCATCGACCAGGACGCGCACGCGCGGGTGAACGATGCGTTCCAGCTCCGCGAGCGCGCGTGCGTCGTTGAACACGATCGCGGCCAGCGCCGCGCGATCAAGCTTGCCTTCAGCGCTGAAAACGGTCGCCCCGAATCGTTCGCGAATCTCGGGCAGGGCCGGAGAGTTGGGCGCCGTCGCTTCACGTGCCAGATCGTCGGCATCAATTACCAGCCCACCGACATCCCGAAGGAACCCTGCGACGGTCGACTTTCCGCAGCCGATCGGACCGGTCAAGCCGATCAGGACCGGCTTGCTGTCATCATCCGCAGGCCAACCCTCGAGCGGAGGAATCATCGAGGCGCCTGCTCGGAGAGGACCAGCCACGCGTCTTCGGCCTGGGCAAGTGCCGCGTTAACGTCCGCGAGCTCGCTGGTCACCCGGCGCAGCTCGACGAAGTTCGACTGAACGTTGGGATCGCCCAGCGCGAGCTCGAGCTGGCTCTTGCGCAGGCCGAGCCGGGTCAGGTCGTCCTCGACGACCTGACGGCGGCGGCGATAGGCGTCCTTCGAGAGAACCTGGCGCGGCGCCTTGGGCTGGGCTTTGATCACGGTTTTGTCGCGAACTGCCTCGTCGCGCGCGACGCGCTGATGCTGGGTCGCTCGATCCAGCGCTCCTGACACTGTCCAGCCGTCCGCAGTTGCTGCGCGCCACTCGGCAAACCCGCCAGGAAAGCGTGCGACCTTCGACAGCGCGTTGGCCCCGCCATCCTCGACGACCCACAGTTCGGTGCACACCGCGTCAAGCAGGCGCCGGTCGTGCGAGACGAGGATGACCGTCCCGGGCGCCTCGCGCAGGAACGATTCGAGTGCCTCGCGCGCGGGGATATCGAGGTGGTTGGTCGGCTCGTCGAGAAGGAGCAGGTTGGCCGCCTGGAGGCCGACGAGAGCCAACTCAAGGCGCGATCGCTCACCACCGGAGAGCCGCTCGATCTCCTTGAACACGTCTTCGCCGCGAAATAGAAAGCGCGCCAGGTACGACCTCGCTGGCCCTTGATCCATGCCGCCGCCGTTAATCAGCGCCTCGAGCACGGTCGTGCCCGGCATGGGAGCCTGGCGGATCTGGGCGAGATAGCCGATCTGAACTCCGTGACCCAGCTCCAGCCAACCGTCCTGCGGCGCGAGCTCGCCGGCGATGGTGCGCAGCAGCGTGGTCTTGCCGGCGCCATTAGGCCCAACGAGGCCGATGCGAGCGCCGCGCCGCGCCTCGAGGCGATCGACGCGCACGACCGGTTTGCCCGGATAGCCGCCGATCATGCCCTCGACGCGCACCGCGACCTCACCGCCCCGCGGCGGTGGAGCTTTGGCGACGCCGCTGAGGGCGAGCACACCAGTCTTGTGCCGCTCCGGAACGGCCGCCTGCCGCTCCAGCAGGGCCTCTAGACGGGCCTCGTGCTCGTGCATCTTGGGAAACTTGCGGTGGCTTCGATAGCGCTGGACAAGCTCGCGCTCGCGCGCAATCTGCTCGGAGAGGGTTCCCTCGTCCTTGCGCGCGCGAGCGTCGCGCTCCTCGCGCTGCAGTGCATACGCCGCGTAGTTGCCGCGGAACACGGTCAGCCGTCGATCTCGCAGCTCCCAGATGCGTTCCGCGACACCGTCGAGAAAGGCGCGGTCGTGGGACGTGACGAGCAGTGAGCCAGGACGTTCGCGAAGGGCCTGCTCGAGCCACTCGATTGCAGCCAGGTCCAGATGGTTCGTCGGCTCGTCGAGCATGAGCAGGTCGATCTCGGCCACCAGCAGCCGCGCCAACGCCGCCCGAGTCTGCTGTCCGCCCGAAAGCTCGGTCGGCGGTCGGTGCCAATCTGCGCGGTCAAGTCCCAACCCCGACAGGGCCGCATCGACGCGCATGTCGAGGGTGTAGCCGCCGCGGTGCTCAAACGACTCGCGCAGGTGGGCGTACTCGTCCGATTGAACGGCCTCTGCGCCGGCGGTTTCCAACTCGGCGAGCCGGCGCTCCATGCTCTCGAGCTCGTCCGCGCCGCTGCGCACGGCTGCGCGAAGGCTTTCGGCGGCAATGAACGCCTTGTCGAGGTTCGACTCCTGGGTCAGCAGGCCCATCCTCAAGCCGTTCTTTCGCGTTACCTCACCGGCGTCGGGTTGCTCCAGGCCGGCTGCGATGCGCAGCAGCGTTGTCTTGCCCGCGCCGTTGGCGCCGACAAGCCCGGTCTTGTCGCCGTGGGCGATTGCGGCGCTGACCGAGTCGAGGATGACGAACGTGCCGATCTCGCGCCGGACGCCCACCAGTCGAAGAATTGCCACGCTCTAGCGCATCCCCGCCAAAAGCTTTTGTGTGGATGGCGTCCGCTCGCGCTGCGGCAGGCGCTGATCCCATGAGCAGAAATGCGTGCTCCGCGCGCCCACGACGATGCGCCTGACGGGCCTGCCGCAGCGCGGACACGGCAGCCCGGTGCGGCCGTAGACGTTCAGGAAGTGCTGCATGTTGCCGGCGCCCGCCGGCGCACGATAAGAATCGACCGACGAACCGCGGCGCTCGATTCCTTCGCTCAGAACGGCGCGCAGCGAGCTGTACAGGTCGCGCTCCTGGGCCGAATTCAGCCCCGCGCCGCTGCGCAGCGGGTGCAGGCGCGAGCGCCACAGCGCTTCGTCGGCGTAGATGTTGCCCACGCCGGCGACGAAGCCTTGATCCATCAGAAGCGACTTGAGGCGGCCCTTGCGCCTGCGGATGCGTTTGCGGAAATCGGCGAGCGTGAATGCATCGTCGAGTGGCTCGGGGCCAAATGCCGCGAAGAGTTCGCTTGCCTCCCCCGCAGCCAGCACCGTTCCGGCTTCATCCCGCTTGTACAGACCCATCCGACCGAACTTGCGCGGATCGCGCATGCGCAGCTCGTTTCCGTCGTCAAGCGTGAATCGGAAATGAACATGCTTGTCGGCGGGCTTTTCTGGTCTCACGACGTGGAGATAGCCGGTCATCTTGACCTGGATCGCCAGCACGGCCTCATCGCCGACCGAGTCCGCGCCATGCTGCCCGGTCAAGGAGACGACGATCCATTTGGCGCGCCGCTCGATCGACAGGATCTGACGGCCTCGGATCTCGTCGGCGAAGTCCTGTGGAGCCGGATGCTTGATCTGGCGTGGCCAGTCGAACCAGGCATCGATGATCGTCCGGCCCACGAGCAGCGGTCGCAGCTCGCGGGCGATGGTTTCGACCTCTGGTAACTCGGGCATCTGTCAGCTCAGCGCGAGCGGCGTCATCGACTCCCAGTCGGCGCCGCTCTTGATGTCCACAGTCAGCGGCACGTCGAGCTTGACCGCGTTCTCCATCTCGTCGCGCACGATGACGGCGATCTCGTCGAGCTCCGACTTGGGCACCTCGAGCAGAAGCTCGTCATGGACCTGGAGCAGGATCCGGGCGCGGCTGCCAGAGCTCATCAGCCTGTCCCACAGTCGGATCATCGCGATCTTGACGATATCCGCGGCCGTGCCCTGGATGGGCATGTTGATGGCCATCCGCTCACCGGCGCCGCGCAGTGACTGGTTGCGCGCCTGCAGCTCAGGGATCCAGCGGCGCCGGCCGAACAGGGTCGAGACGTAGCCCTGTTCGCGGGCGATCTCCTTGATGTGCATCATGTAGTAGCTGATGCCCGAATAAGCGGCGAAATAGGAGTTGATGAACTCCTGGGCCGCCTGGCGCGAGATGCCGGCTCGACTCGACAGGCCAAAATCGCTCATGCCGTAGGCAAGGCCAAAGTTGACCATCTTGGCCATCGAGCGCTCGTCCGAGTTGACGTCCGCCGGTTCCTTGTGGAGCACCCGCGCGGCAGTCTCGCGGTGGATGTCGGCGCGGCGTTCGAAGGCCTCCTTGAGATGAACGTCGCCACTGACGTGGGCCATGATGCGCAGCTCGATCTGGCTGTAGTCAGCGGCGAGCAGCACGACGTCGTCACCGCCTGCCACGAACGTGTGACGGATGCGCCGGCCAAGCTCCGAGCGGATCGGGATGTTCTGCAGGTTCGGGTCAGTCGAGCTCAGCCGTCCCGTCGATGCCACGGCCTGGTGGAAGGTCGTGTGCAGCCGCCCGGTGTTGTGGTCGAGCAACAGCGGTAGCGCCTCGACGTAGGTCGATCGGAGCTTGGTGTACATGCGCCACTCGAGGATCTTGTCGATCGCGGGATGCGCGGGGCGGAGATCCTCGAGGACCGCGGCG
Source organism: Candidatus Limnocylindrales bacterium (assembly GCA_036558545.1). Classification (GTDB taxonomy): domain Bacteria; phylum Chloroflexota; class Limnocylindria; order Limnocylindrales; family CSP1-4; genus JALYGJ01. The sequence goes on from DATBFJ010000070.1 coordinate 21,732, forward strand.
TCGGTCGAGAAACCCGTCTTCGTCCTGCGCCCGCGTGGCAGGTTGAGCTCGTAGAAGAGGACCTGCTCGAGCTGCTTCGGGCTGCCGATCGTGAACTCGTGACCTACGTCCTCGTAGATCTCCTGCTCGAGCCTCGAAATCTCAGTGGCGAAGGCCGACGAGAGACCCGCGAGGGCCTCGCGGTTGATTGCGACGCCCACGGATTCCATGCCTGCCAACACGGGGATCAGCGGCAGCTCTATCTCGTCGAGGATGCGGTGGATCGGCTCGTCCTTGGCCAGGTCTTCCGTGAGCGGACCGCGCACTGCTGCGACCGCTACCGACTGAACCGCCGCGTGATCGGCGCCGCCCAGGACGCCATCCTGCGGAAGCTCGATCTCGAGGCGTTCGGAACAGATGCTTGCCAGGGTCTGGCTGCGCAACGCGGCATTGAGGATGTACGCGGCAACCTGGGTGTCCAAGGCCACTCGTGGCAGCGACTTGGCGTCCTCGAAGATATTTCGGGTCGCGGCGGGGTCGCGCCGGGCCAGCTCCCAGACGAGCAGCTGCTTGACCTCGTGGCCTATGAGCGGCCGGCCGGAATTGAGGATCAGATCGGCGAAGCGCTGCGCGTCTTGGGGGCCGGCCGTCACGGTTCGGCCGGCCGCGTCCGTTACCGCGATTCCGAGCAGATCGCCTCTTCGTGGCCGGTGATCGGTCAAGGCGACGCCAACGGTCAGCTCATCCTGGCGCGCGAGCCAGCCGGAGATGTCCTCACCATCGGCAAAGCGCGGCGCGCGCGACGGATCGCTGAGCAGCACGGTCAGTGCGTCGCGCGCGCTGCTCGGTGCCGGGACAGAGGCAATCTCCAAGGTGGCCGTCGCGGTTTCTGCGACGGCGTGTCCGTTCGTCTCCGCTGTTGCGACCGGCGTGGTCGCGGGCGCGCCAAGCTCGAGGCTCAGCTGCATCCCGCCGCCGCCGGAACCTCCGGCAGCGGCACGCTCCGCGGCCGACGGTCGGCCCGCCACCTGGACCGCCGGGATCGGGGCGCTCATGTCTGCATGGCGAAGCAGCTCTCCGGGTGCCCGTGCTTCCTCGCCGGTCATGCCCGGCAGGCGCTCGACCAGAGATCGGAACTCGAACTCGCGGAAGAGGCGGAGGACCTCGTCCCGGTCGTAATCGCCCAGCCGCGCCGGCTCGAGATCGAGCTCCACCGGAACATCGCCGCGAACGGTGACCAGATCACGCCAGCGGAAGACATCGTCTCTGTTCTCTTCAAGTTTGACGCGCAGCTTTTCGGGCAGGACCCTGTCGATCGATTCGTATATCCCATCGACCGATCCATAGTCCTGGACGAGCTTGGCCGCAGTCTTCTCGCCGACCCCCGCGATGCCCGGGATGTTGTCGGTCGTATCGCCCTTGAGCGCCTTGAAGTCGACCATCTGCTCGGGGCGCAGCCCGTAGCGCTCCATGACCTTGGCCGGGTCGTAGAAGGTCGTCTGCTGGACGCCTCCACGAGTCGTCATGACCGTGGTCTGGTCGCTCACGATCTGGAGCAGATCGAGGTCGCCTGAGACGATTGTCGTCTGCACTTCGCGGTCCTCGGCCTGCCTGACGAGAGTAGCGATGAGGTCGTCCGCCTCATAGCCCTCGAGCTGATAGATCGGGATCCCAAAGGCGCCCAGGATCGCACGCACGATGGGGAACTGGTCGCGCAGGTCGTCCGGCATGGGACGGCGAGTTGCCTTGTACTCGTCGTATTGCTCATGTCGGAAGGTTGGCGCGGGGAGGTCGAAGCAGGCGATGACGTAGTCGGGCTTAACGTCCTGGAAGCCGCGGAGAACGATGCTCCAGAAGCCGAACACGGCATTGACGAGCTGGCCTTTGCTCGTCGTCAGTGGCGTGTTGATCAGCGCGAAATAGGCACGGTAGATGAGGCTGTTGGAGTCGAGGAGCATGAGGCGCTGCACGACTCCGAGTTTATAAGCCGGCCACCCATTTACCGGGCGATGAGACCGCCAGTGACTAACGAACCAATGGGTCCGAGTAGCGCCGCCGGGCCATCCATAGCAGCCCGAGCGCGATCAGCGCGAGGAAGGCGACGACGATCCCGATCAGCACCAGCGACGATCGGTCGAAAATGCTTTGGCTGACTGTTCCGACCTGAGCCTGCCCGGCAGTGACGCTGCCGAGATTGGCCGGCGGAGCTGACGGCCCGGCCGCGACCTGGCCGCTCGTGTCACCGGTTGTCGGAGCTTCGGACGCACGCTTTGGCGGCGCGCTGGATGGACCTTCCTGGTTGATCTCTGGCGGCATTGGCACGCTTGTCGACGCTGCCATGGACGCAGCGTTGTCGACCGTCTGTGGGGTTCCACTCGCGGCCCCCGCGGCATCGGGCACCGTCGACGCGGCCGGCAACGGCTGCGCAGCAGCCGAGGCCGCGGCACTGGCGGGCGCGGCACTCGCTGCGGGCATCTGAGCCACGGTCGGGGCGGATGCCGAAAGCGGAACCTCGCTTCGATTGTCGTAAGCGGCGTGGTCCTGACTGCCAGGAACTGTTTCTGACGACGCGCTACCAGTCAGCGCGATCGGCAGCGCGCCGACCACGATTAGAACGATGCCAATCGCCAACGAGGCTGCGGCCACGGGTCGGACGACCGACCAACCGGGCGCAGAGAAGCCACGCATCAAGCGGTCGAACCACGAACCGCGCAATTTGTCGGCCTGCTGAGGGGTTATTCGGAAGTCGCGCGGACGTCGCGCGGCCGGAAGGTCGGCAGTCCTGGCGGAGATCAGGCGGATGTCCCCGGCGAGCGCGGCACAGCTGTCGCACCTGTCGACGAGCTCCCTGGCCTCATCTACCTCCGAGGGGTATGCATCGCCCGTGGCATAGCGCGCAATCAGCACGCGATCGTGTCGATCGTGCTCTGCGTTCAAGGTTCCACGGCTCTGCATCGGGTGTTTGACGCCTCTACTCGCGCAAGAGTTCCACATCGTCACCGAGCAGGTCGCGCAGCGCGAGCCGGCCACGGTGAATGCGCGATTTGACGGTGCCCAGCGAGACATGCGTCATGTCGGCGATTTCCTGGTAGTCGAACCCTTCGACGTCGTACAGCACGATCGCCGCGCGCTGATCGGGCGTGATCCTGGCCAGGGCCTTGGAAAGGATCGCGGCCGTGTTGCGCCGGACGGCCTCGCGTTCAGGTGACGCGTCTTCGCCGGCCGGCGGCTGCCATGCGTCATCCTCCCATTCAGGGAATGGATCAGCCGGCCGGCGCTTGCGGTACCTGAGGATGTCCGTGGCGGCGTTCAGCGCAATTCTGGTCAGCCAGGAGCGGAACGAGTCGCCGCGGAAGCGGTGGATGTTGCGATAGCAGCTGAAGAAGGCTTCCTGTACTGCGTCAGAGGCAGAGTCGCGGTCGTTTACGACGCGGACGACGAGCGAGAAGAGGTAGTCCTGGTACAGCGCGACCAGTTGGTTGAACGCGTCCAGGTCGCCCGCGACCGCGCGCTCGACGAGCGCGCGGTCGCGCACGTTCGTCGGGTCGTCGGCACGGCTCGTAGGGCCCGCGTCTTCACGGGGAGCCGTCGGGGTCGGATCAGTTGCCTCGGAGTCGGTCGCCACGGGCGTGCGGACGATCTCCTCCACGTTCACGGGTTTCCACAGGGCGGCGCCACAGGCCATGCGGCCCTGGCCAGGCGCGCCGCGAGTCTAGCAAAGGCCGTTGGTCCGTCGACGCCGGTGGTTAGAGAGACGGCTTATGAGCACCGTGCGTAACGCGGCGCTTGCCCCGGCCCGGTTTCTGGCGTCCGAGGGGTCCAGAGCGACCGTTCAACGTGAGCAAAGTCGCTCGTTACCAATGGTGTGCATAAACTCGGCATAGGTGGTGCGGCGGGTGGGATTCGAACCCACACGTCCTCTCGGACAATGGATTTTGAGGCCATCGTGTCTGCCGTTCCACCACCGCCGCGCGGGCCGACTATAACGTTGAAAGCGCTGCAAGGAACTTGGTAGACGGCCGAGCGCGGGCGGGCAGTTTCAGGTCGGCATCGTAGTCGGCACAGTTCCGAGGCGTACAGAAGGGAGGAGTCGAAGGCAGTGGTCGGTTTGCTTTGGGCGCTCGTCGTCATCCTGGTGGTGCTGTGGCTGCTGGGACTCGTGCTCAACGTCGCCGGAGGGCTGATCCACGTCCTGCTGATCGTTGCGGTGGTGGTGGTCCTCTACAACCTGTTCATAAACCGGCGCACGACGTAGACGCTGCTGGTCTGGGCCGCGGCCAGCCGTTACCCTTCCCGAGCGCCGGCACGGTCTTGGTCCGGCCCAGGCGATCGAGGAGATACAGGTGTTAGCTGGCAGGGCCTTCGAGCTGGGGGAGATGGAGCACAGCCACGCCGATGGGTCGTGGCATGCGATGGAACAGGTCGCGAGCGAGCCAGCCGTGGAGGATCCGGAGCGCGGTTGGATCCGCGGTGTTATTTACAAGTGCCAGACCTGCGAGGAGCAGATCCGCGTCATCAGCCCGGTCGGACCCGAGTCGCCGACCGAGCCCCTCACGGAGCCTGAAGGCGGAGCGTGACTGACCGCGCCCCAACGCGACGCTCGATCACCGACAACAACTCCGCGTCGTAGGCGACGCCAACGCGTAGATCCATGCGCTGCATGCGGCCGTCAGCCGTGGGCACGTGCAGGACGATCTTGGTGCTGCCTGGTCGCTCATGGATGATCTCGCGCAGCGTGCCGAAAGCCTGGATGACCTGATCCTGTCCAGCACGCACGAAATGAACGTGCAGTGACTGATCCGGTGTTGCCGAGACTGGCAGCGTCGCCTCCTGTGCCGTGGCGTTGATCACGGCCGCAACGTCGTCCGGGAACGGCGGCTCATCGTCAGCACTCGAAGCGGGCGCGTCCATAATTGCGGCCCGGGGCGCTGCGCCGATGAGGACTTCCAGTGTTCCTGTCTGCTCGCCGCCGCGGAGTGGTGAGACGAGTGGAACCGTGCGCGTGAATCCCACCTCGTCCGCGACAACTGGAACGCGAGCGTCTCCGCTCGCGTAACCATTGGAGTAGCCGTTTGCGTAACCGTTGCCGTTGCCATTGCCGTTATAAGCACCCGCTGGACGCGGCGGCCGACGACCACGGTCGAGCCTTCCCAACTGGCGTGTGAACTCCAACGAGCCCATCTGCTGTGCCTCTTCCCACGTCCACACCGCGTCGGCGAGCAGGACGGTCTCGTCGCCCTTGTGGTCGACCCGCCCGGCGACTAGCAGGATCGCGTCCTCCGCCCAGGTGGGCTCGGTCTGCTCGTAAACCTTGGGAAAGACGATGACCTCGATCGTGCCCTGCAGATCCTCGAGCGTCGCCACGCCCATCGTTGCCCGTGACTTGGTCACGACCTTGCGAATCTCCGTGACCACGCCTCCGACGCAGATGCGCTGCTGGTCGAGCTCTTCGCCGAGCTCGCCGCTGTATGCCGTCACGTACTCGCCGATCACGCCGGCGAGCTCGCCCAAGGGATGGTCTGACAGGTACAGGCCGAGGAGCTCTTTCTCCCAGCGCAACCTTTCGCGTGGCGGCGCCTCCGAGATGTTCTCCGGCAACGGCCGTTCCAGCACTTCCGAGTCCGAGCCCGTGTCGAACAGGGAAACCTGACCGGTGAGCCGGTCGCGCTGAGCGGCCTGACCCGCGGCAAGAGCGTCATCCAGCGCCACCAGCAGCTGCGCGGGGTGGCCTATTTCGTTCAGCGCCCCGACACGGATCAGCGACTCGAGCACCCGACGGTTGACAAGACGCAGGTCAATGCGATTGCAGAAGTCGGCGAGCGAGCGATAGCGACCACCTTCGGCGCGGGCAGCCACGATCGACTCGATGGCGCCCTGGCCCACGTTCTTGATCGCGAGCAGCCCGAACCGGATCGCGTCGCCTTCGACGGTGAAATCCAAACCGGAAGCGTGGACGTCGGGCGGCCGCACCTCGATGCCGAGCCTGCGGCATTCGGCGATGGCCGCGGCAACCTTCTCGGTCGAGTCGCGGAAGGCGGTCAACACGGAGGTCATGTATTCGACGGTGTAGTTCGCCTTCAGATAGGCGGTCTGGTACGCAATCAGCCCGTAGCACGTGGCATGGGCCTTGTTGAAGCCGTAGCGCTCGAACGGCTCGAAGGCCTTGAAGACGGCATCGATCGTCTGCGGCGGCACTCCCCTTTCCGCGGCGCGCTGTACGAACTTCTCCTTCTGCGCTCGAAGCACGTCCGACTTCTTCTTTCGGATCGCGTAGCCAAGCGTGTCCGCCTCCGGACCGGTGAACCCGCCGAGCGCCATCGACGCGGCCATGATGTCTTCCTGGTAGACGAAGATGCCGTACGTCTTCTTCAAATATGGCTCGAGCAGCGGGTGGAGGTAGGTCACCTGCTCCTGGCCGTGCTTGCGCCGGATGTAAGCCGGAATGTTGTCCATTGGCCCTGGTCGGAAGAGCGCAACCATCGCGGCAAGGTCGAGCACGCTGGTCGGTCGGAGCTCCTTGACGTAGCGGCGCATGCCGGGCGACTCCAGCTGGAACACGCCGGTCGTCTCGCCTGACGCCAGCAGCTCGAACGTGCGCGCATCTTCGAGGGGCAGGTTGTCGAGATCGATCTTCTCGCCACGTTCCTGCTCGATCAGCTCGACCGCCTGGCGCAGGATTGTCAGGTTGGACAGGCCAAGGAAGTCGAATTTGAGCAGGCCGAGCGCCTCGACGCCGTGCATCTCGTACTGGGTCATCAGCCCTTCCGAGTTCGTGGCGTGCTGCAGCGGCATGAGCTCTGTCAGCGGCTCGCGCGCGATCACGACACCGGCTGCATGCGTTGAAGCATTGCGTGCCACGCCCTCGAGTTGCGCCGCCAACTCGAGCAGCTTGCCCACCTTTGCGTCCGCGTCGCGCATCTCGCGCAGTGCCGGCGAGATCGTCTGTGCCTCTTCCAGCTTGATGCCGAGCTGGTTCGGCACGGCCTTGGCGATACGGTCGACCTCGCCGTAGCCAAAGCCGAGGACGCGGCCGACGTCGCGGATCGCAGCGCGGGCGAGCATCGTGCCGAAGGTGATGATCTGCGCGACGTGGTCGCTGCCGTACTTGCGCGCAACGTAGTCGATGACCTCGCCGCGGCGAGCGTCCTCGAAGTCGACGTCGATGTCCGGCATCGTCACCCGGTCGGGGTTCAGGAATCGCTCGAAGGGCAGCTCGTAGTGGATCGGATCGACCGGGGTGATGCCCAAGGTGTAGGTGACGATCGAACCGGGGGCCGAGCCCCTGCACGTGGTCGCGATCTTCTGCTCACGTGCGAAGCGGACGAAGTCCGCGACGATGAGGAAATACGCGGCATAACCCATCGAGGTGATGACGCCGAGCTCGTAGTCGAGCCTCTTCTGGAGCTCCGGCGTTATCTCGCCGTAGCGCGCCGCCAGCCCGCGCTCGCATTCGGTGCGCAGCCACGTCTCGACCGTGTAGCCGTCCGGCACGGGGAAATCTGGCAGGCGGGTCTTCCCCAGCGGCAGCTCCAGGTCTGACATCTCGGAGATGAGCCTGGTGTTCGCGATCGCCTGGGGTTGATCCGGGAACAGTGCCGCCATCTCCGCGGCGGACTTCAGGTAGAAGTCAGAGGTGTCGAACTTCATCCGCCCGGGCGTGTCCAGGTTCGATGCCGTGCCTACGCACAGCAGCACGTCGTGAGCCTCGTGCTGCTCGCGGCGGACGTAATGAAGGTCATTCGTCACGACGAGCGGCACGCCTGTCTCGGGCGAAAGGCGCAACAGCTTCTCGTTCAGGCGGCGCTGCTCGGGCATGCCGTGGTCCTGTAGCTCGAGGTAGAAGTTGCCCTTGCCCAGGATGTCCTGGTACGTCGTCGAAATGCGCCGCGCCTCGTCCCATTGCTCGGTCTCGAGCGCTCGGGCCACCTCGCCACCGAGACATGCCGAGAGGCCTACCAATCCTTCTGAGTGCTGCGCCAGGAAGTCGTGGTCGATGCGCGGCTTGTAGTAATAGCCGTCGAGGTGTGCACCGGTCACCAGCCGGCACAGGTTCTGGTAGCCGGTCCAATCGCGCGCAAGCAGGATCAGGTGATACGGCTTCTCGTCCGCCCTCCCCTCGCGGTCCGTCATCGACCTCCGGGCCACGTAGGTTTCGACCCCGATGATCGGCTTGATGCCGGCCGACTTACAGGCCTGGTAGAAGGCAACCGCGCCGTACAGCGCGCCGTGGTCCGTCACGGCCAACGAGTCGAAACCGAGATTCTTCGCCTGGGTTACGAGCTCCGTTATCCGGCCAAGTCCATCAAGGAGGCTGAATTCAGAGTGGACGTGCAGGTGCGTGAAATCGTTCGGCGCGACGGTCAATGAAGCTCCCCTTGGTGACCCATTGACGATACGGCCGACTCACCGCTGGCTGCCAGACCCTTATCCCCGAAGTTCATCCACGATCGATCCACGGCGTGTTCCAGAGCGACCCAGTATAGAACGCGTGTTCTGAAGTCAGGCCAGGGTCATTGCCATGTTCGAGCGGAGCAGGTACGCCGGCAGATGAGGCGATGCCGGTAAAGCGCCATTGGAATCTCGGGCTCATGCGCTGGTTACGCCGAAGTCAGGCAGATCGACATGGGCCAGCCGCGCCCGCGTCACTGGCTCACGACGATGGGTGCCCCATTCGGTTGAATCACGTAAGTCTGGTTGGCATCAACGGACTGCCACTGTCCAATCTGGCCGTCGGGCCACGTTATGCGCACCTGCGCCGAAGACGCGTTCCCGAGGCCGAAGTGAACGGGCACCAACTCGCCGCTAGCGTGGCCGCCGCCGATGGTCAGCTCACGCTGCTGGATCCCCTGGTCGGTCTTGACCTCGATCCACGAACCGATCGCGTCGCGATTTGCGTCGTCCTGGCGGAGCTGAAGCCCGAGCCAATTGCCCATCGTCCGCGGTGCAGCCTCAGTTCCGGAACCCACGTTGCGATACATCCGGACGTTGGCCATTCGATCGACGATTACGAGATCGAGCATCCCGTCTCCGTTCAGGTCGACCAGCGCGGCACCGCGCGCCTTATCGAAGGCATCGATGCCGGCTTGGGTTCCACCTTCCAAGAACGTTTCGTCCGCCTGACCAATCATCAGGTTGCTCGGGTCCTGGGCCGCGAGGTCGGGCATCGCGTCGACGTTGCCCTTCGAGACGTATAAGTCGATCAGTCCGTCGTTGTTGACGTCCTGAAATTCGTCGTGCCAGGCGGTGGATGCCAGGCTCACGTCTCCTGTGTACGGCCTCGTGGCGGTCGCATGCATGGGCAGAGCCCTGTCAACGTAGTTCGGTGACGACGGTCCGTTCGCCAGAAACTGCAACTTATTGTCAGCCTGGCTGGTCAGGTAGTAGTCGGGATAGCCGTCGGAATTGACGTCGTAGTCGGCTATGCCCATCCCGAAGATGTTGAGGGGCTGCCAGCCATCGGCAAGTGAGTACTGCGACGGCGCGCCGGACGAAGGCACACGCCACAGCTGCTCCTGCCCACCGCTGTACTCGGTGTAGTACTGGCGATCGTTGCTTACGCGCAGGTCGCGCCTACCCGAACGATCCCAGTCGGTGAAGAGCAGCGACAACGTGCACCACGATGGCGACAGTGGAACTGGTGCCACGAAACCCGCCCCGGCGGGGGCTGGATGAAAGATCTGGTCGTCGACGCAGTCGTAGCTGACGTCGGGCTTCACGGGCGAGAGGTAGTTGCCTATGGCAACCGTTGGCCAGGACGCGCCCTTGTCCCACTTTGCACTGAAAGCCGTCGAGTACGCGTTGCCGCCGTCGAAACCCCATTGCTCGTTGGCGGGCTGGAATTGGCACCCGCCGAGGCCGCGCAGCAGGACGTTGCCCGTTCCATTTCGCAACACTGCGAGGTCCGTCATCCCGTCGCCGTCGATGTCAATCGGATACGCGCCGATGACCTCTGTCAGGTCCGTGATCGTGCTGCTGACGTGACTGAAGGAAAGTGCCTTCCCAGGTTGCGACTGATTGACGAATAGGCCAGCAGGCGAGGTGCCGCCGGCGAAGTACAGATCCGGCCGACCGTCGTCGTTGCAGTCAAAAGCGGCAACGCCACCTCCAATGAAGTAGTCGAAGTCGCCTGTGTATGACTGGGCAACACCGGCTGCCGTCGCCTCCTCCACGAAATGAGGGACCTCGCCTGTCGATCGAGCGAGCAACCTGGGAACCGTCAGCGCCGCAACAGCGCCGATTGCCAGGACAGCGACCAGTGCCGCGATAGCGATGAGTTGGCGGCGAGTCAATCCGCTCCGGGCTTGGCGCCCACTTGCTGTGGCGGCGCCGCGTTGGACGGCGCGCTGTAGCCGTTCTCGGCAATTTCGCTCGCACGCATGCTGTACATCTCGAGGTTCGCAGGCGTGCGTGCGCGGAAGCCGTCGACAAGTCGGTTGTACATCGAGAAGGCGGAGGCGATGAGCACCGCCAACTGGACGTCGGCGTCGGATGCGCCGGCCGCGCAGGCCGTGTCCGTGTCGGCGCGGCTCAGCGCGCGTGGATCACGCCGGACCGTGCGCGCGATGTGGAGCAGCGCCTGCATCTTCGGGTCGAAGCCATCCGAGGAACCGGTCTTCAGGGTGTCGAGCAACGCCACCTGGTCGAGGCCGCCCTCGCGCTCCATCACGGCCGTCGCATGCGCCGCGTGCGAGTCCATGCAGAAGAAGCAGTCATTGCCGGCCGAGACGGCCGTGGCGATCATCTCGCGCTGGGCGCGGGTGATCGTCGCGCCGGGATATGGCTCGACGAGCGCTTGATCGGCAAGACCGCGCAGATGAACGCCGATCTCTGGCTTGAGGCGCATGGCCACGCCAATGCCCGGGACCTCGGCAAGGCCGCCCACGATCGGCTCTTCCTGAGCACGGAGCTGTCGTTCCTCGTCGCGTGCCATCACTACCCCTGCAACGTGATAACCGGCGCGTCATTGCCGGACAGACCCCCGACGTATGATGCCGCGACCGGGGCGATCACGTCGAACCGTGGTTGAGGGAACGGCCACAGTAACCCCGTCAGCAAGGATCAAGCCAGCGGATGACCGCGCGCACCCTGACGCTGGGTAGCACCAGCTACCCGCTCGTGCTGCCCAACATTCGAGACCCTCGCCTGCACGTGGCGGCCGTGATCATCACGATCCACATTCTCGGCCAGGTCGCGTTGGGATTCGTCGTCAGCATCCCGCAGATCCTCGCGGCGATCATCGCCTGCGCGGTGATCGAGGTCGGTATCACCTTCTACCAGACGCGTTCCTTCGTGTGGCCGGCCAGCGCAATGCTGACGGGCAGCGGGGTCGCCCTGATCCTGCGCGTCGTTGGAACCCCACCTGGCGACCACTGGACGACCTACGCGTGGTGGCTCTTCGCAATCGTTGCCGGCCTGTCGCTCCTGTCGAAGTACGTCATCAAGTACCACGGCTCGCACGTTTTCAACCCGTCGAACGTAGGCCTGGTCGTGACCTTCATCGTGCTCGGCTCGGCGCGCGTTGAGCCTCTCGACTTCTGGTGGGGCCCGCTCGATCCAGCAATGTTGTTGGCATATGCCGTGATCCTGGGTGGCGGCCTGCTGATCACTCGTCGATTGAAGCTGCTGGCCCTCGCGGCGTCGTTCTGGGCGGTGCTCGCAGCCGGCCTGGCCGTGCTCGCGGCCAGCGGCCACTGCATGACCGCCAACTGGGCCTTTGCACCCGTGTGCGGTATCGATTACTGGCGCGTCATCGTGACCTCGCCCGAGACGATGATCTTCCTCTTCTTCATGATCACGGACCCCAAGACAGTGCCCGCCGGCCGGGTGGGAAGAGTGGTCTTTGGAGCGCTGGTGGCGGTGGCCAGCGTCCTGGGGATGGCGACGCAAAGTGACGAGTTCGGGACGAAGGTGACCCTGCTTGCCGGCCTCGTGGTGCTGTGCGCCGCGCGACCGATCCTCGATCGGTTCATGCCGGCCAAGGACGCGGTCGAGGACAAGGTCATGCCGTTTGCCCGGCGCGCGGTGCTGGGCGATCCGGCGACGGCCAGACTTCCGCGGCGTGCCGCCGGTGTCGCCGGGGCCTTCCTGGCGCTGCTGCTGTTCCCCGTCGCGGTCGTACTTGCGGGCGCGCCAACTCGTGGCTATGTCGCTCCCGACACGAGCGAGCTGCTCAACCGAACGCCGGTCCACATCGACCAGTCGACCCTGCCTGCGATCACTGTCGGCCAGGACGTGCTCGACTACGACCACACGCTCGCGGGCACCGGGATCCAGCAGGTGCTAGTAACGCTCGCGCAGAACCTGGAAGTCGAGAACCAAGCACTGCTGCACCGTGACGAGTCTTTGCTTGAGGCGGTGGACCACGGCGACCGCCTCGCGCAGATGCAGGCGGCACTTGCGTCGAATGACGGCCCCACGGTCCGCCACTACCAATTCGACACCGTCGACGTCTCGCTGCTGGTGCCGTTCGGGGTGCAGACTGGCGCGAGCCTTGGATTTCACGTGACAGGAACTGTGACCGTCGAGCAGTACGACTACTCGGGCAACCTTCTTGCTTCCACGAGCATGCCGGTCGACACCGTCTTTGCCGTGCGCCGCGCAACCGGCGGGCGCTGG
>DATBFJ010000071.1:0-94950 GCA_036558545.1 Candidatus Limnocylindrales bacterium
ACGGGTTGCAGACGTATCTCAGGCCGTTGCCATGACCACTCGTTCGGCCAATCCCACGGGCATCCGTCCGCTGGCGCAGATCGTGTCGTGGAACTCGCGCAGGACCTCGATAGGTGCGTCCTTGGGCGCGACGTTGCCGAAGCCGCGCGCCTCCAGGAAGCGACTTCGGATGCGAAGGATTTCGAGGCAGCCAGTCAGATACGCCGACGCCTGCGTCGGCCACGAGCAGTAACGCCCGACTTCCGCACGGGCAGTCGGCTCGCTCAGCGGTGTGGCGCCGGTCATGTAGCGCACGCCTTCCTCGTAGGTCATCTCGCCCATGTGCAAGCTCGTATCGCACACGATCCGCGCAGCTCGAAAGATCGTTGCTTCGAGATGTTGCAACTCCTGCAGCGGATCCTCGAAAAAGCCACGCTCGCGCATGACACGCTCCGCGTAGAGGGCCCAACCCTCGCTGAAGTACGGCGTACCAAGGACGAGGCGGAGCTTGGGGGCGTGGATCTTGCTCCACGTGATGTGCCAGTGATGGCCGGGATACGCCTCGTGAACCGTCGTCGTGGGGATGGACGTGTTGCTGTTGGAGGCCAGACGCTTCTGGATCTCTTCCTCCGACGTTCCATCCGGTGCGATGGGAACGAAGAAGTGGCCAGATCGCCGATCAGAAAAGGCCGGCGGGCCGCTGTACGAAGCCACGGCGATGAGCGGCCGACTGAAGACCGCAGCGGGCTCAACTGAGCACGACTCTCCGTCCGGCATGGTCACGATGCCCTTTTCGGCCAGGAAGACGCGTGACTTCTCCGTCCAGGCCTCGTAGGTCTGGCGCATTGCCTCCTCCGTCGGCGGATGGTCCGTGTCATTCGCCTCGAGCAGCACACTGCGCCAGTCGTCGGTGCCGCGCGCGTCCTTGGCCAGGGCGCGCATCTCGGCGTCCAGCCGCTCGTATTCGGCCTGACCCATCTCACGGAGCGAGCGCGCGTCGAAGTTGAGCGCCTCGCGCTCCTGCAGCTGGCGGGAGTAGCGCTCCTCGCCGTAGACCCACGTGCCTTCGCACTGCGGCAGCAGCCCTTCGAGGTACGCGACGTACTCATCGAAAGCGTCACCGGCGATCGCGCCGGCGGTTCTCAGGGCATCGCGCTGTGGGTCGGTCTCTGCCTCGTCGATGAGCATCGATCGGACGTATGAGCCGCCCGCGCGCGCCGAGCCGATGCCACGCTCGACGATCAGCGGCGAGGCGAGCTTGGGGTCCAGGTTCTCGCGCGCCTGCTCAAGGACGCGCGGCGCCTGCTCCAGTCGCGCGATCGCGGCGTCGACAAGATCCGCGGTGGGTCGGAGCCGGTTCAGGAACAGGTAGAAGAGGCCGTTGAGAACCGGGCCGGAGTAGGTCGTTGGATCGCGCTTCCAGACTTCCCAGTCGGCGCCGATAGTTCGTCCGCGCATAGCCGATACGGCGAGCAACCGGTCGATTTCCTGCTCCTCAGAGAGGTCGGGGCTTGCAGCCGACTCGAAACGCTGGAGCCATTGCGCGGCGTCCGAGTCACGCCGGTGGAACGCGGCCGCGGAAAGGTCGTCGAGTTGCTCGTCGAACTGCGTCAGGCCCAGGTAGCTGGCCGTGACCGGCGACAGCTCCCACTCGTTATCCAGGAAATCGTCGACGAGCTTGGCGAAGTTGTCGTTGGTCACTCGAGTCCTCTCCTTAGGGCGCTTTGGGATCGAAGAAACGGCAGCGGTAGGCGATGGCGCAACGTGCATGGTCGGGCCGTTGGGCGTGACACGTCTGGCGGCCGTGGGTGATCAAGTTGACGTGTGCCTCGTGAACGCGTTCGTCCAAGAGCTGAATCTGAAGGTAATCGTGCGCCTGCTCGGGCGTGGCTTTGGGTGGCACGAGGCCGATGCGTTTCGCCACGCGCTCGATGTGCCGATCGACGGGCATCAAGGGCATACCGAATGAGAAGAGCAGCACCACGGACGCGGTCTTGCGCCCGATCCCAGGAATCTGGGTGAGCCACGCGAGCGCCTGGGCGGGTGTCATCTCGCCCAGGAACTCGAGTGAGAAGTTGCCGCGCTCCTCGAAGATCCTGCGCAGCACGGCCTGGATGCGCGGTGCCTTCGTGGGCCCGAGGCCGCCTGGGCGGATGACGTCGATCAGCTCGTTGAGCGGTGCATCGGCGATGGCGGCCCAGTCGGCTTCCGCCTCCGTGATGCCGACGCCGCCCCAGCCCACCCGAAATCCCGAGTGGGCGGCATCCGATCGCTTACTCGCCTGTACCGGCCAGTGCGCGCACAGGGCGTCGAACGCCTTCTCGGCATTGATGTCGGCGCTATTGGCCGACAGCATCGTCAGCACGAGCTCGCTGGTCGGGTCGTAGACACGCTCCCAGACGGGTTGGCCGTACATGGTGCGCAAGGCGTCGAGCGTGTCGGGCATGAGGTTCGGCCTGTAGCGGCGCAGCCGCGAGTCCCAAGCCTTGACCGGATCGCGCTTGGCGCGCTTCGGCTTTGACTTGGCCTTTGTTCTCGGCTTGGGCTGTGGCTTATCGCTGGTCAGGACCGTTGTCATTCGGCAAGCAGCCTAGCGCCATTCCAATGGGATTTGGAAAACCCCGCCGCTGGAACGCCGGAAAGTGTTGGTTAAGTGGCTGGTAACGGTCGACTAAGCCGTAGTGCGTTGAATCGGATTGGAATGTCACCCAAGAAACAGCTCAGAGAGTCCTCTGATCAGGTCACGGCGGCAGTCGATCGGCTGTGGGTGCTGTTCGGGCAGCAAGTACGCGACGCGCGCCAGGGCCGAGGTTGGAGTGTGGCGGAGCTCGCCCACCGAGCCGGGATATCGGCGTCCTTCCTGTATCTCATCGAGTCGGGTCGGTCCGGATCCGCAGAGGGCGCCGCTCGGGTGGCCCACGCACTCGGCCGGCGAGCGGACCTAACGCTCGTCGACTCGCGTCGACAGCAGCCACGCAACCTTGATGTTGATCTCGTCCACTCGGCCATGGGCGAGTGCGAAGCGCGACGATTTCGCCAGCTGGGGATTGCGACGGGCCTTGACCAGCCGTATCAGCACTACCAGTTCGCGGGCCGTGCCGACTTCGTCGCGTGGGATCCGGAGCGTAGGGCGTTGTTGCACATCGAAAATCGCACGCGTTTCCCCGATTTCCAGTCGATGGCCGGCGCGTTCAACGGCAAACGCGCGTACCTCGCGGCGGGTATCGGGGAACGGCTGGGTATCCGGCGCTGGAACAGCGAGACACACGTGATCGCGGCGCTCTGGAGCGCCGAGTCTCTTCACGCACTCCGCTTGCGCGCGGATTCCTTTCGTTCGCTGTGTCCCGATCCGTCGCTCGCCTTCGACTCGTGGTGGCGTGGCGAACCACCCGGCGAAGGCAATTTCTCGACGCTCGTCGTGTTCGACCCATTCGTTGCCGGCCGTCAGCGAGCATTCGCCGGTCTCGACGACGCCTTGATCGCAAGGGCTCGCTACAAAAACTACGCAGACGCTGCCGAGCGATCTTCCAATCAGATTCGACGACGTTAGCCTGCCGGGCGAAAACGGCGCCCGATCCGGGGCCCAACGTGCCGGGATTCGCATCCGTTTGGAGAAAGCTGGCTGATTCTTGGAGAAAGCCAGCGGATTGCGCGGCCGACCTCGAATCAGATTGGAATCTCGCGCTTGCGCTCTGGAGGCTAGTGGCGAGGCTCGGCGAGCGACAGGATGCGCGCGGCGCGTTCCGCGGCGCGCACGATGGGTGCCGCGCCGAGCGCGATTGCTTCGTCCGTGGTGATCGGCTGCTCGACAGTCGGCACCGTCAGAGCGCCGAGCGCGGCGAGCGCGGCAATTCCTTCTGGCGTGGCGCCACCGCAGAAGGCGATGCACTCCTTGCGGGCGTCGTGCGCTCGGCGCGCCACTCCAGCCGCCGTCTTGCCGAACCCGGTCTGCTCGTCGACGCGGCCCTCGCCGGTCAGCACCAGGTCACAGTCCGCAAGGGCCGCGTCGAAGCCGGTCAGTTCCATCAACACCTCGACACCCGGCCGGATCTCGAAAGAGGCGAACCTGTCTGCGATGGCCAGCAGTCCGGCGGTCGTGCCACCGGCCGCGCCGGCGCCGGGAACGGCGCGAATTCCGCGGCCGGTCACTGCCTCCAGCACGTCCGCGTAATTGGCCAGGGCCGCCTCGAGCTCGCGCACCTGCTCTTTCGACGCGCCCTTCTGGGGGCCATAGACCGCGGCGGCGCCGCGCTCACCGAGCAACGGGTTGGTCACGTCGCTCGCCACCGTCAGCGCCACCTCGCCGAGCACAGGCGCGATCTCCGAGAGGTCGGCTCGCGCGAGTTGCCTGAGCGGCCCCCCGCCGAGTGGCAGCTCGTCGCCTCGCTCATCGACAAAGCGCGCGCCGAGCGCAACAAGCAGACCCGAGCCACCGTCCGTTGTGGCACTGCCGCCCAATCCGAGCACGATCCTGCGAACACCCAGCCCAACGGCCGCGGCAAGCACCAGTCCCGTGCCGAACGTCGACGCGGCCATCGGGTCGCGTTCGGCCGCTGGTACAAGTGCCAGTCCTGAGGCTGTGGCCAACTCGACGATTGCCTCGTCGCCGCGCCTCAAAAAAGTCGCCCTGATCGTGTTGCCGAGCGGGTCGCGAGCGTGAGCCGGCATTTCGGCCCAGTCGGCGTCCGACTTCTTGATCGCCTCGAGCGTGCCCTCGCCGCCGTCTGCCAGCGGGATCAGTCTGATCTCGTCCATGGGTCTGGCGCGCTGCCAGCCCAGGCGCAGCGCATCCGCCACTGCAAGCGGGTCAAGCGAACCCTTGAACGAGTCGGGCGCTATCAGGACTCGCAATCCGATGTCAGGTGGGAGTTGCGACTGCGATCGTGGCGGCTCGACGCTCGGCGTACTCGGGAATTCGGATCATCGGCGGCCGCTCCTGGTCCGCGAGGTCGATGACCTCGAGGGACAGCTTGTTGGGGCCGGAGCGGGGCAGCTTGATGCTCGATCCGAGCTCGGCGAAGAGGCGTGCCCTGCGCCGCTCCTCCAGCCGTTTCATTACCGCCTGCAGAATGACGAAGCTCATCCGCGAAAGGCCCTCGAGCTCCTGGTTGCGATGGATGCGCACATCCAGGTCGACCTGGCCGAGTCCGGCAAGATCGAGTCGTTCTGCAAGGTCGATGAGGTGCCCGATCTCCACTGCATAGCCGGTGAAGAACGGGATCTGCTCCAGGTCGACGCGACGGCCGGCGTACTCGCCGGAAAGGGGCTGGATGAAGCCGGAGAGCTCGGGAAAGAAGAGGTTGATCAGGGGCCGAGCCACGAGCTCAGTGACGCGGCCGCCGCCGCCCTCCTTGAGCTGTCCGCCCTCGACGATGGGACGCTGGTAGTAAGCCTTGACATAGCCGATGCGCGGTTCGGCGAGGAGTGGGCCGAGCGGACCATAAAGGAAGCGCGGGTGCCAATCGACGATGTCCGTGTCCGACCAGGCGATCAGGTCGCCGTTCGTCGCGTACAGGCTCTTCCACAGCGCTTCGCCCTTGCCCCGGTAGCTGCCGTAACCGGGCAGGATGTCCGAGTGGACGGCCACTCGAGCGCCCTCCTCGGCGGCGATCTTGCGCGTTTCGTCGTCTGACTCCGAGTCGACGACGACCAGCTCATCGACCAGCGCAAAGCGTTCCACGAGCTCGCGACGGGCTCGCTGAACGATGGGACCGATGGTCTTCGCCTCGTTGAGCGTCGGGAAGATCGCGCTGATCGTGATTCCCTGTTTCTGTTTGAGCGCAACAAGCCGGCCAAGGTCACTGAACTCGGAGTGGTGGTAGTTCGACTCGGCAAACCAGCGGTCGACCCGTGCGGCGATGCTGCGGCCCTGCTCGGCCGCGCGATCGGCCGCTTCGAGTGTTTCTGCCTGTTCGGCTCGTTGCTCGAAAAGGTGGTTGCCAATCTGCTCTCTCGTCTTGACGACGATGACCGTCGGCTGGGCGTTCTGTGCCACGGTCTCCGGTAGCTCGCCGAAAAGCGCCCCATCACCGGCCGCTGTGGCCGGCGCGACCGCTGCCGCTCCCATCACCACCAGTTGGGCCGACTCTGCCTCGCGGATGATCGACGCTGCGACGTTCGTGCCCTCTACAAGCAGCGGTCGCGCCGGCTCATCGGCATGTGTCTTGACGAACGTCGCGAGGGCACGCTCGATCTGTGCCTGAACAACCTCCGGCACGCCCGGTGGCACGATGTGCATCACGTCGACCCCGGCATCGAAGTAGCGCCCCAGCGCAGCGGCATAGGCAAGCGCAAGTTCGGCGTGTGGTCCGCCGCGCACTGGTGTCAGCACCCTCCTGACTTCCTTGACGCCGCGCTGCTTGACGACCGCGATATTGCAGGGCGCGTCGCGGACGACTTCATCGATCGTTGGCGAGAAGACCGCGTCCGCGCCGCGCTTGCCACCTGGCCTGCCGCCCCAGCCGAAGATGATCAGGTCGGCCTCTTCCTCGGCGGCAAGCTCGACGATGCCCTCCGCGGCACGGCGCCCAATCCGGACCACCGTGCGTAGCTCGGTGCCCTGCGGCGCGAATTCGAGCACACGCTGGAGCAGGCGGCGCGCCTGGCGGGCCTTGGTCGCTCCCTCGGAAAGTGCCATTCCCTCCGGCACCTCGACGATGCCCAAGGCCGTTAATGTCCCGCCGGGCCGAACCAACGCAGCGCCAATTCGGATCAGATCGGCGGCCGTCCGCGGATTGGCCAGCGGGATCAGAACCTTGGCCGGGAGTTCCGCCGTCATTGTGCCCCAGTGCTGCGAGTCGCAACGGGCTCACGCGCGGAGCGCTTCCAGCGGTCGACGAGGTACGACTTGGTCAACTCGAACACACGCGCCTGGCGCTCGACATACGCCTCGGCCTGATCAGTGGTCAGCTCCGTCGTCTCGAAAATCAGCGACGCGACACGGGCAAAGTAGAGGGGGATGAGGGCCGCGACGAGGCGATCCAGCTCCAGTCGACGTTCGTGCCACGCGAGGGCAACGTCATAGACGATGCGCGCCCACGTCTCATCTGGGAAGTTGAACGAGCCGCCATCCAGCGCACCCTCGGCGTCGGCAGCCAGCGCCGTTACGACTTCCAGGTTCTCTGGCGCCAACGCCATCTCCCATTCGTCGCCGACGTTCAGCCTGCCCTTGGCAAACTCCTCGAGAAGGCGTCCTGTATTCACTGCAAGTGGCGGCGGGTCGAGCAGACGCTCGAAACCGTAGATCGGTACGTCGTGCGATCCACGCACGTCGAGCCAGCGGTCGGCGTGCAGGTCGGTTAGGCGCAGCAGGGTCGCGACGACCTGCGAGAACATCGGTCCGAGGTCGGCTCCGGGATCCTTTGGATCGTGCACCTTTGCCCCGAGTCGGGTCTGGCAGACGGCGAAGCCGCCTGTGATCGCCTTGGTCGTCATCCAGATGTCGACGCCGAACTTGGATACGTCGCTGTCCCAGTCATCCTGCTCGAGGTAGTGACGGACGAGGTCTCCAGAGACGCCAAAGTCGCCGCCGATGGGTTGCCGAATGCGCAGGCCGTAAAGCGCGCGGGTCACTGGGTAGGTGACTGTGTTTGTGATCGTTCCGTCGTACTTGTAGCGCGAGTAGAGCGGGGCCACGAAATCAAAGCCGCCCTTGTGGATGGGTCCGGCCAGGAGCTCGATCCATTCGGGCACTATCGAACGCAGGTCCGAGTCCACCACGACCAGCGCCTGCACCTTCAGCGCATCCGCTATCTGGAAGATCGTGCGCAGGGCGGCACCCTTGCCGCCGACGCCGTCAACCTCCGGGTAGGTCAACGAGATGCGGCGCAGTTTGTTGGTCGGGCGGACGAGGAGGATCCGCTCGACGTAGTCGGGCGGCTCTGTCTCGACCACGACGCGTTGTGTTCCATCCGGTGAGTCCGCGTCGGCGTTGACGAGTACCGGACGCAGATCCGGGAAGTATTGGACGAGGCCGGCCTGGGCGGCGCGGGCGACATAGCCGATGGTTGCCGCGTTCTTGAACGAGGGGATGCCGACCATGATGTCGGCACTGCCAAGCTGCGCAACTTCGTCGCGGATTGCTTTGGGCAGGGCGGCCGCAGGCATCAGCCGAACCTTAGCGGGGCGGAGTGATCACCGCCTCGGGAGAATCTTCCAAGTAAAGAGCATCCGGATCGACCGGAGGAATTGGATGCCTGTCGTCGATGGCGCGGGCCATGATGTGCATTGCCCAGTCGGAAAGCTCGTATCCGGCGTCGAGGTATGACTGCCTGACGTCGTTGACCAGTCGCGCTCCCTCTGGGTACCTGAAACGAAGACTCGCACCGTTGGCAGCACGGCGCACCCGCTCGACCAGGTTGAAGGCAGTCTGTGGGATGCCCGTGACCAGGGCCAGGCGCAGCGTCGCGTCCTCGGCCGGCGGCACATCCGCGACCACGATCGCCACCGCCTTGCCGCCGTCGTCGCTGCGGTGCAGGACCTCGCCGCGCGCAACGTGATCGCGAAGCTTCTGCTCGGTCAGCTCTTCTAATGCCCACGGCCGCGGCTCGTAGAGCATGTGTCCGGCGCTGAAGCTGACGTCCGTAGAGACGCCGCGCCACATGCGATCGCTCATTTCCGCACCGGCTACGACGCCATCGACCGCCAGTCGCTCGAGCACGGCACGTCTTTGGCGCTGGGCTGCCTGCTGGGTCTCGGCATCGAAGCCGCTCCGCTCTTCTTGCTCGGGTCCCCAGGACACGCCGAGGAACGAAACGATGTGCTCCATGCCGCCTCGAGCGCCAAGCCGATGCGAGCCCTCGTTCGCAGCGCTCGTCGCGTAGCGCACGACGTGCGCGCCGTTGGCCGAGGCCCACTGAAGCTCGGCGACCTGCAGGTCGGTGGCTACATCCATGCCGCGGACCCGCGGATCGACCCGGATTGCCTCGAGCCACGCCTCGCCCTTCGCCGGCATTGCCACGCGGACGACTGCAACGACGGTGCCAGGTGAAAGCGGCTTGCCGTCCGCGTCGCGTCCGCCTCCGCCACCAGCGACGCCGACGAGCATCACGCCGTCCGCCGCGTCGAGCCAGCGTGGCCATGCACGCGGCACGTAG
Organism: Candidatus Limnocylindrales bacterium; assembly: GCA_036558545.1. Taxonomy (GTDB): domain Bacteria; phylum Chloroflexota; class Limnocylindria; order Limnocylindrales; family CSP1-4; genus JALYGJ01. The sequence goes on from DATBFJ010000071.1 coordinate 9,075, forward strand.
TCCCAGTCGTTCCAGGTGTTCGTGGCAAAGGCCATCACTGCATCGCGGTCATCGTCCCTGGCGAGCCGAACGACGAGAGGCCAGCCACGCTTTGGCTTCACCAGTTCTTCTCCACGATGGTCCATTCGAACGTACGCGAGCCGGGCACGTACTTGCTGTTCGCGCCCTTGACGATCGCGCCCTTGAATCCGGCCATCCGCCACGTGCGCAGCCACGCGTGGATCGGCGGCGTCACGTACGGCGAGAGGCGGATGAGCGGGCTCTGCACCACGACGCCCTCAAGGAGGCGCTTGCGCTCGAGCAGCGGCACGTCGAAGAGCGTCACGTCATCCACGCGCAACAGGTCGATGGCAACAAACGCGAGATCCTTGCCCAGCTCAGGGTGGCGCGCGTCGAACTCCATGCTTACGCCCGAGTCGATCGTCTGGTCGGTGACTATCCCGTCGAGAACAGCCTCCGTGGCGACGATGGCGCGACGAAGCTGGTCGAAGGCGCGCCGTGCACTGCCGATCGAGTCGTTACCGTCTTCATCGACTGCCTCGATTGTGCCCCACTCGTCCTTGTTCTCTGCTTCCCGGAAGAAGACGAGCACGCGCGTGCCGCTCCAGATCGGCTCCGCCAGTGGGTTGTCGACCGAGGCAACACCGCGCGACGTGTCGACCTGCTGTGGTCGCCAGTCGCGCGGGTCCGCAGGGATGGAGAGGTAGTCGGGCATCTGCCTCTAGTTGTCTGATCCGTAGCCGTTCGGATGTGCCTGGCGCCACTGCCACGCCGAACGAACCATCTCCTCGAGCCCGCGCCTGGGCTCCCAGCCGAGCAACTTGCGCGCCCTGTCGTTGCTCGCCACGAGCACCGGCGGATCGCCGGCGCGCCGTGCCTGCATCTCGTAGTCGATCTTGTGGCCGACGACTGTTTCCGCTGCCCGTAGAACGTCGAGGTTCGAATAGCCCGTACCAGACCCGAGGTTGCACGGCGTATGACCGCTTTCATCGCCCGCCGTGAACTCAAGGGCAGACGCATGTGCCGCGGCGAGGTCATCGACGTGGATGTAATCGCGGATGCACGTGCCATCTGGCGTGGGGTAATCGTTGCCGAAGATCGGGACACGCCGACCATCCGCAACTGCGGCGAGGATGTTGGGGATCAGATGCGCCTCGGGCTCGTGGACTTCGCCCAGGAGATCAGTCGCTCCGGCCGCATTGAAGTAGCGCAGTGAGACCACGCTCCAACCGTAAGCTTTGGCGTACGAGGCAAGCGCGTTCTCGACGGCGACCTTTGTCGCTCCGTAGGGATTGATTGGCCGCAGCGGCTGGTCTTCGCTGATCGGAGTCGACTGTGGCTCGCCGTACACGGCCGCACTCGATGAGAACACGATCCGGCGAACGCCGGCGGACTGGAGCGCGTCCAGGAATGCGATACCGCCCGAAACATTGTTGTCAAAGTACTTCTGCGGCTGCTGCACCGACTCGCCGACCAGCGAGAAGCCCGCGCAGTGGATCACCGCATTGATCTCGTTGTCGCGCAACGTCCGTTCGAGCAGGGGACGATCGGCGATATCGCCCGTGACGAGCTTTGCACCGGGTGGAATGGCTCCGCGGTGACCGAGGACCAGCGAGTCGTACACGATCACCGAATGACCAGCTTCGACCAGACGCTGCGATGTGGTGCTGCCAACGAAGCCGGCACCGCCGGTGACCATGACTCTCATTTGTCTTTGCCCCTCTTGATGTCGTCCGCCCGATGATCGGCCATCGACCGATTCCTTGCGAAGGCGGCCTGCTCCGAGGGACGGACGTCTCGTGGAGCCTGGTGCGTGACGTTGGCTTGGCGCGCGGCAAGGATCTCCTTGAGCCGCTGCTCGAGCCGCACAGCATCATCGAAGCGCGGATTTATCTTCACGGCACGCTGCACGCGCTCATACGCAAGCGGCTCGTCGCCACGTTCGAGGGCCACCCGGGCAAGTCCAAAGGCGACCTCGACGTTGGTCGGCTCGAGCGCGAGTACCTCCTCGTAGAGCCGCTCGGCCTGGTCGAGCAGCCCGTAGGTAAGAAGCCGGTCAGCCTGGATCTGCTTCTCGTAGTTGTCGACGTTCACGCGGCCGACTGTCCGCCCTGGTGCCAATCGCGAGCGTGGGCGATCAGCACGTCGCGCCGATTCTGAGCCGGGTCGGCGATAACGAGGCCCAGAAGCCGGTTGAGCAACTGGCCGACCTCAGGACCCGGCTTGATCGCGAGCTCCGCGACGAGGTCGTCGCCGTGGATCGCGAGATCGCGCAGATTGAGCGGCGGATTCGAGCGGAGCTCATCGTCGATGCGCTGGCGCAGCTCGTTGAGGCAGCCCGCGTCGGGCGCGAGACCGCTGCCGACGTTGTCTGCGGCGCGCAACTTCAGAAGGTCATCCATCTTGTCGCGCCCGACGCGACGCACGAAGCGGCGAATCGCGGCGCCACTCCAGCGCGGCTCGTAGTTGAACATGTGGTTGCGGATCAGGTCGGCGATCCACTCGATCTCACGACGTGGGAAGGCGAGCCGCGCGAGAAGCAACTCGGCGAGTCGCGCCCCTTCCGTGTCGTGGCCCACGAAGTGGCCATCGGCGAAGGTGCCGGGCTTGCCGATGTCGTGCAACAGAGCCGCCAGCCGCAGCCGCTGATTGCCTGGGTCGATGCCTGCCGCAGCGTCGAGGCTGGTAAGGCAATGGAGCCACAGGTCGTGGCCGGGGATCTTGTCCTGTGGCACTCCGCGCTGGGCGGCGAGCTCCGGCAGGGCATGCTCCAGAACGCCGGTATCGGCCAGGATCCTGAACGCGACTGACGGCGGGTCCGCGGCGACCATGCGCCGCAGCTCGCCGCCCACCCGCTCCTGCGAGACCCATTTCACAGTCTCGGCCGTCTCGCGCATTCCGGCCAAGGTCGCAGGCTCGATCACGAAGCCAAGTTGAGCCGCGAACCGGGCCGCGCGCAGCAGACGCAGTCCGTCCTCGTCGAAACGCTTGCCGGGCTCGCCCACCGCCCGAATCAGTCGGGCGTCCAGGTCAGCCAGCCCGTTGGTCGGATCGACGAGCCCAGGGACGGCTTCGCTCGCCCGGCGTCCCCAGCAGATCGCGTTGACCGTGAAGTCGCGCCGCGCCAGATCCTCGTCCAGAGAGTCGGTGAATGTGACCGAATCCGGACGGCGGTGATCCGCGTACTGGTGGTCGCGCCGGAAGGTCGTTATCTCCGCGAGCAAATCCTCGCCCAGCATCACCGTGACCGTCCCGAATCGGTTCTCGTACTGGCCATTGGCGAACGCGGCCTTGACTTCCTCAGGCTTGGCCGACGTTGCCACATCCCAATCGGCCGGAGCCGGCCGACCAAGCAATGTGTCACGCACGCCACCGCCCACCACGTATGCGTCGCAATCACGCGACCAGAGCGTTTGAAGCACCCCAAGGACGGAGTCAGGAACGCGAAAGTCGGTCATCAGGCCGAATGCCCGAGCTTAGTTGCGGCCGACGAAGAGGAAGTCGCGCCAGGCTTCGTTGCGCGGGTCTGAGAGGTACGGCGTGAACAGCGTGTAGACGTCGCAGCGCGGCTCGAACGGCGGGCGGGCCAAGCGCATTCGCGCCTCGTCGACGAGCCTGCCGCCCTTGCGGTGGTTGCACGTCTTGCAAGCTGCGACGAGGTTGTCCCAGGTGTGGCCGCCACCACGATGGCGCGGAATGACGTGGTCGAGCGTCAGATCGCTCGCGGTAGCGCCGCAGTACTGGCAGGTGTGCTTGTCACGAATGAAGATCTCGCGACGGCTCAGTCGCACGCGGGGCCGCGGTCGCTTGACGCGATGCTGCAGGCGGATGACGCTGGGCGCCCGGTAGACGGTCGTGGCCGTGCGGACGTCATGGTGGTCGTACTGGATGACCTCGGCCTTCTCAGCGAAGACGAGGCGGAAGGCGCGCCGGACGTTGCACACGTTCAGCGGCTCGTAATCGGAATTGAGCAGCAGTACCGCGCTATCCATGACTCCCTGAGGTCAGCCGGGACTCGGCCGGACCACGCTTGCATCGTAGCAAAAGTGAGCGTGAACGCCGCGCTGCGAACAGTGAGCTTTCAGAGCATCGAGTTAGACGCCTGTCCGGGCTCCTGTCTGCTGGTCCCAGCCACCCGCCTGACCAACCTTGCTTGACAGCGGTTTGCCCAGGGCGTTGGCGATGAAACGCGCCGCTTCGAGGATCTTGACCAGATCGACTCCGTGGTCGATCGACATGCCGTCGAGCAAGTAGACGAGATCCTCGGTCGCCAGATTTCCGGCGGCCCCTGGCGCGTAGGGACAGCCGCCTGTACCGCCCGTCGACGAGTCGAAGCACGAGACGCCGTCTTGCAGACCGGCCAGAACGTTGGCAAGCGCTGTTCCGCGCGTGTCGTGGAAGTGGTAGGCGACCTGACTGAGCAAAATACCCTGCGCGGCGTGGGCCTCTGTGAGCTCGTGAACCTGGCTGGGCACGCCCACGCCGATCGTGTCGCCGAGGCAGATCTCGTCCGCTCCGAGATCGAGCAACCTGAGGCTCACGTCGACAACCTTGCGCACGCCGACGGCGCCGCTGAACGGACAGCCGAAAGCGGTCGAGACGTAAGCGCGCTTCCACCAACCGAGTTCTCGCCCCCGATCAAGCACGGGCTTGAACGCCTTCAAAGACTCGTCGATCGTCATCCCGATATTGCGCTGAGTGAAGGCATCGCTCGCCGCGGTGAAGACGGCCAGCGCATTGGCGCCCGCGGCGATTGCGCGGTCCATGCCGCGCTCGTTTGGTACGAGCACCGGGTAGCGGACACGGTCCCGGTCCGGCAGCATCGGCATCAGCGCTTCCGCGTCTGCCAGCTGAGGGATCGCCCTGGGCGAGACGAAGCTGGTGGCTTCGATCTCCGTCAAACCGGCGGCGGACAGCAGTCGAATGTAGTGCGCCTTGTCGTCGGTCGAGATCGGTCGCGACTCATTCTGCAGGCCGTCACGCGGGCCAACTTCGTAGATCCGGACGTGCTGAGGCAGCTGCGACATCGTCCGAACGTTACGCCTGTTGGAACGCCGGCCTAGTCAAGCTCGACGAGCGTGTCGCCGCGCTGCACCTGGCGGCCGGCCTCGACCAGGAGTTTGGCCACCCGGCCGGCCGCCGGAGCCGGGACGGTGTTTTCCATCTTCATTGCTTCGAGCACGATAAGCACCTGGCCCGCCTCGACCACGTCGCCTTCGCCGACGCGTACCGCGATGACCGTTCCGGGCATTGGCGCCTTGATCAACTGTGCGCCGGCACCTTCGTGAGCCGCGCCACGGACGGCCGCCTCCACGGTTGGCGGAGAGGCCAGGGCGGCACGCATCGATCGACCGCTGACGTCGAGGACGATCGAACTGTCTCCAGCCCTGGTCCACGGAATTTCCGAATGGGTGTAGGGCACTGCCACCGACCGGGTCTCGTCATCGATCGTGATGCGAACGACAGGCCGTGCGTTGAGCCGGAATCCCGACGGCAATGCGGCCGCGGCCGCGGACCACGCCTGTGTCGGGATAGCCGGCGCCTTAGCCGCGATCTCGGGCCAATGCTCGTCGATGAATGTCGTCCACATGCTTCCCTTGCGTATTCCGGGGTCGTCGACCAGCCATTCGAGAAACCCACGGTTCGTGGTCACACCCAGGACGCTGGTCGATTTCAGGACGTCGCCGAGGGTCGCCAATGCCGCAACTCGGTCGGTTCCAAAGCCAACAAGCTTGGCCAGGAGCGGGTCGTAGCGCGTGCCCACCACGTCACCCGACGCGATTCCGCGATCGATGCGGATCCCGTCACCGCTGGGCCAGCGAACCTCGAGCACCTCGCCCGTGGCAGGCACGAATTCGTGCCATGGATCCTCCGCGTAAAGGCGAGCCTCGACCGCGTGGCCAGTCAAGGTCACTTCGCTTTGAGTGAAGCCAAGGGGCTCGCCCACGGCGATGCGCAGCTGGTCGGCAACCAGATCGCGGCCGGTGACGAGCTCCGTCACCGGGTGCTCGACCTGAAGCCGGGCGTTCAGCTCCAGAAAGTAGAACTCTCCGCCGTCAGCCAACAAGAATTCGGCCGTACCCGCGTTGGTGTAGCCCGCTGCCTTCGCGAGCTCGATCGCTGCTCCGCCAAGACGAGCACGCAGCCTTGCCGTGACCGCGGGAGACGGCGCTTCCTCGATGACCTTCTGATGGCGACGCTGCACTGAACATTCGCGCTCGCCGAGATGGACCACGTTGCCGTGCCTGTCTCCGAGCAGCTGGACCTCTACGTGGCGTGGCCGTGCCAGGTACTTCTCCAGCACCAGGCGGTCGTCGCCGAACGCGCCGGCTGCCTCGCGCCGAGCTCGGCCAACGACCTCGGCGAAGTCGCCCGTACTGTCCAGGACGTGCATCCCCTTTCCGCCGCCCCCTGCGCTGGGCTTGACCAGAACGGGAAAGCCGATTCGCTTTGCCTCGCGCAGCAGGATCTCGTTCGCTTGGTCGGCGCCGTCGTAGCCCGGCAGGATCGGAACGCCGATGGACGCGGCAAGACGCCGTGCCGCTGCCTTGTCGCCGAGCGCGCGCATCGCCTCCGGGGACGGCCCCACCCACGCGATGCCGGCGCGAATGACCGCGTCAGCGAAGTCGGCGTTCTCGGCGAGGAAGCCGTAGCCCGGGTGTATCGCGTCGGCCCGGGCACTCTTGGCCGCCGCGAGAACAGCGTCCATGTCGAGGTACGTCCCGCCGAGCGGGACAATCTCGTCGGCCGCAGACGTCCACCACGCACGCGCCTGGTCATTGGGAGCAAGAGCGAGGCTCGTGATTCCGAGTTGACGGCACGTTCTCGAGATGCGGACGACCAGCTCGCCGCGGTTTGCCACGAGCAGCCGGTCGATCCTGGGTACGGCCTCGGAATCCTTCGTTGTGCCGGACGTTGTGCCGAACGCGGAGGCATCAACCTTGACCCGTGAGCCCACCTGCACCCGCGGCAGTCGACCCTCACGCAACCATCGCTGGACCGTGCGAGTACTGACGCCTAAACGGCGCGCGGCTTCACCGGGTCCAACTGGCTCGCTCAATCTGCTTCGAATGTCGCGTTTGTCGCGTTTACTGTCAATTCGCGCGGAGCCTAGTCGCTCCTCCACGCGGGGTCGCGTTTCTCCAGGAAGGCGCGCAGACCTTCCTGGCCCTCGGCGCTCGTCCGCTGGCCGGCTATTCGGCGCGCGGTATGCCAACGCGTCGACTCGTGGGGCAGCCCACGAACTTCACGGATGATCGCTTTCGCGGCTCGCGCTGCAGTTGGCCCTGCGGCCAGCAGGTCCTTCACGGCCGTCTGAACGGCCGTGTCGAGGGCAACCTCACCCTCGACAACTTCGTGTACCAGGCCAATTCGCAGCGCACGCATCGCGTCGAAGCGACGCCCACCCGGGAAAAGCGCGCGGGCGTGCGTTTCGCCGATCTTGGCGATCACGAACGGCGATATGACCGATGGCAGAATGCCCAGCCGCGTCTCCGTAAAGCCGAATCGAGTGCCGGCCTCTGCGATGACAAGATCCGCAACCGCGCACAGACCCATACCACCGCCAAGGGCCGCGCCTTGTACGCGTGCGACCACGGGCGCGGCGCAGCGATCGATCGCATCGAACATCTCGGCCATGACCATCGCATCCTGCTCGTTTTCCTCGCGCGTCAAGCCAAGGCTGGCACGCATCCACTTGACGTCCGCGCCGGCGCAGAACGACGGTCCCTCGCCGGCGAGCACCACGACGCGCAGCGAATCTGCGGGCTCATCGGACAGGCGCAGGAACAGGCGACGGAGCTCGACAATCAGCTCCGCATTGAACGCGTTGTGAACGTCCGGGCGGTTGAGCGTCACACGCGCGACGGAGCTGTTTGGGCCGCTGCGCTCGACGATCAAGTTGCTTTTCATTTCGGGTCGTATATGTAGTTGGAGCGCATTCCGATCATGTGCATGCCCGATGCCCGCAAGTTGCGAGCCGAGGTGAGTTCCGGTTCGGCAGAGGCGCCAACCAGGTTGCAGCCGATCTCCTCTGCGGCTCGTGCGCGGGCGGCGATGAAAGCGCGCTGAATGCCACGCCCGCGCGCCCGCTGCGCAACGACGGCGCCGCGCATCCAGCCGGTTTTGCCGCTGACGTGCAGCGACGCATTGCCAACCACTTCGCCATCCATCTCGGCGACGAAGATTGTTCGCGAGCTTGTCCGCGCCAGCTCGCGCAGCACGGCCGGCCACGGATCGACGGTGCCGGCGTCCATCCCGCCCGCGGACGTGTTGCCCGTTTCGACACTCGCGAAGTCGGCCGTGTCATCTGGTTGCACGCGGCGGATGAGGACACCTTGGGGCGTGGGTAGCTCCGCGATGTCGCCGGGGGCCGCCGCGAACATGCCCAAAGTCAAATCAGGCTCGGCTCCTACCCATGGCGCATCTTCAGCCCAAATCCATCCTCGCGTGCCGCGCCGGTCGAAGTAGTCAAACGCCATCGGCAGCAGGTTCGGGAGCCCGGCAAAGCCATGTGCCTGATTGAATGCCGGGCCGGGCAGTTGACGCGACGATGCCATGGAGATTTCGCCGGACTCGTAAATGTCCACCTCGAATCCCGCCGACCGTGCGGCTTTCCACGCAGCGATAGACGACTTGCCCTCGGCGCGGTCGAGCCAGCGCAGCGTGAGCGCGTCGACGGCAGTCGAATGCACGCCCGCAGCCGTAACCACGATCGGATCATCCGGCGCCACGATGCCCTCGCGCACAACCCGGGCGTACATGCGCGAGTCAGAAGGGTGCTTGTCGATCAGGATCCGATTGAAGTTGCCATCGCTGAAGTTGTACGTCTGCGTCGCACATGGCGTGGTCGACGAAGCAAGCTCCAGGACAACCTCGTGGCCGACTTGCACGATGGCGCCGATCGGCAGCAGCGACCACTCAATGCCCCACGTGGTCAGGTTCTCGCCAGCTCCACCCGCGATGATCGGGTGACCTTCTGCCTGAAGGCGGTCGATGACTTCCATCCCGAACAGGCAAACGGCGCGGTGCGGTCCGCCGTGAACCGTGGACTCGCGATGCTTATCGCCCTCGAGGCCGTACCGGCCGACCCACGCTCGATCGACGGGCATCTTTGGTACACCGCCGGGAGAGACATTGACCTGCAGCACCCGGCCCGAAGCAAGGGTTAAGCCGGTCTTAGCGATGTCGCTCACGCCTGCTCTGGCAGCTGCATGACATAAAGGCCGCACGCCTCATCGAGCGCGCGGTGGACCGCCTGGGCCTCAGGGCGCAGCCAAACCTCGAGTGTCGGGTGCACGAACAGCTCGTTCACGTGCCCGCCCACGACCGATAGGTCGCGACGGCCCAGTGATACATGGGCATGGATGAACGGCTTGGCCTCGCGAATCGTGACGTTTCCGACCAGCGAGACAACCTCCATCTGCTCAGTGAGCTGGTGTTGCTCGTACTGCTGTGTTTCAGCGTTCCAGTAGCTCACCGTGGCGCCGCGAACTGCGCCGAGCCCGGTCAACGCGGCGTAGCCAATACTCTCGCTACCCAGCCAGTCAAGCGACGCAGCCATGAACCGCTCTCCGCTGAGAAAGCGCAGCTGCACGCGCTCGCCTTGTTTCAGGTATTGCACACACGCACCTTCGCATGTCAGAAAGCAACATGTGCGGACGATGCGGTTGGCGATGCTCGTGGCAGCCATCCTGCTGACGCTGAGCTGCGCTTCGGCTAACGTGCCAACAGAGCCACCGAAAGGAACACCTGACATGACGCTAACGCTCACGAGCAGTGCATTCAGCGAAGGAGGGACGATCCCCCGTGACTACACCTGTGACGGGGCCAACAGGCAGCTGCCGGTGGCGTGGAGTGGCGTCCCGGAGGGCACGGCGGAATTGGCGCTCGTCATGGACGACCCCGACGCCAACGGATACGTCCACTGGGTGGTCACCGGCATCCCGGCAGGCACCACCTCGATTGCTGACCAACTGCCGGCAGGCGTCCAAAGCGGCCAGCCATATCGCGGGCCCTGCCCGCCGTCGGGAACTCATCGTTACGTCCTGACGCTGTATGCGCTCTCTGCTCCGCTCGGCGCCGCCGCCAGCACTTCCTCGCAGGTCAGGTCGGCGGCCGCGGACAAGACTCTGGCGGCGGCAACGCTCACCGGTCGGTATACGCGCGGCGCGTCGTCTTGAGCACCACGCTCTCGACGCTCGGGCCGTTCGCCCGGATCGGCATCGACGCGGCCGACGACGAGGACCAGCGCCTGCGCAAGGCGTTGCTCGTCGCGATCTCGGTACTGATCCTGCCGATCTCGCTGATGTGGGGCAGCCTTTACCTGGTCCTCGGCTCACCGGTGGGCTACGTGCCGTACCTCTATTTCGTCGTGTCGGTGATGGCGCTCATCGTCTTCGCGCGCACGCACAACGTCCGATTGCTCCTGTGGATCGAGCTGGCGAACATACTGCTCGCGCCGACCCTTTCGGCGATTCCGCTCGGCGGCTTCGTGGCTTCCTCGGGTGTGGGACTGTGGGGCTTCCTGGCGCCAATCGGTGCCCTCGTCTTTATAGGCGCCGCAGGTGGCGTCGAATGGTTCATCGCGTGGCTCGTGGTTTTCCTGGGTTCCGGGCTCGTGGGTGAGTTCCTGCGTGACGGCACTCCACTACCGCTGCCGGCGTGGTTCACGACGACGATGTTGGCGCTCAACATCTCGGTTGCGGGGATCGTCGTTTTCGTCCTGATGGTCGTCTTCGTCGTTCAACGCCAGGACGCCCTCGCCGCGTTGCGCATAGAGCAGGACAAGGCAGAGAACCTGCTGCTCAACGTTCTGCCTCGCTCGATTGCCGATCGGCTCAAGTCTGAGCCGCAGACCATCGCGGACCACTACGACGAGGCTTCCATCCTGTTCGCCGACGTTGTCGACTTCACCCCGTTTGCCGAGCGACTTGCGCCGACGCAGGTGGTGGGCACTCTCGACTCGCTGTTCAGCCGATTCGACGAGCTTGCCGAACGCTACGGCCTCGAGAAGATCAAGACCATCGGCGACTGCTACATGGTTGCCGCCGGTGTACCGACTTCGCGCCAAGACCATGCAAGGGCCATTGCCTGCATGGCATTGGACATGTTGGGCGTAATGAAGGCGAACGACGACGTCGGCAAGCTCGGGCTGGAGCTGCGTGTTGGGATCAACTCGGGACCGGTCGTCGCGGGTGTGATCGGTCGGAAGCGCTTCCTTTATGACATGTGGGGCGACGCGGTGAACATCGCCAGCCGCATGGAGTCACATGGCACGCCGGGCCACATCCAGGTGACCAATGCGACGCACGACCTGCTCAAGGACGACTTCGTTTTCGAGCATCGCGGCCCGGTCGAGGTTAAGGGCAAGGGTGAGATGGACACCTGGTATCTCGTCGGCGAGAAAGTGCTCGATCCCGCCGCTGCGGCCTGAGTTTCCGGCGCGCTGCACGCCCGCAGTGATGAATATTCTTTGCGCCACGACGGATGAACCAAGCTGACCATATGAGCGCCAGTCTCGTCGAGGCTCTGCAGACGGCACTGGATCAGCTGGCAACAGCCACCAAGGCCAGTTCTGCAGAAGGTCAGTTCGACGCACGCCTCGCACTCTTTGATGTCTTCGTCCAGAAGGCGATGGTTGCCGAGGCCGTTGAGGAGCTCGAAGCGTGTGAACGGCTTTTGCCCGGGCCGGGAGATCTGGCACGCCTCGCCGCGTTCAGAGCACGATCTGCGACGACTGCATTACTACGCGGCGAGTACTCGCGCGCCGACAAGCTCGTGGCTGAGGACCCGGAAGGCCTGTGGTTCCAGGGCTTCCTGCTGAGGCGCGATCTGGGCCGGTACATCGCTGATGACGTCGCATCCACGAGGAAGAGGCTGCAGGATCATGCCGGCAACAACGCGCAGTTGCTTGCCCTCGCGATGCGCGCCTCCGGACCTGACGCATACGCAGAGCTGTTTCGGCACACCGGACAGCTCGCCGTCGTCCCAGAGCTCGGCAGTGCCGGACCAGTCGACAGGTACCTCGGACTGATCGCGGCGAGTGAGGGTCGCCTTGACGACGCTCAGCGCCATCTGGATGCGGCCGTTCGTGTCGCTGATCGCAATGATCTCTTGCCGTGGGCGGCACGCGCCCGCGCCGACGTCGCCAACGTCCTGGCCGAGCGCGGGCGTGCAGGCGATGCCGAGTTGGCGGCTCAGACCCTTGCGGCAGCGCAAAGGACCGCGCTGGAGATTGGTCTGGTCGATTTGCTGACTGACAAAGGGCAGCCGGCCACAAAGCCAAACGTTTTCCGCCGCGATGGGGAGTTCTGGACGATCTCGTTCGGAGGTTCGACGTTTTCGCTGCGCGACAGCAAGGGCCTGGTTTACCTGGCCTCATTGCTCGCCGCCCCAGATCGCGAAATTCACTCGCTGGAACTCGTCCGTGGCGCCAGTCGAGACGCGGCTTCCAACGAGGTTGCGCGCGTCGACCCCGCTGCTGCTGCTGATTTCACGTCAGATCCATTTACCGGCGGCGGCGAGGTAATCGACGCGGAGGCACGCGAGGACTACCGCCGGCGCCTCGCCGACATAGATGCGGAAATTGCACAGGCTACGGATTGGAACGATCCCGAGCGCGTCGCGCGCTTGAGCGAAGAGCGCGACTTTCTCATTCGGGAGCTCGCCGGCGCTGTTGGCCTTGGAGGAGTTACTCGGAGCGCCACATCCGCGTCGGAGCGAGCGCGGATAAGCGTTACCAAAGCGATCTGGTCTTCCGTCGACCGGATTTCGACCCATGGGCCTGAGCTCGGTCGGCACCTGACGTTGACGGTTCACACAGGCACGTTCTGTTCATACACTCCAGATCCTGCCCTGAAGATCGTCTGGGAGCTCTGATCAGGTGGCGTACGAGCGAAGGAACGGCCGTGCCGTCTGAGTTCACGCCCACTGGTTAGTCGAGTCAGCATTCGCTGCCCGAAACTCAGAACGGAGCTACATCACGGCCGATCCGAAGTCGCGGATAGCCATCAGTGGGGCGACACACGAGCGCCCGTCGGATTCCGCGCACGGCTATCTCTACGTTGAGTTGCGTGGCCTTCCCGAGCTGATGCAACGACTCAGCGCACACTACGCCGCCGCGACGCTGTTTTCGTTCGGTGAAGCCATTCAGAAAGCCGTAGCGGCCCATCCCGGCACGGAGATCCGTGCCGAAGGCGACAGCTACATGTGCGTGTGTCCCACGGTCTCCGCAGCATTGGAGCTTGGCAGCCGCCTGCTGCAGACCCCGCTCCGCGGGGACCATGACGGAGCCGTCTCGATTGCGTGTGGACTCGTAACCGAGAGCGGCGATAGCCCAGCTCATAGCCTCGTGGAAGCGGCGCACCTTGGCGCCCTGGCTCCAGCTGGCGCGATGCTCGTGTCAGACGACGTTCGTCGTTTGGCGCCCACGTCAGAGCTGGCGTATCAGAGGGCTCGAACGGCCGAGCGAGACACCGGCTCGCAGGGACGCGTGTGGCTGACAGTGCCGCCCGGGCCTCGAGTTCGGACAGTTGCTTCGTCGCGATGGGGCACGCCAACTCTTGTCGGCGCAGGCGCTGCTATCGGACTCGTGGTCGTCGTTGCGCTTGCCGGGGCCTGGCTCGTCCAGCGCGGCGCCAACGGGGCAGTCGGCCACTTGCCGCCCGGACCGTGGACGATCGCAGCTCAGCTCCCGCTATCAGGGGCACGAGAACCACTGGGCGAGACGCTTGTCAACGCCGTGCAAATGGCCATCGACGATACGAACGCCCAGGGCGGAGTTGACGGCCAGGTTATTAAGCTCGAGGTCGAAGACGAGGGAGCGAGCAGCGACACGTACCTCGCGACCGCCTCGATCGACGATTTCGTTGCCGACGACTCAGTTCTGGCGGTGATCGGCCCCCTCCAGTCGCCGCATGGCGTTGTCGATATCCCGCCGACGAATGCGGCGGGACTCCTGATGTGCAGTCCCTCGAACACGAACCCTGGGCTGACCAAACCTCGAGATGGGGCACTCGATCTGCGATCGGCCAACCCAGATCGAATCAATTACGTACGACTCATCACCAGCGACGATATCCAGGGGCCGGCCGCGGCGGCGTTTGTCTACCAGTCGCCGACCACGGGCATCCCAAACGCTGGAATTCCCGACACGCGGGGACTCGGCATCAAACAGGTGTTGGTCGTCGACGACACGAGCGTCGGAGGTCGACAAGTCGCCGACGCCTTTCAGGCAGCGTTCCAGGCGCGCGGTGGCACAACCGAGCGTCGCGCCGTCAATCCAGGCACGAGCGATTACACGGATATCGTCAGCCCGCTGGCAGACACCTCGGAGGGCGCCTGGGCCGTCTATTACGCAGGTGATAGCGCGCCCGCAGCCTCTCTGAAACACGTCATGTTCCTCGACGGCTACCACAGCGTGCCGTTTGTCAGCTGGGACGGACTGTACGACGGGACCGGAACGGATTCGGGCTCGTTCATCAACCTCGCCGGCCCCGCGGCGGCAAATACATTCATCACCCAAGCTTCAATCGCGCCGACCAAGGCCGATTTCAGCCAGCGCTATCAAGAGACATTCGGCGCGGATCCAAACCCCTACGCCGCGGCCGCCTACGCGTGCACGCAAGTCGCTATAGGAGCGATCCAGCACGCCGCGGACCAGGCCATCGCGGCACCCGCGTTGCGTGATGCAGTACGTGCCTACGCAGTCGATCCAGCGAACAAGGTCGAGACGTCGCTGGGCACAGTGGCCTTCGACGTAAACGGCGACTCGGCCAGCCAGTACGTCAACCTGTACGCCACGGACATGGGGGCAAACAACGGTGCCGGAGACTGGCTCTACCTCGATGAGCAGGACTTTGGACCGGCGCCGTAGCCGCGCAGCCGGCGCCGGCTACATCCGGAAGACGCCGAACTTTGTCTCCCCGATCGGCGCGTTGAGCGAGGCTGCAATCGCGATTGCCAGGACGTCGCGAGTCTGAGCGGGGTCGATAACGCCGTCGTCCCACAGGCGTGCCGTCGAGTAATACGGATTGCCCTCGCGCTCGTACTTCGCGCGGATCTCGTTGCGATACGCCTCCCGCTCCCTGTCGTCCTTGAACGTGCCGACCATCGACAGCACCATGGCCGCCTGCTCGCCGCCCATGACGCTGATGCGCGCATTTGGCCACATCCACAGCCCGCGCGCGCCATAGGCACGGCCGGCCATGCCGTAGTTCCCCGCTCCGAACGATCCACCGATGATGACCGTGAACTTGGGCACTTCGGCACACGCCACGGCCGTGACCAGCTTCGCGCCGTCCTTGGCGATACCGCCGCTTTCGTACTCGCGACCGACCATGAAGCCGGTGATGTTCTGCAGGAAAACAAGAGGAATCTTGCGCTGGCAGGCGAGCTCGATGAAATGCGCACCCTTGAGCGCCGACTGTGAGAACAGGACGCCGTTATTCGCGAGGACGCCCACGGGATATCCGTCCAGGTGACCAAACCCGGTGACCAGGGTCTCGCCGTAGCCGGGCTTGAACTCGTGGAACTCGGAGCCATCGAGAAGTCGGGCGATCACCTCGTGTACGTCGTAGCCCTTGCGCAGGTCTGCGCTGACGGCTGAGTACATGCCGTAGGGATCATCGGTGAGCGACTCTGGATCATCAGGATCGGGAGTTGCGACGACTGGAGCGCAAGGGGCGGCCCTGTCCCATGGCGCATCGGGTTTCTTCCAGCTGAGGCTGGCGATGATCTGACGCCCAATTGCGAGCGCGTGCTCGTCGTCAAGCGCCTCGTGATCGGCGACACCACTCACGCGCGCGTGAACGCTCGCGCCACCAAGCTCTTCAGCGGTCACGTCTTCGCCCGTTGCGGCCTTCACCAGTGGCGGGCCGCCGAGGAAGATCGTGCCTGTGCCGCGGACGATGACCGTCTCATCGCTCATCGCCGGCACGTACGCGCCGCCCGCAGTTGACGAACCCATCACGAGAGCAACTTGCGGAATGCCCGCGGCCGACATCCGGGCCTGGTTGTAGAAGATGCGCCCGAAATGCTCTTTGTCGGGAAAGACGTCGTCCTGGAGCGGCAGGAACGCGCCGCCGCTATCGACCAGGTAAAGGCAGGGCAGTCGGTTCTGGAGTGCGATCTCCTGGGCGCGGAGGTGCTTTTTCACGGTCATCGGGTAGTAGGTGCCACCCTTCACCGTCGCGTCGTTGACGACGATGACAACGTCCGTGCCTTCCACCCTCGCGATGCCCGTGACCATGCCGGCGCCGGGCGCGTCGCCGTCGTACATGCCGATCGCCGCGAGCGGAGAGAGCTCGAGGAACGGCGATCCGGGATCGATCAAGTGCTCGATGCGCTCTCTAACGGGAAGTTTGCCCCGCTCGCGATGCCGCGCGATGCTGCGATCGTCGCCGGCTGCCCCGCGCGCGCTGACCTCGGCCGTCTTGTCACGTAGGTCGGTCACCAGCGCGCGCATCGCACGAGCGTTGGCGCGCGCCTCGTCGCTGCGCGGGTCGACTCGCGAAGTCAGTACTGCCATCGCGCGCAGTGTATGTAGGCGTGCCTAGAGCTCGATCGTGTCCAGGCCGTGCTCTCGGAGCATCACGGCAATCTCCGTGCCGTGCTCAAGCTCGTGCTCGATGACGTGCCAGATGACCCACGCACGCGTTTGCCTGCCTCGTTTGGTTTCGAGTGGCTCGACGAGATCCTCGACGGTCCAGCGTGCAAGACAGTCCTCGATGACCAACCACGTGCGCTCAAACGCGTCGACCAGCTCCGTGGCGCTGCGCGGGTGGTTGTCGTCGTCCTCCCATCCGGCGTCGCTGAGACTCAGCCCGGGCACCGTCGTGCGTGTCATTCGGAACATGTCGCGGGTTTCGGCAGGCCCTTCGCCGAGGATGTCGTGGAACCAGTACGCCCGACCACCAGCCATGTTGCTGGCAAGCTGCCAGATCGCCCACATGTTGGGCGACGGCCGAATTGCCAGCTGCTCGGGGTTCAGTGGTCTGAGCACACGGACGAAGTCGGCCTGGTGTTGACCCCAGCCCTCATAGATGGGTTGCAAAACTGGCGGCGGAGTGTGGCCCGGCATCGTTCGCGTTTTATACCTCTCAAGGCGACGATCTCCTGAGTGAGATAATTCGCGGGAGCGGCGCGAGTCAGAGCGTGGACGCTGCCATCGAGAGGATCCAAGGACCATCGTGACCGAAGAAAAGTCGACCTGGACGACCAAGAAGGGCCTCGCCCAGATGCTCAAGGGCGGCGTGATCATGGACGTCGTCACGGCCGAGCATGCCAAGATCGCCGAGGACGCTGGTGCAGTCGCCGTGATGGCGCTCGAGCGCGTCCCGAGCGACATCCGTGCCGCGGGTGGCGTGGCACGCATGAGCGATCCGCTGCTGATTACCCAGATCATGGACGCGGTCACGATTCCGGTCATGGCCAAGGCACGCATCGGCCACTTCGTCGAGGCGCAGGTGCTGGAGGCGCTGGGTGTCGACTACATCGATGAATCGGAAGTCCTCACTCCGGCCGACGAGCTGAATCACATTGACAAGCACGCGTTCAAAGTGCCGTTCGTTTGCGGCTGCCGAGATCTGGGTGAGGCGCTCCGCCGCATCAACGAAGGCGCGGCGATGATCCGGACCAAGGGCGAGGCCGGCACCGGCAACATCGTCGAGGCTGTGCGCCACATCCGCGCGCTGTGGTCCGGCATCCGCGAGCTGCAGGGCATGCGCGAGGACGAGCTGTTTGTCGCGGCCAAGAACCTGCAGGCACCATACGAGCTGGTGAAGGACGTGGCCAAGAACGGCAAGCTGCCGGTGGTCAACTTCGTCGCCGGCGGCATCGCCACGCCAGCAGACGCGGCGCTCGCCATGCAGCTGGGCGCCGAGGGTGTCTTCGTCGGTTCGGGCATCTTCAAGTCAGAGGATCCAGCCCGCACGGCGCGCGCCATCGTGCAGGCGACGACTCACTTCGACAACCCGCAGATCATCGCCGACGTCTCGAAGGGCCTTGGCGCGCCAATGTCGGGGCTCGAAGTCCGAAACATGCCGGACAGCGAGCGGCTCGCCGTCCGCGGCTGGTAGTAAGACGCCGGGCACTCCGGCGCACGGTCCGGATATGACGAGTACTGACGACCGCCACGGTGGAGCGCGGCTGAAGATCGGCGTGCTCGCCGTTCAGGGCGCTTTCGCGGAACATATCGCGATCCTCAAGCAGCTTGGCGTCGACGCTGTCGCCGTCCGTCTGCCGGAGGACCTCGAAGACGTGAGCGGCCTGATCATTCCCGGCGGTGAGAGCACGGCCATGCGCAAGCTCATCGACCGCTGGGGCCTGCACCAGCCGATCCTCGACCTGGCGCGCAAGGGCGCACCGATTTTCGGCACGTGCGCGGGCATGATCCTGCTCTCCAGCGAGATCACCGACGGCGACTCGCCCGTCTTTCCGTTGTTGGACATCTCCGTGAAACGCAATGCCTTTGGCCGACAGCTCGAAAGCTTCGAAGCGGAGCTTGCCGTGCCGGTGCTGGGCGATCGACCCGTCCATGCCGTATTCATCCGGGCACCGGTCGTCGAGCGAGTTGGCGATGACGTCGATGTGCTCGCCGAGCTCGACGACGGCCGTGTCGTTGCCGTGCGCAAAGGCAACATCGTGGCCACGGCCTTCCATCCGGAGCTTGCCGCCGAGACGCGCTTCCACCGGCTGATCGCCACCATGGCCAACGAGTACGCCGAACCCGGCGAGGGCAGTGGCCGGCGCCACCATCCCGTACGCAGAGCCATCGGGTGATCACCAGCCCCCGGCCAAACGCGCAACGGGCCGGGCGAGTTCGCGCAGCGCGCCTTACGGACTTGGCAGCCCTTGGCGAGCTGTCACGGCAATCGCACCTGGCCCGCGACGGCGACGCGCGCATGCAAACGCTTGGACTGCCCGTGGGCACCGGCCAGGTCGGTGTGTTCACCCTCTTTCGCCTGCCGCTCGGCGCGCTGCTCCCTGGCGATTTGCTGTTCGTTTACGAGGAGCGTGGGCACGTTCGAGGGTTGGCACGCGTCGAGCACGAAGGAATGCGCGACGAATGGACAATCGTCGAGCTCGACGCGATTGACGAGGGATTAAGCGGCGACGTGCGCTATCGCCTCATCCAGCGACTGCTGAGAGACGCAAGCAAGCGCGGCGGCCTCCGTTTCCATGTCGCCTGTGCCGACGACGGCGATAACGTCGAGCTGTTCATGCAAGCGGGCTTCATGCGCTACGGCGAGGAGATCCTTCTCTACCGAGCGCCCGACCAACCACCGATTGCTCCGATGACGCCCGACCAGGTGCACGCAGCCGGGATCCGGTCGGCTGTTCCGCTCGATGCGCTGGCTCTCGATCGCCTGTATCGGGCGGCCACGCCGGCACCGGTCGCTCGACTCGAGGATTACCGTCAGTACGACTGGGAACGCCAGGGCAACCACTGGCGCGTGCCTCGCTCGGCTTTGACGCCGATCCTGCGCTTCGCTGACGTTGAGGGCTTCGTCCAGGAGGCAACGAGCGGAACGTCGGCTGGTCAGCTGCTCGCCTTTTGTCAGATCGGCGTGTCAAAGGCTGAGCAACCGCACTACATTCGCGTCATCTCGCGTCCAGACCACGACCCATCGGAGCTCATCGCCTACGGCCTGTCGGCCATCGCCGAGGGCACTCGCTCGCGCTGGTCGGACCTGACCCTTCGCCTGCAGCGCGCCATGCCCGTCGAGGAGCGCGGGGTGGTCAGCGCGATCCGAACTTACGAAGCACCCTTGGACCGTCGATTCGAGGAGCAGGGCTTCGCAAGCGGAGCCCATGTTTCCCTGATGATGAAGGAGGTCGCAGAGCATGTGAGGAAGCCGGCGCTGGTCCCCGCTGTTCTGCGCTGACCGATTTCACACAACAAAGGCAACATGACACACATGACCGCCGCTCGAACTGACGACACCAGGAAAGATCTCGAGGCATTGCTCATTGCGCTGCCGCCGGAGATCGCCGATCGGGTTCGCGCGATTCCTGCCGAGCGCGACGTGATCGAGATCGTTATGGATCTTGGACGGCCGCCTGAAGCGCGTTTTGGATCCGGTGGTGAGGAGGTGCTCCTCGAGCGCGAGGTCAGCGACGAGGATATCCAGTACGTAATCGATCACATCGGCTCCTTTGGCGAGGACAACCGGGCGGGCATCGAGCGAACGTTGCACCGGATCTCCGCTATCAGGAACCGCAGCGGCAAGATCGTCGGCCTGACCGCACGCATCGGACGTGCCGTGTTCGGCACGATCGAGATCATCAAAGACCTCGTCGAGTCCGGCAAAAGCGTCCTGATCATGGGTCGGCCCGGCATCGGCAAGACGACGATGTTGCGCGAGGCGGCTCGCGTGCTCGCGGACGAGCTGGACAAGCGCGTCGTGGTCGTCGATACCTCGAACGAAATCGCGGGCGATGGCGACATCCCCCACTCGGGCATCGGGCGGGCAAGGCGTATGCAGGTGCGGACGCCCGCCCAACAGCACGCGGTGATGATCGAGGCAGTCGAGAATCACATGCCTCAGGTCATCGTCATCGACGAGATAGGCACGGAGCTCGAGGCGGCCGCGGCACGCACCATCGCCGAGCGGGGCGTGCAGCTGATCGGCACGGCCCACGGAAACAACCTCGACAACCTGATGCTCAACCCCACCCTTTCGGATCTCATCGGAGGCATTCAGAGCGTCACGTTGGGCGACGAGGAAGCGCGTCGGCGTCGCTCGCAGAAGAGCGTGCTGGAGCGCAAGGCGCCGCCCACCTTCGACGTCGTCGTTGAGATCCAATCGCGCGAACGAGTGACCGTGCATCCCGATGTAGCCGAGACCGTCGATGCGATGCTCCGCGGCGATCCAATAGCGCCGGAGTTGCGCTTTCGGGACGATGCCGGGCAGGTCCAGCGCTCGCAGGCGCGGCCTCGACCAGGGCCGCAGACGCAGCTACCTGGTGAGCGGTTCGGTTCGCTTGTTGGTGCGGGCGCGGGCGGCTGGCGGACGGAACCCGGCTGGCGTCCGGGCGCGCGCACTTCGCCGACGACCTTCTCGTCAGATCTCGGCCTCCAGCCACCCGATCGCGCCTATCGACCCGGCTATCGACCCGGCGCGAGCGGTGGCTGGCGACGCGGCCGGACGCCACGCACAACGGAGGATGATCTACGACCGGCGGAAGCGTTCCAGACCGCCGAAGTAGCCGATCGAGGGCCGCTCGAGCGAGGAACGGCTCCCGCGCCTGAGCCCCGGGCACGCGACATCCGCGAGTTCCAGAGGCAGAAGGAGTGGCGCGACTCCGCGACCCGGGCAATCAACGAGCTGCGCTTCGCTGCAGCCGACGCTGACGATGAAATCGATTCCGAGGAACTGCGCGGCGGCCTGCAGCTGTTGGGCGGAGGAGTGCTCAGCGACGAAGAGTTGGCGGGCGAGCGCCGACTGACGCCACTGCCGGCGCCTGGCCAGGGTTCGCTGCCCAATCTCAATGTCCTCGGCTTTGGGGTCTCACACAAGCGGCTGGAGCAGGCCGTACGTGAGCTGGACCTCCCGGTAACGCTGGTGCGCGAGCCGGATGAGGCGGACGTTGTCATCACCCTTCGGAATTACTTCAAGCAGAAGCCGCCGGCACTGCGCGAGGCCGAGGAACGCGGCCTGCCGATCTTCGTGCTCAAGTCCAACAGTTTGATCCAGGTCGAATCGGCGCTCACATCGATCTTTGCGCTGGAAGTCGATCCGCGCGAGGCGGCCCTGCGCGAGGTCGAGGAGGCAATTGGCCTGGTCAACGCCCAGGCACAGCCGGTCGAGCTATCGCCGCAGAACGCCTACATCCGGCGACTCCAGCATCAGATGGCCGAGCGCGCGAATCTCGTTTCGCAATCGCGCGGGCGCGAACCATATCGCCGCGTGCGCCTCTATCCGGATCCGCAAGGCGCGCGAGCGACGCGCCGGTAGGCACCGTCGCTTCGCGCGCCAACGGACTGGTTCTCTACGGTGTGTAGCTCCACAGCTCCACGCCGTGCGATCCATCGTCGGCCACGTAGAAATAGCGGCTGCCGATCGAAACGCTCGGTCCATCCGTTGCAGCAGCATTGACGTATTCGCCGCTCGAGTACGTACCGACCTTGGTGCCGTCGCTTTGCCAGAGTCGCCAGGTGTCTGTGTCCCAGTTGTAGACGTGGAAGCAGACCCGGTTGCCAACGGCAGTGATGCGGCTGGCTGGGTAGTCGATGAAGCTGACCAGCGGATTCGTCCCGGAAGAACTCCCATCGCTGAGCCACAGGTAATCACCGGTGCCGTCAACGTATGCACTGAAATAGAGATGTCCTCCGGCGGCCGTGACGTACTGGGCCTGGCGATTGATGATCTTCTTCGTCCCGGACGCTGTGCCGTCCGTCTTCCACAGGGCGCCACCGGCTCCATCAGCGAAGAACAGCCGGTTGTTCATATAAGTTGCCTCAATCGGGACGTTAGCCAGCGCTCCCGATGACGTCAGTGCCTTCGTGCCTGACGCTGTTCCATTCGTCTTCCACAGGCGAACGTTGCTCTGATCGTCGGTGTACGTGACGAAATAGAGGCTCTGCCCGTGGATCGGCAGGAAGCTGAGGTGGTCCGCCTGTGGCGACCCGGCCGCCCGATGTGTGCCACTGACGGTGCCATCGCTGACCCAGATCTCTTCCTTGCCCGCATCGTTCTCTGCCACGTAGTAGAAGCGACCGCCCAGCGTGTCGGCGACGTGGTCAGGCTCGGGCGGGTTGTCGAGCCACTCGTGGGTCGCCGCGCTTGGTGCTTCCAGCCAGTACGTGCCGGCGGCCGTCCCGTCGCTGACGTAGAGCGTGGTCCCCCACACGCCGCCGCTATGGGTCAAGAAGAAGAGTCGGCTCCCGACTGCGACAGACGTGTAGACGGCGATCCCGTTGCCGCCGTACGAGTTCTTGCCGTGCGTATTGATGTCCTTGACGAGAACAGTGCCGGCAGACGTCCCGTCGCTCTTCCACAGCTCACGGCCGTGCTTACCGTCGACGGCCGTAAAAAAGAGGGTTCCGTTGACGTTGACCAGGTCCGCGGGATTTGAGCTGTTGCCGTAAGGCCGGATGTTCTTGACCATCTTCGTGCCGGCGGCCGTGCCATCCGACTTCCACAGCTCGGTGCCATGGATGCCGTCGTCAGCCGTGAAGAACAGGGTTGTGCCAACGGCCGTCAGCGAGGCCGGATTGGAGTTTCCTGACGCATTGATGTCCCTGACAATGGACGGCGGTCCAGCCGCGCTCACGGTCGATGTTTGCCAGATGACGATCAGCGTGACCACGACGGCCATGGTGACCAGTCGAGGCCATACGCCTGAAATTGATGGCCGTGGCATGCCACCACCCCTTTCCTGGGATCGCCGCCGCGCGCCTGTCGGATGGCCGAGGAGTGCGCGCTGGTCCGCCAAGTTCAGGCTAGGGACAGCGCTTGTCGGGCTGAAGGGCCGCTCCGCACTCCGCGGGTAGGCCAGATGTCACAAGCCCAGGCCGATAAGTCCTTGGCCTGTGATGAGCGCGCCCGCGAGGAGAACGACCACCGCACTGAGCAGCGGCACACGGCGACTCAGGTCGAGGGAGCGGCTCTGAGGGATGCGTTCGACGAGCCGGCGCGCGTATACCAGGCCGAAACCTATGCCCACGAGCACGGCCGCCATGCCAATGCCGAAAGCGATGGTCAGCACGACTCCCCACGCAGGACGGCCGACAGAGATTGAGCCGATCAGCACAAGAAGTGCGGACACGGACGGGATCATGCCGCCGGACAGGCCCAACGCGAACAGGCCGCGCTTGCCCATTTGTTGCTGTGCTACGTGCGTGTGGCCGACGCCGCCGTGCTCGTGCCAACCTTCTGGGTGTTGGTGATGAGCCTCGTGTTGGTGATACTGTTCAGGCTTCAGGCGCCACGCTCGCAGTCGCGTGAACAGCAGGTACGTGCCGATCACAACGACGATCGCGCCCGATGCGATGCTCAGGATCGGGTAGAGCTTGTCCGCGGGAATGACCACGGCCGCGGACAGGCTCAAGAGACCAAGTGCAAGCACGCCGATCGTGTGTGAGACAGTCACGGTCATGCCCAGGCCAACCGCTTGGCGGGCATTGCCCCGCGACCCGACCAGGTAAGCCGCCATGACGGTCTTGCCGTGGCCGGGCGAGACCGCGTGAACGGCACCCAGCCCGGCCGCGACGGCCAGCGACAGAAGGATGATCGGCGGTGTCAGGTCAGATGCCTGGAACAGGCTCGTCACGTCGTTCCCCAGCTCATCGACGCTCGCCGGAACGGCTGCCGGTGGCGGCGTCCCATGTAATTCGACATTCGTCGAATCGACTGGCGCGGCGTCAGGAACCATGAAGGTGGAAAGTTGTGGGCCGCCAGGATTGGCGATGAACTCGGTCGAATCAATACCCAGCGGCACTGTCAACAGGTCGGCCGGATAGTGGGTGAGGCGGTCTGACGCGGACGTCGCCGTCAGATCCGTGCCGGTCAGAGTTGTGCCGTCACCGAGTACGCTGATCTCGCGCCAACCCTGGCGCTCGGCGAATGTCCTATCCGCAAACGTGATCTCGGTGCCACTCACGAGCGCGGTGGCAAGGGCAGCATCGTAGACGCACACCAGCCGCATGGTCGGGTTGCCCTGGCCGATGGGGAAGGAGATGCCCAGCTGAGTCAGGCTGAGCGTCAGGCGGGAACCTCCGGCTTCCAGGTCGAGCGAGCTGGCCAGCGTGTCGCACTCGCTCACCGCGTAAACGTGCGACTCCGAGTCGGAGACGTTGCCGTCCGCATCGGTGTCCATCGAGCGCCGCTCGGTGAACGTCGGAATCTCGGCGAAGTCCGTGACGTGATCGACAAGGACACCGTTCTCGGAGACGCGCAACCCGCTGTAGTGGTTGATCGTGAAGTTGCCCAGCGGGTGTGCGCTCGTTGCCGGGACAACGAGCGCCAGCGCCGCGAGGGAAAGTGTGAAAGCGAGTGCGAGCCGCGCGTACCTCATTGGCCGAGCGCCTGACGAGCCTGCTGTACGACCATTGGTGACACGGTCGGGTTAAGGCCGAGAGCCTGGTGCAGGTGCGCCCTGCCCTGGTCGTTCAAGCCGTTGGCGATCTCAATCAGGCCGGCGTGGAGATAGATCTTCGCGTCGGCCGTGCCCAGGGCCATGGCTTTATCAATGGCCGTCAACGCCTCAGCATCCCGGCCATTCGCATGCAATGCCCATGCGTACGCGTCGTACCCGTAGATGTCCTGGCGCTGCGCCAGCTCGTCGGTCGCGAGCGTTAGTGCCTGACTCGTGTTTCGGTCGTGATCGGACAGGAACAGCCCGTACTCGCGGTCGTAGACGTGGCCGGCACCGGAGGACGCCGTCATCGAGGCAATGAAGTCGACCGTGGCGTACTGGTCGGTCGCCTTCGCCGAGTCACCGGACAGGGAATAGAGGTCGCCAAGGAAGGCGAGCATGTCGGGCCGCGGCAGGGCATCGGTCGCTTGCTGGATGAGCGTCACAGCCGTCGCCAGGTCACCGCGGGCATAGGCGACGCGGCCCTCGCCGAAGAGGGCCAGCGGATAGCCGGGCAGCAATGCCAGCGCGTTCTGGTAGTCCGTCTGAGCCGTGTCGAGGTTGCCCGCCAGCAGCTGGTATTCGGCCGCGGTGTAGTCGTAGAAGGCAACGTTCGTTGGCAGGTCGCCGGCAGCCGTGTCATCTGATGCCGCGCCTTCAGCGGCAGTCACGGCCGCGGAGGTGTCGCCGGTGATGAATTCGAAGCGTGCCTGTCGAACCGACACGGACGGCGAGGGAATCAGGTGCTGGAGATCTGTCAGTGCACCCTGCGCGTCCGGGATGTGGCCGAGCTCGATGGACGAGTCGAAGACGACGCCGAGCGCGCCAAGGGCGTTCGGGTTGAGTTCGAGTGTCTGTGTCGCTTCCTGGAGCGCGCCGTTGAAGTCATGCAGCGTGGCCAGCTCGCGCGCATTCCCAGCATGGCCGCTGGTGCTGTTCGAGTTGATCGAGATGACCATCTGGTAGGCCTGCTGGGCGGCAAGGAACTGCGTGATGTCGCCAGTCATGCGGCCCTTGAGGTCGAAGACGTCGCCGAGCGCGCTCCAGCTGTCCTCGGACGTTGGCGCACTTGTCGTCCGCTCCTTCCAGAACGTGATGCGCCGGTCAATGTCAGTCGTATCGACCGCGCCTAGCGCGGAGATCTCGGTCTGCGGGTTGGAAAGGTCCGCGACATTGTTCCCGGCCAGTGCTGGCGCTCCGGCGGCCGCGCTGTCAGAGGCCGTCTGGTTCGAATTCAGGAGCTGGAACGCGATCACGACGACGATCGCGAGCAGTGGCGGAATGAGATACACGGCGCGGCCCAGCCGACCACGAAGGTGGCGGCCCGGGGACCGCCGCGTGGCGGCGGTCCCCGGAGTGCCGAGTCGCGTCTGAGACGCGCTCAATTCGCCGGCGCGAGATACGGCCACGCCTTGGTGATGGCGCTGTCGTTGCTCACGCAGTCGCTGGTGACTCCGCCGTTGGTGACGAGACCTAGCTCGGCATCAATGACATCGTCCTTGAGCCGGCGACCGTTGAGGAAGCCGGAAGTGTCACCCGTCTGGTAGGTCAGCACATCGGGCAGTAGGACACCCGCCAGGCCTGCCGGGTCAGCGGCTCCCAGACTGGTCAGGACATCCTGGAAATGCTGTTCGAACAACTGTGGCTGCTCGACTGGCTGCGAGCGGTTGAACGCCTCGCGGTCGGTCTTGTGCGGGTCCACGTTGTTGAAGACGGTGTTGATGGCGGGACGGCCCATCTGGTCGGCCTGGACCCATGCACCACCGCGTAAGACGTTGGTGGTTGCCCAGATGCCGATGTTCTTGCCCTTGCCGCCGAGCTGGCTGTTGGGGACCTTGAGGATGATCGAGCTGACATTCAACCCGTGGAAAAAGTCGGTAGTGCCTCCGTCGCAGAAGGTGCGGCCGTTGCCACTGCCGAGGACTGCGCCCTTGAAAGCGTCGAGATCGAAGAAAAACGGATCGTCGAACAGCCCAGCGGTCAGCTTGCCGCCACCCGCAACGGTGTTGTCCTGGCCGGTCCAACCGCTCGAAACCAGATGGCCGTTGCGATAGAGCTTGATGCTCTGAACGCCCGTGCCGGTGGGCCGGCCGAACTTGGCCTCATAGATCACGTCCGGCTTGGCATCGCCGTTCTCGTCGACCTTGATCATGTACTGGACGCCTGTTCCGAACGTCGTCCCGGACTGGGCGAGAACGCCGGCACCGGGGTTGACGTTGAGCACAAAGACGGTCTTGCGTCCGTTTGAAGTGCTGAAGGCGTACAGATCGGTGATGTCGGCCGCGCCATTGTTCGCGACACCTGGGCCGTCGAGGTGATCGGCGGCGAAGGTGGTCGGGACGAGACCGAGCGAAAGGATCAGAAGCGAGCTGGCGATCGACGCCGTGAATGCTCGCCTGCGCATGTCGCGCATGATTCGAGTTACCTCCTCAGAGTGGTTACGAGGTGTGTCGGCGCATGCCTCGCGCCGTGGCCGGGCTATCGCTAGGCGTCCCTCCTCTCATGGTTTCGGTTGTCTGAGCGGGTGTACGCAGCGGGTCGCCCTCTCGGATCACTTCCGATGAGACCGCTGCCTAAACTTGCGCGGTGCCCGTCCCTTCAGGCTCTTCCCGCGAGTGGCGCAGTGAACCGCGAGGCAATTCCGCGCGCATAAGTGGTGAGCGCCCATGAGAGTTGCGTGGTCGCTGACAGCACGGTGACGGCCGTTACGACCGACGAGGAGCTCCTCGGACGATTGGCGGCCGGCGTGGATGAAGCTGCGCTGTCCGAGCTATACGACCGCTACCAGGCACAGATGTACGGACTCGCGATGCGCATAACGAACGACGCCGCATTGGCCCAGGACGCAGTCCAGGAGGCCTTTGTCGGCGTATGGCGCAACGCTGCTCGCTACGCCCAGACGCGTGCCAGCGTCCGAACGTGGATGCTGTCGATCACGCATCACCGCGCCGTCGATATCCTGCGCAGACGACGCGCGACGTCGCCGCTGCCGGAGCTGGAGGATGGCACCAGGGCCCTGACTACGCCCGATGTGTGGCCGGAGGTTGCCCGGGCCGCCGACGCCGCCGCCGTGCGCGGTGCACTGGCCGCGCTGCCTGATGCCCAACGCCGAACGATCGAGCTCGCCTACTTCGGTGGCCTGACTCAGACCGAGATTGCCGAGCGCGAGAGCGTTCCCCTTGGCACGGTGAAGAGCCGCGTTCGCTTGGGCCTCGCGAGCCTGCGCAACATGCTCGAGCAGTCGAGATGACGCGGGCACCAATGAGCCACGAGCAAGCTCTCGAGCTGGCCGGCCTGTACGCATTGGACGCTTTGACGCCCGATGAAAGAGCCGCGGTCGACGCGCACATCGCATCCTGCACCCGAGATCACTCCGAGTTCGCCACACTAGGTGGCCTGGCCCCCGCACTGGCGGCAGTTGCCGATCCGCTTGACGCGCCGGAGTCGCTCAAGGACAACATCCTGGCCGCGTATCGGGCCGACGTCGCACCGAAGGCTGTTCCGGCCACGGCGCCTGCGCCGACACCGCTGACGCAGCCAGTCGTTGCTACCACGACGCGGCCGCGTCGCTGGCAGGCGCCAACCTGGATGGGCTGGGCCGCGGCGGCCGTGGCAATAGTGCTGCTCGCGGTGGTCAGCGTTTACGGGCTGAACCTGCGCCAGCAGGCTGACCAGGCCAGGACGCGCGCCGACCAACTCGCGGCGGCCGTGGCGGCGATGACGGCGCCCGGCTCCGAGGTTGCGATCCTGCACGGCAGTGGAGCCGCCTCCGGCGTAAGCGGCTTCGTCGCCTTCCCGACATCCACCACCGGTCAGGGATACATGGTCGTGACCGACGTGCCGCCTTTACCGACTGACAAGACCTACCAGGCCTGGTACATCACCGACGGGACACCGACGTCTGCAGGAACGATGACGGCAGATGCGAGCGGCAGCATCGTGGTATCAGGCTTGGAGCCCCTTGACGGCGCACAGGTCGTCGCGGTCACGGTCGAGCCTGACGGCGGCTCCGATCAGCCAACAAGCGATCCCATCATCGTGGGTACGGTCACGACGCCAACTTGACGGCGCGCTCCATAGACTCTGAGCGGATGTCTGATAGCAACCGCGCGCCGGGAATTTTCATCACGCTCGAGGGTCCTGACGGGGCCGGCAAGAGCACCCAGGCTCGTCTGCTCGCGGAGCGCATTCGCGCCACCGGCAGAGAAGTGGTCGAGACACGGGAGCCAGGTGGCACCGCGCTCGGCGAGCGACTACGCGATGTGCTCATGCACGCGCCGGACGGATCGCACGATGCGCTCAGTGACGCGCTGCTGTTCAACGCCGCCCGCGCACGCCAGGTCAGCGAGGTGATCCGACCAGCGCTAGACCGCGGGGCAGTGGTCGTGTGCGACCGCTTCTCGGATTCGACGCTGGCCTACCAGGGCTACGGCGGTGGCGTTCCTCAACAACAGCTGCGGACCTTGAAGCTCATCGCGATTGGCGACATCGATCCCGACCGTACGGTGCTCGTAGACCTGCCCATCTCGTCCGGTCTCGAGCGACGTCAGGCCGGTTCAACGTCCGATTTGACGCGCTTCGAAACGGACGCTCAAGAACATGGCGAGACGTTCCACGAACGAGTTCGGAGCGGGTACCTGAGTCTCGCCGCGGCCGAGCCGACGCGCTGGCGCGTCGTGGACGGATCGACATCTCCGCAGAAGGTCGCCGCGGCGGTCTGGTCGGCCGTCGCCGACCTGTTCGACTAGGTCCCGCTGGCGACGAAGATAGAGCCGCGTCCGCGCCGCTTGGCCTCCTTCAGCGCCTTGTCGGCAGCGGTGAGCAGCTCCTCGCTCGAGGCGCCATCAATCGGATACACGGCTGCGCCGACGCTCACGCTGATCGGTCCAGTCGCACTTTCGTGACTGAGCAGCGCATCTCGAACTCGACGACCGGCAACCTGGCCGGCGCCTCCGGGTGCGATCAGCGAGAACTCGTCGGATCCATAGCGCGCCACGGTGTCCACGAGCCGCACCTGGTCGGCGAGCGTGGCCGCGACGTGGCGCAGCACCTCATCGCCGGCATGCGCGCCGCCCTTGTCATTGATCTCGGCGAACCCGTCGACGTCGAAGAGCAGCACTGACAGCTGCGTTTCCTGTCGCGTGGCGCGCGCGATCTCAAGCTCCAGCATGCGCTCGAAGGTCACCTTGTTGGCCAGCCCGGTGAGCGGGTCCGTGGAGGCGAGCCTGCCAATCCAGTCGGCCTTCTCCATCAGCGCGTTTTCCAACCGCGCCTGGCGGATTGCGACCGCGCTCAGGTCGGCCAGCGCCGTCAGCGTGTTCTCTGGGCTGGCGGCATCGGGCGGTGGACCCTCAAAGGCAGCTACCAACGCGCCTTCGGCGATCTCTCCACCGGCTTCGTCAGCAGAGACAAGTGGGACTGCGACGATGCCGCGCCACTCGAGATGTTGGCCCGTGAACGCACGAGCTGCGTCAGCACCATTGGCCATCATCTGACGGCGCTCGCGCACTGCCTGGGCGACGAGCTCCTCTGGGTCGTCGGCTGAGATCTGACCGTGCTCGGCCAGGATGTTCGGGTCCAGACCGGCTTGGGCGGCTGGGACGAGGATGCCGGTCACCTGGTCAAACAGATAGACGACAGCGGCCACGGCGCCGGCCGCTCCGACAACATAGCTGCACAAAGCGTCGAGCTTCGCGTCCAACTCAGTGCCCCTGGCGACGATCCGCGTGGCCTCGAGCAGGGTGAAGCGCGAATCCGGTCGATCCATCGCGGCCGATGATAGTCGGGCCGACACTCGCCGGAGCAACTATCAGGTCGTCTCGAGCAGTTCCTTGTAACGGGCCAGATCGACGTTGCCCCCGGACAGCACGGCGACCTTGACGCCGGCCGGCAACGCGTCGTCGTAATGGATGAGTCCTGCCAGCGACACGGCGCCCGACGGCTCGAGCACCTGCTTGAGCTCCGCAGCGGCGACCGTCATCGCAGCCCGGATCTGCGACTCGGAAACGAGCAGCACTCCGTCCAGGTAGCGCTGCAGATATGCGAATGGAATCGCTGCAGGTGCCTCGCCGCGCAAGCCATCCGCGATGGTTCGACCAACTTTCTCGGAAGGCCACGGTGTGCGTCGACCCACAGCGAGCGAGTCGTGCGTGTCAGCGGCAAGCTCCGGCTCCACGGCGAAAACGTGCGCGTCCGAGCGGAGCGACTTGACGGCCAGCGAAATGCCTGCGGCCAGACCCCCGAGTCCGACTGGAACCAGTACGACTGGCGGGTCCGCGATGCCGTCGTCTGCCAGCTGCTCGATGATCTCTAGCCCTATGGTGCCCTGACCGGCGACGATGCGATCGTCGTCAGCTGACGACACGAGCTCGAGCCCCTCGGCATCGGCGATCTCGTGAGCTCGCCGGACGCGCTCCTCGTTGGCCGGACCAACGAATACGATCTCGCCGCCGTTACGGCGAACACCGTCGACCTTGATCTGCGGCGCGTTGTTGGGCATGACCACCACGCAGCGCGTGCCGGCAAGCCTTGCCGCCAGGGAGATGGCCTGGGCGTGATTGCCGCTCGAATGCGACACGACGCCGATCTTCTTCTGTTCGGTGGACAGTTGGGCCACGGCATTGGAGGCGCCACGGATCTTGAATGAGCCGGTCGGCTGGAGGTTTTCCGGCTTGACGTAGCCGACGTCGCGAAAGCGCAGCAACGGTGTTCGCAAAGCGACGTCACGGACTCTCTCGTAAGCGTCCCGGATGTCGTCGATTGTCACCAGGGAAGGAGCTTGGCTCGATGTCACGTCGGTATACTGCCGGGACTTGTCGAGAGGCGCTCAAATCCCCGAGGAGCGCAGGCGCCGTGGAGGGTTGGATCGGTCGTGTCAGTCGGTAGCGTCGCTATACCCGCCGAAGAGTTCGAAACGAGCACCGTGACGACGCGCCGAAGGGCGTCGAAGACCGCCAATCTGCGCCAGACGTATGGCTTCGACGATGTCTCGCTCGCGCCTGGTACGGAGACCCTCGACCCGGCAGACGTGGACACAACCGTTGATTTCTGTGGCTTCCGACTTTCCGTTCCGATCCTTGCGGCGGCGATGGATGCGGTCGTCGACCCGGGATTCGCCGGCAAGCTGGCGGGCATGGGGGGCATAGCGGTCCTGAATCTGGAGGGCCTGCAGACACGCTTCGAGGATCCGACGGCCTCGCTCGAGCAGATCGCGACGGCAGATGCCGAGAAGATTCACGAGGTCCTGGCGGACGTGTACGCAACGCCGATCTCCGAGAAGCTGGTCGCGCGGCGCATCGAGGAGATCCATTCGGCCGGATCGCCTGCCTTCGTCGCGGCGACTCCGGCGGCGGCGCGGAAGCTTGGTCCGTTCTGTGCGGAACATGGCGCCGACGCCTTTCTCGTTCAGTCGCAGGTCTCGTCTGCGCGCCACATCGCGTCCGGCTACGAGGCGCTGACGCTCGGCGAGTTCACCAAGTACATGCCGATACCCGTGGCAGTTGGCAACACGACCTCATACGAGGCCGCGATCGAGCTGATGCGTCAGGGCGCCGCGGCTGTATTCGTTGGCGTTGGTCCGGGAGCCGCCTGCACAACGCGGGACGTGCTCGGCATCGGCGTGCCCCAGGTGACGGCCATCGCCGATGTCGCCGCCGCGCGCGACGACTATCACGATCAGAGCGGACGCTACGTCCCGGTCGTCGCCGATGGGGGCATGCGCCGCGGCGGCGAGCTGGCCAAGGCGATAGCGGCAGGCGCCGATCTGCTGATGCTTGGTTCGCCACTTGCGCGTGCCGCCGAGGCACCGGGCAAGGGCACGAACTGGGGTATGGCCGCCCCTTCGCCGACGTTGCCGCGCGGCACGCGCATCAACGTGGGCACGGCGGGCACTCTGGAGAAGATCCTCTTCGGCCCGGCAGACGTGACTGACGGCACTCAGAACCTCGTCGGCGCGCTGCGCCAGTCGATGGCCGCGCTCGGTGCAAGAAACATCGCAGCGATGCAGCAGGTCGAGATGGTCTATGCACCGGCCGTGGCGGTCGAGGGCAAGTCGTGGCAGCGTGGAGGGACGCGCTAGATCGGAGAAGTGCCGCTCAGCTCGGCGGGCCCATCTGCTGCTGAAGGGTGATCAGCGGCTGCTGACTTACCTGGAAAATTCCTGAAACCGGTTGGTTGATATCGATAACCAGGTACAGCACGACGCTGAATAGAAGTATCAGCAGAGCCGCGGCGATCAGACTGCGCCTGAGCGTAAGACCCGCGTCGTAACCAACGAGGCCGATCGCCAGTACTGAGCCGACGATCAGAAACAGGATGATTGCTTCGGGCACGCGATTGTTGATCGCGGTGACACGCGAGGCGCCTGTGTCTATCGTGTCGTTGAGCGACTCCACGAAGATCGCGACCGATTCGGAGTTCGGATCGGCGCGCACCACCTCCTCGGTGATGACCCAAGCCTGTTCGAGGAGCTGGTTTGACTGGTCGACGTTTGACTGAAGCTCCAATTTGTCTGCGGTGGTGATCCGCAGCGGCAGGTACTGTCGGAGGAGCTCGCGGAGCTCGTCGCTCTGCGGCTCCTGCAGGTAGCCAGCCCGAAGGTATGTCGTGCCGATGGCGTTTGCTTCCTGCTGGACCAAGCCGCGGCGAGTGTCGAAACGGTCACTGGCCATGCCCATCGTGATGGCCAGCAGGAACGCCATGAGTGCCAACAACGCACCGACGAGAGTGCTGGTGGGTCCTTCCTTCTCGTCCGGGCTGCGCTTCTCGCGGTATGCGCCAAGCCTGAAGCCGCCCTCGAATGCGACGAGCATCGCGACCAGGATCAGGACGAAGAGGAGCCATTCTGGGATCGAGTCCAGGAACTGAGTCACGTTCGCAGCGTAGCGCGATCATGGGCGCCAATGAGGGACGCAGACGCCATCGGTCGGGAACTCGCCGAGTGGGGCAAGGTCGTGCTGATCGAGACTCACGGACGAACAACCGGGACGCCGGTGCGCACCGCCGTCGGCTTTGTCGTCGAGCCTGACGGTTCGCTGCTCGTGGCAGCCGGCGCGGATGACGCCGATTGGGCGCTCAACCTGCGCCACGATCCGGAATGCGCGGCCACGGTGGGCGATAGGACGGCCAAGTATCTGGCGACCGAACTGCACGGCGCTGAGGGAAACAGCGCCATCTCATCGCTGATCCTGAAATACGGCACGCCGGCGGAACGTCTGGGCCGAGGTCCTGCGTTCAGGCTTCAGCCGGCGACCAGTTGACCCACCAGGCGATGGATGGCCAGACGCTCAGCGTGCGCCGGCTCAACCGCGCGCTTCTGGCTCGCCAGCACCTCCTCGAGCCGTCGACCAAGCCGCTGACGGAGGTTCTCGAGGACGTTGGCGGACTGCAGACGCAGTACGCGCCCGCAGCCTACGTGGGCCTGTTCAGCCGGATGAAATCGTTCGAACGCGAGACCCTGACGCGCGCGATGGAGAGGCGCGAGGTCATCCACGGCACGCTCATGCGCACGACGATCCATACCGTCTCCGCACGTGACTACTGGCCGATGGTCGCCGGCATTCGCCGCGCACGCCAGGAGTGGGTCATGCGCGTCTCCTCAGGCATGCGCGGGGATGCGCCAATTGAGCCGGTTGTGCAGGCCATCCGCGAAACCCTGCGCAACGGACCAGTTCGTGCCAGGCAGCTGAGCAGCGAGATAGCCGCGCGTGGTTATCCGCCGCAAGCGGTCGGTTGGGCGAGTTTGTGGATCGACATCGTGCGCATTCCGCCATCCGGCACGTGGGAGCGGCGTGCGAACGACCTGTACGAGCTCGCCGACCGCTGGCTGCCAATTGACAGCCAACCGGCCAGCCCGCCGAGCGAGGACGACGGCCTGCGACTCCTCATGAAGCGCTA
This sequence comes from Candidatus Limnocylindrales bacterium, assembly GCA_036558545.1. Taxonomy (GTDB): domain Bacteria; phylum Chloroflexota; class Limnocylindria; order Limnocylindrales; family CSP1-4; genus JALYGJ01. The sequence continues at coordinate 44,049 of DATBFJ010000071.1, forward strand.
CCTGGGTGGTTTTGGACCGGCCTCGGTTACCGACATGGCCGCATGGGCGGGCGTGCCAGCCGCGCGATGGCGGCCGATTCTCGCCAATACAGAGCTGCGCCGATTCAAGGACGAGAACGGCCGAACCTTGATTGACCTGCCCGGCGCGCCCCTGCCCCCGGAGGACGCTCGTGCCGCTGTTCGATTCATCGCTCAGTTCGACTCGATCCTGCTGGTCAACTGCCGCCGAACGCAGGTCCTGCCTGAGCGCTATCGACCGTTGATATTCAGCACGAAGGCACCTCAGTCCTTCCCCACTTTCACCGTCGACGGCCAGGTCGCGGGGACGTGGCGGTACGAAGATGGACACGTGGTCACGGACAGCTTTGCACGGCTCTCGAAGGCGCAGCTGCGCGATGTCGAGGACGAAGCCGAGCGAATGACGCAGTTTTATCGTGATTGAGACGCTGGTCGGACAGCGGCCTCTTGCGTAGGATCTCGCCGTGAGCGTTGACGCCCTGATGACCGCCGCCGTGGGGGCGTTCTTCGGCGCCGCCGGCTGGCTCCTCGTGGGGCTATTCATGACCCGTCGGCAGACCGAGCGCCAATCGCGCAATGCCGCTCGAGCCGTCTATTTCGAGCTGTCGATGAACGCCATCGACATCAACGTCGCCGAGGAGCACCTCGTCTTCCAGCCACTGCGGCGCGGAAGCTTCGACGCGCTACTCCCCGAGCTGGCGACCTGGCTGCACGCTGATGAGCTCGAAACGATCGTCAAGGCGTATATGAGCCACGCTGGCTACGAGCAGGCCCAGCGTGACGACAAGTTGCCCGTGCCGGTCCGCAAGGCCCTGCTTCACACGGTCTATGAGCAGCATCGCGCGGCGATGGAGCTGCTCCTGCGAAGATCGTTCTCGCCGCGTGACGCCGCACGGATGTCCAGTGCGAGCGCGCTGGGCCATACATCTTCCGACCCATCTCGAGCCGCTGCGGGAGCGCGAAATGCCTGAGTCCAAGCAAGATTTTTTTCGCCGCTACATGAACGCCATCGCCGGCAAGGACTTCGAGACTCTCGAGGCAATGATTCATCCCGACTATGTCGGCGAGTACCCGCAGTCGGGCGAGCTCTTTCGCGGGTTCCAGGCCTTCCGATTCCAGCTCGAGCAATACCCCGGCGGACTGCCCGCGGACCGTTTCGAGGACTCCAGTACCAAGGTTCTGGGTGACGAGGAGCGCTGGGCCATCTCACCTGGTTACACGGTGCTTCCCCTGTCTGGGCCGGAGCGCTTCACGACGGTCAGCCGGGCGCCTTATCCGGACGGCTCGCGTTGGTGGGTTGTCTCGATCCTGACCATGAAGGACGACAAAATCTGGCACGCCGAGACTTACTGGGCGCCGGAATTCGAGCCACCCGAGTGGCGCAAGGGGATCGTCGAAATCATTCCGCGCGACTGACCCACGGTGGCTGACGACCCGCGCGAATTCTTCGTTCGCCTGATCGAGGCGATGAACTCGCACGACCTCGACGCCGCGGAATTGATGATCCATCCGGACTTCGTCGGTGACAGCTATCAGTCTGGCGAGAGAAGCCGCGGCCGAGAGGGTTTCAGGGCACAACTGCGCGACTATCCCGGCGCGGCGGAGAGCCCGATCTCGCTTGACGATGCTCAGATGTATGGCGACGACCTGCGCTGGGCGGTGACGCCCGGCTATACGGTCGTGCCGCTGCGCTCGGGAAACGACTACACGGTCGTGTTCCGGTCGCGCTATCCCGACGGATCCTGGTGGCGAGTCGTGCTGCTCATCGAGCTGCGGGACAACATGCTGTACCGCATGGAGCCCTATTTCGCCCCTGAGCTGCCGGCACCGTTGGCGGAGTCGATAGCCAGCTTCCCACACGGCTAGACTTGGCCGACCAGCGGAGGGGTTGACCGATCGAGCGAAGCGGGCGCGGCAAGACAGTCCACGGCGAGGCAGCCAACGCAGGCCACCGTGTGCTCGCGCCAGATGACGCCGAGGTCGAGGCGTATCTCGAGGTAGCGCTTGACGCGCCGTCCCCTGAGCGGGCGCCTGACGACGATCCTCAATTTGTCGACAGCGTCATAGTCCTCGATTTCGGCGGTCAAACGGCGCAACTCATTGCGCGACGAGTTCGCGAGCTGAACGTCTACTCGGAGCTCCTGCCGTTCGATACGCCGTGGAACGAGATCCGCAGGCGCAAGCCGCGCGCCGTCATCCTGTCGGGTGGCCCGATGAGCGTCTATGAAGACGGCGCGCCACATCCAGATCCTCTTCTGTGGCAGGACCCGGGGATGCCTGTGCTGGGCATCTGCTACGGCCTTCAACTGATGGCTCACCACCTTGGCGGTGACGTCGTCCCTGCCGAGAAACGCGAATACGGCCCCGCCGTGATCTCGATCACGACGGAAGATGGCCTGTTCCGTGGCATCGCCCGCGAACAGCGCGTGTGGATGAGCCACGGCGACTCGATCGTGTCGCCGCCGGACGGGTTTCAGCCGCTGGCCAGGACCGCCTCGACGCCATACGCCGGCCTGTCGGATCCCAGCCGCGGTATGTACGGCATCCAGTTCCACCCTGAAGTGGTCCACACACCAGCGGGCCGCGACATCCTGCGCAACTTCGTGGTCGGCATTGCCGGCGCGAGGGCAACGTGGACGTCGCAGAGCTTCATCGACTCCACCGTCGCGGACATCCGCGCCCGCGTGGGCGAGGGCAAGGTCATCTGCGCGCTGTCCGGTGGGGTCGACTCGGCCGTCGCAGCGACGCTCGTCCATCGTGCCGTGGGCGACCAGCTGACGTGCATCTACGTCGACCACGGCCTGATGCGCAAGCGCGAGTCGGAGCTTCTGCGCGAGACGTTCGAGCAGAACCTGGGAATGAACCTCGTGATGGTCGACGCCCGCGCGCGTTTCCTTGCCCGGCTGGCGGGCGTCGACGACCCTGAGCAGAAGCGCAAGATCATCGGCGACGAGTTCATCCGCGTCTTCGAGGAAGAGGCGGCCAAGCTGGGCCAGATCGACTTCCTCACGCAGGGCACGCTCTACCCCGACGTGATCGAGAGCGCGACGTCCGAGACGAAGGCGGCGCAGAAGATCAAGACGCACCACAACGTTGGCGGCCTGCCCGCGGACCTCCGCTTCCAGCTCATCGAACCACTTCGCTACCTGTTCAAGGACGAGGTCCGACTGGTCGGCACGGAGCTGGGGCTGCCCGAGTCGATGGTCCAGCGCCAGCCTTTCCCCGGCCCGGGCCTGGCCATCCGGATCATCGGCGAGGTCACCGCGGAGCGGCTCGAAACCCTCCGGGAGGCCGACTGGATCGTCATCGACGAGGTCAAGGCGGCGGGGCTTTATCGCCAGCTCTGGCAGTCGTTCGCCATCCTGACCCCGGTGCGCAGTGTCGGTGTCATGGGCGATGGTCGGACGTATGCCAACGTCGTCGCGGTTCGGGCCGTGACGTCCGAGGACGGCATGACCGCCGACTGGGCGAAGCTGCCCTACGAGGTCCTGGGCAAGATCTCCTCGCGCATCGTGAACGAGGTCCCAGGCGTGAATCGCGTCGTCTACGACATCTCCAGCAAGCCGCCTGCAACGATCGAGTGGGAGTAGCTGCCAGGACCAGCTGGGCAAGAGCTCTGGCGTGGCGCATGGGTCGCCAGTTTCTTGAGCCGGTTGCTGATGCGTCGGTTGAAGACGTCGTTGGACGACTCGGAGCGCTCCAGGCGCAGTCCGAAGACGCCACAGAGCTCTCGATCTATCTTCGAAGGAGGTCGTTTGAGCGTGCCGACGTAGCCGATGCGTTCAGGGACGGCCGTCTGATCAGGACCTTCGCGTTTCGCGGAGCGACTCACCTGATGACAGTTCAGATGGCTGCGATCTTCCTCACGCTCCGAGCGTCGAGCAAGGTCTGGGAGCGGCCGGCCTGGCAGGAGTTCTACAAGCTGAAGCCGTCAGATTGGCCGGCGTTTCGTCAGACCGTCCGCGATGCGCTCGCGGACGGCCCGCTGACTCGACAGGAGCTTGGCCGGAGAGTCACCGCCCACGCGCGCTACTCCCATCTGAGCTTCGTCTTCACCGACGACAACTGGACCCTCCTCAAGCCGCTGACGTGGATGGGCGACATGGCCTTTGGTTCACCAATGGGCGGCCGTGCCACGTTTCAGCGCTTGGACTCCAATCCGCGTTGGACTGGTCTTGTGGATGTTGACGAGGCAGGAATCGAAGCCGTCCGCGCCTATCTGTCTGCGTACGGTCCGGCGACTGTCGGTCACCTCAACTACTGGCTCGGAAACGGACTGAGCGCCGGTCGCAAGAAGGTCTCATCCTGGATTTTGCGGCTCGGCGACGCGATCGCGCAGGTAGACGTACAGGGCGAGTCCGCTTTGGTTCTGGCTGAGCACGTTGACGAACTCGCCGCAGCACGCGAAACGCGCACCGTTCGCATGTTGCCGGCCTACGACCAGTGGATGATCGGGCCAGGCACGGCCGACGACCGCGTGACGCCAAGATCGTGGCGTTCGGCCGTCACGCGGGGATCGAACGTCGTGATCGTGGGCGGCGTGGTCTGTGGAACTTGGAAGGTGAAGGGCGAACTCGTCATCGTCGATGCGCTGGACGACTCCGGGTCGATGCCCCGCGACGAGATTGACAGGGAGATTGGCCGCACAGGCAGAATCCTGGGCAAGGCGCTCGTACTCGATGGCTGATCGCTTGCCCGTTCCGGGACCGTCATTCACCCGCGACGAGCCAATAGCAGGTCGCGATGGGCGACGCTTTGTTGCCGGAATGACTTCGCCTTCTGTCACTGATGATGGTTGGTGGCTCGCGCACCTGTGGGTTGCTGACGATCTGGGCGTCGTTGAAGCATTGGACCTCGCGCCGGTCGGTGGGCCGCCACCGGGGACGCCGATTGCCGCGATCGGGCCTCGGTTGGCCGGCGCACTTTCGGGATTGATCGCAGAGGAGGAGGGCAGGCAGCTCATCAGGCTGCGCATGCCGCCGGCCGCCGATGAGTCGCGGCCATGGGAACGGCCGATGCTTGTAATGCTGGCGATTCGTTGGGACGCAGTCAGGGCGAGCGTCATGTCGCGGAACCAGCTGGCTCACGAGCTGATCGTCGGTTTCGCCTCTGCCGCGGAAGCACTCAGCCGTCCGAGTCAGGCCCGCGAAATTGGCTAGCACCGCGGCATCAGCCTTAGCCCAATGTCTGTAGGTGCTGGACGTGAACCGCGCGGCGTGCATCATTGCCGCTGATGGAAATTCAACTCGGCGACGAGCGGCTCCTTCTGCTCGAAGAGAGACTGACCAGCGACGAAGTCCAGCAGAAGGCCATGGACAAGCGTGCCGGCGCGTTCGGCAGTGGAATTGGCTCGCTGCTGCAGCGGCCCAAGGTCGAGGACATCAACTTCGTCGGGCGGCAGCGCCGCCTGATTCCCTTCTGGCACGTGGCGGCGACGTCGCACTACGTCTACGAACGGCGCCACGACTACACGGTTCCAGGCGCATCGGCTGAGGTAACAGCGGTAACCGTGTACGGCCAACGCCTCGAGATGGACCAGCGCCTTGGCGCGCAGCCGGCGTTCCGACTGCCCCTGCTTGAGCACTGCCAGAACGACTTTCGGAGCGAGAGCTTCACGGACGGCCTGACCGGTTCATCCGTGGCAGACGGTCCGGCAGTCATTACCGGTCCCAAGTCGGAGATCGGTGACGTCCAAACGCTCGAAGCCAACGAGACGATCGTGATCCCCCCGGAGCAGCGTGCGTCATTCGTCGTCCGCAAGACGCTTGCCGACGTGATGAAACCCGTCCAGGCGGACAAGATCCTCGAGGAGACGATCTCGCTTCAGACGACCGATCTCTACTACCGGGCCGTCTGGGCGTTCGAGTTCAGCTGGCGCGACAAGCGCGGAGTCATCGAGGTCGACTCGATCAGCGGTCATACGCAGTCGGGCAAACCGATGATGGCGCAGGTCAAGGGCGTGCTCAATCGCGACCTGCTGTTCGATATCGGCGCTGACACGGTCGGACTCTTCGTTCCGGGCGGAAGCATCGCCGTCAAGCTGGCCAAGGCAGCAATCGACAGCAAGAGCAAGTAGCTGGACCATCGCGACCACGTCGGCCTGCTGCGGCCGGCGATCCCGACACCGGCTCCAGGTGCCGCCTGGGCAGACGTTGGAGCCGGGACCGGGGCATTCACCTTGGCACTTGCCGACCTGCTCGGCCCCGGCGCAAGCGTGGTTGCCATCGACAGGGACCGCGGCGCGCTCGAGCACGCCGGGCGGGCAGTCCGAGCCGCGTTTCCTGACACCCACCTGACGACACTGGTTGCCGACTTTCAACAAGAGTTGCCACGCCTGCCCGCGCTCGACGGCCTCGTCGCGGCAAACAGCCTCCACTTCATTCCGCGGTCGGAGCAGGTTGCCGTAATCGAGGCGCTGGCGGCGCGCCTCAAGCCGCGCGGCACGTTTCTTGTCGTGGAGTACGACTCCGACAGCGGCAACCACTGGGTGCCCAACCCGTTTTCGGCGCGCGCGTGGCCTCGGCTCGCGGAACAGGCGGGGCTCGTCGAAGCGCACGAGATGAGCCGCGTGCCGAGCCGCTTCCTGGGCGCGATCTACTCAGCGTCTGCTCACAGGTCGAGGGGCTAGACTCGGAGTCCAGTGGGCAGCTCGCACGTCCTCGCCGCGCCGGGCACGCGGACCGAAGTCGCGTCTGGATGGCGCGCCGATGTCGTGACAACGGCGGCAACGATCCGTGGCCATTCCCAGATCGTGGTCCTCGGAATGCTCGGATTTGCCTTGCGCGGCGGCATTCTCTTTCTGGCCCTGCCGATCGTCGTCCTGCCGACCAGCGTCGAGGTGCGCTTGCTTCTTGGCAGCGGCCTGGGCACGAGTGGGCTAACGCCCGATTTCTACCTGGGCGCCGGATTGCTGAGCATGCTGACGCTGGGTCTTGCGCTTTTGGTCCTGTACGTGCTCGCCAAATGCGAGATAGGGCAGTACGCGCGGTTCGTCAACTGGCCACACGCGGCTGGTGAGCACGCATGGCCGCCGCCAGGCCAGTTGGACGATGAGGACCGCAGTCTCCTGGCATCGCGGACGTTCGTGGTCGAGACTGCGACACTGATCGTGATCCTGCTCGCGGCCGTCCCGTCGGCCGTGGCCGTTGCCCAGTCGACGTACGCGGAGATCGTCCTGCCGTCGTCGGCCGCGTCGCTCTATACGCGCATCATCAGCGACGCCACCGTGCCGCTCTTCGTCTTTGTCATCTCCATCGTGGTCATCGAGGCCGTCCATGCGGTCGTGCTTCGACAAGTCCTGGCCAGTGCGTACGGCCTCAAGGCACACAATCGCCTGGCGCGTCACCCGATGCGCGTGGTGGGCGTAGGTCTGATCGGCTGGGTGCTGTTCGTCGGGGCCGTCGGCGTCTCGTTTCTCGTGCTCGACGCCACATGGCAGGTTGTCGAATCGGTGTTCCTGTCGAACAGTCTGGCCGGCGATCTGAGCGACCTCGCCAGTGCTGCTGTGGTCGCGTTCCTTTTCGCCGTCCTATTCGGCGCGTGCCTGGGCCTGTGCGGTCTTGTGTCGACGGTGCGCAGCGGACTTTGGACGCTCGCGTCACTGCGGTGAGGCTGTAATCGTCGGACGCTCAGAGGCACAGGTCCTGGCGGCTACCCCTGCTAAACTCGGCCGCGGTGGCGCTTGACCGTTATATGAGGCGCTTTCACGCATGATTGACCAGCTACTGCAGACGCTCGGGGACGAGGTCTCGAAATTCCTCGACTCCCCCATCGTCAAGCTGGCGCTGGAAGGCATCGCGTTCTACTTCGTGCTCTTGTGGGCTGCCACGGCCTACTGGGCGTATCGCGACCTCCAGCAGCGCACCACCAATCCAGTCGCGCCATACCTCGCGGCGGCGCTGATCATCGTCTTCACGCCGATTTTCTTCGTCTTCGGCGTGATCGTGTACCGCATCCTGCGCCCGCGCGAGACCGTCGCCGAGGCCAACGAGAGGGCTCTCGCCGAAGAGGCGATGATGGTCGAAATCGAGGCCCAGCCCCACTGCGCGAACTGTGGGCGACAAGTCCACGAGGATTGGATCATCTGCCCCACATGCCGCAATCGGCTGCGCCGCGTATGCCCCAACTGCTCCCGGCTGGTCGAGCTCGACTGGTCGCTGTGTGCGTGGTGCGGCAAGGATTTCGAGCGGCCCGACGTCCTGCAGGAGGTTCTCGTCGCGCCACCCAAGGGCCGCCCTGCGCGAACTCCTGAGCCGCAGGACTACAACGACCTGCCTTCGCAACCGGCGACGGTGCCGCAGCTCTCGTCAAGCTCGATCGACACTCGCGTGACCGAGGTTTCGCCGCACCCGGCGACCGGCGAGCACTGATCCCGGCGCTCCGATCGACCCGAACGCGGGGCTACCCGAAAGCAGCCAGCCGTCGACTCCACCTGCAGGTCCGCCGCCTAGCTCGCACGACATAGCGCCGCCGCCCACGACCTGGCGCGAGCCTCCCTGGATCCCGACCGACCAGTTCGACCAGATGCGACGGTCGACCGCGAAGCCAGCGCCACCGCCACCAACGGCCCCGCCGACAGCCTTCACGCTGCAGGGACGGGCAGCGCCGGGCCTGTACACGCTCGGGTGGCTTGGGTCGGCGATTGGCCTCGTCCTGTTCTTTGTTGCGCTGCAGACCGCTGCGCCGATCCGCGGCGTGCTGCTGATGGGCTCGCTGTTGCTCCTCCTGGCAGGGCTGTCGAGCGCGGCGGGCTACCAGATCGTCGAACGACGGCAGCGCCCGCCCCGCTATTTCATGGGCGCTTCGCCGCTCCTGATCTTCGCGATCCAGTTCGTGCTCGTGCAGATCGTCTCGGTCGCGCTGGTAGCCATCGGCGTCTTTGGACAGGATGTCACGCCAACGTTCCTGTTCATTGCCGCGATCGTCCAGGTGGCCGGTTACGTCTTCGTCGTGTGGGCGTTTGGCATCCGATCAGGCGCGTTCAACTGGTCGGGCCTGGGTCTGCCACGAATGTCATTTGGCCGATTGGCCTCGGACTTCGCTGTTGGCGCAGGCGTGATGATCCTCGTCGGCATCCTCGACTCACTGTGGGGTGCCCTGTTGAGTGGCCTGCTCGGATCAGGTCCGCCAGAGATCGTTCCGCGTCCGACCGGCGCCGCGGAGACGGCCATGATCATTCTCGCGGTGTGCCTCTTCGTGCCCATCGGCGAAGAGCTGCTGTATCGCGGCTACAACTTGTCCGCATGGTGGCGCGATCTCGGCGCCCGGTCGGCGATCCTGCGCTCGGGACTGTTCTTCGCTGTTGTCCACGTGCTCAACGTAAATGTGGACCCGACCGTGCAGGACGCAGCGCTCGCCGGCATCAAGCAGGCGACGATCGAATTCCTGGTGATCGCCCCGGTCGGTCTCGCGCTCGGATGGCTCTTCGTGCGCCGCGGCCTGGCATCGACGATCGCCGGCCATGCTGCGTTCAACTTCCTGGGAGTCTTGGGGCTGCTGCTGACGTCGGGTTTCGTGGGGTCGGTTTTCCACGGAATTTGACGCGAAGTGGCCGTTGATCGGCAGATAAGCCCGTGACCCTAAAGTCGGCCTCGCTTCCCGGTCGGGACGGCGGGGAAATCGGCGGGCTCCGTTGTTCGGGCCGGGGAGCACCACTTGTTGAGGGGCATGGCAGCGCAGGAGTCGGCCGTGACGCATCCCGTGCGTGAAGTCCGTCCGGCGGCCCGTCCCCGCGAGCGGCTGAGCGCATTGGGCGCCCCGGCACTGAGCGCAGCGGAGCTGCTCACCATTCTGTGGGGGGCGGGATCCGCCAGAGCAGCAAACGACGCGCTGGCCCGCCACGGCGGCATTGCCGAGCTTGGTCGCGCGGACGTTCTCGAGCTCACGGACGTGCCAGGAGTGGGTGCGGCACGCGCGGCACAGCTCGTCGCCGCGTTCGAGATCGGCCGGCGATCCGTTCTTTCTCGCCGCGATCCAGGGTGGGCGGTGCGCTCGCCTCGTGACGTCGCGGACAGGCTGCTGCAAGAGATGGCCGCTCTGGAACGGGAGGAGCTGCGGGTCCTGCTGCTCAACACCAAGAACGTTGTCATGCGTGAAACGACCGTTTACGTGGGCAACGTCTCCGCAGCAATCGTTCGCGTGGCAGAGCTATTTCGCGATGCGGTCCGCATTCACGCAGCGGGTGTGATTCTCGTGCATAACCATCCGTCCGGCGATCCCGAGCCATCCGCGGATGATGTTCATCTGACTGCTGAGGCAGTTGCCGCGGGCCGGTTGCTCGATGTGCCAGTGCTCGATCACGTCGTACTGGCGCGTGACGGGCACGTGTCCCTTCGCGATCGCGGTGTGAGCTTCGACCGTCGCTGACGCTGCTCGTGGCTATCCTTCGGCCGTGTCGAGTCAGGAGCGCCAATTCACGGCCCACACGCATGACGGCGAGATAGTCGGCTGGGTTCGCGGATCCGATCCGGATTTGCCGAAGGCCGTGCTGCTGCATGGCGGTCCCGGGCTTTCCGAGTACATGGCACCTTTGTCAGTCGAATTCGATGGGCTCCTGACCTCGGCCCGATATCAGCAACGGGGATTGGCTCCTTCGGAGGTCGGGGGAGACGTCTCCGTCGACGGCCACGTGGCGGATGCGATCGCCCTGATCACGGCCCTTGGCTGGGAGAAACCCGTGGTCGTCGGCCATTCATGGGGTGGTCATTTGGCGATGCATCTGGCCGTGGCGCATCCGGCCATGGTCGGCCCGCTCGTGATCGTCGACTCTCTCGGAGCGGTCGAACGCGGCGGCCAGCGTGAGTTCGGTCCGAACCTCCGACGAGGTCTGAGTGCTGCCCAGATGGATCGCCTGAGGGAGCTCGAGGAGATTGGCGAGCCTACGTCGGACCAGATCCGCGAGCACCTCGGCATCCTGTGGCCCAACTATTTCGGCGACCCATCAAAGCCTGCGCCCATGCCCCAGACTGAGTTCGCGGCGAACGCCGATCAGACCTGGGCGTCCATTCAGGCACATTTCCGCAAGGGCACGCTGGCTCGTCGTCTGCCTCGCGTTGAATCGCCCGCGCTGGTGATCCATGGCGAAAGATCGCCGATTCCCGTCCACCAAGCCGCACGAATCGCACAGCTGATACCCAACGCGCAGCTGGTCGTTATACCGGGCGTCGGCCACTGGCCATGGCTCGAGCGCCCCGGCACGATGCGCGACATCATTGGGGCATTCCTCGACTCCGCGATGAGCCACTGAGCGGCTTCGGCTCGGCACGAGGCACCTGCTAAACCACCACGACCCGATTCGGCGCAGGCCGCTACAGTCCGCGGTTCGAGGCGTTCGACCGGGGAGGGCGGACGCCTCGGTATACACTGCGCAGGCTCCGTCCCTGCCCATCACTCGTCGGGACTCGGGGCTTCTCCAACGACACGACCAAGGAACCTACTCACTCATGCTCGACGCCTTCCTGGGCTTGTTCTCGCGCGACATCGGCATCGATCTGGGCACGGCGAACACGCTTGTTCACGTACGCGACCGGGGCATCGTTATCAGCGAGCCAAGCGTCGTCGCAATTGATCAGCGCAGCAAGCGTGTTTTGGCGATTGGCGCCGAGGCCAAGCGCATGCTCGGCCGCACCCCGGCCAACATCGTGGCCGTCCGGCCGCTCCGGGACGGCGTCATCAGCGACTTCGACGTGACCGAGCAGATGATCAAATACTTCGTGCACAAGGTGCACGACCGGGTCGGCCTCATCCCGCGACCGCGCATGCTCATCGGCATACCGTCGGGAGTTACTGAGGTGGAGAAACGCGCCGTAAGGGACGCAGCCCTCAACGCCGGTGCTCGCTGGGCGCGCCTGATCGAGGAACCCATGGCCGCCGCAATCGGTGCCGGCTTGCCCGTGGGTGAGCCCACCGGCAGCCTGGTCGTCGATATCGGTGGCGGGACGACTGAGGTCGCCGTCATCTCGCTGGGTGGAATCGTCGTCAGCCGCAGTCTGCGCATCGGTGGCGACGAGCTCGACCAGGACATCATTGCCTACGGTCGACGCGAGTACAACCTGCTGCTTGGCGAGCGCACGGCAGAGGACATAAAGATCGCCATCGGCTCTGCCTACCCGGGTGACTACGACGAGAACAGCGTCACCATGCGCGGCCGCGACCTTTTGACCGGCTTGCCGCGTGCCGTCGAGGTCAACTCCGAGCAGATCCGTGAGGCCATCGAGCAGTCGGTTCAGCAGATCGTCGATACGATCAAGGACACCATCGAGGAGACGCCCCCGGAGCTCGTCGCGGACATCATGGACCAGGGCATCGTCCTCGCCGGTGGTGGCGCACTGCTGCAGGGCCTTGACCGGAGGGTCAGCGAGGCGACGCAGATGCCGGTGCACGTCGCCGACGATCCCTTGACCTGCGTCGCCCGTGGCACGGGCAAGGCGCTCGAGGAGCTGGACGTGATGGAGCGCACTCTCGTCGCCGAGACTTATTCGCACGCACCGCGCTGAGCGGGGCGCGCCTGAACGCCCGCCCGGGCAAGGCTGATATCGGCTCGATGCCTGGTCACAGAGCATGTTGAGCAGTCCGGCGCGGCGCCAGGTTGCGCTCTACGTCGCGCTGCTCACGATCTGTTTGCTCCTGTTGGCGTTCAGCTCGTCAGCTCCGCTGACGGAGATGCGCCGCGGCGTTGGCTTTGCGATGGCGCCTATCCAGAACGTGCTGCGCGGCGCCGGCCAAGGTTTCAGCTCCTTTTTCGGGGCGCTGGGCGAGATCGATCAGCTGCGCCAGCAGAATCAGGCTCTCCAGACGCAGGTCAACGAGCTCCAGACGGAGAACCAATCGCTCGAGAGCCTGCGCGCACAGAACCAGCAGCTGACCGACATCCTGCAGGTGCGCTCGTCGCTTGCCTACGAATCAACCGCGGCGGAGGTCATCAGCCGGCGGATCACCGACCAGGAGCACGTGATCAGCCTCGACCGCGGGAGCAGCGCCGGCATCCAGATGAACGATCCGGTCGTCGGCGGTGGAGGTGCGCTCGTAGGCCAGGTCGTAGAGGTCGGCGCGAACTACAGCCGCGTACTGCTGATCACGGACACGCGGATGAACGTCGTTGGTCTTCTGGAGACGAGCCGCGGTGTTGGCACGGTCCACGGACAGCTGGATAGGCCGCTGGAGATGGACGGCATCTCCGCAACAAATCAAGTCAACCTGGGAGAGACCGTCGTGACGGCCGGCATCGAGCTCTCGGAAGACATTAGATCGCCATACCCCAAGGGCCTGCTGATTGGCACTGTCGCCGACGTCGAGCGCTCGCCCGATCAGCTCTTCCAGACCGCACTGGTCAGTCCGGCGGCCAATTTCGAGACTCTGGAGTACGTGCTCGTGATCACCAACTACCAGGGCGGCCTGCCGGCCATCTCACCTGAGCCGAGCGTCACGCCCTAGCTCATCACGCCTGTGGGAGCCCGCTACCTGGGTTTCTTGGACGGCTTGGGGGTCGGCTGGACGCCGTAACCGGGTATCAGCAGTTCCTGGCCGACCTGCAGGCGGTTGGGATTCTTGATCCCGTTGAGATCGATGATGTCCTGCACCGCGACCTGGAACATGCCGGCAATGTTGACAAGGTGGTCGCCGGGCTGGACCACGTAGGTGAACGGCGGAAGCGTGACCTCCGCAGTGGGAGGGGGTGTCGGCGTGCGGCGCGGCGCGTCGGTCGGTTCGACCGACGCGCCCGGCGAGACAGTTGGCTGTGCGCTGGCATCGACGTGCGCCGGGGTCGCCGAGGCGCCTGCGACTGGCCCGGGCACGGCCTTCATGTTCGCCACGACCCAAGCAGTGAACAGACCCCCCGCGACCGCGAGAACGAGCACAACCACCGCGGCGATGACCCAGCCCACGGCACCGTTTGAGGCTCGCGCCCTGGTCTTGGACGGATCCGGCGCGATGGGCGGCGGTGGCGTGGGCGGGCTGCTCGGCGTGACGTCGTCGCTCACAACAGGAGAGTAACCGGCCCGCGACCGAACCATCCGGCGGTGGGGCGGTGCGCGCGAGCAACTGGGCCGGACGAGCCAAGGGCCGTGGTACCTCCTCGCAATGGTTTGAGCAGCGGCCGATCGCGACTCTGAGCCCACGTCGCAGGATCGTTCGACCAGCCGAACGCGCCCCACCTGTGACCAAGCAGAGGGGAAAGTCACTTGTCGGTTCGTGCGGTTAGTCGAGGCGTCGCTTCACGCGCCCCATTGGCGGCAGCAATCCTTGCGTTGCTAGCCCTCCTCGCAACTACTTCGTTCGGCGCTTCTGTCCACGCCGCGAACAGCAACACGTCGCACTCATCCACCGTCGCTGACGATGCAACGCCGCATCAGCTCAAGGCGGTTTTCATCGTCGGCCCGACTGGCAGCCTGACTGACATGGACCTCACGGATGCCGAGCAACTGGCCGAGGTTGCCGAGTCCTACGGCATGGACGTTCGTCGTGTCTTCTGGCCGCACGCCACATGGGCGAACGTGCTCGCCAACATCCAGGGCGCGAACCTCGTGGTCTACATGGGCCACGGCTACGGCTGGCCAAGCGCGTATACGAAAACCCTGACCGAGAGTCGCCAGGACGGCATGGGCCTGAACACGACTGACGGCAGTGGCAAGAACGCCTACACCTATTACGGCGCGAACCTGCTCAAGGAATACGTGCACCTCGCGCCCAACGCGATCGTCTTCCTGAATCACCTGTGCTATTCGGCAGGCAACGCCGAGCCCGGAATGGCCTTCCCAACCTGGGACGTGGCGCAGCAGCGCGTCGACAACATGGCCGCGGGCTGGTTGGGCACAGGTGCCAAGACGGTCTTTGCGTACGGTGAGCAGCTCTTTGTCAAGGCTCTCAAGGGCCTTTTCGATACGACCACCGACTACGACATGGAAGACCTCTTCCGCATCGCGCCGCCCGCCGGCAAGAGCGGTGAGTACTGGGGCTGGGTCGGTGCAGATCCGCGCAAGTTCAACTCCGTTCGAACGCCCGGTGCGACGAACTTCCTCGATCCCGATCCGACCAAGGACGGCTGGTATCGAGCTGTCACTGGCGATCTGACGATGACTGCCTCTGAGTGGAAGTCCGGGCCAGACAGCCCGACCGCGCCGAACATGGACAACCTGACGGCGTCGACCGACGGTGCTGCGCAGATGGGCGGCCAGCAGGGCGGCTCCGGCTCGACGGTTGTCTTCACGCCCAATGGCGATGGCTCGAGCGACACGGTTAACTTCAGCTACACGACCAACAAGGAAACGTTCGTCGACTGGCAGGTCCAGAACTCAAACGGCAACGTGGTGCGCTCGTTCTCGACGTGGACCCAGGGTGGCACCGGAACGGCGACGTGGGATGGCAAGAAGAACGACAACAGCATGGCGCCGGACGGCACATATACGGTCACGGGTACGCCGAGCAGCCGAGCCGGAAATTACGGCGGTCCGGTGAGCGTCACGGTCAAGCTCCTGACCGCGATGGCGTTCGCCAAGGCGAGCCCGAACCTGTTCTACGCGTCCGATGGTGACAGCCTCGCCCAAACGACAAGCCTCTCGGTAAACCTGACCCAGTCGGCAACGTTCAGCTGGGTGGTCGCCGACAAGAACAACAACGTCGTTCGCTCGAACATGAACAATGCCTCTGTAGGGGCGGGCACGCAGACGTGGCAATGGGACGGTAAGGACGGCTCAGGTAACTACGTTCCTGACGGCACCTACTACAGCGTCACAACCGCCCAGACCAGCGCTGGGACTTACACCCAGCGGGTCGCGCTCGACGTACGCGCGTTCAGCGTGACGGGTGTCAGCTCAGCCCCGTACACCAGGGGGACAAAGGTCAAGTTCACCATCTACAGCGCGGAAACGCTGAGCTCGACGACGCCCAAGCCCAAGCTCAAGGTGACCTTGCCCGGCATGGCAGCCAAGGTCTACACGACGAAGAAGGTGGCCGGCGGCGGCTTCACCGTCACGGTCAACTTCCAGGCCGCAGCCCAGGCCGGAACGGCCACGTTCCACGTCACTGGCACGGACAGCAACGGGCAGGCGCAGTTCTCGGACTACACCTTCCAGCTCAACTAGCACCGACCATCCCTGCAGCAACGCCGAGCCGGCCCGAAAGGGCCGGCTCGGCGTTATCAGTCGCTAGACTCGCCGCCGATGGAAGCCCAGCCGAAGTACGACGGGACGTGGGTTGTTCTGCCCACGTACAACGAGATCGAGAACCTGCCCAACGTGGCTCCCGCCATCCTCGCTGCATTGCCTGGCTCGACTCTATTCGTCGTCGACGACTCGTCACCTGACGGAACGGGCGAGCTGGCCGACAAGATGGCGGCCACCGATCCGCACGTGCGAGTGATGCACCGAACCGAAAAGCAGGGTCTTGGAAAGGCCTATATCGCTGGATTTCAAGCCGCCCTCGAACAGGGAGCTCAGCGAATCGTGCAAATGGACTCCGACGGTTCGCATGATCCCAAGTACCTGCCATCGCTCGTGGACAACCTGGCCAAGTACGACCTCGTTTTGGGCTCGCGCTACGTAAAGGGCGGCGGCGTACGAAATTGGGGTCTGATGCGTCGCTTTGTGTCGCGCGGCGGCTCCATGTTCGCTCGGGCGGTCCTGTTGCTGCGACCGCACGACCTGACCGGCGGCTTCAAGGCGTGGCGGCGCGACACGCTGGCAGCACTGCCGTGGACCTCGCTCCATTCGGGCGGCTACGTTTTCCAGATAGAGACGACATATCGCGCACAGCGGGCCGGCGCAAGGATCAAAGAGGTGCCGATCATTTTCGTCGACCGCCAGCTTGGCGCCAGCAAGATGTCGCGCCGGATAATCGTCGAAGCGCTGGCAGTCGTCGTGCGTCTGCGCTGGGAGGAGCTGCGCGGACGGCTCCGCCGCGGCAGCTGATGCGACTCGAGCCGGCCGCGCCGGCTCCCAAACCGGATCCGGTGCGTGTCGTCGTGGATGCACGACCCATCCAGGAGCCGGAGCGATCGCCACTGACGGCGTGGTATCTGGACGAGTTGCTGCACGCCTTCGCCGAGGATCCGCTCGAAGGTGAGGACTTCGTCATCGTCTCACGCTCGTTGCGCGACGATCCCGCCACTGAGCTCGCGGAGGCTGGCTTGCCGATTGCCTCATCGCGCCGCATTCCGCCTACGACGCGCGCCCTTCGGTCGGCGGGAATGACGCTCGACTCATTCCTGTTGCGTGGCGCTGAGCTGGGCGCGCGCGCCGAGAGGCCGACCGTCTTCCACACGGCAGGTGGAGCCGTCCCACTAGCGTCTGGATTGCCAGTGGTCGCGACGCTCCTCGACCTGGCGCCATGGGAGCTGCCCGAAACATACGCGGCAAGTCGCGCGGCTCGTTTCGGCCATCGCCTCAGGGCGCGCGTGCTACGCGATGCGGCGGTCGTCATCGTTTGCTCACGCGCCGTCGGCGAGAGCGCGCGCCGCCGCCTCCACATCCCACAGGAACGGATCGCGGTCATCCCTCTGGCCGTTGGCAACGACTTTGCGGCGGCAGCACGCGACTCCGACCGGCTTGCCCATGACCGGGCGCGCCTGGCCTTACCGCCTCGCTATCTCGTTTTCGCTGGCCGGTACGACGCGCGCAAGGATCTGCGCTCGGTATTCCAGGCACTGGCCTCGCTTCGGGAGCGCGGCGGGGACGTTCCCCGGCTGGTCGTGGCCCTCGACCTGGCTTTTCCCGACGACCACGGCCGGATCGCCAGGGCCATTGACGCAACAGGCGTCACAGATATCGTGACGATTGCCGCGACAACAGGTCCGCGACAACGGGCGGCCTTGATGGCTGGAGCTGAAGCGTTCGTATACCCGGCACTCACAGAGGCAACGGCGTTGCCCGTGCTCGAGGCGCTGACCCTGGGTGTGCCTGTGATCTCGTCACGGACCGGAGCCCTACCCGAGACCGTTGGCAGTGCCGGCATAGTCGTGGAGCCACGCGACCCGGCGCGTATGTTCTCCGCACTGGAGGCCGTCTGGTCGGCCGGCCCGCTGGCGCGGCAGCTGCGCGGGCACGCCGAGAGGCGCGCCGAGGCGGCTCAACGGACGTGGTCCGACGTCGCGCGTGACACGCGGTTGGCGTACGCGTCCGCAGCGAAATCCGTCGGTTCGCGCTACGCTGACAGCCCCTGACGGTGCGCGCCGCATGGACGGCTGTGCCCCGGGGTCCCGAACACGAAACTTGATCACAAATCGATCGCATGCGACGCAGGGGAACCTCCAGGAGCAAGAGTGGACTACGAACGAGAGCCGGACTCCGGTCTCGACTCAGAGTCGAGCGAGTCCGAGGCGTCTGCACACACGGACGTCTCACCGATCGCTTGGGCGCAAGGCACAGCAGACGCACAGCGTCCTGACAGTAACGACGAGGGTCTGGGCACAGATGCTGATGTCATGGACGACTCATTCGCTTCGGGACCTAATGCGCCCGAGTGGCCTACCCCGGATTTCGAGTCCACGAGCGAGGCAGACGCGGCCGAAGCGACATCAGACGCCTACACCGTCGCCACGGCCGCAACTAAGGACTTGGGCGACGACAGCGACGCTCCGGTAGTTGATGACGCTGTCGCGCCTGCTCTGTCGCCCCAGATGCAGCCACACGTCCGCGCCGAGAGCGTCAACTTGACCCAGGCCGGAGCTCAGACGATCGAGGCGAACACTGTCACGCTCAGTCAGGGCGGGGCGGCCCAGGTCCGTGCCGAGCAGATGACTGTGCACGAGGGCGGCGTGGCTCTTGCTCGAGTCAGCAACCTCAAGCTTGGCTCTGGCGCCTCCGCCTTCGCCGTGGTTGCCGACGAGGCGACCGTCGAGGAGGGCTCAAACACCTTCCTGGTCGTCTCGCGCACCTTCAACGGCGATGTTCGGCCAACCGTCGACTGGCGCACCGCGCTCGCATTCGGTGCCGGTGTCGGATTCGTCCTGTCGCTGTTCCGCCGCCGCAGATGACCGTTCGCACCCGACGGCCCGAAAAGGTCGGTGTAAGAGCACGGCTCG
Organism: Candidatus Limnocylindrales bacterium; assembly: GCA_036558545.1. Taxonomy (GTDB): domain Bacteria; phylum Chloroflexota; class Limnocylindria; order Limnocylindrales; family CSP1-4; genus JALYGJ01. Next base: position 63,082 of record DATBFJ010000071.1, read on the forward strand.
GCGGCCTCGTCGAGACCGAGGAGCGGCAGCAGGCGGTTATCACCGTGCTCTTCATCGGCACGATTATTGCCGTCGCGATCATCATTCTCGGCGCCGTGGGCGTCGGTTACTACAACGACAACCTGCGCGCACTCGGACAAGTCGGCTCGGTCCAGATTTCGCCTCAACTCCTGCGCGATGAGACCAACTTCGAAACCTGGCGCCTGCAGCGCGACGAAGGCGAGATAACAGAGGCTCAGATCGCCGGCCAGATCGATTCGGACACGGCGGCAAACAAGAATTCCGCACTTCAGACGGCGAGCCAGAACCTGAGCACGAACGCGCTCGACATGCTCGTCGATCAGATCTACCAGTCACAGCTGGCGCCTGCCAACGGCGTCAACGTGAGCGACTCGGACATCGATACACGCTACGAGCAGGAGATCTCGAGCCCTGAGCAGCGCCATGTCTGGGTTGTCGGGGTGACACCGACCGCGGCCGACGCCACCAACGGCCCCACGGCCGGCGAGCGCCAGGCCGCGCTGGACAAGGCAACCCAGGCGCTCAACGACCTGAACTCAGGCAAGGACTTTTCGGAGGTCGCCAAGACCTACGGCACTGACGCCAAGTCGCAGGCCGGCGGAGACCTGGGCACCATCGGACAGATCGCCGTCGCGGATGACACGCTCGCCCAGGCGCTCTTCAAGTTGCCGCTCAACGGTACGACCGGCATCGTCCGTGGCGCGGACGGCACGTACTACATCGGGCGCGTCACGGAGATCGATCCCGGCCAGGAGGACTCGAACCTCAAGACCAAGCTGCTGGCCAGCGTGTCTGAGGCAAGCGTTCGGCAGCTGCTTGGCTACCAGATCGCGGCGGAGAACCTCCAGGCCAAGATCGTCAACGATGCACTCGCCCAGACGCCGGAGCAGGTCAAGCTGGCCACGATCTACATCGACGGCGAGTACAGCGGCGACACAGACACCTCGGACGGTGAAATCGACTACGACGAGATCGTCTACGCACCAAATAACGACCTCGACAACGCACCTGACCTCGACCCTAACGATCCGGCGTGGGCCGCAGCCAAAGCGGAAGCCGATGCCGCATTCGCACAGTTGAACGCGATCACCGACGTCACCCAGCGCACCGACACATTCACCCAGATGGCAACCAGCAACAGCGACGATCCGACGTCGCAGGACGGTGGCAAGGTGGGTTATGTCACGCGTGACATCCCGCCAACGGCCGTCTCCGATGCCCTGTGGAATGGCACCCACAACAAGGGCGACATAATCGGCCCGATCAAGGGCGATGCGGGTTATTACGTGCTGCTGTTCAACGACCACCGCGACTCGCCGGAGAACCGCGTCAACACTGTCCAGACCGCCCTGAACACGCCTGGCGCGGACTTCAACGCGTTGGCCAAGCAGTACTCCGACGGCCCTGAGAAGGCCGAGGGCGGTGAGATCGGCTGGTTCACCAAGGACAGCCTGACGAGCGACATCGTCGACACGATCTGGGGCCTCGCCGTCGGCCAGGTGAGCGCACCGCTCGAGCTGGGCAACGGCCACTACTTCATCAAGGTCGAGGACAAGCAGGTTCGACCGCTTGATGCGGACGAGCAGGCCGCGGCCAGCCAGACCGCCTTCTCAACGTGGTATCAGCCACTCAAGGATCAGGCGACGACGGACGGCACGATCACGACCGTCGAACCGCTCGACACGGCCGCAGATCTGACCACTGGCGGGGACCAAGGCCCGTAGCAATAGACTCGGGAATGATGCAAATGCGCTTGGGGGCGCTGCTCGACGAAGTTGAGTCGCGCTTCGGCGTCAGTGCCGCGGACGGACTACAGGTTCTGACGACGAGGGCCGTTATTGCGCGTCCGTTCGATCCGGGCATTGCCCTCGTCCTGGTCCCGGGCAGTTCGGCGGACGGACCGCCGTTGCCCGGCCGTGCCGCGCACGCCGGCTCGCCCGCGCAGATGCTGCGATCGCTCTATCCGGCCGACCATCCGGTCAACCCGATCCATGACGGCTCGCCCACCACGATCGCCCAACTCACCGACGCACAGCTGGCAACGGACGCACACTTCCTGCCCGCGGTCGACGCGATCGAGAACGGCGCAAGCCCCTATTCGCTGCCGTGGCTCGTTGCCCGGTTGCGCGCGCCCGACGGGTGTCCCTGGGATCGCGAGCAGGACCACCTGTCGCTGCGCAAGTTCCTGGTCGAGGAGACGTACGAGGTATACGACGCACTCGACTCCGGCTCCTCGCCGAAACTCGCCGAGGAGCTCGGCGACCTGCTGCTCCAGATCGTCCTGCATGCCCAGTACGCGGCCGAGGATGGCGTCTTCGACATGACCGACGTGCATCGCGAGGTGATGGCCAAGATCGTCCGCCGTCATCCTCACGTCTTTGGCGACGCGGTGGCCAACTCTGCCGCGGATGTGATCCGCAACTGGGAGCAGATCAAAGCGGGCGAACGTGCGGCGCGCTCGAACAGTGACGGAGAGTCGGTGCCCAAGAACACCTCGATGCCCGCCGCATTCGCGGGTCTGTCGCGGTCGCTACCCGCCCTGGCATACGCACAGGAGATGCAGGAACGGGCGGCATCGCTGGGTTACGACTGGCCGAGCGTTGCTGGCGTCCTCGACAAGGTGACTGAGGAGTCGCGAGAGCTGACGGAGGCGCGCGACGAAACCGAGCGACGCGAGGAGTTTGGCGACCTTCTGATGGTCCTCGTCAACCTGGGCCGCAAGCTGGGCATCGACTCGGAAGCGGCGCTGCGCCAGGCGAGCGCCAAGTTCGCGGCACGTTTCGCGCACGTCGAGCGGCTCGCCGGCGAGCACAACGTTCAACTCAAGGATTTGTCGTTCGATCAGCTCGACGAGCTGTGGGAGGAGGCTAAGGTGGCAGCTCGATGAGCATTGGTGGCAATCAGCACAGAGCAGACGGTCGGACGGCCGGTCAGCTGCGCAAGGTCCGCTTTCAGCTCGACGTGCAGAAATGGGCCGAGGGCTCGTGCACCATCGAGTTCGGTGACACGCGCGTGCTGTGCGCTGCGACCGTCGAGGAGCGCGTGCCGCCGCACCTGCGCGGCAAGGGTCTTGGCTGGGTAACTGCCGAGTACAACATGCTGCCCCGCGCGACCTCCGAGCGAACTCAACGCGAAGTGGTGAAGGGCCGCCAGGGCGGCCGCACCATGGAGATCCAGCGGCTGATCGGTCGCGCGCTCCGTGGCGTCGTGGATACATCCAAGATCGGCGATCGTACCGTGACGATCGATTGTGACGTGCTCCAGGCGGACGGCGGCACGCGCACCGCTTCGATCACGGGTGGCTATATCGCGCTGGCGCTGGCGTTGCGAAAGGTTGGTGCGGAGAACGCGCTCGACGGCCAGATCGCGGCAGTGTCCGTAGGCATCGTCGACGGCGTGCCGCTGCTCGACCTCGACTACGGCGAGGACTCTCACGCCGAGGTGGATTTCAACGTCGTTGGCACGGACAGAAACACGTACGTCGAGCTGCAGGGCACGGCGGAGGGCAAGCCATTTGATCGCGGTCAAATGGACCGTTTGCTTGAGCTCGCCGATGGCGGTCTGCAGCAGCTCTTCAAGTTCCAGCGCACCGTCCTGGGCAAGGACTGAGCCCGAAAGCACGAAGCTCTTGCGGCGGATACGGGCACAAACTTTGGTCGAACCACCAATTCAAATCTGGGCAATTCGGCGTGCGAAAGAGATGGTTCTACTGACAGTGCCTGTATGAGCGCGGCCAAGCGAAAACTGTTGATCGCGACGGGGTCGAGGCACAAGCTCGAGGAATTGCGAGACCTGCTCGACCTGCCCAACACTGAACTCGTCTCCCTGCACGACGAGGGGATCACGAATGAGGCCGAGGAGACGGGCCTGACCTTCGAACAGAACGCGCGCATCAAAGCGCAGTACTACTGGTGGGAGTCTGGACTGGCCACGCTGGCCGACGACTCCGGTATCGAGGTCGATGCGTTGGACGGCCGACCGGGCGTATATACCCGGCGCTACGCCGGCGCGAACGCGACCGACGACGACAATAACGCGAAGCTGCTGTCCGAGCTCAGCAGCCTTCGGTCCGACAGGCGAACCGCCCGATACCAATGTGTTCTCGTACTCGTCGAGGACGGCGAGGTCGTCGAACAGACACAGGGCACGTTCGAAGGCCGTATCGCTGACACACCGCGCGGTGACAACGGCTTTGGCTACGACCCGATCTTCGAGCCGCTGACGGAAATGCCCGGCGGACGCACCGTGGGCCAGATGACGGCGGAGGAGAAGAACCGCGTATCGCATCGGGCGCTGGCAGCGCACGCCATGCGCGAGCTGCTGATTGCCCGGGGCTACTAGGCTTTCGCTCGATGACGATTGTCCCGATCGAGATATCGACGTTCAGGTGGCCGTATGGGCCGCTGACCGGCGAGCGCGGCGTCGTTGTCGTCTACGCGGTGAACGCTGACGGCCGCTGGGTGCTCTTCGACACGGGCATCGGCCCGAGCCATCCCGAGCTCGCCGAATATGAGACGACGACTCGCCCGATTCGTAAGGCCTTGACAGACGCCGACGTTCCGGTGGACAAGATCTCGGCGATCATCAATTGCCACTTGCATTTCGACCATTGCGGGCAGAACCTGGCTTTCCCCGGCGTACCGATATACGCCCAGGTTGCCGAGTGGCAGGCGGCCCACCAGCCTGATTACACGATCCCCGAGTGGGTCGATTTCGACGGCGATGACTACCGAACGATCAACGGCGGCCAGCACCTTCTGCCATCTGTCTCCATCATGCCGACACCCGGCCACACGCCCGGCTCACAGTCGCTCGTCATCGACAGTCCCAATGAGCGCGTGATCCTTGCCGGGCAGGCCTGCTTCTCGCCAGATGAATGGATTGGCGCAGGCTCTGGCGAAGGTCGCGAAGGTGCCTGGAATCTCGATCTTTATGACGCCTCGATTGCCCAGATGAAACAGCTCGATCCGGACGTGGTCTGGTTCGCCCACGCGCGCGAACCCTGGCGCAAGAGCGCTGGTTCGGGCTAGAAATCAGCTTGTCGCGGCATCCCGGACGAGGTGCAGTTTCACCTGCGGCAGTTGGTCGAGGACGAGCTCACTTAACGGACGCTCGGTCAGGCGCTTCATTCCCTCTCGCGGCCGATACGGCAGGACGAGGTGCGACGTGCGACGCGATCTGGCCACATTGGCGAGGCCAGTGACCACGTCCGCGGCTTCGACGCGGACGACTTGCGCGCCGAGATCAACCGCGTCGTCGATTGCTTCCTGGAGATCGCGTTTCCGGTCGAAGGAGTCTCGGCCCGTCTCGGGCGTCTCCACGACCACGGCCACGAGGGCCGCGCGGAGCGCACCGGCGAGCTCGGCGGCGGCACGGATGGCGCGCTTTGAGCCCGAGCCGCCATCGACCAGGACGAGGACTCGATCTGTAACGAGCGGCAGCTGAGGCCCCGCCGAGGTCTGTTCCAGCTGGCCTTCCACGCGGCGGGCCGTCAGTCGGAGGGCCAGCTCGCGCAAGGCCGTCAGGTTGCCCTCTGTGAAGAAACGGTCCAGGGCAACCTGCGTTCGCTCGGGCGGATAGACATTTCCGTGCTTCATCCGTTGCCGAAGGGCATGTGGGCTCATGTCCACCAGCTCGATTTCATCGGCAGTGTCGAGGACGTCGTCCGGAAGTCTCTCGTTCACCGCCGCGCCTGTGATCGTCGCCACCGCATCCGCGACGCTCTCGAGATGCTGGACGTTGAGCGTCGTCACGACGTGAATCCCGGCGTCGCGGATGAACTGGACGTCCTGCCAGCGCTTCTCGCGCGGTGAGCCAGGCGCGTTGGTGTGCGCCAATTCGTCAATCAGGGCGACAGTCGGGTCTCGTTTGACCACGGCGTCCGTGTCCATCTCCTCGACGATCACGTTGCGGTAATCCACTCGACGCCGCGGGACGACCTCGAGACCAGTCAGCAATTCAGCGGTGTGAGGCCGGCCGTGGGCCTCGACATAGCCGACGACCACGTCGGTGCCGCGATCCAGCCGGCGATGTCCCTCTTCGAGCATGCGATAAGTCTTGCCGACGCCTGGCGCCATGCCCAGGTAGATGCGCAGCCTGCCACGTGCCGTTGCCTGTTCGCCACGGACGCGGGCAAGCATCTCGTCCGCGGTCGGCCGAAAATCGAGCGGGTCACGCTCAGGATCGGTCATCGCCACCTCCGGCCCGCGCGAGTAGCCCGTCCAGATCGAGGTTCAGCTCAAGGACGTTGACCCGAGCCTCGCCCAGGAAACCCAACAGTGGCTGCTGGGTGTGGCGGGCGACGGCCGCGCGCACGTCGTCCTGGGTCATGCCGCGCGCGGCCGCAACACGGGCCAGCTGGTACTCGGCCGCGGCCGGTGAGATGTCCGGATCCAACCCGGAGGCTGACGTGGTTACGAGGTCGACGGGAATCGGCGCGTTGCCGTATTTCGCCTGCCAGTCGGCGACCTGAGCGTTGATACGGTCGAGCAGCGCCTCGCTCGTTGGACCCAGATTTGAACCGGCCGAGGAATTCGCGTCATATCCGCAGGGGTTGCTGTCGGATGCGCCCGCGGCGGACGGCCTGCCCCAGAAATATTGAGGCTGGTCGAAACACTGTCCAATGAGCGATGAGCCGATCACTCGGCCGTCATTTGTCGTGAGCATCGAGCCATTTGCCTGCGACGGAAACACGACCTGAGCGACGGCCGTTATCGCCGCTGGGTACGCGGCACCAGTGAGCAAGGTCAATAGCAGGAGCATTGCGATTGCCGGCCAGACGACGCGGCGAATGAAGGACATTGGGACCTCTAGGCGAGATGCAGGGCGCTGACGATCAGGTCGATCGCCTTAATGCCCAGGAATGGGGCGACGAGTCCGCCCAGGCCATAGATCAACAGGTTGCGGCGCAACAGGACGCTAGCCGGCGCGGCTCTGAAGGCGACGCCGCGCAGGGCTAGCGGGATCAACGCGACGATGACCAGGGCGTTGAAGATGACGGCCGACAGGATGGCGCTGTCCGGGGTGGAAAGACCCATGATGTTGAGCCCGTTGAGCTCCGGGTAGACGACGAAGAACATCGCCGGCAGGATGGCGAAGTACTTTGCAACGTCGTTCGCGATCGAGAATGTGGTTATCGAGCCGCGCGTGATAAGTAGCTGCTTGCCGATGGCGATGACTTCGAGCAGCTTCGTTGGGTCAGAGTCCAAGTCGACCATATTGGCCGCGTCCTTGGCGGCGGACGTTCCGCTGTTCATGGCCAGGCCCACATCGCTCTGGGCCAGAGCGGGCGCATCGTTGGTCCCATCGCCTGTCATCGCGACCAGATGGCCGTCGGCCTGTTCCTTGCGGATGTAGGCGATCTTGTCCTCGGGCTTGGCCTCGGCGATGAAGTCGTCGACGCCCGCTTCGCGGGCAATGGTGGCTGCAGTAAGCGGGTTGTCGCCGGTGACCATGACCGTCCTTATGCCCATCTTGCGGAACTCGGCGAAGCGCTCGGGAAGGCCCTCTTTGACGGTGTCCTTGAGCTCGATCAGACCTACCAGCTCGTGGCCTCGGCGGATCGCGAGCGGCGTTGCGCCAAGGCCGGCGATGCGATCGATCGCTGCTTGCATCTCGTGGTCCATCGTCGTCGCCAGTTCGGCCGAGATCGCGTCAACGGCGCCTTTCAACACCGTGCTGCCGTCGGTCAGGAGCGCACCGCTCGTGCGGCTCTCGGCACTGAACGGCAGGAACTCAGCGATCTGGCCGGATAGCTTGGCGAAGCCCGCCGCGTCGCCCATTCCGCCAGGTTCATTGATCGTGGCCAGGCGCTCGCGCGCAAGCTCGACGATCGAACGTCCTTCGGGTGTCTCGTCCTGGATCGACGAGAGGAGAGCGTCCGTGTAGACATCCTTCTCGCTGCAACCGGGCGCCCCAACTATCGAGGCAGCCAGTCGATTGCCGTATGTGATCGTGCCGGTCTTGTCGAGCAGGATCACGTCGACGTCGCCGCTGGCTTCCACGGCACGACCGCTCATCGCCAGCACGTTGAAGCGCGCCACGCGGTCCATGCCAGCGATGCCGATCGCAGAGAGCAGGCCGCCGATGGTTGTTGGGATGAGGCACACGAGCAGCGCGATCAGCGCGACCGTGTCGACGTTCGCGCCGGCGTACTGGCCGAACGGCCGCAGCGTCACGGTTGCCATCAGGAAAACGAACGTCAGGCCGGCGAGCAGGATTGCCAAGGCGATCTCGTTGGGAGTTCTCTGGCGCTTGGCGCCTTCGACGAGTGCGATCATCCGGTCGAGAAAGGTCTCGCCAGGATCCGCGGTCACGCGTATGACCAATCTGTCGGAGACGAGGGTTGTTCCGCCGGTGACCGACGAGCGAATGTCAGTGCCGGGTTCCTTGAGGACTGGCGCGGACTCGCCCGTGATCGCGGCTTCATTGACGAAACCGACACCCTCGATTACATCGCCGTCGCTGGCGATGGTCTGGCCTTCCTCGACGACGATGATGTCGCCTTTGCGCAGGTCGGCTGAACCCACGGTCTCGAGCGAACCATCGGCCTTGCGGCGAGTGGCGGTGGTGTCCGACCTCGTCTTGCGGAGCGTTGCCGCCTGCGCGCGTCCACGGGCCTCGGCGACCGCCTCGGCGTACGTCGCGAACAGGACCGTGAACCACAGCCAGATCGCGATCTGGAGCTGGAAACCGGCCGGCGACGCGCTCGAAAGGGAAGCGATTCCCAGCACCGTTCCGATCCAGATCACGGTTACAAGCGTGGCCGTGACCTCGACCACGAACATGACCGGGTTCTTGATCAGGAGTCGCGGGTCGAGCTTGCGCACCGCAGGCCCAAAGGCGGAGCGCAGCAAGTCAGGATCCATGATGCCGCGCGGCCGTGGCGGCTCGGCACCGGCAGTAGGTTTGTTGCCGCGCAACGTGACAAAACGCTGGAAGCGGCGCGTGCCGCGGCCCAGGTCCACGGACAGCAGCGAACGGTCGAGCAAGCTCATGTCAGAAAGTCCTCCCGGCGTTCTGAAGGAGCTGCTCCACGATCGGTCCAAGCGAGAGCGCCGGGAAGAACGTGAGCGCGCCCACGATGATCACGACGCCGATGAGCAGCACAACCCAGAGCACACCTGTCGTCGGAAAGGTGCCGAGGGAGGCAGCGACGCGGCGTTTGGCAGCCATTGAACCGGCCAATGCCAGGATCGGCACGATCATGCCGTAGCGGCCGATGAGCATCGCCAACGCGCCCGTCACGTTGTAAAACGGCGTATTTCCCGATAGGCCGGCGAAGGCGGACCCGTTGTTGCCCGTCTGGCTCGAGAACGCGTAGAGGATCTCACTGAAGCCATGCGGACCGCTGTTCAAGGGTCCGGCTGTGCCCTCGGGTAAGACGCTGGCAAGCGCGGTGAAGCCAAGAATGCTTGCACCCAGCACAAGAGCGGTGATCATCGCCATCTTGATTTCGAAGGCCTCGACCTTCTTGCCCAGGTATTCCGGCGTGCGGCCGACCATCAGGCCAGCGATGAAGACGGCCAGGATGGCGCCGATGATGAGCATGCCGTACATGCCGGCGCCGATACCGCCCGGAGTGATTTCGCCCAGCTCCATGTTGAACAGCGGTACCAGCCCGCCAATGGGCTGTGCTGAGTCGTGCCACGAGTTGACTGCGCCTGTACTCGTACCCGTTGTCACGGCCATGTAAAGGCCACCAAGAGGCGCGCCGAAGCGCACCTCCTTGCCTTCCATGTTGCCCACTGCCGACTGTTCGACCGCGGCCGGGAAGAGCTGATTGCCGGTGTACTCGCGGTTCATGGCGAGAACGGATCCCGCAAGAAGGATCGCGGCCATCGCCGCGAAGATCGTCCAGCCCTGACGTTGGCTGCCCGCGAACCTGCCGAAGGTGTAGGTCAAAGCGAACGGCGCGGCGAGGATGGCGAACATCTCGAGCCAGTTGGTCAACGGAGTCGGATTTTCAAATGGGTGTGCCGAGTTGGCGTTCAGGAAGCCGCCCCCGTTGTTGCCCAGTTCCTTGATCCACTCCTGTGATGCCATCGGCCCGATGGCCAGCGTCTGTGATGCTCCTTGAAGCGTCGTGATCGTTGATGGTGCGTTGAGAGTCTGGGGCACGCCCTGCCACACGAGCACGAGAGCACCAACGATCGAGATCGGCAGCAATACGTAGACGATGCCCCGTGTCAGATCCACCCAATAGTTGCCCAGCGTCTTCGCACTGCGACGTGTCAGCCCGCGGAACAGGGCTATGGCGACCGCCATGCCCGTAGCCGCAGAGGTGAAGTTGCGCACGGCAAGCAGCGTCATCTGGATGAGGTTGCTGGCGCCCGTTTCACCCGAATAGTTCTGCCAGTTGGTGTTCGTCTCAAAGCTGACGGACGTGTTGAAGGCCAGGTCCGGTGACTGCGCCGCGGCGCCGCTCGGGTTGAGCGGCAGCGAATCCTGGAGGCGCAGCATGACGTAGCCGGCGACGATCGCGACCGCGGCGAAGACCAGGACAGCGATCGCGTAAGCCTTCCAATCCTGCTCGGCCGTTTCGTCGATGCCGCAGACACGGTAGATGCTGCGCTCGATCGGCCGCAGGACGGGGCTCAGGAAGGTTCGTTGACCCTCCATGACGTTGTAGATGTACGTGCCCAGCAGCGGCGTGATGAGCAGGACCGCGAGAGACAGCGTTGCCAGGGTCAGGAAGTCGCCAATTGCCATGTCTAGAAGTCCTCGGGCCGCAGGAGTGCCCAGAGCAGGTAGACGAAACCGAACAGCGACACGATGGCGGCGATGACGTCGACGAGGTTCATCAACGAACCCTCTCGACAACCAGAACGTAGCCGGCGAGCACGGCCGCGCAGATGAGCATGATCACGACGATGTGCAGGTCGGTCATTTTTCCCGCGCATTCCTTTCCTTGCCTATAAGCCGATCGAGCGTGTCGACCAGGGTCTCGAGCGGGTACGGCTTGGGCAGCCAGCCGGCACATCTGAACTCGAGCAATCGTTTCGGGCTCACCGGGCCTGCACTCGTGATCAGCACGGTTGGCGATGCGTTCCTCAGTGCCGGGCCACGCAACAGATCCCAACCCGTGTCGATGGGCAGGTTGATGTCGAGAAACACGACGTCCGGGCGCAGGCCGTCGTCGAGAACGGCGGTCGCGGCCTCGGCAGATGCTGCCTCAGTAACGTCGAATCCTTTTCCCCGAAGGTGACGGGAGACGATCTGGCGAAGGCTGTCGTCGTCCTCAACGATGAGCAGCAACCCCCGGGGCTCACTCACCATCGCGCTCAGCCATCTCGACGACGATCGAGTGCAAGTGCCGGTCGAGCGTCCAGTTGCCATAAGCCTTCACCCCGGCCGAGGCGGCGAGTGCCTCGGCGCGCGGCAGCAGCTCGCCACCGAAATGGAGGCTTGCGAGCACGATGCGACGACTTCTGCCGCTGGCAACCATGGCGATCGCCTCGCGGATCAGACGAAGCTCGTGGTCCAGGTGCCTGGGCACGACGTCGTCAAAGTCATCCCGATTCACACGCGCGGATCCGCGCACGGTGTTGTTCACGAGATAACGGTGCGCCGAACGTCCAAGAGGAAACCTGCGACCTGTGGCGATCGACCCCTTAAGAAAGTCTTAGGTCGGTACCTCAGGTAGGCGCACGCGATATCCAACGCCCGGTTCGGTGACGATCAAACCAGCCAGACGGCCGCTGCTGTCCGCGTCCGCAAGCTTGCGGCGCAGCTGACTGACGTAGACATAGACGTAACTGTCTTCATCCTTATAAGCCTCGCCCCATACGGCCCGGAGCAGCTTCGCTTTGGTCACGAGACGGCCGGGGTTGGCCATCAGCACGCGCAAGATCTCGAACTCCCGCGGCGTCAGTTCGACCCCCTCTCCGTCGACCGTGACGGCATGGCGCTCAATATCCAGGACGAGCGGTCCAGCCACGAGAAGTGCCTCATCCGACGGCGACCGGCCGGCGCCATGGCGAAGTGCGACGCGCAGCCGAGCAACCAATTCGTCAACGCCGAACGGCTTCGTCAGGTAATCGTCGGCACCCGCGTCGAGGGCCTCGACTTTCTGCCGTTCGTCGTAGCGCGCGGAAAGGATCACGATCGGCGTCGCTGCCTCGGATCGGATGCGACGGACGAGGCGAATTCCTTCGACATCTGGCAAACCAAGGTCCAGCAGGACCACGTCCGGGCGTCGGGCCTCCCAGCGTTCCACGGCAGTACGACCATCGACGGCTTCGACGGGCTGATAGCCACGCGCCCGCAGAGTGCGGATGAGTACTGCGCGCTGCTCGGCGTCATCCTCGATGACGAGAACCGTTGCGCCCGACTCGGAGCGCCCACTCATTCGCTTGGACTCGTCGCCCGCTCGAGATCGATGTCGATCGCCAGACCTCCGAGCTGACTCCGTCGCGCGTGGACTGTGCCATCCATGGCCTCGACCAGGCCGCGCACGACTGCAAGACCAATGCCCGTGCCGGATCGCGACCCGGACCGCTTCTCGGGCACGCGGTAGAACTTGTCGAAAAGTCGGCCGAGAGACTCGTCCGGGACGCCGCCGCCACCGTCCTCGATAGTCAGCCGGACCATGCCATCGTGCATGCCAGCCGAGATGCACAGGGGCGCATCGGGCGGCGTGTACTTGATGGCGTTTTCGATGATGTTGGTCACGGCCGAGTCCAGGAAGATCGGGTCAACTCGAACGGGCGGTGCGCCGAGCGCCACCTCGAGAGGATGAGTCGTCAAGCGCGGCCTGAGCCGCTCAAGGGATCTGTTGACCAGATCGTCGAGCTCGAATACGTCGCGCTCGGCCTTCAGCGCTCCCGCTTCGATGCGGCTCAAATCGAGCAGGTTTGTGACCATCCTGTTGAGGTACTCGACTTCGCGATCGATCGCGTCGACTGACTCATCGCGCTCCTCCTCGGTGAGTCCGCCCGATGATCGCAACGAGCCTGCTGCCGCTCGGATTGTGGCCAGCGGCGTACGCAGATCGTGCGAAACCGACTGGACCAGCGCGCTCTTCAGCTCGTCGCTCTGACGCGCAATCTCGGCCGCCTGCGATTCAGCAGCGAGCCGATCGTGCGCCAATGCCAGTGCGATCTGGTCCGCGGCGGCCGCCAGAAGTCGCGTCTCAGTGCGGTCGGGCTGACTGGATCCACGGTCGCGGAACGCCCACAGCGACCCGAATCGGCCGGTCGGAGTTTCCATGCGCACGCGGTAACCATCAGGGCTGGTGTCTGGGCGAGTCCTTCCGGCGGGCGAATGTACCCGTACCCACTCCGCCGGGCGGTCGCCCGGATTGCGGCGCAGGACCACGTACGCCCCTGGCAATGCCGATCGAGGTTCGCTCGACGAGTCTGCCGCGACCCGCTCGCTCGCGTCATCACCGCCAGTCCAGATCTGAACCCGTTTCGCTCTTGCCTCGTCGACCAGGATTCGAGCGATTTCGGGCAGTACCTGTGAGGTGGAGTCGCGTGTCGCCAGCGATCGGCTGAGGCGAAACAGTGCGTGAGCCTCGCGTTCTCGCGCGCCCGCATCGCGCGTCCGGGCGCGCTGGAGAGCAGCGAGTTGCCCCACGACAATGCCGACGAACAACAGCAGCACCACCGACAGGTATTCCTGCGGATCACTGATCGTGAACGTGTAACGGGGCGAGACGAACAGGAAGTCGTAGAGCAGGAACGAGGCGACGGCACTGACGATTGCGCCGGCAGTCCCACTGGCCAGGGCGGTTACGACGACGGCGACCAGGTAGACCGCGGATGCGTTCGGTACGCCAAGGTTGTCCTGAAGGAAGGCGACAGCGATCGATGCAACTGCCAGCGACGCCACGACGACCGCCGCCCAGCGAACGACGGCACCCAAGCGGACAGACCTCACAGAATCCATCGTATGCCGTCAGGGATGCATAACGGGTGGTCCTATCATCGGGCGGAATGAGGCAGCGACGGTGATCTGCAGCAGCTGCGGCACCCACAACGAGCCTGGGACCAGGTTCTGCGACAACTGTGGCACGCCTTTGGCCGCCGCTTGCCCAAACTGCGGATCGACCAATCGACCCAACGCCAAGTTCTGCGCGACGTGTGGAACCGCCCTGGGCGCTCAATTTGAGCCCGCTGTGCAACGCGCGGAGCAGGCCGTCGCAGAGCGCCGGCTGGTCACCGTTTTGTTTGCCGACCTTGTTGGATCGACCACGTTCGCGGAGGATCGCGATCCCGAGCAGGTGCGCGAGACGCTCGACAGCTACTACGGCATCTGCCGTCTCACAGTTGAGCGCCACGGTGGAACGATCGAGAAGTTCATTGGCGATGCCGTGATGGCCGTCTGGGGCACGCCGACTGCACACGAGGATGACGCCGAACGGGCGGTGCGTGCGGCGCTGGAGCTGATGGACGCTGTTCAGTCGCTCGGCATCCGGGCCCGGGCGGGTTTGATGACTGGCGAAACGGCCGTGACGATCGGCGCTGAAGGTCAGGGCATGGTCGCTGGCGATCTCGTCAATACAGCCAGTCGGCTGCAGGGCGTTGCGCCCGCGGGGTGTGTCCTCGTCGGTGAAACCACGATGCGGGCCGCCCAGGCCGCCGTCGCCTTCGAACCGGTGGGCGAGCAGGAGCTCAAGGGAAAATCGGCGCCGGTGGCAGCATTCCGCGCGACCCGTGTCGTGGCCAATCGGGGCGGCAGCAACCGCGCGGAAGGTCTCGAGGCTCCGTTCGTGGGCCGTGACGAGGAGTTGCGCCAGCTCAAGGAGCTGCTCCACACGACCGCGCGCGATCCGCGCGTGCGTCTGGTCTCGATCACGGGTCCCGCGGGCATTGGCAAGAGCCGTCTGACGTGGGAGTTCGAGAAATACATAGACGGCCTTGTCGAGACGATCTTCTGGCATCGCGGCCGCTCGCCGGCGTACGGCGAAGGAGTCACGTTCTGGGCACTGGGCGAGATGGTGCGACGAAGAGCGGGCCTGACCGAGACTGATGACGCGTCGACGACGCGCAAGCGCGTGGCTGAGTCAGTCGTTCAGGTGACCGATGACGAGGAAGAACGGATGTGGATCGAGCGTGCGCTACTGACCCTGCTTGGTGTCGAACCAGCGCCTGCTGGCGGCCGCGACGCCCTGTTCGCCGCGTGGCGGGTTTTCTTCGAGCGCATCGCGGCTCAGGGAACGACAGCGCTCGTCTTCGAGGACCTGCAGTGGGCAGATGACGGGTTGCTCGATTTCATAGAAAACGTGCTGGAGTGGTCCAGGAACCTGCCGCTGCTCGTGATCACTCTATCCAGGCCAGATCTGTTCGATCGACGGCCCGGGTGGGCCAGTGGCCACAAGTTCATGACGGCCATGGGTCTCGAACCAATGAGCGACGAGGACATGCGCGCCCTCCTGGCAGGGCTCGCGCCCGGGCTGCCCGAGAAAACCGTTGGCGAGATCCTGCAGCGCGCCGACGGAATCCCGCTGTACGCCGTCGAGATTGTGCGCATGCTCGTTGCCGAGTCACGACTTGAGCTTGTCGATGGGGCGTACAGGCCGGTCGGCGAGCTCGGCGATCTGGCCGTGCCAGAAACTCTACGATCGCTCATCGCCTCGCGGCTTGACGCACTCGACCCGGTGGATCGGGCGCTCTTGCAGGACGCATCGGTGCTCGGTCAGCGTTTCACCCTGCCCGCGTTGGCCGCAGTGACGAGCCAGGAAGCCGACTCTCTCGAGCCACGGCTGCGCAATCTGGCGCGCCGTGAGTTCGTGGACATCGAGCTTGATCCGCGCTCGCCCGAGCGTGGCCAGTATGGCTTTGTCCAATCATTGATTCGCGAGGTCGCATACGGAACGCTGGCAAAGCGCGATCGGCGAGCGCGGCACCTCGCCGCGGCGCGCCATTTCGAGGTGCTTGGCGACGAAGAGCTGGCCGGCGCGCTGGCCACGCACTATCTGGCGGCATACGAGACATCGACGCCAGGTCCGGAGCGTGACGCCGTTGGTGCCCAGGCACGTCTGGCTCTTCGTGCGGCCGGCGAGCGCGCCGCGTCGCTGGGAGCCCACGCGCAGGCCGTGGCATTCCTTCGCCAGGCACTCGACGTCACACCCGCACCGGCGGACCGAGCAGGTTTGCTGGCTCTGATCGCCGACTCGGCGAACCCCAGCGGTCAACATGACCTGGCCGAGTCATCGGCACGGGAGGCGGTCCGTCTTTATCGGGATGCCGGCGAGGAGGCGAACGCTCTGCGAGCGGCGGCATTGCTCGGCCGCATTCTCATCGACGTAGGTAAGATCCACGAGGCAGGGCCTGCCCTTGAGGCGGCCCTGGCCGGCCGCCCAAGCGAGGTTGACGACGTGGCCAGCGCGTCGGTCCTCGCAGTTCTAGCTCGCGTATACATGCGCTTGAGCGAGAACCAGTTGTCGGTCGCCGCCGCAGATCGTGCATTGAAGGCAGCCGAGCTCGAAAACGACCGGCCGATCATTGCAGAGGCGCTGTTGAACAAGGGCACGGCTTATGGCGGCTTGGGACGGCGGCACGAGGGGCGAGTGTTGCTTCAGGCGGCCGTGGATCTCGCAGCCGATCTAGGCATGTACGAGCCGCGGCTGCGAGGACTGAACAACCTCAGCTCTGCCTGGTTCGACGACGAACCCCATCGTGCGCTTGACATCGTGCTTGAGAGCTCCCAGATCGCGGAACGAATGGGACAAGCCGGGATCATGAACTGGCAGGCCGGAACGGCGGCCATCTTCATTCTGGCCGTAGGTGACGCCTGGGAACCTGCAGTTCAGCTCGTCGACAAGATGCTGGCACGCGAAGTGACCGCACACGACCGCGCGCGGCTGTTGGCCGTGCGCGCGATCGCACACATCTCGCTGGGCATTGACGGGCAGGCTGCTCTAGAAGAGGCACGTTCGGCAAGCGCCGCAATCGACGAGAACCAGACGCAGGCGACAGTCGCCTGGGGCGACGCGCTCCTCGCCTTTCTGAACGAGAACTACGGCGAGGCAGTCACGTTCGCCGACCGCGCCAGCGAGTTGTGGCGTCACTATGACGAATGGGTTTGGCCAATCGCCGCCCGTGCCGCTGCGATGGCCCGGCAGCGCGCTGATTTTGATCGCTTCCGATCGTTGATCGACGGGATGCCGACGCGCGGACGGGAGCAGGCGGCCCTCTCCGTCTGGGTTGCGGGAATTTCTCGGGTTCTTGATGGCAAGGATCATGAGGGCGCCGTCCTGCTCGCCGACGCGGCCGAGCGTTTCAATCGAGCAGGCTTTCACACCAATGAGGCTCTGGCTCTTATGGACGCCGTCGCCTTCCTGCCTGACGATCCAGCCGCGACTGACTGGGCGGGGCGAGCGCGCAGCATCTTCGAGCGCCTCAACGCCCGTCCGTACCTAGAGCTGCTTGACCGGGCGGAACGGGCGAGGCACCCTGAAACGCCTCCGCCAACTCGTCGCGTCGAGTCGGTCGAGAGCGCTAACGAACCTGCTTAGCCGCGTCGGTAATCTTCCCGACCAGGTCGACCGAAGGCGGCTGCATCGCGCACATCACCTCGGTAACGCCTTCGGCTCGCCATGCCTTGAGGCCTTCGGCGATCTGTTCGACATCGCCGTAGAGGTGCTCGGTGTCGTTCGTGCCGGCTTCGTTAGCAACGATGATCCCGGCACTGACCTCAATCTCATTGGGGTCGCGCGATATCGCAGCGCAGGCCGCCTCGAGGTCGCGTCGTTCCCCGCGGAATTCGTCGGTCGGCAGTCCATACCAGACGCTGTTCCAGCGGTCGGCGTACTTGGCGATGAGTGACATCATGCGTGGCTTGGTGCCCGCGATGAGGATCGGCGGTCCGCCGTTGGTCGCACGAGGTCCAGCTGGTCGGAGCTCGGCGACGCCTTTCACGAAGGCGCCCTGGAAGTTGGACTTGCCCTCGCGAAGAAGTGGAACGACGACCTGCAGCGACTCGTCGAAGACGCTGACGCGCCGAGCGAAGTTGAAGTCGAAGCCCGCGAACTCCGGCTCATGCCAGCCGCTGCCAAGGCCAACCACGAAGCGGCCGCCACTGATCTCGTCGATCGTGTTGCACATCCAGGCAATCAAGCCGGGGTTGCGAAACGGCACGCACATGACGAGTGGCCCGAGCTCGACGCGCGTGGTGGCGTCGGCAAGCGCAGCGAGGACGCTCATCGACTCCCACATCCCGCGCAGATCCCCGTCGTTCTCGTAAAAGAGGTGGTCGGCGACCCATATCGAGTCGGCTCCGCCTTCTTCCGCGGCCATGGCCATCTCACGCAGCTCTGCATATGGATGGGCCTTCTTTTCCGGCCCGCGCTCGCCGATCGGCAGTGCTACTCCAACGCGCATCGGGCTCCTCGCTCCATTGCCACTTTCTGAATTTCGAGAGGCGCGATTGTATGTCCGCAGTGACTCGGCGCCCGATTGCGCGCCGGGCGTACCGTGAGCGCAAATGAGGGCGCGACTGCTGGTCATTTCGGTCGGATTTGCGCTCGCTGCGTGCACCGCCGCCCCTCAGACGTCGCTGCTAACGTCACCTCCGTCCAGTGTGCCGTCGGCGCCCGAAAGCGCTGCAAGCGCCGCACAACCAACGGTCGGCGCCACGCCAGACACGCGCTCGAGCGCATCTCCCACGGCGCTCGTGACGGAGCCGCCGACGGAATCACCCGAGCCTGCGCCTACCGGTTACTCGGTTCATATCGCGAACGGCTTGCACCCGAAGTGGTCGGCAGATGCGGCCGCCGCATGGATGATCCATTGGATTTCGCTTGCCGAGCAGCAATACGGGCGCGTGATCGAACCGGCTCGCATTCTGTCTGTGGAGGCGATGCGCGGGCATGACGTGCCGCGGGCCATCAGTGGTGCCTACAACGATCTACCGATCGCATGGGTAGTGCACGCTAACGGCACGTTCGTGAACGAGCACGGGCCGAGTGTCTACAACCACTGGTTCTATACGGAGGGTTGGCAAGTCTTCGACGACGCGGGCGAGGCCTGGGGAGAGGCACTCAGGAACCCCGTTGGCCAGGTCGTCACGGCGCCGCCCGTCACGCCGCATCCATCCGGAGCGTGTCCGCTGAAGCTGAACATCGTCAACGACTACTACGTCGACGTGAGCGCGATGATCAACGACGATCTGGGAGTGACCGTCGAAGCGGGAAAGTCGTACTTGGTGAACGAGTGGGAGCTACAGGGACTCGTGCCGCCACCGCCACCGTGGCACGTGGTTCTGTCGTACACCGCCGCCAACGTCGAGTTCTTCGACACGACTGTCTATCAGCCAGACGACGTGCAGCTGACGATCACGGCTGACGGTGTTGCTGAGGAGCCGTACGACCCCCAAGGACCCTGCTGAGGCGCTTGCGGCCCTGGCTCAGGTGGCGCATGGCGGCCAGTCGGGTCCGACGGCTGCTCCGCCGAGGTAGTCACCGGCAAACTGGTGGACGCCCTCTATCCCATCTACCTTTCCCCGGGCGACCACCTCGCAGATCATCCCGGGCAGAAGCGGCTGCCATGAGTCTGTCGCCGGCCACGGCGCGCTGATCTGCCAACAGCCGGGTCCGGAGGCCCAATACGGCAGGACGAGTTCACAGGTAGGCCAGTTATCGACGCTGAGATTGCGGCCCGTGCTCGAGGCAACGGTCAAGTAATCCCACCCAAGTTGGTTGATGAATGACTCGGCCACACGCTTGCAGTCGGATTGAGAAGTCAATCCGCAACTGACGGACCAACCGTCCACGTCAGTCGTCAATGAGCCCGGTTGGTCGTCGACGATCTCGCTGACCTCGAGAGCCGGGGCGTAAAGCTGACAGGATGAGCCGCTGGAAGCTGCTGGCTTCGCGTTGAGCCCGACCACGTCGCCTTCGTGTGCTACCCGGTCGCCCATTTCGTCGTAGATGACATAGGCGGCAGGAGGATGATCGAGCCGATACGCAGACGGTAAGAAGATGATGTAGCCGTCTGCATCCGTCGATAGCGTCAGGCAACCGGAGAACCAACCAAGCTTGCCGACGTACTGACCGCGCAACGTGGGCACCGGTGTTGGTGAGGTATAGGGAGACGGCTTCATCACAGCCGGGATCTCGGTCGGCGTGCCAGCGGGCGAAGGTGACGGCTTGGTTGTGGCCATCGGTGGCAACGACGCAGCGGCGGTTAGCGACTGCGTCGGAGGCACGACCGAGGAACAGCCAGCGAGCAGAAGGGCCACGATGGCAACCAGACTTCCGAGTATTTGGTGCTGGTGGCGGTGGCGGCGATCTGGCATGGGCGTTGCGCGTTCATAGGCGCGCCAAGCCGCCGTGTCAATCGGAACGACTAGACGTGAATGATCTCGAGTGCGTAGGCGCCGTCGGTCGTGCCCGACAGGGAATAGACAACGGCCAACGCCTTACCGTCCGGCCGCCAGCTGGCATAAGGAACGAGGTAACCGCCGTTCTCAGGCAGCGGACCCGGTAATTGCCGCTCCTCCGACACACCATTGACGACGAGTTCCAAAACATCTGGTCGCGAGGTCGCAGCGATCGCAAGGTTGCCATTTGGAGCAGCCACAACAACGTCCTGCGGCTCGGCGCCGGGAACAAGTTCTGTTGCGCCGCCTGGCGTCCAGCGGACCCACCGTTTACCAAGGCCCGTTGATGGCGCATACAGGGCTGGCTCATCCGTCCATGCAAGGCCGCCGCACGCGCCGCCGAGCACGCTCACATCACCGGTGACCGTATCGACCACGGCGCCCTGCTCGATGTCGTTGGTGTCCTGGGTGAGACAGGCCGCCAGATAGCGGGCATCGGGGCTGAACTCGTAGTCGCCCAGAGTCGAGCCATACCAGCCATCGAGGTGGAATACCTGCTTGCCGGTTTCGTCGACGATCGCCAATCGGCCATCCATCAGCACCTTCTCGTTCGTAAACGGCGGGAGCAGAACTGCCAGTTGCGAACCGTCTTCCGACCACGCCTGAGCATTGCCGCCCTGCGGCGCCGAAACCGCCGTGCCATTCCAGATGCTGAACGTGGTGCCCTGCGCGTTGTCGTCCGTCGCCGGATAGACGCCGGCAAATACTTTGTTGGCACCGCCGTAAACGGCGCTTTCAAAGACGGTCGAAACCTCTCCAGTTTGATTGCCCGACAGGTCATACATGCGCACCGTCTCGATCGCCGCTCCTGCCCCGCTCTTGCCGGCAGCCGCGACGGTGTTCGGGCCAAGCCAGCCTGTCTCCCTCGCGTCGAAGCCCCACAACTCATGACCCTCGTCATCGAGCAGATCAGCGCCTCCGACGTCGTACACGAGCAAATGCGTGCCATCTGGCGACCAATCGCCCAGGGAGAGCCACTTTCTCGCGAAGGGGCCGGGCTTAGGAGACGCTCTTGTGGAAACGACCGGAGTGACAGTCGGGGATTGGGATGGCACTGAATTGGGCGTTGCGAATACCGTGGCGGGTGTGCCAACCGAGGTCGAGGCGGTCGCGGTCCGAGCGGTGGGGGTTGGCGACAGCTCCGGACCAGTAGAGGAGCAAGCGAGCACGCTGAGCGACGCAGTCGCGACGAGCGAGATCCTTTTCAACCGGGCCACGGCCACCATCCGTGTCATAGACGCCGCGTATGACAGGAGTGTGGCGCGATTTGTGCGACGGTCCAGGAAGGACGCAGAGCGTTCGGCCGTGACAGTCGGACCATTGAGTTCGTCACAGGGCTGGATCAAATATCACTGGGATGTCCGAGATGTCACCTGCAAGCCGTATGCGTCGAGTCGGTTGTCTGCTGGGCCTCGTCGTGATTCTGGCTGCGTGCACCACAGGCCCGTCACCAACAACGAACCCGACCGCCTTGCGGTCGCAAGCGCCATCTGCGACGGTCTCGTCAGCGGCAGCGTCATTAAGGTCAGCCGTACCGTCGGCGTCGGCCTCACCTGCGCCTTCAACGTCCGCTACACATACATCGCCAGCGGCGACGCCCGCCGGACTCTCCCATTACTCGGGACAGGGATCGAACAACTACGCCTCTGGATCAGGCTACGCCTTCGCCTTTGACTACCCGGCCTCGTGGAGCGTTATCAGCGGTTTCCGCGAGGTATACGCACACGGACCTACGGTCATGGTCGCGATCGGTGTCGGCGACTACGACATCAACTGCACCGGCTCTCTTCCTGGAGCGGTGGATTGCGGCGATCCCATCTGGACGGTCCCGGACGATGGCATCGTTCTCGCGTACACACTGCAGGACTGGCCTCAAGGACCGGCGGTGCCATACCCGACGCCGAGTGTTGGTACAAACGACAAATGGGTGGAGATCGATGGCCGATCTGCCCTGTTCGCGCCGAACGCCGATGGAGACATGAGCTGGTCGCTGCTCGGAACGCCCGAGGTTCTCGAGGCCCGCTATGGGCGGTCCGTGGCCTCGACGGCGCCGGCCCAGATACAGGCCGTCATCGACAGTTGGCAATGGGCGGCGCCGATAGCAACACCTCAATCGACCCCGATCGTGACCGGCAGCGGATCCGCGATCTATACCTGGCAGAAGGTCGGCGAGGCTCAGGCGGGGGTTTTCCCGTTGTGGGCACCGGATAGCAAACATGTGCTTATCGACATGCAGGCGGCGAACGAGTTCGATCAGGTCCAGCTGCTGGACTCGGTCGGCGCTTCAGTTGTGAGCATTACCGGCGTCAGCCAGCCGATGTGGCTCGACTCGGACACTGCCGTCGCCTACGAAGGCGATGCCATGGGCGGAAGCACATCGACCGCAGATGACCGGTCGCAGTTCCACACCGTGGCTGGTCGCGCGATCTCAGCTTCTGACGGAACCGTTACGTCGATGGATCTTCCGTGCTGTTTCGCGATGCCGAATGGCCACGGCGCGATCGCAATTACTCGGTTTGTGTCGGCGCACCAGGAAGACGAGGACGTGACGTGGCCAAAGACCGTCGTATGGCATGACGGAGTTCAGAGCGCCGAGTTGGACGCGGTGCCGCTCGGTTGGGACCTAGCTGGCGACAAGCTGGCCGTCATCAAGCCGACCGAGCCGAGCGGCCGTGAGTACGTCGGCCAGGTCCAGGTGCTCAGTTGGCCGGGTCTAACACCCGACTACGAGTCGACGGCAAAGGACCAATACGACGCAACATTCGACCCGACCGGCAGGTATGTGACTGGGACTTATTCGTTTCAGGATGCCGCCGACGAATGGCACATGGAAATCCACGTTGTCGATCTCACGTCGGGCGCGATGACCACCATTCCGGTACAGGGCGATCCGACCAAGGCGAGCGCGGACCCGGTGTGGAACCAGAAAGGTCAAATTCTTATCGCCGATCAAGGCCCGCGGCTGCTCACATATCTGCCCGATGGGTCGCAGGTTGATGCAGAGGCACTATCGCGGCCGATCGTGCTTCAAGCGTCCGCCGACGGTTCAACCATCGTCCGGTATCGCTACGACAACAACTCGGATGACGCCATCGACTTCCGCGTTCTCAGCGGCGGCGATTGGGGACCGATGACCTTCCCGTTCGGGCCAACCTGGCGCGGCATACAACTGTCGCCCGATGGAGCTCAGGTCTTCTCGAGCACGAATACAGATACCGGGGTCGCGGGCTACCTCGCGAACATTCCGTAGATCGGCGCATGGTCAGATCGACGGACTGCCGCTCAAGCGCCAGCCCGGCGACCGAAAGCGCTCGATTATTGTGCGGGTGAGTGGCCCGCGATTTGCGTAGCCAGGGCCATATCCTGCCGTGATGGTCGAAACCGCTCTCGATATCTATCTGGATGCCTTCGTCGCGCCCCGGCGTCACGAGTTGGACAGCCCGGTCGTGTTGAACGCACCGGGCGTGCGCGGAGTCGCCCTTATCCGTCTGCTTGGCAGCGACGACTCTGGCTACGACCGATTCGTCGCGGAAGTGAATGGTCCGGGGCGCGGTGTTGTCTTTGTCCTCGACCAAGCGCCGCGCTGCAACGAGTTCATGCGAACGCAGCCCGGCTGGAGCGGTCATTCGGAGATGGCCATGGTGCTCCGCGATATCCAGGCCGTTTCTGGGAGCGAGCCTCCGAATGGTCTCGTGCTCCGACCGGTCATCCGCGGTAGCGCCGACAACGAACAGGCCGTCTCGCTGAAGCGGGCTGCCGACGTTGCGATCGCCTCCGATCCGAGCGCCCCAACTTCGCCCGAAGAGGTCATCTCGTGGCTGAGTGGGTTGCCCGACTCCGTTCGCGTATTCGCCGCGGTCGACCAAAAGGGAATCGCGCACGCGACTGCAGCCTGCCATGTGTTCGGCGAGTACACGCAGATCTTCTTCGTCAGCACGGAACCGGAATGGCGGCGCCGCGGCATCGGCCACGCCATGACCGTTGGCGTCTTGAGAGCTGCTGCTTCTTTGGGAGCCCGCCACGCCATCCTGCACGCCACTGAGGACGGTCTGTCCGTCTACAAGCGCATCGGATTCGAGCCGATCGGAATGCTGACTCGGTATTCACGCGACGAGTAACCCAGTAATGTCGCGGGGCGCAAGCCGATCTCGCCATCTCGTGGCACCGATGCGCGGTGCAGGCTAGGCTCTGCATTCGAGATTCGGACTTATTGGCGGTTGGTCCGCACGAATCCGTCGGGGTGTAGCGCAGTGATAGCGCACCTGCTTTGGGAGCCTCTCGTGCCTGAGCGATGGAGGCTGCGCCACCTCAAGCGTCAGATCGGCGAGCGAAGACGCGTCGATTATTGTGCGTTTCGCTGTCGGCTCCTCAGACATCCCAATCACCTAGATCGGCACTTGCGCGCCTAAACGCCACACAGCGAGGCTGTCTCGCGTCCAACCTTCGGAGGGCGTGGCAGTGCGTTTCTTACGGGTGTCTTTCTGTTTGGTCCTGGCGGCCGCCACGGTCTCGTGTTCTTCCCAGCTGCCGGCCTCTTTGCAAGCGTCCAGCGCGTCACCCTCAACCGTCGCCTCGGCCGAGCCCAGCTCACCGCCTTCGGTGACGGCGATCGCACGGCAGTCGGTTGCCGTCCCCAGTGAATGGTCTTCGCCTGTTCCACCCTCTGCGACTCCCAGCCAGGAGGCTCCGACTGCATCAACCTCAGGCCCTTCGCCTACCGCGCGGCCCAGCACGCCGACGCCCTCGCCGACACAGAGCGGGATTCAGTTGGATTGGAAGCAGATTCCCACGAGAGGTGGCGTCACGCCGCACTGGTCGCCAGACGGGAGCTACCTGCTGCTCGAGGAACGGGACGTTTACGGGCTGGTCTTGGTTGACGCCATTGGCCAGCTGATCGCCAGATTCGACGGCTATGCCGAACCCTCCTGGCTCAATGACGGCGCATGGCTCACCGACACCGAGTTCGTGGCCTACAAGGAGTCGACGATGCCGAGCAATCCGCATCACGAGGTCGACGTGCCCGCGATCATCGTCAACGCCAGGGATGGCACGACCCGCGACGTGTCATTTCCGTGCTGCAGTGCGCTGGCCAACGGACACGGTGCGGCGGCCGTGAGCTGGTTCGAGCCATCCGTCAGGGGCGTTGCCCAGCCGGAGTTCAGCGTCTGGTCGGACGGCACCACGACCAACCCGCTACCGCGTTTCCCGATGTTCTGGACACCGGCGGGCGACACGCTTGTCGTCGAGCATCCCAATGCGCCAGGCGGTTTGCCTTACGGCTGGATGGAGGCGCTCGGCTGGCCCGGGCTCAAGGTCGTCCTGGAGGGAGAAGGGACAACCACTGCCGCCCCTTCCGCCCGATTCAGCCCATCGGGCGCCTACCTCACACCCGCGACTAAGGCGACCTCAGACAACCAGCGCCCATACCTCGGCGTGCTGGAGCTCGCCTCCGGCAACGTCGCCGAGATTCCGACTGCCGGTAACCACACGAGCTACGGTTGGGATTCCCGAGACGACCTCCTGGTGTCGGACGACTCGGGGCTGACCACATACTCACCAGATGGCTCACGGCTCGCCACGGAGCCGTTCTCGGGCGGGATCACTGGCTCGGCTGACGGATCGACGCAGATCACGTTCGACTCGAATAACGTACCGAGCCTATGGCCGAGCGGCGACACGATCGCATTGCCCGCCGTTCCTGACAACCAAGCCGGGTACTGGCTATCGCCAACAGGCGCAGACCTACTCGCCGCGCCTGCAGACAGCGGATTCTGGCTGGCACAGCTGCCTTGAGTTGTCCTGTCTTCAGCGCCAGACGCATGGCGCCGATTAGCGGTGCAGGCTAGGCTCTGCAATCAAGCTGTCGGGGTGTAGCGCAGTGGTAGCGCACCTGCTTTGGGAGCCTTACTGGCCCGAGCGGTGCAGCATCAACCAGTTCGAGCACGACCAGAGCGAGCGAAAGCGCGTCGATTATTGTGCGTTTCGCGTACACGAAACGGCATCGCGTCCCTCAGGCGTGACAGTCGGAGCTTCGTATTCGTCACACGGCTGGACGAAGCACTGCAAGGATGACCGGGTGTCAGGTAGGAGCGTTCTTGGTCGCGTCGCCTTCGCGTTGTACTTCGCTGTGTCGCTCGTCGGCTGTTCGGCGACTCAATCAGCGACGCCGCGACCATCGGCCGTCACGTCTCCGATCTCCTCGGTAGAGTCCTCGCCGACGATTGCGCCCTCACACTCGGGTCCGTCGGTATCTCCATCCGCTGCGTCCTCGCCATTCGCGATTCCATCCCCGTCGATCGCGACGTCACCCGCTCCGTCGGCCAGCCCGGTATTCCCGTCGGCGACGCCGGCGTCGGCGTTAGCGCACTACTCCGGCCAGGGATCGAACGACTACCAGCTAGGCTCCGGGCAGGCGTTTGCGTTTGACTACCCGTCGTCGTGGAGCGTCATCAGCCGGTTCCACGAGGTGCACGCGCATCTGGGGGCGGTGATGGTCGCAGTCGGCATCGGCAACTACGACGTCAACTGCACAGGCCAGCTGCAAACCGGCCTGTCGTGCGGGGATCCGATCTGGACGGTGCCGGACGACGGCGTCGTCCTCGTCTACACCCTCCAGTTCTGGCCGCAGGGCCCAGCTGTGCCATTCCCGACGCCTCAGGTTGGACCGAATGACAAATGGGTGCAGATCGACGGTCGGACGGCGCTCTACTCGCAGGCTCAGGATGGCTCGATGAGCTGGTCGCTGCTCGGCACGCCCGAGGTTATCGAGGCGAGATTCGGTCCCGCTGTCGCCGAGAGCGCGCCCGATGAAATACAGGCGGTCATCGACAGCTGGCACTGGAGCGCGCCGAGCGGAACGCCGCGGCCGACGCCGATCGTCACCGGCAGTGGATCGGCCACGTACAGGTGGCAGCAGGTTGGTGCGGCACAGGGCGGCGTTTTCCCGATTTGGGCGCCCGACAGCAATCACATTCTGATCGACATGCAGGCAGCGAATGAGCTCGACGTGGTCGAGATGCTCGACCGGAGCGGTGCCTCGATTGCGAATATCAGCGGCGCCAGCGAGCCGATGTGGCTCGACTCCAGCACGGCGGTCGCCTACGAAGGCGGTTCGCTGCCGACCTCTAGCGATACCGAACGGTCTCAGTACCACACCGTGCCGGGCCAGGCCATCTCAGCAGCCGACGGGACGTCGAGCCCTCTGGAACTGCCGTGCTGCTATCCACTCCCGAACGGCCACGGCGCGATAGCCATAACGCGCTTCGTGCCCGACAGCTCGCGGCAGGGCGACTGGCCAAAGACGGTCGTGTGGCAAAACGGAGTGCAGAGCGCTGAATTGCCTGTCGTGCCGATCGGCTGGGACCTACAAGGCGACAAGCTGGCGGTCGTCAAGCCAAGCGAGCCGCACGATGGCCCGGGCGATTACGTGGGCCAGTTTCAAGTGCTTAGTTGGCCCGGACTAAGGACCCTGTTTGAGGGAGCGACGACAAGCGGCGGAACGTTCGATCCGAGCGGCAGATACATCGCGGGGACTGAGCCATACCAAGACGCGTCCGGGGGCTGGCGCATGAAGGTCCAAGTCCTCGATCTGACCACCGGATCGATCGCCAGCATTCCAGTCGCGGGCGACCCGACGAAAACGAGTGCCGATCCGGTTTGGAACGACCAGGGTCAGCTGCTCATCGCCACGGCCGATCAAAAGCTGCAGACATACCTGCCCGACGGGACGCTGATTGCGTCAAGCAATCTGTCCCGCTCGACCGCGCTGGAAGGCTCCTTGGACGGCTCAACGATCGTCAGCTTCCACCGCGATTCCAACGACAACCTGACCGACTATCAGGTCTTGCGAGCAGCCAAGTGGCAGCCGCTAACGCTGCCTTTCGACCCCACGTGGCGCGCTGTGCAACTCTCGCCGGATGGCACCCAGGTGTTCGCAAGCACGCAGACGGGCGGCGGTGTTGCAAGCTACCTGACGGACATCCCGTAGCTCGCGGGCTCCGTCGCTACTACCACCGTACAGGTTCGAGCCAAGAAGTTGCAACGGCCAAAGTCACCTTC
Organism: Candidatus Limnocylindrales bacterium; assembly: GCA_036558545.1. GTDB lineage: Bacteria > Chloroflexota > Limnocylindria > Limnocylindrales > CSP1-4 > JALYGJ01. The sequence goes on from DATBFJ010000071.1 coordinate 91,486, forward strand.
TATCCGTCGATCGGAAACGGATGGCTCACCTGGTCCGCTTATGCGGACGTGCGCCCTGGATACGAGTCGGGCGGAATGTTCGGTCTCGATCTCGCGTTGCTTGGCAGTCCGAAAGTTGGGGCGACAGCGCCGACGAGCGGTGCAGGCTAGGCTCTGCAGTCGGAATTCGGAGTTATGTGCGGTTCACCCGCACGAATCCCTCGGGGTGTAGCGCAGTGGTAGCGCACCTGCTTTGGGAGCCTTTCCCGCGCGAGCGATGCAGGCTTCGCGCCCCCAAGCGCGGTTTCAGCGAGCGAAACGCGTCGATTATTGTGCGATTGGAAGCGTTCGGCGACGTCCACATGTCAGTCCGACCGGCCGGATTCTCCCTGCGACGCCGAACTTCATCAGAGGGGAACGTCTGCGAGATACTCAGCCCCTTGGCCCGGCGTTCCGACTGAGATCACAATCCGCCGGCCGTCGGGTGAGAGGAACAACCCGGCAACCTCGTCGGGCTCACCTAATGGAGCAGCGGCGCCACCGCGGTACGCGATCAGATCGGTCCATTTGCCGGTTTGAACGTCGACTCGGAAACCGACCAACGTTGCGCCGTAGGCGGACGCTACGTAGTACCTTCCCGCAGGCACCTCAACCTTGCTCACTCTGATCCCGTCGGACCCATACGTGGACAGAACAGGAGCTGCTGTTGTGAACGTCACGATCTGGCCCTGGTCGTTCCAGACGTAGCCCTCGCCCTCCTTTGAGAAGTCGCCGACGATGGGCACGTTGGCGACGGATCCAGTCGTTAGGTCGGTGATTTCTACCCCGAGTCGCGAGACGCCGGATGAGTCTCGACTTGGTATCGCGCCGGCAAAGTATCTGCCGGTCGGATCGAAATCGATTGTTGACGGATCACCCGGGTGATGGTCCGAGAAGAGAGACTTCAGACCCGGCCAACCGAGGATCTCGAGCCAACCGTCGGGCGACGGTCCCGACTCCGTTGGATGCAGCACCGCAAGTTTGTCGCCGGCGAGGTCCCAGTTCAGCGGAATACCGTCCCGTTCCGGGCTCGCTTGGCCGCCCTGCCAGACCTCGAAACTGGGGTTGACTGGTCCAACGTCGATGCCCGGCAGGTTCCTCGCGATGACCACGGCGCCGTTGCCATTCGAGCGCGCTGAGCAACACGGAAGCTCCACTTGCCCGATCGTCTTATCGAGAACGTCGAGCGACTGGCCGGCCACCGTGTGGAAATCCGCGAATGGCTCCTCGCTGGGATCTGAAGGCGGATACGCGTTGCCGTTGAATGCCGTTACCGTTTTGGAATCGAGCCACATCGGCTCGGCGGCGCCGAAAGTTTTAACGATGTCGCCCACGGCATCGAAGACCTGGATGTGGTACTGCCCTATTCCTCCGTCCTGGACGAAGAAGTGCTCACTGTCAGGTGCCCAGGTGACTTGGCCGTCGCCGCCACTCGCTAGCTTTGTCCACACGAATACACCGGACGAACCAGGCGTAACGGTCGGATTTGGCGCGAAGGTCGGCGGCAGGCTGGGTTCGACGAGTCGAGACGAAGACGGCGACGTCAGCGGGGCAAACGACGTCGTCGACGGCAGATCCACAGGCGAGGCGGAGGGTGAACCGCTCGCGGCTTCGAGCACGATGCTCTGCATGTTGAAATTAGATGGCCGACCGGAAGGCGACTCGCCGGTGCTACCACACGCAGTGAAAATGAGAACTGCTAGCGCGGCGAGGATGTTTCGAGCCATATCGCCCATTTTGACGACCGGCACCTTCCCTACGTGCTGGGCTGCACGAGGAGATTTGTGCATGCCCGAGCGGTGCAGGCTAGGCTCTGCAAGTCCTCGGGGTGTAGCGCAGTGGTAGCGCACCTGCTTTGGGAGCAGGGGGTCGCCGGTTCGAATCCGGCCACCCCGACCATCCCTCCTCAAGAGCTGGCGGCCGCCTCGAGGTTGGGTTCTGGCGCCGGCTCCATCTTGTCGGGCCGATGATCCTGAGGTGCGGAGAGCCTGTCCAGACGGGCCAAATGTGGCTTGGCGCCCAAGCGCTCGAGGATCTTTCGAGTGGACGAAATCACGTCCCCCACCTCCGGATCCTCCGGGTCTAGAAGTTCGGCCACGTCAAGGCCGGTCAAGGCCTCATCCCATACTCCGTTAGTGGCGCGCCAGCCGCGCAAAGCTTCGGCATACAGTGCTTTCGCATCGGCAGTTCGGCCCTCAAGCGCCGCAACGCCTGCCTGTATGGTCTTTCGACGGGCGACCGCTGCCGGTCCGCTGCCTGCGTTTTCCTCCAACCGAGCCAGCAACGCTTTCGCATCGTCGAGATCGTGCAGCCATAACGCCGGATGAGCTGCTCGATACACATATTCCTGGGCGTAGGCCGGCTCCGCCGTGATCAAAAGGAACTCATCTCGTGCCTTGGAGTATTGCCCCGTTGCCAGAGCCTCGTTGCCAGCCACATCGGAGATTGAGGCTGTGCGGTCGGGCCCCTCGAGATCTCGGCTGACCGCTGCAATTTCTTCGACTCCGGCGGCTATGTCCTCGCCCCGAGACGCACGGAGGATCAGGTAGTTGTTGAGCATGAGCATCTTGTCTCGATCGGACATCTCCTCCGCCAACGCAGGTTCGAGCATCTCGAGCCCGGCATCCCATTCGCCGCCGAGAAACGCGCCGTACCCGAAGTTGGCAATGGCAGACAACAACGCCTCGCGACGTCCTGTCCGGCGTGCCAGCTCGATCTGAGCGTGATATGCGTCCAGCGCGGCCTTCCAGTCGCTTTCGCTGGCGCGGATCGCCAGGTTGCCGGTGGCACGAATCTCCAATTCGGTTTGGCCTGTGTCCGACGCCAACTGCCGGGCAAGTTCCGTTACGGCCAGCGATTCGCGACGGCGGCCCTCGCGGTAAAGGGCATTGCTCTTGGCGAAGAGCGCGGTAGCCATCAAGTGATCCAGCCCACGTCGCTCGGCCGTTGTGAGAGCCGGTTCCAACAAAGCGAGAGCCCCCTCGGAGTCGCCATTTGCGGACCTGACGCGTGCTGCGATGGCGGCGAGCTCGAGAAAAGCCTCCTCGTCGATATCGCTAAATTCCACGAGCGCGGGCTCGAGGATCGCCGATGCGGCCTCCGCCTTGTATGCATCCAGCAAGACGTAGCCCATGCGGCCGGCGCTGAGCGCCGCTTGATTTCGTTTGCCCAGCTCCCTGGCTATGTCGAGCGCTTTTCGGAACGTTGATTCGGCCTGGTCGAACTGACCAATCACCCACGCTGACTCGCCTGCGCGATTCAGAAGATCCCATTGTTCCTGTGGATCAGTCGTGACCGACAGCGCCTGCTCGAGAAACTCCACGCTCTGCGCGAAGCTGCCAAGGGACGTTGCTCGACTGGCGGCGGCCTTAAGCGCAACGCGCGCCTGACTGGCCAGCGCGTCTGCCTCAGGGCCTTCGGCAGCGTTCTGATGGGCTGCCAGGTAGT
>DATBFJ010000072.1:0-6128 GCA_036558545.1 Candidatus Limnocylindrales bacterium
AGCAACAGCTCCTGGACAAGCTGGAGGCAGCGCTCGGGCCCGAGCAGCTCGCGTCGGAGCTCGCAGCCGGGTCATCGCTTTCGCCTGAGGACGCGAGTGCGCTCGCGCTGGGAGAGGCCGATTCCGCACCACTCGACTAACGTCCCCCCGCGCGCGCTTACGTGTCCAGCTTCAACTTCCGTGGCACGGACCAGCAGAAGATGGTCGGCGCGCCATCGGGAGGGGAGAGGAACCGGGTTCACCTGGCCAAGCTGCTCCAGTCAGGCGGGCGCTTCTTCCAGGGCAACGTCACTGACCACGAGGAGTTCCGCCACAAGGAGCTCGGCATCGCCGCCGACCAGCCCCACCGCATCAAGTACAAACGCCTGGCGGCTGCGTAAGCAAGCCCACTTCGACCCGCGGCTACGCTAGTACCGACCATGATCCAGCGGCGCAAAGACGTGACGATCGTATTTGCTGACCTAGTTGAGTCGACGGCACTCGCTGAGTCGGTGGATGTCGAGCGTCTGGCGACCATCCTCGATCGCTATTTCTCGGCTCTTCGCGATTGCATTGAAACCAGCGGGGGCACCGTTGAGAAATTCATAGGAGACGCGGTGGTCGGCGTGTTCGGCGTGCCGAGTCTCCACGAGGACGACGCGCTCCGTGGCGTCCGAGCGGCCCTGGAGATGATGGCGGCGATTGATCGGCTCAACGACGATCTGGCAGCACCCTCGGGCGCTCGGCTCGCCATCCGTGTCGGCGTGAACACGGGCGAGGTTGCGGTGTCGTCCGGAGTGGCGCTTGGTCACGCGATCAGCATGGCCGCTCGCCTAGAGCAGAGCGCAGAGCCCGGCCAAATCCTGATTGGCGAGCAGACGCGCGCACTAACCCAATCGACCGTTGAGGCCGAGCCCGTCCCCTCGCTGAACGTCAAGGGCTCATCGACACCGCTTGGAGCGTGGAGCATCCTCAGGATGCTCGACGCGGACGGCGGACACGTGGATCCGCGATCGCCGTTCATTGGACGAAAAGCGGAAACCGAGCTCATTGAGGCCGCGCTCGGCGAGGCGATCCGAATGAGGCGCTGCGTCGTGACAACCGTGGTCGCCCCGCCAGGTATGGGTAAAACGCGCCTCGTGGGCGAAATGCGCGCCAAACTCAGTGCGGAAATCCTCGCGGTGGCTGGTCGATGCTTGCCCTACGGTGAAGGAACGCCCTACGCCGCACTCGCACAAATTGTCGAGCAATTGAATTTCGACCCGACGGTGACGTTGGAATCCGAACTCGCCAATCAGAGGGACGGTGCAGCGGTCGCGGGTGCTCTGCATGCGACGATCACCGGTTCTTCCCCCGTGTCTGCGGCTGAATCTGCCTGGGCGTTTCGCAGGCTGTTCGAGTCAGTGGCTGCGTCGAGGCCCATGGTCGTGATCATCGATGATCTTCACTGGGCCGATCCAATGCTGCTTGACGTGATCGACTCCATCGCTGCAACTAACACGGCGCCAATCTTGTTGCTCTGCGCGGCCAGACCTGATCTCTTCGATCTTCGACCGGATTGGGACGTCGATCGACAGGTCATTCGCCTCGACCCGTTGACTTCCCCGGAAACGAAGGCTCTGCTCGACGGTGTTCGACACCACATACCTCGTGACTTGCGAGACCGCATCATTGATGCCGCTGACGGCATCCCGCTATTTGTCGAGCAGATGGCGGCGTTCGCCAATGAGCTCGAAGCAGTTCCGGCAGTTCCGCCCACTATTCGAGCCGTGCTCGCCGCTCGCGTCGACCGGCTGGCGGACGATGAGCGAATCGTTCTAGAACGCGGCGCCGTACAGGGCCAGATATTTCGGATCGACACAGTACGTGCGTTGGCGTCGACCGAAGAGTTGACCACGATCGATGCTGCGCTCCGCGCGTTGACCCGCAGGGAATTTGTTCGACCTGACAGCCCGCTGGACCCGAGCGCGTTCCGATTTGCACACGCACTCGTGCGCGACGCCGTCTATGAGTCGATGCCGCGACGATTGCGAGCGCAGCTCCACCGTCAGTACGGGGAACTGCTTGAGGCGGACGGGTCGCCGCCGGAGCTCACCGGGCATCATTTCGCCTCAGCCCATGGTGAGCTAATTAGGTTGGGGGAGACCGGTTCGGAGGTGGCCGACCTTGCGGTTCGCGCAGGGCGAGCGCTTCACGAGGCGGGTCGCAAATCGCTCGCGAGGCGGGAGACCCGCAGGTCGGTCGAATTGCTCGAACGATCCGAGGTGCTTCTGCGAGCCGAAGAAACCGAGTGGCTGCTCGTAGTGCCAACTTTGATTACCGCACTCGTGGAGTTGCCCGATTTCAACGCGGCCGACGCGCTGCGTGACAAAGCTTTGAACGTCGCCAATAGATGGGACGACGAGACCGCGGCGCTCAGGATTGAAATTGCCTGGACGTTCAGCGGCTATGCGCGCGATCTGCCTGGATGGTATGAGTCGGCGTCGAAGCTTGCCGAGAAGGCGATCGACCGTCTCGAAGCCGCTGGCGCACACGAAGACGTGGTGCGTGCTCTCCGCGTCAAAGGCTACGCACAATCCGTGATGGACGCGGGCGCTTTGATTGCATCGCTCCAGGAAGCGCACCGGCGCGCGGACGCGATCGGCGACGAGGCCGCCCAGATCCTCCTCTGGGATGAGCTGGGTGGCGCGATGGTGCTCGGCGAGACGCCCTGGGACGAAGTCGGTCGCTACATCGACGAAGAGATTCGCTGGGCGCGTGAACGCGGCATCGGGTTCACCGAGGCCGACGGACAGCTAAGCCTCGCCTACGTCCAGGCGGGGCGCGGCGAGTTCGCACGTGCGCGCGCGACTCTCGCGTCGATACGCGATCTGCTATCCGCGCTTCCAGCAGGCATGACCCACAACGGAGAATCGTTCGTGCTCGAGGGCGACCTGGAACAGGACGCCGGCAACTACGGTCAGTCCGAACAGGCCTATCGCCACGCGGTCGAAGTCTTCTCTCAGAATCTTCCGTGGAAGCGCTGGGCGATTACCCGCCTGGCGAATCTCTTGATCGATGTCGGCAGAGCGGCGGAGGCGAGGGCCCTACTTGATCAAGTGAATAACGAGTACCCGGCTCCTGACACTCCGATTGAGAAGCTGTTCAAACTCGAAGCGGAAGCGAGATACGCCGGCGCGTTAGGCGACAATGCGACGGCGGTCGAGCTTGCGCGTAACGCCTCCGACCTGACGAAGTCGGTGCGCCAGCCAGTCGTCACGGGCCGAGTTCACGAGACGCTCGCTGGTCTGCTAGCCGCCTCAGGTGAGTTGGATCAGGCGCGCATGGAGTTCGAGCGCGCCCATGAGCTGTTTGCCAGTAAAGGATATCGACCAGGCGAGCAGCGGACAGTCAAGGCCCTCGCCGTCCTTGCTGACGCCGCCCGCGTAGCTTGATCACCCAGGGAGCCTAATCAGCCAGTAGCTATTGCACAGCCGCGAATACTGAAGCGCGAACAAAACCGTATAGGCGAGCACACCGATGAACCTGCGACCACGTTCTCGTTCCCTGACCCTGAGTGTCCCTGCGCTGCTTGTCCTGGCGGCATGTTCCACGAACAGCACCGCGACGCCTGCCGCGACCTCTCCTCTCGCATCGTCCGCCGCAGCAACAGCCGCGACCGCCGGGGCTACTCCGGTTGCGACCACTAAAGCAACTGTGCAGGCGACTGCATACGCAACGTCCGCGCCGGCCGCGACGAACAATCCGGCCACCAATGTGCCGACGAGTCAGCCAACCGCGACGTCAGGCCCCGCAACGTTCGGCGGCACGATCACGATGCTGACGCACGCAACGGACTTCGACTATTACGACCCGCAGCGCGTATATACGGGTGAGGACCTGTGGTTCTTTGGCGCGACGGTCATGCGCGCGCTCGTCGCGTACAAGTACTCGCCCGACGCTGCTGAGAACACGACCATTGAACCGGACATGGCGACCGACACAGGCACTCCCAACGCCGACGCCACGAGTTGGACTTTCACACTGCGCGACGGCTTGACCTGGCAGGACGGTTCACCCCTCAAATGCGCGGACATCAAGTACGGCGTCTCGCGCACGTTCGCCACGGACGTGATCATCGGAGGGCCGACATACGCAATCGCGTACCTCAACATCCCCAAGAACGACGATGGCTCGTCACAATATCCCGGGCCCTACACGGCAACGCCGGACCAGCAGGCATTGTTCGATGCGGCAGTCTCATGCGACGGCAACGTCATAACGTTCAACCTCGCCCAAACGGTGGCCGACTTCAACTACACGACCACGCTCGGTTTCGGCGCCGTTCCCAACCCAATCGATCACCCCGGCGTCGACACCGGCGAGAACTACGTGGGCGACGCTGTCTGGTCTGATGGTCCGTACAAGATCACGACGTACAGCCCATCCGAGGGCGGCTCCCTTGTCATGGAACGTAACGAACAATGGAACCGTGCCAGCGACAACCATCGCGGCGCCTACCCCGACAAATGGGTCGTCAAATTCGGCCTCGATCTCAAGGTCATTGACCAACGCCTGATGGAGTCAAACGGGGCGGATGCCAGCGCGATCGACTACTTCAATATCGAACCCGAGAACCTGACGACGGTCTTCGCCGACGCCCATACTCCGAACGCGCAGTTCGAGGGGCGGGCGTTCAGCGACTTTGATCCGTACACGCTGTACTACTGGATCAACACCCGCACGATCACCAACCGCGACATCCGCGCCGCGATGGCCGCCGCACTCGACCGGGGAGCCATCCGACTCAATGCGGGCGGCGAGTTCGTCGGCGACTTCGCCGATGGCGCGATCAAGCCCAACACCGGCCAGGACTACGCGCCGACCAGTTTCTGGGACTCCCTTCTTGGCAAGGCGATCCCGGTAAACGGCGATCCCGATTACGCGAAGACGTTGATCGCTAATTCCGGCGAGCCGGCGCCAACGATCAGATGGAACTACCCGATCACCCCGACTGGCGATAGAAACGCGGCGATCGTTCAACAATCACTCGAGAAGGCTGGTTTCAAGGTCAAGATCGAGGGCATCGATCCGACCCACTACTACAGCACGATCTTTGACAACGAGCTCAAGGGTGACGCAGGCAGCAGTGGCTGGGGCCCTGACTGGCCGAACGCATCGACGGTGATTCCGCCGCTGTTCACGGACGCCGGTGGCTTCAACCTGTCAAACGTCAGTGACGACAGCGGCATTCCCGACTGGCTCGAGCAAGTTGCCGATGCGCAGACAACCATTGACAGAGCCGCCCAGGCGGCCAAGTGGCAGGATCTGAACAAGAAGTCGGTCGAGCAGGTCTGGATCATCCCGACGTTCTTCAACCTCGCCCAGAACATGGGCGGCACGAACGTCGGCAACCTGTATCGCTCGAACGGCAGCTGGCCGTATGGCGTCCTGTACCTCAAGGACCCGAACGCCTGATCGTCATCGAGGCCGACGGTCTGCGCAAGGGGTGCGGCGGCCAACGGAGCGGGAAAGACGACGCTGTTCGGGCATGCGGGTGGGGGAGGAGAAGGCGAGCGCCGGCACGATCGTCGTCGGCGACACCGTGAAGATGAGTTACGTCGACCAGAGCCGCGATGCGCTGGCGGCCGATCAAGACGGTGTTCCAGGAGATCACCCAGGGCGCCGAGATCATCAAGGTCGGCTCACGTGAGCTTCCAGCGCGCGCGTACGTGTCGAGCTTCAACTTCCGTGGCACCGACCAGCAGAAGATGGTCGGCGCGCTATCGGGAGGGGAGAGGAACCGAGTTCACCTGGCGAAGCTGCTGCAGTCGGGCGGCAACGTCCTGCTGCTGGACGAGCCGACCAACGACCTGGACGTCCACACGCTGCGCGCGCTCGAGGCCGGCCTGGAGTCGTTTCCGGGCTGCGTGGTCGTCATCTCGCACGACCCGCTGGTTCCTGGATCGGATCGCCACGCACATCCTGGCATTCCAAGGTGACAGCCAGATGCGCTTCTTCCTGGGCAACGTCACTGACTACGAGGAGTTCCGCCACAAGGAGCTCGGCACTTCCGCCGACCAGCCCCACCGCATCCGCTACAAGCCCGCCGCCGCCTAACGCAAAGTTGTCGTCAGCCTGCTCGAAGTAGAGACACGACTGATTCCGTT
>DATBFJ010000073.1:0-2524 GCA_036558545.1 Candidatus Limnocylindrales bacterium
ATGCGACTGGGACGCCCAAAGGTCGCGCTGATTCTGACGGACGACGAACGCGTGCGACTCGACTCGCTGGCGCATCGATCTCGAACGGCCCGCCCCTGGCGCGGCGCGCGCGCGGATCATTTTGGCGTGTGCCGAGGGCCACGATAACAAAGTCGAACGGCGCACGACTATCGTCGGCGTGGTACGACCACGTTGTTTGCCGCGCTCGACGTGAAGACCAGTGAGCTCATCACACAGTTTCATCAACGGCATCGCGCGACCGTGTTCCGGCAGCTCCTGGATGCGGTGGACTCTGCCGTCCCTCGACACCGTGACGTGCATCTGATCATGGACAACACGGCACGCACAAGACGCCGTTGATCCGGAACTGGTTCGCCAAGCGCTCGCGCTTTCACGTCCATTTCACGCCCACGTACGGCTCATCGCTGAACCTCCTGGGAACGCTGGTTCGCCGAGCTAACGAACAAACAACTGCGGCGCGGCGTCCATCGCAGCGTCGTGCAGCTGAAGGCGGCGATTCGCGAGTTCATCGCTGCGCAGCATGCGAATCCAAAACCGTTCATCTGGACCAAGAGCGCCGACGAGATCCTCGCCAGCATCGCGGGCTTCGCCCAGCGAACACTCGATTTTCAGGCCGCGCCACGTATTGCGCGAACCACCCGGTCAGGACACTAGTTCAGCGTCTGCCATCGCCAAGCTTTGGTTCGGGTGTCGGCGCCTCGTGTATCCGCTCCGGCGCGTAGACGGTGATGACGATGCGGCCACCAACGTCAGTGACCGCCTTGAGAGTGTCCGGCTCAAGCCGCAGCTCAAACGTCCGCGACTTGGCGCCTGCCTCGATGCCTATATCGAAGTCCCTGGATTGCGCGGTATCCCAAAGCCGCCGGGCGTTGCGGGGGAGAGCCTTGACCAGAGCCACCAGCCGACGAATCAGCGAGTTGGCAGTCCCGCGGTATCCGCTGCCCGCCGCCTCGACGAACGCCCCGTAGCGCCGTCCCCAGGGGCCGACGTAGAGAACGTCCACCTTTCGGCCAAAAGCCTGGACCAACGGATCGAGTGGCGACCGTGAGATGACCTCCAGATCAACATTCGCGAACGTCGTTCCTTCTTCCTCAGTGGTGGTGCCACTCGGGGCCTTCCCTGTCATTCATCCTCCATACGGCGCGGAATTGAGCGACCGCTCGGTGTCCGGCACATTCTCCGTCAACGCCGACATCATCATTGGTTGCCGTCACAACCGTGCTGCAGCGCGTAGCGGACATAGTGCTGTCCAAGTCGATGCTCGTTCGGCTCGTCACGCCGCAGTGAATCCATTGCTCCTGATCTGTCGCCAGTGCCTCGAGATGACTTCTCAGTTCCGGCACTTTCGAGGCAAGAGCCAGGTTCGTCGTTCCAACGATGTTTGCCTACTCGAACCTGGGACCTGAAGCTCCTGCGAGGAGCTCATGTTCACCAGGGAAAGCTCTGAACCGCGCCAAGACAGACCAGAATGCTGAACATCGCGCCTCCTCGTCCACGGCTTAGAAGTCCCGCAGGACCTGCTTCAGCGCCGCCTGATTGACCCGGTAGTAGGTCGTCTGCGCCGCTTTCCTCTTCTGGACGAGATCGACGCCGACGAGGATCTTCGAGTGGTGGCAGAGCAGCGCGAGGCTGATCCCCAGCCGCCCGGCCAGCGACGTGCCGCTCTGTTCGCCGCCGTCCACGAGCGCGCGCACGAACCGTACCCGCACGGGATCGCCGAGCGCCGCGAAGATCGCCGCCTGCTGCTCCGGCGCCGCGCGTCGGGTCATGACTCAAGCATAACTCATTCAGACGAGGTTTATGGTCATGTAGTTAAATAACCATTTGACTATGCCATGCGTTCGATCCTATCCTCGGAGGGTGCGCACGATCGCACCCGCACAGACAGGAACGACACATGGAATATCGACGCTTGGGCGCATCAGGGCTGAAGGTTCCCGCATTGAGCTTCGGCACCGGCACATTCGGGGGTCACGGCCCGTTCTTCTCGGCCTGGGGCAACACCGACACCAATGAGGCCCGCCGGCTCGTCGACATCTGCCTGGATGCCGGGCTCGGCCTGTTCGACACGGCCGATGTCTATTCGCAGGGCGCGGCCGAAGAGATTCTGGGGCAGGCCATCCGGGGCCGCCGCGACCGCGTGATCATCTCGACCAAGACGACGCTGCCGATGGGCGACGGACCGAACGACGCCGGGTCGTCGCGCTCGCGGCTGATTGCGGCCTGCGAGGCGTCGCTCCGTCGACTCGGCACCGACTACATCGACATCCTGCAGCTGCACGCCTTCGATGCCGGAACGCCGATTGAAGAGGTGCTCTCGACCCTCGCCGATCTCGTCCACGCAGGAAAGGTGCGGTACCTAGGCGTGTCGAACTTCGCCGGCTGGCAACTGATGAAGTCGCTGGCCGTCGCCGACCGGTACGGATATCCGCGGTACGTCGCCAACCAGGTGTACTACTCGCTGATCGGCCGGGACTACGAGTGGGAGCTGATGCCGCTCGGC
>DATBFJ010000074.1:0-91440 GCA_036558545.1 Candidatus Limnocylindrales bacterium
ATGCTGGCCGACATTGCCGACGGCGCGCCACTCACGCCTGATCATGGCTATCCACTCCGTCTCGTGGTACCGAAGCGCTACTTCTGGAAGAGCGCGAAATGGGTCCGCGGCCTCGAGTTCACCCAGGCCGACAAGCCTGGCTTCTGGGAGCGCTACGGCTACAACAACAACGCCGACCCGTGGAAGGAAGAGCGCTTCACGGACGACTAGTCAGGTCGCTCGCCCTGCTGGCCGGCGGTCAGGAACTCGTCGACCAAAGCGGCTGTAGGGTCCGGTTGCTCGAGTTGCGGAAGGTCGCCGGCATGATCGACGGTGACGGTCCTCAGGTGCTCGTTGGCAGCAGCGAGTGCCCGCGCGGCTGAGGGATCGGTGAAGCGGGGGTGATCACCGAATACGAGCAGCGTGGAGTTCGAAATGTGCTCGTACGCGGCCTCGGCCTCCGGTTCGTTGAGTGTGCCCGCCACGAACGCCAGCGGCGCGTAAAAAGCCCCGCGCTGCTGGCATGAGCGCCAACAGTAGATCTCGTAGTTGCGCGCGACGCGCTCAGGATCTGCGTAGATCTGGCGGAGGTACCAGCGGATTACCTGACGGCGGGCGAGGATCGCGAACAACAACCGACCCACACCAGTCGAGCGCAGAAACCGGTACACGTTCTCGGACGTCCGCCGTGGAGTTCCCCCTGAAGCGGCCGAAGCCTGTCGGGCTGATGAGGACGATCCGCCCGAAGCGCTCCGGATGCTGCGCAGCAGACACCACGACGTACTGACACGGCAAGGACAGCGCCACGACGTCAACGGAGGTCTCGCCCGCTTGGAGAGCAGCGATTCGGATCTGCTCGAGCTGGTCTTCGTAGAGTTCCGGGGAGTAGCGAACGTCAGGCCGCTTTGACGTTCCGAAACCAAGCCAATCAACGAGTACGACCCTGCGCTTCTTCGATAACCGCTCCGCCAGCGGTGCGAGCTCGGCGGCGGACCCTGCGGCGTTGAAGCTGTGCAGGAGAAGGACGGTCCGCCCTACGCCCAGCTCGTAGGCGGCAACGCGGCCGGCAGGTGTTTCGATTTCTAATGTGACGCCGCTAACGGGAGGTCGCAAAGGCATGCTCATTCAGGATTGCGAGCCGGAAGGTGACGCTTCAATAACGAACGCACTCCGTTGCCGTGACGCCTGATCGGGTGATGAGCTCTTCGACGATCTCTGTCTTGGCATCGGCATACTGCTGCGTGTAATTCCAGGTCCGCGCGGCTAGCTCCCGTTTCTTGTTCTCGTAAAGCTGTCGGTCGGCCGGATCCGATCTCAGGTGATCACGAAAACGGAGCATTCGCTCGATCTCCAGGCAGCCGGCCGTGAACGTGTGCAGATTGATGTCCGTATCGGGGCCTTTGAAAAGCCGGTGCTCGTGCCAGTCGTGTTCACGGATGTGTAGCACATACCCCGCAGCTTCCATCTGGGGAACGTAAGCCGGCTCGTCGGTCGTATCGGCCACGACAAGATCAATGTCGATCTTTGGTTTGGCCGCAAGGCCAGGTATCGATGTCGATCCGACATGTTCGATCAAGAGAGCACCGTCGCCCAGTACGGTCCGGATGCGTGCTGCCTCGCGCTCGAACAGCCGTGGCCATTCCGGGTCATAGGGCGCGAGGTAGATCTGGCCGTTGAGCTGCTCCCGCGGCTGGAGGCGCTCGACGCCCGGTTCCTCGTCGCTGGTCACCTCAAATCAAAAACGGCGAGCCGTGCGGCTCGCCGTCCTGAGTTGCTGAACTTTGCGAGATCAGTGGTGGCAGGCACCGGGGCTGCCGGCCGAGTCCGCCGTCCGGAAGCTCGATCCGCAACCGCACGCCGAAACTGCGTTCGGGTTGTTGACAGTGAAGCCTGCGCCCATGAGCGTATCAAGGTAGTCGATCTCAGAGCCGGTGATGTACTGAGTGCTCTGCGGGTCGATGTAAACGTTGATACCGCGGCTCTGCACGCGGACATCCTCGTTGCTGGGCTGATCCTCGAGCATCATGCCGTAGCGGAAACCACTGCAACCGCCGCTGTACACGTAAACGCGCAAGCCCATTTCCGCGTTCTGTTCGGCGGCAACCAGCTCTTGGAGCTTGGTCGCGGCGGCTTCGCTCAACGTGACGAGCGATTCACTCTGCAGCGGGATTGCGGGCGTGACCTGTGGTTCCGTGTTCAGCATGGCGTAAATCCTACCCGTGGAGTCGTATATCGGCAAGCGTGGCGGGCTTCGGGTTACTTCAGTAGCGACGTCATCAGCTGAATAAAGACGAGCGCAAGAAGGACCACCGCAGCGGCCATCAAGACGGTCATGGCCGCCATGAGGACTCGCGGCGACTCGGACTTGTCCGTGGCGGGCTGATCCGCGACATATCCGTCCGGCTCAGAAGCCAGAAACCACAGATCGGATTGATCGCCGCCTGAGGCCGGCTGGATGTCCGATGCGGATCGTGAAGCCTGGGCGCGTGCAGCGCCTGCGTTCACCTTTCTGACCGGAGCCGCCGAGTCAAACCATGCCGGCTGGGCCTGGGTCGACGCCTGGGCCGTAGCGGCAGCACGTGCCTGGCCGGTCGCTTCATATGGCGCCGCAGGCAGGTCAGCGAGCGGGTCATCATGATCTACCGGGGTCCATGTCGCCTTCGTGGCTCGTCCGTTGACGGGCCGTTCGTCGTCGAGTGCCGGTATTGCCCAAGCAGACGCGCCCGGGTCGCTGGCTTGACGAGCCGGAGGTGCGCTCTGCATTGGGTTGTCCCAATGCGACCGGTTCGTGCTGGAAGGAGGCGACGCAGCCCGACCTTGTGGCATGACCTGATCATCCATGTCGTCGTCGAACTCTTCCGTATCAGCCGGCACGTCCGACCACGGCCCAACGGGACGGGCCATCTCAGCCGCGCGCAGCTTGTTGGTCTCGTCCACGATCGTCAGCTCGATGCGGACCACCAGCGGCTGCTGAATTCCGTACGGAGCAGTCGAATATAGGGCGGGCACCTGGTGCACCACCGCATCTCCCACCTCGGTGGCGATCGTCGCCCCGATCACCTGGGCAGTCGTCTGCGCCGGGTCGCTCACAGAGTGCTCTTCTGCGAGGTCAGTGTCCTCAAACAACTCGTCCGGCGGGGTCGGACCCACGACCTTGCCGACGAACGCTGGCTGATTTACCGGTCGGTCGGCCGCGTCGACGGGCGGCTGCCACAACGTCCAGTTGGGCATCTGCCCCTGATCGACGTCGTTGAGAACGGGCGCCATGGCGTCGTCTGGATCCTGTATTGCCGAAGCCTCCGCGGTGCCCTGCTCGGTTTCAGCAGTTGGTCCTGAGGTGGCCGCCGCCGCGGCGGCCGTGACTACCGGAAAGATGTCGTCGTATGAAGCGAACATGTCCGTGGGTCGGTCGTCGACGCTTTCATAGTCGTCAAACTCGAATGGTTCGGGGATATCCCACGCTGGTCGATCCTCGGCGAAGACGTCCATCGGGTCGTGTTCTTCAGCGACGCTGAACTCGGTCTCCGGATCAGCATCGACCGCAACTGCGGCGACGGCTTCGGTCGGCTCTGCCATCGTCTCGGCGACGGCCTCGGTCGGCTCTGCCGTCGTCTCGGCGACGGCTTCGGTCGGCTCTGCCGCCGTCTCGGCGACGGCTTCGGTCGGCTCTTCTGCCGTCTCGGCGACGGCTTCGGTCGGCTCTGGCATCGTCTCGGCGACGGCCTCGGTCGGCTCTGCCATCGTCTCAGCCACGGCCTCGGTCGGCTCTGCCTCTTCTGCCGTCTCGGCGACGGCTTCGGTCGGCTCTGGCATCGTCTCAGCCACGGCCTCGGTCGGCTCTGGCATCGTCTCGGCGAGGGCCTCGGTCGGCTCTGGCATCGTCTCGGCCCCGGCCTCGACTGGCTCTTCTGCCGTCTCGGCGACGGCCTCGGGCCCTTGGCTGTCAGTCTCGATTTGCGTTTCGACGAACGTCTCGACGGGCTGGGCATCGGCTGACGGTGCCCACTGCCAGGCCGCGGCCTCGGGCGGAGCGTCGACCACTGAGTCGGCGACGGCCTCGACCGGGTCACCATCGGCGACTGGGGCATTCCATTGCCAGGCCGGAGCCTCCGGCGGAGCGTCGACCACTGATTCGGCGACGGCCTCGACCGGGTCGGCATCCGCGACTGGGGCATTCCATTGCCAGGCCGGAGCGGGCGATCCTTCTGACGCAGGCATCTCTGACGCGGCCTCAGTTGGCGCACTCCAGCCCCATTCAGGTGCGACCTCGCTTGTAGGCGCTGCTGGTTGCTCCCAGGGCGCTGCCATCTCGGAGACGGCCTCAGCCGATTCCTGTTCGACATCAGCGAATTGCTGTGAGGATGTTGCTTCCCAATGGGCCGAGAAGGCCTCGACCGACGGCGGCTCGGCCGCTGCGACGACCTGGTCGAAGGTCTCCCAAGGAGCATCGTCGGTATCCGGCGTCATCGAAATGTCGTCAGCCGTCATCTCGGCCGGTTGCGCGGCCCACTCACCGGCTGGGACACCGCCGTCAGCCGTCTCGAGTACGAATGTCGGGGCGTCGTTCGCGGACCAATCCGACTCCGCGGCCCGCGGAGCGTTCTCGTGCCCCCAGCCATTCTGTGAAGGCTCCGGCGCGTTCCACGGGCTGGCAGTCGCCCAAGCGTCGGTTGCGCCTGCGTCCCATGTCGCTGGCGCTACGTCCGGTGCCGGTTGCGGTACATCCCATGCGTCGTCAGGGATCGTCGGCGCTGCTTCGGGAGCAGCGGAATCTGCGGCAGCCGTATCCCCGGGAGATACATCGCCCGGAGCCATGAAGCCGGCGGCTGGAGGGGCCTCAGCAGCCCAACCTTCATTAGTCGCCCACGGGTCCGACTCAGCGTGCACCTCTTCGTCGGTCGTCGGAGGCCACTGCTCTGGATCGGGCTTGTCCCACGGAACATCCGCACGCAGCTCGGTGTCGAGGTCCGGTTGCGCATCGACTGGAGGCTGCTCGACGACCGACTGCTGGGCAGTCTCGGGTTCGGCGCTTGTCAGAAGCGGCTCGTCCTCGGTTCTACCGTCAGGCAGGGCCGTCCACGGCGCAGGCCTTGGCGCCTGAGACGCCACCGCACCGAAGCCGTTCATCGGCCGGGTGGGCTGAGAAGGCGGGCGAAGCCGCCGTGCCATCAGATCGTTATCCATTTCAGTCGGCTCCCTCTGCGCCGTCGATGCGCTCGATGATGGTCGCGATTCCCTGGCCAACTCCGATACACATCGTGGCCAGACCGTAACGACCGCCGCGAAGCTGAAGCTCGTGGCTCAGCATCGTGATCAGCCGCGCGCCGCTCATGCCCAGGGGATGTCCCAGGGCGATTGCGCCGCCGTTGACGTTGGTCTTATCTGGATCCAGCTGCAGCTCGCGCATCACTGCGATCGACTGGCTGGCAAACGCTTCATTGAGCTCGACGAGGTCGAGGTCCTCGACTCGCAGATCGGCTCGTCCGAGCGCCTTACGAGTCGCCGGAATCGGGCCGAGGCCCATTACGGACGGGTCGACACCCGCCACGGCAGTGCTCACGACACGGGCCAGCGGCTTCATGCCGTGATCGACCGCGTACTGCCTTTCGACCAGCACCGTCGCGCTGGCACCGTCATTAATTCCTGAACTGTTTCCGGCCGTGACACTGCCATTGGTCCGGAATGCCGGCCGCAGCCTGGAAAGGGCTTCAATGCTCGTGTCGGCGCGCGGATGCTCGTCGCGTGAGATCTCAACCGGGTCGCCCTTGGGCTGAGGCACCATCACCGGCACGATCTGATTCTGGAAGCGACCTCCCTCGATTGCCGCGACGGCCCGCTGGTGGGACCGGAGAGCGAAAGCATCCTGGTCTTCGCGCGATACTCCGCATCGCTCGGCGACGTTCTCGCCTGTCTCACCCATCGAGTAGGGGTGATGCATCTCAGCCAGGCGCGGATTGGTGAAGCGCCAGCCGAGCGTCGTGTCGTACATCTCGCGGTTGCCGCGGTCAAATGGAGCGTCCGGCTTCGCCATGACGTACGGGGCGCGCGTCATTGACTCGACACCGCCAGCTACAAATGCATCGCCGTCGCCGACCATGATCGCGTGAGCAGCCGAGTTGATTGCCTGCAGGCCGGAGCCGCACAGGCGATTGACGGTCTGGCCCGCAACGTCAACCGGCAGGCCGGCGAGCAGTGCCGACATGCGCGCGACGTTGCGGTTGTCCTCGCCGGCCTGATTTGCCGCGCCGAGGATGACATCGTCGATGTCCGCCGGATCAACGCCCGAACGCTCGACCGCAGCTTTGATGGCCGTGGCGGCGAGATCGTCGGGCCGGACACGTGCAAGCGCACCGCCGTAGCGGCCGACTGGTGTGCGGACTGCGCTCACGATCCATGCTTCGCGAAGCGGACGATCCAGGTCTCGGGGCATGGGTGAATTCTAGGAGCGGTGCATATTTGCACCGGCATGGCCCAAAGGTCACACCGAATTCTCATCTGACTGGTACCGCCAGCGTCCATCACACGTGAATCGCGAAAGGAACACGCGGATCGCGTAACTTCGCGACACTACGTTCCGTCAGTGATGGCGCGAGCCGGTGGGACGGTTCGAACTAGCGTTGAGGTGGGCGTGACTCGGATCTCCTGGTTCCTGGGGCTGGTATTGACCCTTGTCCTGGTAACTGCCTGCGACAGCGCTATCACGGTCGTCCCGACCCCCACGGCGGTCGCCGCGCTGCCATCGGTCGTTGTCTTCCCCGACGAGACGGACGCCCCAGCGCTGCCGACCGACAATCCCGTAATCGTGCCCACTGAGGCACCGACGGCGCCACCGACTCTGACTCCTGGACCGACTCCCGCGCCGACTCCCAACGCAACAGCTACCGCCACGCCAACGGCCATTCCAACACCGACTCCCAGCTCATCGCCAACTCCCTCATCGACTGCAAGCGCCACGCCGACGCCGACCGCGACGCCAACCAGCGACCCGACCCTCCCTGGGGACATGACGCTGCTCGGAACCTGGACAACTCACTTCATCCCAAGTCCTGTCCTCAATGGCAACGGCGCCAACATCCGCGTTCCCGCGAAGCGCATCAACGACACCGTCGTCAAGCCCGGTCAGCTGTTCCAATTCATTGACGCGATCGTGCCGGTGACCGTCCCGCCATATGCCAAGGGCGCGTACATCCACAACGGACAATTTGTGCTCGATCCGGCGAAGGGCATCCCGGGCGGCGGCATGTGCTCCGCCTCGACGACGATGTTCAACGCGGCCCTGCGCGCTGGACTCAAGATCGTCGAGCGCCACAACCACGCGGTCTACATCCCGCGCTACCCGGTCGGGCTCGATGCGACCGTCTTCTCAACCGGCAAGAGCGACGGTCAGGACGTCAAGTTCGTCAACGATATGGATAACCCGATCGTGATCCGGGCCTATGGACTAAAACGCAAAGTCACGTTCGAGATCTGGGGCGTCGACGACGGCCGCACCGTGAAATTGTCCGAACCTGTGATCACCAACGTGGTCAAGGCGCCGGCGTATCTCGTCTACACGGATTCATTGCCACCTGGAGTCATGCAGCACGTCCAGGACCGCTACGACGGGTTCCACTCAGTTGTCGTGCGCACGGTCAAAGATGCCAACGGCAAGGTGATCTGGAAGGACACCTTCAACTCGCAGTACAGCATGCTGCCGGGTCTGACCAACATCGGCCGCAAACCGGGCGATCCTCCAGACGGCACCAAGGTGCTCATTCCCGACAAGCCCTGACGCATCCGGGCCGGCTGACCCGCCGGCCAACACCGATCTTCGTTCCCGAGCGGCGTTGAAAGCCGCATTTTTCAAACTGGACGCGCCGGCCAATGTCAGGGCCTCAGATCGACGCTATGTCCCAGAGCGTCCGCGCGACCTGAAAACGCTCGCCGTAAACGGTCTCGAGCGCGCGCAGGCCATCGATAACATTTCGCAGGCCAAGTTGGCCTGCGCGCTCGAACGGCCCGTATGGATGGTTCGCGCCAAGCCTCATTGCGCGATCGATATCGCCGGCCTCGGCGACCAACTCTCCCACGGCCAGGTACGCCTCGTTGATGATCGGCAGCTCGATGCGCGCCACGATCTCCTCGTCCCGCAGGCTTCCGGGATTTGAGTCCCAGGCAACAGCGGCAGGTCGGCCGCCCTCGTATCGATAAAAGCCCACCCCGGTCTTCCGTCCCAGGCTTCCAGATTCCACGAGGTCGTGCTGGATTTGCGAAGGCGCGAATCGGGGTGCCTCATCGAAGCCGTGCCAAAGGGCCGTGGCGACCGCCAGGTTGACGTCGACGCCAACGAGATCGATCAACTCAAACGGGCCCATTGGGTAGCCAGACGACCTGATCGCCTGATCGACCTGCTGCACGCCTGCCTCACCCGTTTCGAGCATGCGCAGTCCCTCCAGCGTGAAGGGCCGATTCACTCGATTGACGATGAATCCAGGCGAGTCGCGGCACACGACGGCTGTCTTGCCGAGATCCGTTGCGAACTGTGCGGCCTTGCTGATCGTTTGTTGGGAGGTGCGATCGCCGACGACGACCTCAACGAGCGGCATGACTGGCGCGGGGTTGAAGAAATGGAGTCCGATGACTCTGTCCGCCTGGCCGCTGGCGTCTCCAATATCCGTGACGCTGAGCGCGCTCGTGTTCGTGGCAAGGACCTGTGCGACGGGCGTTGCCGAGCCGAGCGCGCGAAACACGGTTTCTTTGAGCGCCAGATCCTCGAGGGCCGCCTCGATGACGATGTCCGACTCTTCGGCGAGACCCTCCAGTGAGTGCGCGTCCCGCAGCGCCGCGAGCATTCGTTCGCGACCGTCTGGGGGCAGCTTGCCCTTGTCGACGAGGCGCTGAAGTCCGTCCGCGATGCGCGCCCGTCCGCGCTCGATCGCCTCGTGATCCACGTCGAACAGGAGGACGTCGTGTCCGGCCTGCAGACACACCTGGGCAATGCCTGCACCCATCGTTCCAGCGCCCACAACCCCGACCGTCAACGTTTCCGCGGGGTCACTCATCTTCATCTTCCGCGGGCGGTGGCTCGGTCACGCGCCGCAAGGGCTCAAGGAGCGCGTCGCGCTCATCGTCGGTCAGCTCATCGTCGAAGATCACGGCAACCATCGCGTCGAGCACGGCAGGTACTGCGTTCATGCGCAGGTTGCCCTGGTCCATACCGGCGGGAACCACGACGGATCGGTTGTAGGCGCCTGCCCAGGTGATGCCGACGTCGTTGACCCAGCTCGCGAGGCGATCGCGGCCCTGGTCGAGCACCCTGGAGCGTGGATCGCGCCGAGCGACGGCGCGCGCCTTGGTCCATGCACCTTCTCGGACATCGGCGTCTCCGCCCATCCAGGCCCCGCGCACCGCGATCAGATCGGCGTCCGACATTCGGCCGAGCGCCACGAAGATGCTGTCAATCCGACCTTCCAGCCTGTCCGGCTCTGGCGGGTTCACTCGCCCGTGAAATTGGCCGGGCGCTTCTCGACAAACGCGGCAACGCCTTCCTGGTGGTCCTTGGAGCGGCCGGCGATCGACTGGAGCTGCGCCTCGTATTCGAGCTGTTCCTCCAGCCCCGATTCCAACGCCCGATTCAACGCGCGCTTGGCCAGACCGAGCGCAATCGGCGCGGACCGAGCCAGCCTGGTAGCGAGCACGTTCGTCTCGTTCATCAGTTGATCGGCCGGAACGACGCGGTTGACGAGGCCAATTCGTTCGGCCGTTTGGGCATCGACCGGGTCGGTCGTGAAACTCAACTCCGCAGCCTTTGCATATCCGACGAGGCGGGGGAGAAACCAGCTCGAGCCCGTGTCCGGCACGAGGCCGACGCGCGCGAATACCTCGATGAAGCTCGCGTTGTCCGCGGCAACGCGGAGATCACACGCGAGGGCAACGCTGATTCCCGCGCCGGCGGCGACGCCGTTGATCGCTCCGATCACCGGCTTTTCGAGCTTGCGCATTGCCAGCACGATGGGGTTGTAGCGAAGACGCAGCTCCGTCCCAAGGTCCGCGACACCCGGCGCGGTCCGTTCCTTGAGATCCTGTCCGGCGCTGAACGCCCGCCCGGCTCCTGTCAGTACCACCACCCTGACGTTGGTGTCCCTGGCCGCGTCCTTCAGGCCGGTCAGCAGCGACTCCTTCATCTCAATGTTGAACGAGTTGAGCGCCTCCGGCCGGTTGAGGGTCAGCGTCAGAACGCCGCCGTTCGTTTCGCGAAGGACCGTGTCACTCACCAGAACTGCCTCCCTCGAGGGCTGGCTTGAGCTGGCCACTCAATCGTTCGACGGCGGCATCGTCGCCAAGATCGAGCAGCTGGTCGCTGTCGTACCAACCCACGTCATCCGGTTGGCGTGTCGGCCGAGCATAGATGTGCTCATGAAAGTGCGCGACGCCCATGCCAATGACCGCTGCCATGACGAACTCCGCGCCGAGCGCAGCGCGCAGCGCATGAGCGAGGCGCGTCCTCAGCACACCGAGCTCGACCGCCTCGGGCACGGTGAGATCCGCGAGATAAGGCGTGTGCCGGTCGCTCTCGACGATCAGGTGCCCAAGGCGCGTTCGCCCATCGGCTTCGGCGGGCGCGTGCCAGACCCAGAACAGGCTCGTCCGCCCGACCAGCGCACCGGTCAGCGGCCCCTCCCCGACGTGCTTCTGGCAGATCCGGCACTCATTCATGGTTGGCGTTGTATGGCGATCAGCGGCCCTTCCAGGCTGGCCTGCGCTTCTCGACGAAGGCGGCCATGCCTTCCTTCTGGTCGTCGGACGCGAAGAGCATGAAGAAGTTGCGCCGCTCGAACTCGAGGCCCGCCTCGAGTGAGAGCTCGTAGGCCCGATTGACAGCCTCTTTCGCCGCTCGAACCGCCAGAGGCGGGAGCGCCGCGATCTCCGATGCCAAAGCCAGGGCCGCGGGCAGGACCTCCTCGCGTGCCACGATCTCGGAGACCAGGCCGCGCTCATAGGCCTCGCGCGCCGACAGGGTCCGGCCGGTCAGGATCATCTCCATCGCCTTGGCCTTGCCCAGCGCCCGCGTCAGTCGTTGCGTACCGCCCGCACCGGGCATGATGCCGATCTTGATCTCAGGCTGGCCGAACGTGGCGTCGTCCGCGGCCACGATCATGTCGCATGCCATGGCGAGCTCGCAGCCGCCGCCGAGCGCGAAGCCGCGCACGGCGGCGATCAACGGCACGCGCACACGCTTCAGCCGCTCCCAGCGCGCGAAGTTGTTGGCGACGCTCAAGGTCACAGGGGTTGCGTCGGCCATTTCCTTGATATCTGCGCCCGCGGCGAACGCTCGGTCGCGGGCTCCGGTGATGACCACGCAGCGGACCGACTCGTCTCCATCCAATGTCTCCAAAGCGTCGACCAGCTCGCCCAAGGTCCGGTAATCGAGGGCGTTCAGCACCTCGGGTCGGTTCAGGGTGGCGAGCGCCACGCCGTCGACGGGTCGCGACACAAGCACGCGCGGTTGGTCGGTGGTCATTCGCCCGCCTCCTCGATGTCCGCGCGCAAGCGCTCGTAGTCGGGCGCCCGCTTCTCATGGAACGAGTCGAGCCCCTCGGCGACCTCCGCCGACGAGGCGTGGATCGTCAGCCATTCGCGAGCCATCTGGATGCTCATGCCCCATGACAGGTTCTTCCAGAGATTGAGCTGCACGCGCGTCGCACGGACGATCTCAGGCATCTTCGAGAGCAGTTCGGTGCAGTAGTCGGCGACGGCTTCGTCGAGCTGCTCGCGGGGCACCGCGCGGTTGATCCAGCCCCACTCGGCCGCCTGTGCTGCGCTGAACGGCCGGTTCATGAGAATGATCTCGCGCGCCCTGCGATCACCGACCAACAGCGACATCCATTGCGTGGCGCCACCGGATGGCAACGATCCGCGTGACGGCCCAACGTGGCGAAACACAACGTCATCCGCGGCGATAGCCAGGTCACACGCGATGTTCAGTTCGTTCCCGCCACCGACGACCATGCCGTTCAGACGTGCCACCACCGGCTTGGCGCAGTCCTTGATCGACTCGATTGCCTCGATGAAACGACTCATCCAATCCCAGTAGTCGTTGGGCCGATCGAGGAAGGCCTTCTGCTCGTCGAGATCTGCGCCGGTGCTGAAAGCGCGGTCGCCGGTACCGGTGAGAACCACGACGCCGACATGATGATCCGCAGACGCCTTGACGAAGGCTTCTCGAATTCCGACCAGCGTTTCCCGATTGAGAGCGTTGAAGACGTCCGGCCGATCGAGCCTGACTGTGGCAACGCGACCTTCAATGTCGTAATGGACAGTCATTCGGACAGGGCCAGAAGCGTCAGCAAGCCGTCGGCAAACTCATTCAGGTTCTCGCCCGCCAGGCGCATCTCCTCACTGCGCATGCCCGTCTTCAGCGCGTCAGGGTCATCGAAGTACATCTCGCAGGTTGCGAAGAAGTCGTCACCTGCATAACGTCGCGCGACGCTGGAGATCTTCGTGCCGCGCAGTCCCGGCACTTTCTCGATCAGCGGAATGTGCTCGTCGCGGTAGCGCAGCCAGAACGCCTGGAGCCCTTCGTCGCCACCCTCGGGACGCTTGTACAGCGCGAGCAAGGTCGCGGCCATTGCTATCTCCTCCCTACCACTTGCTGAAAGAGTCACTGTCGCGGTCCGCATCCGCAACGGCCACGGCACTCGGCTCGTACTCGTGCGCTCCGTCACCGTGCGTGGCGGCGCGTCTGATTGCGACGTCTTCGGTCGATCGGTAGAAGTTGCCGGCGGCCTGGTTGAACAATGCCGGCTGGGCAACCATCACGGTGTGTGGGCTGTTCGGGGCAACGAGCAATCGTGCGTCGGGCATGTGGCGGTAGATCGATACCGCGTGATCGACTGGCACGAAGACGTCCCGATCGCCGTAAACGAGCAGGACCGGCAGACGAATGCGGCGCAGGTCTTCGAAGGTCAGCTGTTTCGCGGCCGTGATGTCTTCGACGATCGCGGGCAGGAGGCGCTTCCAGGCACCCTCCCCCTGAACCGGTCCGTGACGGTGCTCGAGCTGCGCGGCCCACGTCGGTTCCTCGCGCTCGATGCGCCCTGGATCCATCAGGCGACGCGCGACGCTCGAGCGCGGCTCCGGGACGATGTCGATGCCGGAGATCAACGCCGTTCTGAGGCGGCCGGGATAACGGGTGGCAAACGTCAGTGACGTCATGGCGCCCATGCTGAAGCCGACGAGATGGAACGTGTCGAGGCCAAGCTCGTCGGCAAAGCCGAGAAGATCGTCGACCATCATGTCGCGCGTGAAGCCGTCTCGGACGTCCCACTTCGTCCCGGCGTGGCCGCGCGCATCCACGAGATAGAGCTTGAACGCCTTTCGAAAGAGCGGACGCTGCGCCGCCCAGTCCTCGAGAGCCGCGGACGTGGCCCCGTGGAGCATGACCATCGGAGGCCCCGCCCCTTCGACCGTGTAGTGGATGTCGATTCCGTTGGCGCGGACGTGCGGCACGCTTAACGCAGCTTGTCGGGCTTGCCGCGCAGGTCTTCCGTCGTGGCGCGCTCGATGCTCAAGTAGCGCCGCCGGAAATAGAGCAGCGGCCAGCCGATGTCGTCGCGGCACATCGTCTCGATTACGCGGCCGAGGTACATCGTGTGATCGCCGGCTTCGATGATGCGGTCGACGTCGCACGAGAGATAGGCGATGGCCTGATCGAGCACCGGGAGGCCTGCGCCCCCGAGGGTGAAGTCGGCGTTGCAGAATGCCGAGCGCGGGAGTGGCGACGGCGCGCCGGCAAAGCAGTCAGAGATCGCCTGCGAATCCTCGGCCAGGATGTTCACGCCGAATCGCCCCGTTCGTTCGATGATCGGATGGATGCTGCGCTCGTGACCGATGGACACCATGACCAGTGGCGGATCGAGCGAAATCCCCGTGAACGAGTTGACGGTCGTGCCCCATGGCTGGCTGCTCTCGTCGGTCCGTTCGAGTGTGGTGACCACCGCGACGCCGGTGGCGAAACGCGCCAGCACTTCGCGATAGTCCTGTGCCTCGATAGGCCGCGGGTGGGCGGGAACTAGCTCAGTCGTCTCCGTCATTGGCGGTGAAAGTCTATTCCGAGACGCCTCTCAAACGGTTTCGCGCGGACCGGTTACCAGGCCTCATCGTGCAGTACCGGCCGGAGGTGCATCACGCGGCCGTCGCGGCGTCCGTCGATGCCTGGTCCGCACCCGATGGCAGCGGCCTGGCGGCGAAACGACTCGACGACACGGCGATCGTCATCGCGATCACGCCGACAGCCATCACACCCGCCGCGACGACGAACATCGTGTGCAGATTTGTGGCATTAGCCACGAGCCCTGCGACTGCCGGTCCGAGCGCCATCGCCAGGCCGGCAGCCACGCCGGCGAAGACGCCCTGGGCCGTGGCGGCCCGGCCCCGAGGGGCGAGCCCCGCGACGTATGTCACGCCGCCTACAAGCAGCAACGCGTAGCCAAACCCGTGCAAGACAAACGTCGCCGCGGCTACATATGGGTCACTCGTCAGCGATAGGACAACGATGCGCGCAAGGAATGCGACAGCACCCAGGGCGAGCAGGCGGTTCAGAGCGACTCGTCGGGCGATAAGCGGGAACGCCAGCATGATCGGCACTTCCACGAGGGCGCCGACTGCCCAGGCGCTGCCGACCAGAACGGTAGGAGCGTTGAGCGAAACAAGATAGATCGAGAAGAACGCGTTGATCATCGCGTTCGCGCTCCAGACGATGAGCGAGGCGACCAGAAAAGCCGCCAGGGGTCGTGCGCGAAGCACCTCGCTCACGCCACCGAGCGATCGAGCGGCATGCGTGGATGTCCGCGCCGGTATGAGAAGCGCGAGCACCGCCACGACGCTGAGCGTTACCACGAGGACGCCAAACAACGCTCGAAGCGAGGTGGCGTCGACAAGAATGCCGACGACCACGACTGCAACCACGAAGGCGGCTGAGCCCCAGGCCCGGAAGAGCGAGTAGCGGTTCCGATTCTCCCCGACAAGGTCGAGCGTGTAGGCGTCGAGGATCGGTCCGAGACCGGGCGCGACCATCTGGTACAGGATCGCGAAGAGCACGGCGACGATCACTACGTTGGTCAGACCGACGACGGCGCTGAGGGCAGCGGCGGCCAGGGCTGCCACGACAAGGGCAGCGCGCGAGCCGAGCAGTTGATCGGCGAGCGCGCCCCACACGGGCGCCGCGATCAAGGCGACCAGTGCCAGCACGGCCGCGAGTATTCCGATCTCGCCAAGCGACAGGCCCAGGCTCTCGAAGAAGACGTTGATGTACGGCGCCACGGCACCGACCGCAACGAACGTCGCGATATAGAGGCCGACCGCAACAAGCTTTGGGCCGCGCACCGTCAGCCTTCCAGCCCGAAGAGCCTGTCGTGAACTTGCAGCGCAAAACGGTCGGTCATTCCGGCGACGTAGTCGACAACCTGGGTCGTCAGACCGGCTCCGGTGTCGCGATATGAGTCGGGTATCTCATCGGGGTTCTCAAGGTGGTGGTCGACCAGGCGGCGCAGAACTTCAACCGCGTAGTCGGTGTGAACGCGCTGGCTGGGTGACAGGTAGACCCGATCGAACATGAAGGTGCGGAGTTCGTTCATCACCTCCAGCGTGGGCCCGTCCATGCGCACTTCGCCGGTACGCAGGCTCTCGTCTACTACGGCGTTGATCATCTCGTCGATCCACAAGCGGCCGGGTTCGCCAAAGCGTTCCAGCGCGCGATGTGGAAAGTCATCCGGCTCGAGCACACCGGCGCGCAGCGCATCCAGCGCGTCATGGGTCAGATACGCGATGCGATCGCCGTAGCGCACCGTCATCGCCTCCGGCGTGCCCGGCGGCGGCTCGATCTTCCACGAGTGAGCTCGAATTCCGTCGCGCACCTCCCACGTCAGGTTCATGTCCTCGAGCACCTCGAAGACACGCACGCTCTGTGCCGCGTGATGCCACTCGCGACCGGGAAAGTAGGGCGAAAGCGCCTCCTCACCGGTGTGGCCAAAGGCTGAGTGGCCGACATCGTGGCCCAGTGCGATTGCCTCCGCGAGCGGCTCGT
Source organism: Candidatus Limnocylindrales bacterium (assembly GCA_036558545.1). Classification (GTDB taxonomy): domain Bacteria; phylum Chloroflexota; class Limnocylindria; order Limnocylindrales; family CSP1-4; genus JALYGJ01. The sequence continues at coordinate 16,043 of DATBFJ010000074.1, forward strand.
TCAAGGTGAGTGCCGCGGACAGTGCGCGTGATATCTGGGTCACCTGGAGCGTGTGTGACAGGCGGGTGACGTAGTGGTCGCCTTCGGGATTGATGAAGACCTGGGTCTTGTGCTTCAGTCGCCTGAACGCCTTCGAGTGCAGAATGCGGTCCCTGTCACGCTCGAACGCCGTCCGGAACTCGTCGGGCTCCTCCGGTCTTACGCGTCCGCGGCTGCTGGTCGAACGAGTCGCTGCCGGTGCGAGCCTCTCCTCCTCGGCTTCGCGCACGAGCCGATCGCGGCGGACAAAAGCTTTCTCCTGCGTCGCCTTCATGGCCGCGACTTCAGCGCGACGATGTAGCAGCGGCGCGTCTGTCCTTCTACCGGCGGCGGGTACGGATCGCGCTCGTGAACCGATTCAACGGTGAAGCCGGCGTCGCGCAGCTGGCGTTGCACCGTCCCGGGGTCGTGCAGCCTGAAGTCGACGTTGACCGGCTCGCCGAACCACTCGTCCCGATGAACGACCTCGTCGCCCACATGGAACGCGAGGGCCAAAGCCCCGTCCGGAGTGAGAACCCGAACCATTTCGGCGAACGCGGCCTCACTTTGATGGTCATCAAAGTGAACGATCGAATAGAAACTGACCACGCCGCCGAGCGACCCTTGGTCAAATGGCAGGTCAAGCATGTCACCTACTTCGAAGGCGATCCTCGGGAATAGACGGCGAGCCTGCTCGATCATCGCGGCCGACAGGTCAAGGCCAGAGACGTTGGCGCCGCGGCCGGCAAGATAGGCGCTGACGTGGCCCGGTCCACAACCTAGCTCGACCACGCGCCGGTCACCCACACGCTCTGCGAAGCGATCGAGGAAATCGCGATCGAAGGGCTTGCCGGCTAGTTCGCCAGCTATTTCGTCGGCGTAGTGTCGAGCGACACGCTCGTAGCTCGAGCGGGTTTGATCCTGGTCAAACAAGGCGACTCAGACGAGGCTACGCTCGTGTGCCTCCTTGCGGGCCTCGAAGAAAGTCTCATCGACAGGCCGATGCGCCAGGATCTCTTCGCGTGTCAATCCGTCGAGTTCGTGCGGAAAGACGAGCCACTGATCAGTGGATCGGACGTAGTAGTCAGGCACGAGCGAGCTTCGATTGCGTGTGGGCTTGAAATACACGGTCGCGATCCGAATCTGAGCCGGCAAGTTGCGCTTACAGCGTCGAGTCAGCTCGTCGACCACTGCCTCGACTGATCGACCTGAGTCGAAAACATCGTCGATCAGCAGCAGACGATCGTCGTAGGTGAGCCGCGACACGAGGTAGTCGATGGCGTGGACACGGACATTGGGCGCCTGCTGGTCGACGCCTGTGTACGACGACGTGCGGATCGAGATGTGGTCACACTCGATGCCGTTGTACTCGAGCACCTCCTGGACTGAGATGCCGATCGGCGCACCGCCGCGCCAGATACCAACGAGGAACGTGGGCTCGAAGCCGCTGCGGACGACCTGCACGGCGAGGTCATACGAATCGCGGAGCAACTCCTCCGCGGAAATGAAGACCTTTTGAATGGGCAACTCTTCGTGCGGGTCGGTCATGTTTCCGCGCTCAGCCCCCGCCACCAACAGGTCCCGTCGGACGTGAGTACCCCTCGGGCATCCTTGGTTCGAAGCGGAAACCACCGGCCACACCTGGTTCAGTCAGCTCATGCGGGTCGAGTATCTGATTTACCTCCTCTTCGGTGAAGACGCCCTTCTCGATGACCAGCTGCCGAATCGTCTTGCCGCTGCGGACCGCTTCCTTGGCGATGTCCGCGGCGAGGGCGTAGCCGATGTATGGCGCCAGCGGCGTGGCCATTGCAGACGATTGCTCGAGCAGCCACGCCGCTCGCTCCTCGTCCGCCTCTATGCCCGCGACACACTCGCGCGCGAACTGGCGGCAGCCGCTGGTCAAGATGGTTAGCGCCTCGAGAACGTCGTGAGCGATGATCGGCATCATCACGTTCAGCTCGAGCTGGCCGCGGCTCGCCGCCCACGCCACGGCCGTGTCGAGGCCAATCACGTGGTAGCAGATCATCGACAGGTTCTCGACCATTACCGGATTGACCTTGCCGGGCATGATCGACGACCCCGGCTGACGGGCCGGTAGCTTGATCTCCGCAAATCCAGTGCGCGGGCCTGACGACATCAGCAGCAGATCCTCCGCGATCTTGGCCAGGTCCACGGCGAGACCGCGCAGCGCCGCCGAGACGGCCAGCATGGGCGCCATCGACTGCGTTGCCTGGACGAGCTGCTCGGCGCTGCGCAGCTGGAAGCCGGTCTGCTCGGCCAGGTTCCTGACGACCAGACCGATGTATTCGGGCTCGGCGTTCAAGCCCGTGCCCACGGCCGTGGCGCCAATGTTCTGCTCCAGCAGGCCGTCCGCCGCGTCGGCAATGCGGCCACGCGCGCGTCGCACGGTCAGTGCGTACGCCGCGAATTCCTGACCGAGTCGGATCGGCACCGCATCCTGCATGTGCGTGCGGCCGGACTTCAGGACGTGGTCAAATGCCTTTGAACGGTCATCGAACGCGCCGGCCAACTCGTCCAGGACGGGCAAAAAGTCGCGCACCTTGGTCAGCGTCGCGATGCGCATCGTGGTCGGAAACACATCGTTCGTTGACTGGGCCATGTTGACGTGGTCGTTCGGGTTGACAACGGAGTAATCGCCGCGCTTGCCGGTGCCGATGCCGCGACCGCCCAGGATCTCTATCGCGCGGTTGGCGAGCACCTCGTTGGTGTTCATGTTGTGCGACACACCTGCGCCGGCCTGGAACGGGTCCACTCGGAAGTTGCCGATCAGCGTCGAACGCAACGCCTCTCCGGGCTCGCCCGAAGAATCGGAGCGCAGGCCAAGAACCTCGTCCGCGGCCTGGATGATTGCCGCCGCCAGGTCCTTCGAGAGGCGCCCCGTTTCGCGGTTCGCCCGCGCTGCGGCCTTCTTGACCTGCACCGCGGCCTCTACCAGCGCCGGATCGGGCAATCGCCCGCTGATCGGAAAGTTGTGGATCGCGCGCTGCGTCTGGACGCCGTAATAGGCCGACAGGGGGACCTCGAGCTCGCCGAGCGGATCCTTCTCCGTCCGTGTCTGGGGCACGTCATGGATGTGACTCATTGATGATCAGTGTACGGAGCCCTCCCATACAATCGCTGAAGATGCATGACCAAGCGCCAGCGAGCACCTCGAGCCGATCGCTGACCATTCCGGCTGCCGACCTTCCCGTTCTGCCCGAGACGGCGCCGGCGCTCAACGAGCTGTTCGATTTCATGGCCCAGGCGGAGCTGCGCTTCAACTCGCTGCGCATGCGCATAGACGATCGCCAGGTGACGACGCACGGTGAAGAGGCCGTCATCCACGACCTCTGGCTGCGCCACAGGGGCTTCGCCAAGGTCGTCAGCACGCGCGGCGACCAGGCCGACGGCGACTACGACGTCTGGGTGACCGATGGTGAGACCGTGCGGACATTCAACGCCCTTGGCCGAACAGCTACGCAGCGCCGCGCGCCGCGGGCGCCGGTCGGCCTCGACGATGCAGCCCTGCCTCGCCGCGCCCAGATCTATTTCCCGCAAACGGCCCTGCCTGCTGAGACGGTTGCCGAGACTTTTGTCCACCCCAATGGGTTCTGCCGCAACGTCCTGGCAACTGGCGTGATCTACAGGCGGGGCACCGCGTCGATCGGCGGTCGCGAGGCCATGCTGTTGCGCTGCAACCATCCGCGCAGCAGCCAGCTCCTGCTGGACAGGCCGGACCATTGGCTGGAGGTGGGCGTTGACTCGCAGACGGGCTTGATCCTGCTTCTCGCCGAGCACGTTGGCGATCGGATCACGCGTCACGCGGAGGCGACCAACATTCGCCTCGATGAGGTCATTCCCGACTCAGCGTTCACGATTCACACCTCGGCGGACACGCGAACCATCTACTAGGGCCACGGTGACAGACACCGCACTGGCCCTGCGCCTCCCGCCCAACCCATGGCTGACGCTCAGCCTCGCCTTCGCCACTTTCATGACTGCCTGGCCGCAGCCGCACGATGGCACGCTCGCGTTCCTGGTCCTCGCAATCACCACCCTGGCCTCAACTCGATTCAACCTCGGGCCGATCGCCCTGATAGTTCTGTTCGCCATCGGCGTGGAGCTGCGCAGCGCGCAGTTTGGCGTGGGCTATTCGGACGTCGCTGACACGATTCAGGCCGCGCTGAAGGATTTGGCCACAGGGATCAATCCGTACGTGGCCCCCGCCGGTCGACCGCCGTTTCCGTACGGACCCGTCGCCATCCTCTGGTACCTGCCGTTCAACGACCCGGCCACGCAGGAGTTCGTGGTCTCGATTCTGATCCTGGGCGTCCTCGCCTTCCGCGGCCAACCGATGGGCCTTGCCCTGTTCGCCACCATGCCGCTCTTCGTGCTGCTGGCGAGCGACGGCTCGAATGACCACAGCGCGGCGCTATTCCTGCTCATTGCACTGCTCGTGCTCGAGCGGATGCCCCGCGCTGGTGCCGTGCTGATCGGTATCTCGGCCGGCTTCAAGATCTACTCGCTCGCATGGCTACCGCCGGTCTTCTTCTGGCTGGGCGCGGGATTGGCAGGAGCTGTTGCCGCGGCGATGGGCCTGCTTGGCTTCCTCGTCGCCTGGCTTCCCGCGGCCGTGCTGTGGGGCGCGGGCAACATCCTGTCGACCATCCAGGCCGCCGACGCCATTCATCCGGCGCCTTTCTTCTCATTCGGAGAGACGCTGTCGCGCGACTTCAAGATCAATATCTCTCGTGACGCCCTCAACCTTTTTCGGCTTGTTGCAGGACTCGCCACCGCGATCGCTGCGTCCTTCGTAGTGCGAACCTACCGCGGTGTGGTGATGGCAGGACTGGTCATCTACTTCGTGACGCTGTATGCCGGGTTCTGGTCGACGCCGGCTTACCTCGTGGCACCGTTCCTGGTGATCTGCTGGTTCATCGACGCGTGGCTGGGACCGGCCGCGACTCGTGTCGGCTGGCCGTCCGACCCGGTCGGCCGGATCAGCGCCTGGGTCGATCGGCGCTGGCCTCCGGTCGACGCGACTAGAATCGCCAACCCATGACGATTGAGCAGACCCAGGCCGCGCCGACGGCCGAATCCACCGTGCGCGACGCGAAGATGTTCATCAACGGCGAACACGTTGATGCTCTTGACGGCCAGACCTTCGAAGTAACCAACCCTGCCACCGGCAAGGTGCTGGCCCGGGTACCGCTGGGTGGCAAGGCAGACGTCGATCGAGCCGTCGAGTCCGCGCAAAAGGCGTTCGATGGCAGCTACGGAAAATGGTCCGCGGCGAAACGAGGGCGAACGCTCCAGAAATTTGCCGATCTCGTCAAGAAAGCCAACGAGGAGCTGGCGCAGATAGATCGCGAGAACGTGGGCAAGCCCATCTCGGCAAGCCGCGGCGAATCCTTTGCGGTCAGCCTCGTGCTCGAGTATTACGCGGGTGCCGCGAACAAGCATTTCGGCGAGACGATCCCGACATCAATACCGGGCTTCGATTTCACGATACGCGAGCCCATTGGCGTCGTGGGCATGATCGTGCCCTGGAACTTTCCGCAGAACATGGCTGCCTGGAAGCTCGGCCCAGCCCTGGCAACCGGCAACACGTGCATCCTCAAGCCCGCATCGTGGACACCACTGAGTGCCATCCGGCTGGCGGAGCTTGCCCTCGAGGCAGGATTCCCGCCCGGCGTGGTAAACGTCGTGACCGGCCCCGGCGGAACGGCCGGTGCGTCACTCGCGGCGCATCCTGGCGTCGGCAAGATCGCGTTCACCGGCGAGACCACGACCGGCCAGGAGATCATGCGTCTCGCTGCGAATAACGTGAAGAAGGTCTCGCTCGAGCTCGGCGGCAAGAGCCCCAATGTCGTGTTTGCCGATGCGGATCTGGAGAAGTTTGCCGCTGCCGCGCCCATGTCAGTCTTCGACAACGCCGGCCAGAACTGCACGGCACGTAGCCGGATCCTCGTTGAGCGTTCAGTCCACGACCGGGTAGTCGAGCTTGTCGCGCAGCAGACCGCAGCGCTGATAGTCGGCGATCCCGCGGACGACAAGACCCAGGTCGGCAGCCTGGTCCACCAGCGCCAGCGTCAACGGGTACAGGACTTCATCGAGTCCGCCCAGTCCGAGGGCGCTCGTCTCGTCCACGGCGGCAAGGTGCCGGAGGGCACCGATCCGGACGGCGCATTCCTGATGCCCACGATCTTCGACGCCGCGAATGGCGACATGCGCTTCATTCGCGAAGAGATCTTTGGTCCGGTCGTAGGAATCCTGGCTTTCGACACGGAGGATGAAGCGGTTCGCCTCGCCAACGCAACGCCGTACGGTCTCGCAGGGAGTGTCTGGACGCGCGACATAGGACGAGCGATCCGCGTCGCCCGCGGCATCAAGTCGGGCACCATCTCGATAAACAGCAACGAGACGATCCACACCGAGGCACCATTCGGTGGCTATAAGCTGTCCGGGTTGGGCCGAGAGCTGGGCGTCCACGCGCTCGATGAGTACACCGAGGTCAAGAACGTTTTCGTAGACCTCAGCTAGGTTGAGCGCCCCGGAGGTCCTGACCGACCTCGCCGCGGTCGACAGCCTTTTGCCAGAATGGCGAGAGCTTTGCGCATCGTCGGCGCGTTCAGCGCTCGAGGCCCCCGACTGGCAGTTGCCCCTCGCAAGTCGTTATCTCACTCGCCACGGAATCCGATTTCTGGCGTGGCGCGAGGCAGGAAGACTGGTGGGAGTGGCACCGCTAGTGCTGATCGCCGACAAGCCGCCGGTTCGGCCCGTAAGGCAGCTCGCGTGGTGGGGATCGGTGGGCCCCCGGATGAGAGGTCTGTCGGACGTTGTCTCCACGAATGAAGCACGTTCTGCCGTCCTCGATTCGTTCGCCGACTGGCTTGCGAGAAACAGGGAATGGGACGTCCTGCGGGTTGTTCGACCCCAGTTCGAATCGGCGACACCAGCCCGACTCCGTGCCGAGGCCGCAAAGGCGGGTTGGGCCTATGCCGACTATTGGAACCTGCGCTCGACGACCTTCCAGGTCGATCTGCCCGATACGCACCAAGGCTGGCAGCGGCACCTCAGCTCAAAGACACGCAAGGTGATGCGCTGGGAAGTACGCAAGTTCGCAGAGCGTGGCGGCGAGCTGATTGCGGCCGTCCCGGCAGGCGAAATTTCCGATTCGCTCGATGCCGTTGAGCGGCTGCTCCGCGAGCGCTGGGGCGACAACGAGGTCTACTTCGCCCGCGATCCATCGTTCCGCGGCCTGGTCCACGAGGCCATCCCGGCGCTCGCGGAACGTGGTGATGCCTGGCTCACGGCCGCCCGCGATGAAAACGGAATACAGGGCTTGCTCGTCTCTGTTTCACAGAACGGCTACGCAATCGCTTTAATGGTCGCGATGACGACCGACTCCGTGTACCGGCCGTTCTCACTGGGCAAGCACTTGTTCGACATCGGCCTCGCTGAGGCAATCAGGCGAGGCTGCAAGAACTACGACTTCCTGTGGGTCGGTGGCTACAAGGAGACGTTCTGGCACGCGACGCCGCGCCTTCTCGAAAGCGCGATGGTCGGTCGTGGCTTGCTTGGACGCCAGGTTGCGAAACTCTGGGCGCGGCGAGAGTCGGGCCCGTTGGTGCCTACAGGCACCGCCGAAGGTACTGAATGACTCGACACCGAAAGGCCTACTCCCGACAATCGCCGATATCGCGGGAAGCATCGACGCGCGTCCTGACAAACGGTCGCCTGATGGACGCGTTGAGCAGCGGCGAGACCGGTTCCGCGTGGCATCGAAGGCGTTTGACGTTGCCGCAGGCGATCGGGATCACGGTGCTGGCCCTGGCCCACGTCCTTGACTACACGACGTTCGTGATCCTCGTCGCCCGCCACACTCTTGCCGCCGAGGCGAACCCGATCGTCAGGAACATCTACGAAAGCACGGGAATCGGCGGCCTGACAATCGCCAAGTTCTTTACGGTCGTTCTGGCAGCTTCGATGACGGTCGTCATCTGGCCGCGTTACCCGAAGCTCGCGGCGCTGCTTCTTACGTTTGGCGTTGCGGCCGGGCTATTCGGCGCCCTCACCAACGTAGCTTCTCTCTGAGGTAGACGTCAGCGCTGCCGACTGTTCACCGTTGGGCGGCACATCAGGCGCCCGCGCCGGTCGGCGCGGCCAGACGACCCACAGGAACAGGACCAGTAGCAGCACATTGCGGAGGTTCAGGGCGACCACCGGGTTGGGCCGCATCACGAGCAGCGACGCGAAGTTGAGCGGGTAGATGAAGACCGTGATGACGAGGATCACGAGCAGGAGCAGCGACTGCCGCCCGGACAGCAGTGCCATGAACGGCAGCAGCCAGATGAGGTATTGAGGCGACAGGACCTTGTTGATCAGGATCACGACCATGACTGTCGCGAACAGGTACGTGACGAGAGTCTGCGGCTGAACCAGGCCCGTATTGCGGACGTCGCGCCGGAAGCTGTAGGCACAGGCAAGCACCGTGATGGCCAGCAGCGCGATGTTGAAAAGAAACGTCGGCGCGGCCAACGTCGTGAGCACCGGCGACGTGATCTGCCACGCGCCGAAACCCTCCTGGACCGTGGCCGGCTGGCGGAAGAAGGTATGGGCGAACATCGCGATGGCGCCCGGCAGTGCCTCGACCTCGACCCCGCGGTTCTCCTGGTAGAAGACATACGAGAAGGCCTTGGTCCCGGCAACGAGCACCGGAAACGCGAGAATCAGTCCGACGGCAATCGCGCCGCCCAGAATGATCGCAACGACCTGTTTGTAGCGGCGCTCGGCAATCGCCGCGAGAGCAAATACGGGCCCCAGGAAAATCGGGTAGATCTTGGCCATGGCGCCAACGCCGAGCGCGAAGCCCGTCCAGCCGGCACGTCCGGCGACCCATATCGCCAGCGCCACCGCGGACAGGAATGCTGGCAGGATGTCGAAGCGCCAGACGACGAGCGGAACGGCAGTGAGCGCCAGCCCGACGAAGATCGCCGCGGCATCCATCGGTCGTTCGACCGACCAACCCTGCCGCGCGATCCACCAGACGATGAAGAAGGTCGCGACCGCAAAGATGATGCTGATCACGCTGAACCACGTCTGGTACATGGGGTGCGAGAAGCCCGACAGGACGCGCGGAATCAGGATGTTCAGCACGGCGAGCGGTGGATATTCGCTGGGTACGTCGCGGTATGGCATCCCGCCGGCAACGATCTTCTCGGCAGTGGGCAGGAACGGCAGTGGGTCACCTTCGTGCGGGTGCCAGACGATGATCAGCAACGTCATGGCGATGCCCGCCGCGAGGTGAACGGCCGCAAGCATGCCGATTGGGCGTTCGGTGGTCGCCCAATTTGTCGCGCGCGAAGGAACGGCGGTCATGCGGAGTCGACCGGCCAGGTCGTCGGATGTGATCGGGGCATTGGTTCCACGGCTGGGTGTCTGAGTCGGAGCCAATCGTGGAGGGCCCACGCGGTTGTCTGGAATGCAATATGTGGCCACGGGATTGCGCTCGCATCCCAAGCGCGAACGTCGAGGCTCTCCGAAGTCGGACTGGCTTCGCCACCGACTATCCGCGCTTCCCAACACACCACCACAACGGCGGCCTGCGGCCGGCTATAGACACCGACGATCTGCGTGGGCTCGACCACGAGGCCCGTCTCTTCGAGCGTCTCGCGCGCGGCGCCTTCCTGGGCGGTCTCGTCGATCTCCAGGAAACCGCCTGGTTGGGCCCACTGCCCGTAACCGGGCTCGATCGCGCGGCGGATGAGGATGATCCTGCCGTCGTCGGTGACCGGGATCGTGCTGACGACCAGACGTGGGTTGACGTAGGCGATGTAGCCACACGAAGGGCATGCGAGGCGGTCGCGCGTCTCTGCCTCGACCGGCCCGAACATCAACGGCTCGCCGCAGCGCGAGCAGTGATTGAGATTCGCGGCGAGCCAGTTCGGCACGCCGGGCAAATGGCCGCGGCGCTGAGTCATTGCAGAAGCAGCGCGACGGCCAGTGCGACGCTCGCGATGAGGATTCCTACCAACACTGCTGCCCAGACGAATCGGAACAGCCCACGGTTTCGATCAACCGATAGCCAGGCCCAGGCCGAGCGCCAGACGCGCACGGCCGCGTCGGCGGAAATCGGCACGAGCAGGATACAGGCGATCAGGGCCGGTACACGCACTACGGCCGAATTCAGGTCGTTGCCGAACTCGAGGGCGCTGATTGCGACCACGCCACAGATGAGCACGACGATCGACAGGTAGATGAACCAGTCACCGAGCATTGGCGGACTGTTTTCTGGCACGCGTTGTGGCGGCTCGGGCCGGCGCGGCGGTGGCAATTCCTGGCGATGCAGCTCCACCGACGGAGTTTAGGTGCGCTCCGGTTACGATCCAGTTGATGCCGAGTCAAGAAGACGTTGCGCGGATTGCCTCGTCACTGCCTGGGGCGACGCCGAGCGAAACGGATTCGTCTTTCCGCGTCAATGGACGTCTTTTCGTGTGGCCCTGGCCGGAGCGCGTCGATCCCAAGAGAGCGAAGGTGCTCAGCAAGGAAGTCGTGGTGGTCGCCGTCCGCGATGAGATGGACAAGCAAACGCTGCTCAGCTCGGGCAACAGCGCCATCTTCACTGAGCCGCATTACGACGGCTGGCCGGACATCCTTCTTCGGCTTTCCGACATCGACGCTGGGCTGCTGGAAAGGCTGATTAGGGACTCATACGACATCGCCGTCGCGAAAGGCCCGCCAAAGGCTCGCCGAAAGGGCTGAGCGCTAGACGAGGCGGTTGGTCGGATCTTCCTCGATTTGCCGGCGAGCGTCTGCACGCTGAGCTTGGACCGCCCCGGCGATCGAGTCGTTCGCCAGACCGAGCATCTGGGCAGCCAGCAGCGCCGCGTTCTCAGCCTGGCCTACGCCGACCGTGGCCACCGGTACGCCTTTGGGCATTTGAACGATGGACAGCAGCGCGTCGAGACCACCGGCGAGCTGTCCGGGCATAGGAATGCCGATCACCGGCAACGTGGTTTTCGATGCGACCACTCCTGGCAAGTGTGCCGCGAGGCCCGCCGCGCAGATGAACACTTTGGCGCCGCGCTGGATGGCGTCCGACACGTAGCTCTCGAGCAGGTCCGGGGCGCGGTGGGCAGAGATCACGCGCAATTCGTTGCGGATGTTCAGCTTTGTGAGCATGTCAGCGGCCTTTTGAACGACCTCGAGATCCGAGCGGCTGCCGACAATGGTCGCGACGAAGGGCTCCATGGGTGAAGCGTAGCGGTATCGTCAGGCTGTGACCGAAGGACCGATTGCAATCGTTTCGGCACTGCCGCAGGAGCTGGCACTGCTGCGCGACGCGACCGCGGATCTGGTTCCCGTTGACCTGGGTGGAATCTCCCAACGGGCTTGGCGCGGATCGTTGGACGGCCACCAGGTCGTGCTTGCCGAGTGTGGCATCGGCAAGGTCGGCGCGGCGATGCTCACGACTGCACTGGTCATCGCCGCGCGACCGCGGATCCTCGTCTTCACCGGAGTGGCCGGAGGTCTGGACCCGCAACTCGACGTCGGCGACGTCGTGATCGCCGAACGACTGATTCAGCACGATGCAGGGGTCTACGAACGGCGCGGCTTGGCCGTTTACCAGGCCGGGCATCTGCCATTCTTCGATGCGACTGATCAGCTGGGTTTCTTTGCTTCTCGAGAGTTACTCGGGCGGGTGTCCGATCGACTGGATGGCATCGAGCTGCTGCCCGTCCAAGGGCGGACGCCACGCATCACGTTGGGACTCATTCTCACTGGCGATGTTTTCGTTAACTCAAGGGAGACGCGACACCGACTGTCACGCGAGTTGGGCGGTCAGGCAGTCGAGATGGAAGGCGCCGCTCTCGCGCAAGTTGCAGACCATCTTGGCGTGCCGTTTCTGGTCGTCCGCGCACTTTCGGATCTGGCCGGTGAGAACGCACCATCGCCAGAAGTCTTTGGCGAGTTTCTGACAACGGCGTGCACGAACAGTGCCCGAGTCGTGCGCCACCTGCTGCCGGTGCTCTAATGGCCGACAGCATGAAGCTGATCATCGACTGCGACACGGGCATCGACGACGCTCTGGCGCTGCTCTATGCGGTCGCATCACCGAACGTGGAGTTGATCGCTGTTACGTGTACGGCCGGCAACATCGAAGCCAAACAGGTGGCGATCAACTCGCGAGCTTTGCTGGAGCTCGTGCACCGGACCGACGTAGAGGTTGCGCTGGGCCGCGAAGTGCCGCTCGTTCGGCCGCTGATGATCGCGCCGGAGACGCATGGGCCGCGGGGTGTCGGATACGCCGAGTTGAGCGAGCCAAAAACTCCCGTCAGCAAACGTCACTCGGCGGACCTGATCATCGAGCAAGCGCACAAGGCACCGGGCGAAATCACGATGGTCACCCTTGCGCCACTGACGAACCTGGCCGTTGCGCTGATTCGCGAGCCGGAGCTGCCACGACTGCTGCGTGGCCTGGTCATGATGGCGGGTTCATACCGATCGTATGGGAACACCGCGCCTACCTCGGAGTGGAACGTCGCGGTCGACCCAGAAGCGATGCAGGTCGTCCTCGCCGGTTGGGAAGCCTGCGAAGGAGTCAGTCGGCCGGTCGCCCTTGGACTGGATGTCACCGAACGCGCGAAGATGACGCCCGTACACCTCGCCCGGCTGCGTTCTGCAGCAGGTGGCGACGAAGCAAACCCGGTCGTGAGGTTTGTCGAAGACGCGCTGCGCTTCTACATGGAGTTCCACAGCCGCTATGACGGCTTCTACGGCGCGTTCATTCACGACGCGCTTGCCGTCGCGAGCGCGCTCGATCCAGGTTTGATCAAGACCGAATCTTTGCCCGTAGAGATCGAGCTCAGCGGCAGATGGACGACCGGCGAGACCGTCACTGACTGGCGCCGCTCGTGGGGACGCCCGCCAAATCTCGATGTCGCCGTCAGCGCCAACGTCGATCTCTTCTTCGAGCGCTTCATCGAGCGCGTCGGAAGCCTCGCCGAGCACGCTGCGAACGTGGCAATCTGAACGTCGGGCGGGAGCAAGTAGCAGGGAGAGCGGAGATGCGCTGGATCTCGAGTCAGTTCACGACTCGCGTGATCGTTTTGATGCCGATCGCGATCGCCATCAACATCGTTCTTGGATACACGGTTCAGACAGTCCTGAAGCTGCCGATCTACATGGATTCGATCGGCACGATCTTCGTCGGCGTGCTCGCCGGCCCGCTCGCCGGTGCGTTGACCGGCGTGCTATCGAACTTGATCTGGCAGTACGCGCCGATCGTCGGCGGCGGCACGATCGGTCCGTTCGCGATTACCGCGGGCGTGATTGGCTTTCTCGCCGGCATCTGGGGCTACCTGGGCGTGTACCGCTCGCGGCCCGCATCTGGGACACAGCTTCTGCTTGGCGCGATCGTCGCCGCCGCGATTGTGCTATTGGTGGCCTACCCGATCTTCAATAACCCCGCGTACACAAATCCGGACATCGGTGGCTATCCGGATTGGGTATTCACCGCGGCTGTCGTCATCGCCATCGTCGTTGCCATCGTCGTCGCTGGTTTCATCTACCTCCGGCGCGATATGGCCGGCCTGTGGGTGGCATTGGCCGGCGTGATCACCGGAATTGTCGCCGCGCTGGTGTCTGCGCCGATCTCGGCGATCGTTTTTGGAGGAGTCACAGGGTCGGGCACGGACCTGATCGTCGCCGCGTTGCGCCAAGGTGGCTCCGACGTTCTGCAGGCATCGCTGGGCCAGGGACTGTTCAGTGACCCGATCGACAAGCTGATCACGAGCTTCGTCGTGTTCATCATCCTGTCGAACCTGTCGTCGCGCTACCTCGCCCGATTCCCACTGGGCGACCGACTCATTCGAGCTGAACCTGCCACGATCGCTTCCGCTCCAGCGGCGACCAGCGTTCCCACTACGGATTCGGAGGACCAGTAGTCGTCGACGGCACGGCAGCCCACGCGACGCGTGGGCTGCCCGACTTCGTAGCCCGAGCACAGCAAGGGCCGTATCGCAGCCTCAACCCGACGACCAAGCTGGTCATTGCCTTCACATCAGCCCTGATCGCGTTCGGTGTGCGCGGCTGGACGGCGCCGCTCGTCATCCTGGCCATTTCGGTCTTCCTGATCATCCGGGCCGACGTCTTCAAGCGATACCTGCCCTACCTCGCGGCAACAGGGCTGCTGCTCGTCTCAATCTTGCTCATCAACACCTTCCTGTACCCGGGCGCGACGGACGTGCTGTTCACCCTTGGGCCGTTCAGCGCGACGGGGACGGGGTTGGTGGCGGCGTCGCAGGCTGCGCTGCGCGTGCTGGCATTCGCGACTTCGGTCGCGCTCTTCGCACTGACGACGCGCACCGATGAATTGGTCGACGACCTGGAGCGGCGCGGCCTGGGGCGTCGCGCGGCCTTCATCCTGACCACTGCCATCGGGACCGTTCCGCGACTGGCCGAGCGCGCGCGCGAGATCGTGGAGGCCCAGCGTTCGCGCGGCTTGAACACCGAAGGCGGCATCCGCGCGCGCGTTCGCGGCGTGCTGCCAGTCGCAGGGCCGCTCGTGCTGAGCGCCCTGACGGAGGTCGAGCACCGCGCGATGGCGCTAGAGGCACGTGCCTTCGTTGCGCCGGGCAAACGCACGGTCCTGCGTGCCTACCCGGATTCGCTGGCGCAGCGCACGCTGCGTTGGGGCCTGGTCGTGCTCACGCTCCTCCTGCTCGCGTTCGCCTTCAGCGGCAACCTGCTTTGGCTGCCATGACCGGAGCGGCCCACACATGACGCTGTCTATGGCCGCGGTGACGTACAAATACGCGGGCTCGACTTCAGAGGCCCTTCGTGGCGTCAACCTGGCAGTCGAGCCCGGCCGGATAATTGGCCTTGTCGGCCCGAACGGCGCGGGGAAGTCAACGCTGTGCCTGTGCGCCGTCGGCCTCGCCCCCGGTGTCATTGGCGGCCAGCTGACTGGCGCGGTCAAGATCGATGGCCTCGATACGGCCAAGACTTCTGAGCACCAGCTTTCCCAGCACGCGGGGATCCTGTTCCAGGAGTCTCAGACCCAGATCACAAGCGGCACGCCGAGCGTGTGGGAAGAGATCGCATTCGGGCCGCGCAACTTGTCGCTGTCGCGCGACGAAGTGATCGAGCGCACATGGAACGCGGTGGATGCGCTGGGACTGAACGACATTGTCGGACGCGATCCGAACCGTTTGTCGGGCGGTCAAGCCCAGCTCGTGGCCCTGGCTGCGGTGCTCGCGCTCGGACCCAAATATTTGGTGCTCGACGAACCAACATCTCAGCTGGATCCGCTGGGCACGCGGCTCGTCGGGGATACCCTCGCGCGGGCCGCCAAAGAAACCGGCGTTGGCGTGCTCATCGCCGAGCACAAGACGGACCTGCTCGCTCGAATGTGCGACGAGATCGCCGTGATCAACGCGGGCGCGATCGTCTCTCGCGGCTCGCCTGACACGGTCCTCGCGGATCCGTCGCTGCGCGATTGGGGAGTCGCGCCGCCTGCTGAAGTGGCACTCCGCCAGAGCGTCGTGGCTGCCGGCCTGACCTGGCGTGGGGAATGGCCATGACCGGCATCGATCTTGCGACCGCGGGCCTGGGCTTCGTCTATCCAGATGGGACACGCGCCCTGTCGGACGTGTCCCTCTCGATCGCGGCGGGCAGTCGGGTGGCCATCATCGGCCAGAACGGCAGTGGCAAATCCACGCTCGTCCGCCACTTCAACGGCCTTCTCCGAGCGACAGAGGGTGAGGTAAGTGTGGCCGGCGAGCCGGTTGGCGAAACACACGTCGCCGAGCTGGCACGCAAGGTCGGGATCTCCTTTCAGAACCCGGATCGGCAGATCTTTTCCGCCAATTCGCGCCAGGAGGTCGCGTTTGGGCCCAGGAACATCGGACTGCGCGGAGGCGAACTCGAGCGACGCGTCACGGACGCTCTGACACAGGTCGGCCTGCTTCAGATGGCGGAGGTGAACCCGTACGACCTTGGCTTTTCAGAGCGCAAGCTGCTGGCCCTTGCCTCGATCATCGCGATGGGTACGCCGGCGATCGTCCTCGACGAGCCGACGACAGGCCAGGACGCAGACGGCGTGGCGAGGATCAAGCGCATCGTGGCTCAACTTTCCGACGAAGGCAGAACCGTGGTCGCGATCAGCCACGATATGAACTTCGTCGCCGCGGCCTTCGAGCGCGTACTGGTCATGCGCGACGGCAAGCTCGTGCTCGACGGATCCGTCGACGACGTCTTCGGACAGCAAAGCTGGCCGACGCTCGAGTCGACATTTCTTGAGCCCCCGCTCCCGGCTCGGCTGGGAGCACGCCTGGGCTTGGGATCGACGCCCACGGCAGACGCCTTCGTCGAGGCTTTGCGGCGCGCTGGCGGTCCCGGCTAGCATTGACTCGATTTGGGGGATCTGAGCGGGAGGTAGGTAGGCCCTCATGATTCAACGGTTCATCGGCGGTGCCGTTGGCGCACTGGTCACCATCGCGATCCTGTGGTGGAACCAGGTCGACGTGTCGCTGGCGGCCACGGCCGCCGTAGTTGGCGCCCTCGCGGCCTTCTTCTGGCCGATCGTCGTGGGCTTCTTCCTTGCTCGTCGCGTAAAGCAACGCCGCGAGGACGAGATCCAGGCCGAGGTTGCGCGGCAGATGGCGCAGCAGAACCCGCCGCGCTAATCGCGTTCGACGAGCTCAACCTCCGAAACGGCGCCATCGACGATCGACCACGCCCTGACGTCAGGCTCGTCCATGTTGCTGAGCGAACACACCACGTACAGCGAGTCGGGGTAAAAGGCGAGGCCTATATCGGTTTGTGACGGCCGTGCGGGCGACGCGACGTGTGAATGGACGATTGCCCACACGACCTCGTCGGCGTCGTCCAGGTCCATCCACAGGCGTAGCTGCTCCTGGGGATCAATCAGATAGCGATAGGGTGACTGCGCTGCGTTGTGCAGCGAGATCCACCGGGTCGGCACGCCTCCTGCGGCCCAGTACCTGTCCGCCACGAGAACGCCGCACGCCTCGTTGGGGACGCCAGCGCGAAGCGCGTCGAGTAGTTCTGCCCTGATCGCCGCAGGCAGCAGCGCGCTCGCACCGCTATCAGCGACGGACGCGGGGTCGCGCTTGACCTGCGCCCACTCCTCCGGTGTGGGCACCATGTCGCGTTCGTTCACCACAGATTCAGGTTCTCGACGGAATCGTCGTCGAGGTCGCGCGACCAGACATCCTCGGACAGGTACTTCCAGCCCCCGTCGGCCAGCAGCGCGACGATCGTCCCTGACGCCATCTGCTCCGCCACGCGACCTGCAACGGCCAGCACCCCACCGGACGAAACGCCGGCAAAGATTCCCTCGAGCTTGGTGAACCTGCGCAAGGTCTCAATCGATTCGGCCGTCGTGACCAGGAAGCGGCCGTCCAACACCGTCGCGTCGAACACTTCGGGCACGAACCCATCTTCCAGGGAGCGAAGGCCCTGCACCATCTCGCCGGGCAGCGGTTCAGCCGCGTAGATCTTCACGTCCGGCCTGACTTCATGCAGCCGCTGACCCACACCAGTCAGCGTCCCGCCGGTTCCCAGGCCGGCAACGAAGACATCGATCTCCGGGCACTCGTCGATGATCTCCACGGCCGTCGTTTCGTAATGCGCCGTTGGGTTCGCCGGATTGGCGTACTGATCGGCCATCACGAAACGCGGGTCCTGGGCGGCCATCTTGCGCGCGAGCGCCACCGCGCCATTCGATCCAAGCTGAGCCGGCGAATCTATGATGGTTGCTCCGTAGATCTCGAGGAGTTCGCGGCGTTCGCGCGTGACGTTCGCGGGCATGACAACGGTCAATCGCCAGTCCCGTAGCCGGCAGATCATGGCCAGCGAGATGCCTGTATTGCCGGAGGTTGGCTCGAGGATCATCGAGTCGGGTTTCAGCCGCCCCGAGGCCTCCAGGGACTCAACCAGATAGCGCGCGACGCGATCCTTCACGGAGCCGGTCGGGTTGAGGCCCTCGAGCTTGACGTAAAGATGTACGTCCCGGTTTGGGCAGAAGCGCGGTACCTCGACGAGCGGCGTATGGCCGATCGCTTCGAGCAGCGACGAGTAGCGGCTCAACGACCCCCGGCCATGGCGGGCAGGATGATCAATGAATCGCGTTCGCGAACCGGGGTCTCAAGCAACTGCATGTAGCGCACGTCCTGGCCGTTCAGGTAAACGTTGACGAAGCGGTGCAACCCGCCGTCATCAGAAAGCAGTTGGTCGCCCATTTGCGGGTAGCGTGCAACAAGGTCCTCGACCACCTCGCCGACGGTCGAGCCAGATGCTTCAACTTCCTTCTGCCCGTTGACCTGCGCCCTGAGAACTGGAGGTATGCGGACCTGCGTCACGAGAGCGTGGCGTAGGCAGCATCTGCCGCCTCGGCCTGTCGCGCCACTGCCTCAGTGCCGCACGCGGGGCACATCGGGTCGCGGCGCAGCCTTACCTCGCTGAACGTACCGTCGAGCGCGTCCCAGATCAGCAGCCGGCCAACAAGTGGGTCGCCCAGTTTGAGGATGACCTTGATCGCCTCCGTTGCCTGGAGAAGGCCCATCACGCCCGGCACCACACCCAGCACTCCCGCGACCGAGCAACCGGGTGCGAGCTCAGGCGGCGGAGGTGTCGGGTACAGGCAGCGGTAGCAGGGTCCCTCGTAGGGAACGAAGACGGTCAGTTGCCCCTCGAACCGGAATACGGAGGCATGAACAACGGGGATTGCCGCCCGCACGGCTGCGTCGTTGAGCGTGTAGCGGGTCTCGAATGTGTCCGTGCCGTCGATGACGATGTCGTAGTCCGCGATCAGCCGGTCGACGTTGTCGTCCGTCAGCATCTCGACGTGCTGAACGACCTTGACCTCCGGGTTGAGCGCCTTGATCGTCATCGCGGCCGACTCGGTCTTCTTCATTCCGATCCGGTTTTCAGCGTGGACGACCTGGCGCTGCAGGTTGCTCAGATCGACGACGTCAAAGTCGACGATGCCAATGGTTCCAATGCCTGCGGCGGCAAGATAGAGCAATCCAGGCGAGCCGAGACCGCCGGCACCGATGAACAGCACCTTCGCCTGCTGAAGCTTGCCCTGACCCTCCGGGCCAACTTCGGGCATGACCATGTGCCGTGCGTAACGAGGGTTCGTGGCAATTGCAGGAGTCTCACTGGGCAGTTCCCAGGGTCGCCCTTCCTGCTTCCAGCGGCCAATGCCGCCGGCCACCGAATAGATGTCCTGGTAACCCATGTGGGCGAGCTGCAGCGCGGCGCGCATCGAGCGCGCACCGGCCGCGCAGTAAATGACGACAGGCTGTGACTTGTCCGGTACGAGATCCTCGACGCGTGCTGCAACCTCTGCGGGTGGCAGGAGCGTCGCTCCGTTCAGGTGCCCGGCGCGCCACTCATGCGGTTCGCGCGTGTCGAGCAGGGCGGCTCCCGTGTTGATCAGGTCCTGCGCCTCTGACGGCGAGATTTCGCGGACGCTAGGCATCTTCCGGGGCGCTCCATTCGACGCGATCGCTGGTGGCATCGCGGAGCGTTTCGAGAGAGAGCATTGCGCACTTCATCCGTGCCGGGCTGATCTCGATGCCCAGGTTGTCGAGAACCGTTTGGCGCCCAAAATGGGAAATCTCTTCGAGCGACTTGCCCTTGATCTCGTCGGTCAGCATGCTCGCCGAGGCCTGGCTGATGGCGCAGCCACGGCCGGTGAAAGCCACGTTCTGAACGGTGCCGTCATCGCCGATGTTGAGCATCAGTGTGATGCGGTCGCCGCACAACGGATTAGCGCCCTCTTTCGAAGTAGTCGGCGAGTCGAGGATGCCGAAGTTATGCGGGTTTCGGTAGTGCTCGAGGATCTCGTCGCGGTAAAGGTCGTCCATCAGTTCCTTGAAAAGAGTCGTTCGACCTTGTTGAGCGCGTCAGCGAGCCGGTCGATGTCGTCACGATCTGTGTAGATGTAGAAGCTCGCCCGGGCGCTGGCCTCCTCGCCGAGCCGCTGGTGGAGCGGCATCGTGCAGTGGTGGCCGGCACGGATGGCGATTGCCTCGCGGTCGAGAAGGGTAGCGACATCGTGCGGATGTGCATCGGCGAGGTTGAAGGTGATGATCCCGGCGCGGTCCGCTGACGTGTGCGAGCCGTGGATGCGGATCGTGGGGACGCGCTCGGGCAGCACCGCCAGCGCGTAATCGACGAGCTCCTTCTCGTGCGCGCGAACGTGCTCCATGCCCAGATCGGTCAGGTAATCGAGGGCGGCGCCAAGGCCGATAGCCGCCGATATATCTGGCGTCCCGGCCTCGAACTTGTACGGCACCTCGTGCCACGTCGAGTGGCGCAGCTTGACCTCGCGGATCATCTCGCCTCCGCCCATGAAGGGCGGCATGTCCTCGAGGATCTCGCGACGAGCCCACAGTGCTCCCGATCCTGGCGGCCCCAGCGTCTTGTGGCCGCTGAAGACGAAGAAGTCACAGTCAAGTTCCTGGACGCTGACCGGCTCGTGCGGCACTGCCTGGGCACCGTCGACGAGCACGAGCGCGCCAACCTCGTGGGCCTTGGCGATCATCTCCCTGGTCGGATTTATCGTGCCCAAGCCGTTTGACACGGCCGTGAACGTGACGAGCTTGGGATTCGTCCGCAGCAGGACCTCGTACGAGTCCTGGAGCAGCCGGCCTTCCTCGTCGAAAGGCACGAACTCGAGGTCCGCGTCCTTCTCCTGGGCAAGCAGCTGCCACGGGACGAGGTTGGAGTGGTGCTCCATCTCCGTGGTCACGATCGTGTCGGCACGCTTGATGTTCTTGCGGCCCCATGAGTAGGCCACCAGGTTGATCGCCTCGGTCGCGTTGCGAACCATGACGATTTCACGCGAGTCTTTCGCGCCTATGAAGGCCGCGATCTTGGACCTGGCCGCTTCGTAGGCCGCGGTAGCTTCTTCGCCGATCTGGTAGATGCCGCGATGGACGTTGGCGCTGTACTCGTTGAGGTACTTGTCCATTGCGCGGGACACGACGCGCGGCTTGAGGCTGGTCGCGCCACTGTCGAGGTACGCGAGACGGCGACCGTTGAAGTCGCGGTCGAAGATCTCAAAATCGGCCCTGATGGCGACGGGGTCGAGCGCTCTGACAATGGCCATTGCTAGATCAGCTCCATTTCAGTGCGCGGAGGCAGCCTCCGCCGGCTCGGGTGCTTCCGGATCGTCGTCGGCCGCCTCGAGTCCCGCCTCACGGAGGATTGGCGCATAGCCCTCCTCCTCGAGTCGGAGCGCGAGGTCTCGACCGCCCGTGGCCACGATCAGACCCTGGGCCAGGACATGGACGACGTCAGGCTTGATGTAATTCAGCAGGCGCTGGTAGTGGGTGATCAGGAGAACTCCCAGGTCGGGGTTCAACTGGGCGTTGACGCCCTCCGCGACGATGCGCAGCGCGTCTATGTCCAGGCCACTGTCCGTCTCATCGAGGATGGCCATCTGCGGCTGGAGCACCGCCATTTGAAGCATCTCGAGGCGCTTCTTCTCGCCGCCAGAGAAGCCTTCGTTTACGTAGCGGGCGGCAAAGGTGTCGTCGAGTTTGAGCAGCGCCATCTTCTCGCGCAGCAGTCGGCGGTATTCCCCCATCGAGATCCCGCCCTTGGTCGGATCGCTGGGATCCCACTGGGCGTTCGGATCACCCGGCTGCTGGTCGAGCGGGCGCATTCGTGCGTTCAAAGCGGTGCGCAGGAAGCTCGCGACGCTGAGGCCGGGGATGGCCGTCGGATACTGGAATGCGAGGAAGAGTCCCAGGCGACTGCGCTTGTCAGGGCTCAGCTTGAGGACGTTGCGGCCCCTCCAGATGACCTCACCCTGGGTGACTTCGTACGCCGGGTGGCCCATCAGCGCGTAGGCAAGTGTCGTCTTGCCGCTGCCGTTGCGGCCCATGATCGCGTGGACCTCACCCTGCCGAACGTCGAGGTTGATGCCGCGCAGGATCTCGTGCTTTCGGTCAGCAATGGGCACGACGTGCAGGTCGCGGATGACGAGGGTTCGGTCGTCGTTTTCCGTGGCGGACGCGGCGCTTGGCTGGGTCAGTGTGTCGGTCATGGCTCCTGGATCGTGGTCAATTGGCTGATCTGGATTGCTGTCGAGTGGAACGGATGACTCGGCCGTGGCGTCGCGAGGTCGGCCAGGGTGATCGAGTCGAGCGCATCGCTGATCGCGCGCTGGACGGTCATCCACAGGTGATTGACGTTGCAGAACCCGGTGCGCTCGCAGATCGCGGCGTGAGCAGGGTCTTCGCTGGCGCAGACCATCGGCGCGATAGGACCTTCGAGAGCGCGGAGAACCTCGCCCATCTTTATCTCGGCGGGTTCCCTGGTGAGCTCGTAACCGCCGTGAGCACCCCTGGTTGAGTGCACCAGGCCGGCTTCGCGAAGGCTGACGACGAGTTGCTCGAGGTACGGCCGCGGCAGGTTCTCGTGATCGGCCATCTCAGCAAGGCTGATTGGCCCGGCGCCGTGGTGCCGTGCGAGCTCGACCATCATCCGAACGCCGTACTCGCCTCGCGTCGAGAAGTGCACGGCGCCGGTGCCCGGGAAGATGCTCCGCGGCCGCGGCTGGCGGCCGGTCGCATTCTGACCGCCCGCGATGGCCGCGGTCGTGGCCAGCTTGGGGTCCAGCCGGGAGGAATTCCGAGTTATCACGTCGGGATTGAGTCTAGCCCAGGTGCCCTGGAGTGGCAATCGCGCCGTCTGGAAGCAATGCCGTGGATTAGCGCGCTCGCGGGTCAAAGGCGCTCCAATGACGCGCCTCGTGCGTAAGCGGCGTGGGCCGATAGGTTGCCGCGGTCGAATTTGCCAAGCTCGTGCCTCCGACCGGGCAACTTTGCATATCAACTACACACCTCGCGGGTGAATGTTGCCTTCGCGCCGGTACGACGCTCGAGTCGGCCGCCCAGACCAACAACTTTGCAGATCAAGCCGCAAAACTGCCTGACTGACCCCCATCCGCGCGTCGGAACGCCCGCCAAAGTCGGAGATGTGTGCACATCAATTGCAATGTCTGCGGGTTGAAGGTCCGCGACTCCGCGCTAGGCTCACCCGCATGGAATTCGCCGATGTCGTCCGCCGACGACGAATGGTTCGCAACTACGATCCGGACCGGCCGGTTTCGCATGACCAACTTGAGCGCATCGCCGCGGCAGCCCAGCGGGCGCCCAGCGCCGGCTTCAGCCAGGGCCAGCGCCTGGTCATCGTCACGGACGCCGAGCGGCGCGCTCGACTCGCGCAGATCTGTGACGAGAAGGACTATGTCGCCGCGGGTTTCGACCCCTGGGTCAGCCGCGCGCCTGCGATCTTCATACCGACCGTCAGCGAGGAGATCTACCACCGCCGCTACCAGGAGCCTGACAAGCTGCAGGACGACGGCACGGAGATCAACTGGCCGATCCCCTACTGGTGGACCGACATCGGCGCGACCGCACTGCTCATCCATCAGGCGGCGATCGACGAAGGACTCGCCGCCGGGTTCCTTGGTCTCGCCGACTACACGGACCTGAAGGACTACCTGGGCGTTCCGCCCGATCAGCAGCCAATCGGCCTGGTCACGGTCGGCTACCCCGCACCGGATCGACGCTCCGGCTCACTCAAACGGGGCTGGCTGCCCATCGAAGAGTTCGCGCACTGGGAGCAGTGGTAGCAGGGCTAGCGGATGCCCGTGTCGTAGTTGATCTGGACCGTCACGTACTGGCCCGGTACAACCGTGACTGAGACCGGCTGGGCGATCGGATAGGAATCGGTCGTGGCCGGAGTGACGACGTAGTCGCCTGGCGCGACATCGACCTGGAACGTGCCGTCACCGGCGGACGCAATGTGCGCCACGACCTTGTTCTCGTCGTCGAGCACGACCATCTGCGCCGCATAAGGCGTCAGGCACGCCTCTGGCACCGGGTCGAACGATTCGGTGCCGCCGCTGACCGGACAGGTTGGACCAAGAATCACAGTCCCCTTGATCCCCGACGGAGGCGTCGGCGTATCACCCGAAAGCCCGATCGACCCGCACGCTACTGCGAAGCAGGCGATCAGGGCAGCGAAAAGCACCATCGCGGAGAGTCGGTACCGCATGTCGCGGCGAATTGTGCGCCTAGCCGCGGAGTTTGGTCGGCGCGACGTGCTCGGCCTGCTCGGCGGCGCGGGCGAGAACCCAGATCAGGTCGGCGACACGATTGATGTAAGCCTGCAACACCGGGGCAACCGGCTCGACAACCGCGAGGGCGACAATCCGACGCTCCGCTCGGCGGATGACTGAGCGAGCGACCTCCAGGGCCGCGGACGCCCGAGTCTCACCGGGGATTACGAACTCGCGCGGCATGGTGACAGCCGACTCCCACCTGGCAAGCTCAGCCTCTACCGCATCAAGCATCGATTCGGAGACGCGCGAAACGCCGTCCGTCAACCGGTCAGCATGAATCGCGCCCGTTGCGAGCTCGGCACCGACGACGAAGAGCTCGCGTTGCAGGCGCAGAACCAGGTTCGAAAGGTCTGTCAGCCCGTGGTCGGTGAGCTCAATTCGGGCCGTTCCGAGGGCGGCGACCGCCTCGTCGACCGCGCCGTAAGCCTCCGTTCGGGGATCGGCTTTGGAAACTCGGCCGCCGTAGAGCAGCCCGGTCGTTCCGTCGTCGCCCTTACCGGTGGCAACCGCGCTCTTGGCGAGCGCGGGCCGACGACTTGGTGAGATGGCTCTTGCTACCAGACGAGGCCGGCGTCGCGCGGATCCCAGCGCTCGGCCAGCAGGGTGATCTTGACGTCGTTTTCGACCACCGACTCGACCTGTTCCTTGACCTGCTGGATCATTGCGCCGGCGTACGGACAGAACGGCGTCGTCAGGATCATCTTGACTTCCGTTTGCTCGGGCGACTGGATGATCTGCTTGATCAGGGCCAGCTCGACGACGTTCATGCCGATTTCGGGATCGACCACGGCGCGCAGCGCGTCGAGGATTGCGAGCTCCATCGCACGTGCCTGGGGGTCGAAAGCCGGGGCCGCAGCGGCCGCGACGGCCGTTGGATCGGCGGAAATCTGATCTGTCATGTCGGATATAGATCGTACCACCGGGGGCACGTCGCAGCCTTCCGCGTCAGGGCGTTGCGGCCGGGATGTCAGCAATCCAGATCCTCGGGTCCTCGTACGACCAGAGCACGACACGATCGCCGAGAATGGCTGCCGCGTCTACCAGTTGACCCTCGTCGTTGGGCAGCGCATAGCGAGTCCATGTCAGTCCGTCTGTGGATGAGAGGAAAATTCCAGAGCCGTTGATTGCCGTTACCGCACGCTGACCATCCGAGCTCAGTGCCCCGACGGGCATGTCGGGAGGGGCCGTCTGAGTCTGCCAAGTTCGTCCGTCCGCCGAGGTTGACAGGTTTTCGCCAAACGGATTGACGCACACGCCAAGGAAGCCACTGGCGATCGATGCCTTTGAGCAGTTGAGACTGGGTTGACCCTTTGCATTGGTCCAGTGGATGCCATCGGACGAGAACAAGATCCCTACCTCGCGATCAAAATTGGAAGCGACGAAGACGTCGTGGCCTGTGACGATTCCCTCGGCATCCGGTTGGCCGGCGCTGGTCCAGGTCTGGCCGTCGGTTGACGTCCACAGCCGGCCAAATCCGCGATCGGTACAGACGATGACACCACGCGCGACAAGGACCGTGCCTGCGCGGTAGATCTCGCTGATGCTGGCGTCGGAACGGATGGACTGCCCGCACGGATTCTCGGTGAACGCAGCCTCGTCACCGGCGTTTGTCCATGTCGTCCCGTCGGGCGAATACCAAAGGCCGACGCCTTGTCCTCCCGGTGGAATCGTCGATGTCGAAGCGAGGAACCCCGCCTGATCGTCGTGAAACAAGCTCATTTGCACATTGGCTGGCATCGCCAGTGTCAGGCTCGCGACCTGCGTCCAGGTGACGCCGTTCTGACTGTCAACGAGCGCATAGGTGCACGAACCATCGACGCATTGGTGGGTTGTCGCCTCGAACTCGCCGCCCTTCGTGATGATCGAGTCAAAGCCGCCGGTCATCTGGGGCAACGATGCCGCACCGATTGAAGTCCATATATCTGGCGTGGCTGATGGACCGACCGTCGATTGAGGTGACGGAGTGGGCACCTGTGAAGGCGCGATGGGAATGTCTCCAACCCAGGCCATCGGGATGTTGTTGTTGGCGAACGTGGTGTGCCCAAGTGCCACGACGCGATTGCCCGCAATGGCAACGAAGTCAGGGCCGCCACCTTCTTGGAGCGGCAGCTCGTAGCGTGTCCACGTCGAGCCATCTGCGGACGATGCCCAAACGCCCTCTGATGGCCGGGTGTCGGAGTTGTCCAACGTGACTGCAATGCGTTCGTCCGAACTCAAGGTTTGCGCTTCAACTCCCGAGTCGAGCTGCTGCACCGCTGGAGTCCAAGTCGATCCGTCCGATGACGTCGTCAGCGAGCCGTCCCCTTTCAAGCCGACAAAGCCGTCCGCCACGGGTGCGAGGTCATAACTCCCCGACAAAGCACCGCCCTGTTGCCAGTCGAGACCGTCCACCGAATGCATCGATATGTCATCGGGATCAGCGCCGACGAAAATGCCGTGGCCCGAGGCCAAAGTGTCGACGGGAAGCTGATCGATGGCCGTCCAATAGTGGCCGTCGGGCGACGTGTAAGCGACCGTCGGTAGTGCCTGCTGGCAGTAGACGAGTGCGGTGGCAAGCAAGCCGGTCGGCGTGGTGCCGTCGATGATGAAGTTCATGCCCAAATACGGGCCGTACTGGCCACACTGAGACCCATCGAACGCGGACTGATTGGACAGGCTCTCCCAGGTCGTTCCATCCGTCGAATACCACGGCCCGTGGTCGACGTTGGATTCGCCCCCACTCGACTGCGTATCAAATGCGGTCATGGCGAGGAAATAGCCATTGCCCCTGTAGAAGTGGCTCAGATATTGGCCACCTTCCTTCTGAGCAATTACGTTCCAATTCACACCATCAGAGCTCTCGATCAGCATCCTCTGGCCATCACACGCGATCTGGTCTTGGGATCGCGGCTGAGAGCACTTGTAAGCATCAGCCAGGAACTCGCCATCCTGCTCATACAGGCCGAAATAGCCGTCAACGCCGGTCAGCTGATCCGCACCGAGAACCTGCCAGGATGCTGCTCCAGTTGATGGCGATGGGGATGGCGGCTGGGAGGAGGGAGGAGACGACGATCGAGTGGTCGAAATTGGCTGCGTGCTCTTGGCGGAGGGCGATGGCGAGCTGGTCGCAGTCTGGTTCGTGCGTGGCGGAAGCGAAACGATGATCAGCACGGCCACCACCGTTACCGCAGCGATCGCCACGAACGTGGCCACCGCGCGCGTCCTGGAACCACCCGACTCAGGAGCGCTGACAAAGAGCGCAGGGTTGATCCGGTCCATTGGCGCGGAGCGCGTCGAACGCCACTTCTCGCCGGCTTCGCGCAATTGAGCATCCATTTGATCGAGTGGATCGGTCATTCCTTGCCGTCCAAGATGGTGCGAAGTGCGGCGCGGGCGTCGGACAACGTGGACTTCACCGTTCCTTCCGAGCAGCGCATGACCGACGCCGTTTCGGCGACGTTCAGCCCCGCGAAGTAGAAACAGTCGACCGCCAAACGCTGACGCGCGGAAAGGGCGGAAACCGCCGACCAAAGATCAAGCCGATCCTCCGAATTCGCCTCCGGCGGCGGCTCGAGCTGGCCGAAGAACACGTACTTCTTACGCCTCGACTTACGTGCCTGATCGGCAACGATCGCCAGCAGCCAAGCGCTCAAGGAACCACGCCTTGGATCGAACGAACGACGTTTCCTCCACGCGTTGATCAGCGCTTCCTGGACGACGTCGTCCCGATTGGATTCATTCGTTAGACGTTCGGCAAGGGTCGACATTTTCGTGAGGAACGGCTCCACGAGGCGTGCGAACTGCGCGGCATCGGCTGCCGCGATCGAATCCCCCTCGGCCACCTCGGCGGGTTGGGCGCCCGTCACAAAGACCACATGCCTAATACCCGGCGAAGACGCGTTTCGGTTGGGTCACTCGCCGACGTCAGGGGATCTGCGCGATCCAGAGAACTGCTGACGATCTGTTCCCCGCACCCGATCCGGCCACCACCACGGTGTCCCCGAGCTGTTCCACTCCGTTCACCTCATCTCCGGCGAAACCGTTTGGGGCATGCGTGGGCAACAAGTAGCGCGTCCAGACGCTGCCATCGGGTGAGGACAGCCAGATCGCGGGCGCGTCTTCGTCGACGGCTGCGGCTCGGCTTCCGTTCGACGTGATGGTCTCGACGTAGCCTGGTTTGAACGGCACGCCGGCTGCGGTCCATTGTCTGCCGTCCGTTGATGTTTGGATCTGCTGGAAGGTTGCGTCGCGCGCGTCACCATAGGGAACTTCCAGGAACCCGCCATCAACGGCCACGATCGTTCCATCGCCAGGTACGGTCCCGAGCTTCGCCCAATCGACGCCGTTGTCGGATGACCAGAGGGTTTCATTCGCGCTCCGGTAGCTCTGACCGACGTACCCGCTTTGGACAGTGAGCAGCGCGAGTGGGTCTTGGCCGGTGCACTTCCAGGTCTCCCCGTCCGGCGAGAACCAAGTCGCCGAACCCACGGCCACCAATCCTGATGGGGTTTCGTACACGTTGCCGATCGTCTCGCGGTCATCAGTTCCGCACTTGCCCGGGGCAAACGCGGGCTGGTCGGAGAGCGATGTCCAGTTCGCGCCATCTGACGAGCGGAACATCGCCGGATGGTCACCTGGCTCGTAGCCGTCGAGAGTCCCGTAGGCGAAGAAACCCATGCTCGTCTCAGAAACAGCCAGCCCCTCTGGAGTCGACGGGAGCTCTCCGAGGATCGACCACGAAATTGCGTCGGGGCTCGCGAGAAGCCACGAATCCTCGCCGATGCAGTACGAGGGACAGATGCCGTGCCCACCCTGGCCCAGCCACCTGCCATTGCTCGGCCAGACGCCCATTCCATCGAAGCCGAAGAGTTCGTCGCCGCCCAAGCGTCGCCACCGGACCCCGTCCATGTCAGTTACCTCGGGCGTTGCAGATGGCACCCCTGGCGTCCACGGCGCGAGGGTCGGAAGCGTCAAGTCGTAAGTAGCCCGAGGCGGGGACGGCATTGGCGATCTCGAGGACTCTGGCGTAGTCGACGGCGAGGCGCTCGGCACGATGGCGGGGGCGGTGCCGGTCAGAGGCAGCCTTGTTGAAATCGGGGCGACCGGCGGCGCAGATGGCGAGAGCGACGTCGTCGCGGTGCACGAAATAAGCGCGACGACAGACATGACGACGAGGACGACTCGGCCGATCACCTTGTGTGTGACGAGCAATGCCCGGCCAATGTGGCCAGGCTCACGGCAAGAGGTCCGACCGGTTGGCTTCCCACGCGACGCCCCATCCGACCGAATCGCGACTCGGCCAGAACTTCCAATCGATGCCGACCCCTTCCAATTGAGTGCCCACTGACGTCAAGTAGTCGATCTCACGACCGTGCCAGCCTTGCTGCGACATCTGATGCCACGACCGTCCGTCCGCACTTGTCCAGATGTTCTGGCGCACGTTCGACTCCTCCAGCACGCAACATTTACCGGGGTCGCGGCCAATGGCGATGAAGCCTTGATCGTCGGCCAGGATCTGATCGACGTATTGCGGCGCCGAGACTGCCGGCCGCCAGACCAGACCATCGGCCGAACTCCATGCGGACCACTCGTTGCTCAGCTCGTAGTCAGTGAAGGTGGCCCGCCGCGCGGTAATCACCCAGCCAAGCGGCCCAGAGGCTATCTCGGCCTTGCTCGCCGCCATCGAATCGGGCAACTCGACGACCTCTGACCAGTCAAGGCCGTCCGTCGTCCGCCAGAGCTCTATCGGTGTCTTGATTCTGGCATCTTCCGTGGGATCGTCACTGCGCAACGCCCACAGGTAGTCCTCCGTTTCGTAGAGGGCGAGAAGGCCGTCGGCCACAACCAGACCGGATGGGCTGGACACCACGTGCCAAGTTATTCCGTCGTCGTCGGAATACACGGGATCGGACTTCGAATTGTCGTTGTTGAAAGCCAGCAGCCGACCATCTATTTCGGCCAGGTCACTGCCCACACCTGGATACGAGCCAGCGACTTTCCAAGCCAGGCCGTCAGTTGATATCAGTGCATGAGTCAAGAACTCGGTGTCGTTCAGTTCCAAGCCAAGCGCGGCAAACCCATTCCCGGTCGGCGCTATGGCATGAATTCGATCGATGTGCGGCTGGTCGGGCAGCGCTGCCAGTTGCCAGAGCCGAGCGTCGTTTGAGTACCAGAGTTGCGCATCCCAACCGTCGGCAACGGGCTGTCCGCTCAGAACGTAGGTCCCTTGGCGCTCGCTTGCAGCCCAGAGGCCGGTCACCTGATCCAGGCCGACGTCCGTCGTCTCAATCCAGGGCGCGACAACGTTGGGGATGGGCGAAGGGGCTATAGGGGGCCGGACAGTACCTCGTGGGCTGGCCGTCGACGATGCCGTGGGCGAGTCATGGCTGGGAGTGGGCGTAGCGACTGGTAACGACGTCACGACGGCCGTTGGAGTGGACCTCGGCCCAGCAGGGGTTGTCGTGGGCACGGGTTGGGCCGAAGCATCCGGCGTTGCCACAGGTGGGGAGCCCGAGCCGCACGAACACACAAGAGCCGCACCCATAGTGACCACGACGAGCCGACGCATCATTCCATGGTGGTCTCGAGGTCGATGAACGAAAGTGCCGAAAGTCGCCTGATGGTGGGCTAGTTGACGACGACTCCGGTTAGGCCGCGCAGGTGTTCCGGCAGCCGAGTCGCGTCGTCGCCCGAGAAGCCGGGACCGCGGAGCGCGCCACCTTCAAAGAAATCCGAGTAGCGCGTCTTGTTGTCGCCCGCGTATCGAAAGGCTTCGGCGATGCCGACTCGGCGGAGCTCCGGAAACTCGCCAAGCATGTCGTCCGGTGTGAGCCCGTTGGAGCGCATCTCGAGGATGTTGCGGACGGTGAGGCGCGTGCCGTAGCAGAACGGCTCGCCGTTCATCACCAGTGGATCGACCTTGACCCATTTGATCGTCATCAGGCGGTCACCGAACCTAGATCCATTTGTCGTCGCCGATGCCCGCGCCTTTCCAGAAGAAGCGGATGATCGGATTGCCCTTGTGATCGCCGGGCAGCTTCTGGTGGAACTTCAGCTTCTTGTTCCATCGTTCGAAGAGCGCCTGCGCCGCCTCGTTCTCATCCGGGGTCAGCACGGCGGCGCAGGCGGCACGCAGGCCAGCCAGCATCGCCATGAAATCCGCCATGGGAATCTGGCGCCGCCGATAGATAGGTACAAGCCACTCGCCGTAACTGACGACGTAGGCATCCTCGCCCGTCTCAAGGGCCCTGGCGAGCTGCTCGATGTGGCGGTCGAAATCACGCAGGATCAATCGCAGCTGAGTCTGGTCGTAACGATCATCGAACCCGGGCGCGATATGTATCGTCTCCTGCAAAGCGACGTTGGCCAGGCGAGTGCGGTTGTCGCGCAGCTGCTTCGCCGCGGACGGCAAACCGGCAGTGACGTCGTCGGGCGGCAGGCCAAGGCTCGGATGATGCATCGGGCAACCTAGTCTATAAGGTGTGACGGCCCGCTCGACGCCTCGCGCAATCGCTCTCGGGATCGCGGCCACGGCCACGGTACTGCTCGGATACGCCCTTCTTTCTGAGCCCCTCGAGATCACCTTCGGATTGCTGGTGGCAGGCATTGTCGGTGGCTGGCTAATCGGCCACGCTCTCTCGTACGGCGCCTGGAACAACCGCGATCACGAGCCGTACCGCCCGTTGCAGTGGACTGCGCTCATTTTGTGCGCGGTGGCGTGGGTCGGTGCGCTCGTCCTCGCTTTCGTGATCAGTCAAGCGCTCGTGCCCGATTCGAGCGTCCCGCTCGGAGACAAGCTCACGACCAGCAACTTCTTCGACTACCTTTTCGGGTTGGACTTCGTGCCGGTCGTCCACGTTCTCGCATTTGCGTTGATGGCTTTCATGGCGTGGCGCGGGGCCCGATGATGAGCGTATGCCGAAGCTCCTGATCGCCGTCGTCCACGCCCAGGACGCCGGACAGCTGGTCGAAGCGCTGCGTGGCGCCGATATGCGCGTCACCGAGGTTCTCAGCCGCGGCGGCTTCCTCCAGGCCCGCAACGCGATGCTCTACATCGGCGTCGAGAACGATGAGGTCGACGAGGCGATGCATCTGATCGAAGAGAACTGCAAGTCGCACACTGAGAGCGTCACCGCCGAACCGATGGGTGTTTTCGGAGAGGGCAACTGGATGCCCGCCGAGGTCACCCATGGCGGCGCGACGGTATTTGTCGTGCCACTCGACGAGATCCGCCGGATCTAGCGCAGTCGGCCTGCGTGACTGGGGCAGTCGACCTGCGTGACTGGGGCCCTGACCCAGCCCTAGTCGGGCGTCTCGCCCAGGAAAGGCATGTGATCCTGGGCCGCCTTGAGACTCATCTGGAGCGCCGCGGTCTTCTGCGCCGCGACATCCCGAACGTACGCGGATTCCTCCTCCGGCGTCATCCGCCGGCCACGGACCTCATTGGAGCGGCCGACCGACAACCAGATGAGGTGATAGCGGTCCATCGAGCCCCAAGCTGCGGATAGAAGCTCGTCGCTGAGCTGGAGCCACGTGCGCATGGCCGGCAGGCTGGGCTGCTGTTGGAGCCGCTCCCCCTCGGCGATCAACCGGCTCGTCCGCTCGATCAACTCGTTTCTCGTCATGCCGGGTTATGGTCACATGGTGACCACGGTCTCCGAGCATTCGACCGACGCTGCGTCCGACGTCAGCACGGCACGCCTGCGAGAAGATCCGCACCGACTCGATGCGGTGTTCGAGCGCCTTGGTTCGCGAGTAGCCGAAGGAGCACTTTCCGCCGCGGCGCTCGCGATTGGCGACGCGGAGGGCCTGATACGGCGCGAGACGTTCAGCAGCGAATCGAAGCCACTCGACGCGGAGAGCATCTTCTTCCTGGCTTCTGTCACCAAGCCGATCATCTCGACACTGTTCATGCAACTCGTCGAGGAAGGTTTGGTTGGCCTGCGCCAGCCGGTCGCCGACTTTGAGCCACGAATGCGCGACCTTGGTGGCGGCCGCGAGCTGATCACACCGTGGCACGTCATGACACACACGTCGGGACTCGCTGATTTCGATCCGCGCGATATCGGACGCAAGCGGCCGAGCGGCGCGCAGATGACCCAGACGATGATCGAGTCGCCGCTGCGCTTCAAGCCCGGGACGCAGTGGGAGTACGTCAGTGCCTCGTTCTACCTGCTGACGCTGATCATCGAAAAGGTAACCGGCACGCCCTATCGGGAGTATCTCGACGAGCGGCTGCAGAAGCCGCTCGGCATGCACACGACGTTCGACCCGCGCAGTGCGGGCCGGCCGATCGTCGCGGTGCACGGCATTGGCGTCGACTCGTTCCTGACCAGGTTCATCGTTCTGCGCTACATGGCCCGCGCGGCCCTGCCGGGCGGCGGATTGTTCGGCACTCTCGATGACATGACGCGTTTTGGCGCGGCACTCTTAAGGCCGCGCGTCGTCGACGGCCGGCATCTGCCGCTGCGCGCGCAGACCATTGCCGAGATGGCCGAGGATCAGACGATGGGACTGGTCGCCGGTGTCGAATATGAAGAGGAACAGCGCGTCCACCACGGCTTGAGCTGGGGCAAACCGACGCTGATGCGGGATGTGCCAGGGTCGAAGAACGTCTTCTCGCACGGTGGTGCCAGTGGCACACGTCTGTGGGTGGATCCTGACGCAAACCTGGTCTTCGTCTTCTTCACCAACCGCTGGGCGGCGGAGCGCAGCGTTGAAACCGAAGCGCTGCGCGGCACGTACGAGGCAATGAAGCCCTAGGCGACATCGCCCTCGTTGCGTGCGAAGCCGCGCAAGCGGTCCCGGCACTCCATCGCATAACGCTCAACCTGACGGATGAGCCACGGTTCGGCGCGGACCGAATCCTCGATGGTCAGCTCGTCGCCGCGGTCGCCCTCACCCAACTCAAAGCCAAGTGACGTCCTGAAATCCGCGACCCAGTTTGCCTGTAGCTGCACGGCGACCGCGGCCACAACCGATCGCGAGAACGACCAGTCGAGGTAGTCCGAATTGAGCTGGTCGACGATGTCGCGCAGCCTGATCGGCACTCCTCGTTCGAGGCGCGCGATCAGGTGTGCCACTCGCAGCGATGCAAACGGATCGCCCGATTCCGCCACGACGGGCGGCCAGACGTTCGCATCCGGCAATCCCTGAACATCGCGCAGCAGGAGGCTCATCGGATGAATATGGCTGACGCGGTCAGTCGGCCGCGAGTGGTTCCAATCGGAGGGTCGTACCGAGGATCGAAGGTCGGAGCATGCCTGCCAGCGAATCATTGCCCGGATACTTGAGCTCGAGCTGACGGCTGCAACGAGCCACTGATTCCGGATCACTGGCGTCGTGCACGCTCACCGCAACCGACCGACCATCGATCACCAGCGCGACGTGCGCGTCCGGTTGCGTCGCCGCCTGATACCAGTAGCCGCGGTCACCCTTCCACGAGCGAACAAAAACATCGTCGCCGTCCACAAGAGTCCAGATGATCGTGCGTTGGGCCGAGCCGTCCGGACGGAGGGTCTCAATCTCGACCTCTTTCTCGCGTCGAAGGTAATCGAGCGCCCGCTCGTCAAAGCGCACTAGTACATCGACTCCAGGCCGAGCATGTCCCCCAAACCGAGAGTCGCCTCGTTGTTCTCGCACGGTCCATCGAGGTAAGGGCTCATGGTCAAGCGACCGTGCTTCGTTTCGCCAACGTGGTCCATGCCAAACACGTGACCCGCCTCATGCGTAATCGTCGCCTCGAGCATCGGCGAATCGCCATGACAGGTTGACAGCGACAGGGCCCATGTCTCCTTGGTCGTGATCTTCATGTCAGCTTCGATGATCTTTCCGCTGTTGATCCAGTAGCAGGTCACGGCCAGCACTCCGGAATTGAGGCTCCCAAAACCAACAACGTTCTTGCCGTCGCGTGAGTTGCAGTTTGGCGCGCTGGACGTCGTGCCCAGATACTGCGATGTGGCACTGATCTTGTCCGCCCTGCCACAGTCGTTGTGTGCGCCGGTGATGTTGGCGAACGACTTCTGGAGCTTCTGAGCCACGGAGTTCTTGTTCAGACCGGACGGCGTGCTCGATGCCTTGAACGACCACTTGTATGTGCTCGCCTGCTTGCCGCCGATGAGGTTGAACGCCTTGTCCTGGCACGGCGGCGGCGAGATGCCAACGCTGCCGGCGAGCATCGCCGCCGCATGCGACGGCATCCGGATTTCGTCAACCACAAGTCTCACTGGTGAAGCCGCAGCTACGGGCGCGGCTACTGCGAAAAGGACGCTGACCGAGCCGAAAAGAGACAGCAAGCGAGCCAGAAAAGACACGAGAACCCTCCGAGACCACACGACGAGCTGGTGCGCGAAGGATAGTGGGCAGTCCGATTCGGGACCGTCTTTGGCTTGGGCGCGGGTACGGGCTCGGGTTAGAGCAGCTCCCCGTGCGACGACGCCGTTGGCTCGCCCTCGCGCGGTCTCGGTTCTTCGCCCGGGCCGTACTCGCGCTTCGTGGACGTCGCGTTTGTCGCGTTCAGCACTGGCAGTGACTCGCGAGCCGTGCCTTCGATCGCGCCCACGCCGTAGGGCGACCACTTCTCCGGCCGCTGCAGCCGATGCGGCTCCTTGTTGCCGCGTTGATGGACTTCCTCGAAGCCGGTCGGCTCGATCCACATGCGATCGCCCTCGAGCAAGCCAAGAACACCGGACTGACCAGGCTCCGGTCGTGCCTTCTGGCACGATTTGCACGTGGCGCGGTCGTGCTGCTTGTACTCGAGCGGCTCTTCGTAAGTCGTGATGTAGCCCTCGTAGTTGCGCAGCACCACCTTGTGGTCGGAATAGCTGATGAGGTAGTTGGGCATGACCGGGATCTTGCCGCCGCCTCCCGGCGCGTCAATCACGTACGTCGGGATCGCATAACCACTGGTGTGGCCGCGCAGGCCCTCCATGATTTCGAGACCCTTGCCGACCGGCGTCCGGAAGTGACCGCTGCCCTCCACGAGATCGCATTGGTACAGGTAGTACGGCCGAATGCGGTTCTCGACGAGCTTGTGGACGAGCTCGCGCTGGATGTTTACGCAGTCATTTACGCCCGCGAGAAGCACCGATTGATTGCCGACCGGGATTCCAGCGCGCGTCAGCCGGTCAACGGCACGCGAGACCTCCGGCGTGATCTCGTTGGGGTGGTTGAAATGCAGGTTGATCCAGACAGGGTGGTATTTCGCGAGCATCTCGCATAGCTCGTCGTCGACGCGCTGCGGCATGAACACCGGCACACGTGAGCCAATGCGGATGATCTCGATGTGAGGGATCTCGCGGATGCCGCGGATGATCTTCTCGAAGAGCTTGGGCGCAAGTGTCAGGCCGTCGCCGCCACTGATCAGCACATCGCGAACCTGCGGGGTCCTGCGCAGGTACTCGAGCTGTGCCTCGTGCTCCCGTGAATTGAAGTTCTGCGTTGGGTCGCCCACGATCCGTGATCTGGTGCAGTAGCGGCAGTAGCTGGCACACTGGGTCGTGACGAGCATGAGCACTCGATCCGGGTACCGGTGCACGAGACCTGGCACCGGCGAGTGGCGGTCTTCGGCGAGCGAGTCCTCCATCATCCCGGTGAAAGCGCTTTGCTCACGCCCGAGTGGGATGACCTGGCGTCGAATCGGGTCGTCCGGATCGTCGGGATCCATCAGCGAGATGAAGTACGGGGTGATATCGACGCGGAACTTGTCCGGTGCGCTCAGCCCTTCGCGCTCCTCGTCGGTCAGCTTGAGGATCTGTTCGATGTCCTCGAGGTCATTGACGCGATTCGACAGCTGCCAGCGCCAGTCGTTCCACTTCTCGTCAGGCACGTCGGCCCACAGCGGCGCGCGCCGGCTGACCGCCGGCTTGCCATCTGCGCCCAGACGGCGCGCCGGATCACGCAGGTTGACGAAAGGCTGTTCCTCGAGCGTCACCTCGGGTCGCGTCTCGATCGCTATCTGGAGTTACCTCCGCCCTGTCGTTTCGAGTGCATACGTTTTATGCAGTCTGGATAGAAGTGGATCATAGCGCGCTCGGCTGGCACATGACATACCCGTCAAAAGTCCTGTGGCCTTCGGCGGGTCGCTGCTAGACTCGCGATCGATGGATCGGACGATGGAACGCTGGAAGCGCCTCCTGATGGTCGTCGCGCTGCTGTTGGCGGGCGGCATCGTCATCGCTCTGTACTCGCAGTTCCAACAGCTCCTGCTCCACCCCTTTGCTTGGATTGGCGCGATCGTGCTGTCGGCCGCCTTCTCGCTGATCATGCTCCGAGTGGCGCTCGTCCCGGAGCAGCGCTACACGGGCTGGGTCAAGTCAATCGTCGGTCCCAACGGCCGCTGGCTTTTCCTTATCCTGATCCTGCTGTGGGGCGCGGCGATGGCGTTCCTGGCCAGCTTGGGCCTTGGCCCTCAGCAGCAGGGCGCGCCCGCGTTCCTGGGGCTCTTGATCGGCATCTTCCTGTTCATGGGTTTCATCTGGTCGGTCATCGGCGAGTAGCCCAAGCGGGCGCGCACATGACCGGCAGAGTGCCGTGAGAACCGTTTCGATCTCCTGGGACCAAGAAGTCGGCCGATTCACCGCGCTCGGGACACATCCCAACCAACACATCGCCATCAATGCTCCTCGGCTGGAGTTGGAGGACCGGGGACCAACTGGCTTCTCCGCCACGGAGCTTCTGCTGGCCGCGGCCGGTTCGTGTGCGGCGTGGGACGTGGTCGAGATATTGCGCAAGCGTCGTGCTTCGGTCCATTCGCTCGAAGTCACGGTCGAAGGCGATCAGGCACCGGAGCCGCCCTGGTCGTACTCACGGGTGGTCCTGAATTTTCGGATCGTGTGCGAGCGGCTGACGTACCCGGTCGTCGCTCGAGTGATTCGCCTCAGCATCGTCCGCTACTGCTCAGTCATCAACACGATTGCAGCCGCCGCGTCGATCGAAGCGACGGTAGAGGTCGTGGGAATGGATGGCACGAGCACGGGCCGAAAGCACATCGAGCTGGCTCTGCCGTCTGAACCGGGCGGAGAAAGCGGCTTCACGGAGTCAGATCTTGCGGCCGTCGGCGTGGCAGAGCCCATCGTCGACGAGGACGAGGAGTAGGTCGTTATTTAAGCCGCGAAGCGAAGGCAGGCGCTTCAAGAATCGCAAGCCGCCCCGTGCTCGGTGCGGCAGGATCGTCGTACACGTCGGCGGAGATCCATCGGGCGACGTTCTGGTTACTTTGCGATACTGAGTTTTAGTGAACCTGTTCCATCGTCTGGGAAGGGCTGCGGCTCGATACCGCTATGTGGTCATCGCGGCCTGGATCGTGCTACTCGTCGCGGCCGTTCCGTTCGCACCGCAGCTGCCAGGCGCGCTGAGATCGGGCGGGTTCACGCTCGATGACCTCGAGGCGTCCAAAGCTGAGCAGGCACTCGGTGCGCTGAACGTTCCACCGAGCGCGATGGTCATTGTGCTCCAGAGCACCACCGACGCCAGGGCCGGGGACTCGTCGTTCGAGGCCGCCGCCGCCGCGGCCATCGCCAAGGTGCCGCAGGCTGCTCACGTCACGGGCGTCCTGACCCACCTGCTGGCTCCGCGCCAGGTCAGTGCCGACCGAAAGACCGTTTACGAGATCGTCACGCTCGACCTCTCGCCCGACGACTCGCCCGAGGCGCTCCAGCCGGTCGAAGACGCGATCACGCCGGTCGACGGCCTGCAAGTCATGCTCGCCGGCGGCCCAGCCTTTTACGGCGACATCCAGGTCCTTTCCGAGAATGACCTTCGAAGAAGCGAGTTCATTTCGCTGCCACTGGCGGCTCTGGCACTCCTGCTCGTTTTTGGCAGCGTCATCGCGGCCGGCGTTCCGATCGTGGTTGGTGGCACGGCCGTCGTTGTGGCGCTTGGCGCACTCTTCTTCGTTGCCCAACAAACCGCCCTGAGCATCTTCGTGCTCAATCTCGCCACGCTTCTTGGACTTGGCTTGGGCGTCGATTACGCGCTGCTCCTGACGAGCCGATTCCGCGAGGAGCTCAAGTCACGCGGCGGCGGCCGCCTGACGAGTGGTGCCGTCGATCAAAACGCCGTCAACGACGCAGTCGCCGCGACCGTCGCTACGGCGGGACGTGCCGTCTTCTTCAGCGGGCTGACTGTTCTCCTTGGTCTGATCGGTTTGATCCTCTTCGAATTCATGGTGTTGCGGTCGGTCGGCATTGCTGGCGCCATGGTCGTTGGCCTGGCCGTGGCAAGCGCGGTGACTCTGCTGCCGGCCGTACTGGCCACTCTCGGGCCAAGGGTTGACGCATACCCGGTCCACTTGCGCGGACGAGTCTCACGCCTGTTAGGCCGGAGGCCCAAACCACCGGCTCCCGACGGCGAGGGGGCGTGGGGTCGGCTCGCGCGGCGAGTGATGGATCACCCGCTGCTCGTTTTCATTCCGACTCTGACGGCACTCTTGATCCTTGGCTCGCCCTTTCTGCACGCCCACTTCAATTCGCCCGACGCTTCGATCCTGCCGCCGGGTGTCCCCAGCCGCGTGGCCTTCGACACGCTCGCGAGCGACTTTGGCGAGGGCGAGTTCTCACCGCTGATCGTGGCGGTAAAGACCAACGGTCCCGTCACCGACCCAGCGAACGTGGCGCTGCTGTACGACTACTCGCGTCGTCTTGCCGCGGACACGCGCGTGACCCGTGTTGAGAGCTATGTCGACGTCGACCCGCGGCTAACACTCGAGCAATACCAATTGCTCTATTCCGCGCCGGGCGGTCCGGCCGACCGTTTCGTGGCACAACAGCTCGCGGCAACAACCAGGGACAACCTTGCCGCGTTCACGGTGTTCACGCCTTACGGCCCGAACCGCATTGAAGGTCAGCGGCTGGTCGCGGACATTCGCACCCCGGGCTCAAGCGTCGCGCCGCCGCCCGGCGTCAGCGTGCTTGTCGGCGGCGGCGCCGCTGAGGTCCGCGACGTCGTGCAGCGAATCGCCTCCGACTTCCCGCGCTCGGCCGCATTCATCCTGATCTCGACGTACCTGGTCCTGTTCGTCCTTCTCCGATCAGTCGTGCTTCCGGCAAAGGCGCTGATCGTCAATGCGCTGTCGATCACTGCGAGTTTCGGAGCGCTTGTCTGGATCTTCCAGGACGGCAATCTTTCGGCTCTGCTCGGCTTCGCGCCGCTCGGTTTCGTCGAAACGACATTGCCTGTGATCCTGTTCTGCGTTCTATTCGGGCTGTCCATGGATTACGAGGTGTTCCTCCTGTCGCGCATGAAGGAGGTCTACGACAAGACCGGCGACAACCGCGAGGCCGTCATTCGCG
The DNA here is from genome assembly GCA_036558545.1 of Candidatus Limnocylindrales bacterium. GTDB lineage: Bacteria > Chloroflexota > Limnocylindria > Limnocylindrales > CSP1-4 > JALYGJ01. Next base: position 56,504 of record DATBFJ010000074.1, read on the forward strand.
GCATGGAGCGCTCAGGTCGGATCGTCAGCTCCGCAGCGTTGATCGTCGTCGTGGTGGCTGGATCCTTTGCTTTCGCGGACATCGTCCTGATCAAGGCGCTTGGCCTTGGCGTAGCCATAGCAGTCGCATTGGACGCGACGCTCGTCCGCGGGCTGCTCGTGCCCTCAGCAATGCGCTTGTTAGGCGACCTAAATTGGTGGCTCCCTGCGCGTCTCAAGCGCTTGATCGGTACCCGTTTGCACCTTCCCGAGACGGCCGCGCTGCCGTGGCTGCTGCTTGTGCTCGCGCTCGTCACCACGTTGGTCGTCGGTTGCTCGCCCACTGGCCAGCTTCTTGCCAATCCCGTTCCAGCCGCCCCCGCAGTCCCATCGACCGCGCCGTTTGCCAGTCATGCGCCCGACCCACAGCCAATCAGCCTGCCCCGTGACGAGGCACCACACGACCGACTGACGGAGTGGTGGTACTACACCGGTCATCTCGCCTCCGAGTCGGGACGCGAATTCGGCTTTGAGTTCGTCATCTTCCGGGCCGAGCGTGGTTCGTTCCCAGTTTCGTGGGCGTCGCACCTCGCCCTGACGGACGAACAGGGCAATCGTTTCCTGTACGAGCAGCGTTCCGAAATCGGGCCGCAGGTGGACGTTGCCGCCGGCCCGGGATTCTCGTTCTCGCTGAAAGGCACAAGCGATCAAGGCGTGCCCGACGTAAACGCGTCACCCTGGCTGATGAGCGGCCTGGGCGGGCAGGACTCGCTGTCGGCGGCCACACCTTCGTTCGCAATCCACCTCTCGCTGGCGTCAGTGCGTTCGTTACCTGTGCTCCATGACGACGATGGGTGGGTGGACTTCGGCCCGGCTGGCGGCTCGTACTACTACTCATGGCCACGAATGACAGCATCCGGCAGTGTCAGCTTGGATGGCACCTCGATTCAGGTAACGGGCGAGGCCTGGTTCGACCACCAGTGGGGGGACTTCATAGCGGTCGGAGGCGGCGGGTGGGATTGGTTTGCCGTCAACCTGGCCGATGGCACGGACTTCACGTTGTCGCTCGTCCGAGCCGCGGACGGAAGCTATCCGCTCATTTACGGCACGTACGTCGCGCCCGACGGCACTGTCACTCATCTGCCGCAAACCGCGTTCAAGGTCACTCCCGCGGCAACCTGGACAAGCCCCGCGACGGGCGCGACCTACCCAGCCGGCTGGCAAATTGAAATTCCGAGCCAGCAGCTGACGGTCGACCTGACCCCGACCGTCGCCGACCAGGAGCTCGACACGCGCGCCACGACCGGCGTCATCTACTGGGAGGGGTCGCAACTAGTTTCGGCCTCGCGCAGTGGCGCCCCGCTATCTGGCGAGGCCTACGTCGAGCTCACCGGCTACGCGGCAGCGAACTAGCTCGACGTAGGATCACGCGGTGTACGCCTCGCTGCGTCGTTTAGATCCGGCGACGTGGCCCGCGGCCGCGGTATTCACCGTTCTTGGTGGTTGTGCAGTCGCTTTTCTGGTTTCAACGCTTGTCGACAACGTCTGGATCTTCAGGGCGCTCCTGTTCGGCGGCTACATAACGGCGATCGCGGTCTTGCTGCGCGCGTCCTGGTTTCGTGCGCGGGAGATCCTTCTCGTTCTCGGCCCAGCCTTGGTCGGCCTGGTCATCTTCCGCTACTTCGTGCCTGGCATAGCTGGTGACATCGGGCAGGCTGTGTGCGCGGTCGTGCCACTGCTCATCGGCTTGGGCTTCATTGATCGGTCGGTGGTATTGGGCACGCTGGCCCCTGGCCGCTACGACGGATACTCGAATGCCGATCAGAAAATGGTGTGGGCCTTTCGTGAAGGGTTTTTCGAGATAGGCCGGGCCATAGACTCGGGCAACGACAAAGCGTTCACCAAGCACGTGAATAAGGCTCTCATCCTCGGAAACGTCTCGACGGACGACCCTGAATGGTTGGACGTGCGACGGAAATTCTTGGCGTACGGGTCTTACGTTGCCGGAGGCGAAGGCGACAGAAGCGAAGCGACAGCAGACAAACTTATGAACGAGTTTGTTGAGACTTCGCTAGCGGTGCGAAAGGCAAAGCGCATTTGGTTCGGCAGGTTGGGAAGGCCAACCCGATCCAGCAAGGGACGAGCCTAGGGGTTGACGGTTACCCAGTAGCCGGCGAACTGAGGGCTGTCCGGATCGTCAAAGACGTGGAATGGCGTTCGGAATTGGTCGAACGTCAGGCGCGTGTCGGGCGGCTTGTCGAAGTAGCCCTTCTGCTCTTTCGGATAGAGCGGGCCAAGGATGTAAACGCCCGTGACGTCGAAGTCGTTCGTGGCGGCGGGATCGGCCGTGGCGTCAAACCCTGACATGACCCATGCGTGCCGGCCGCCCATCACGAGCAGCCCGACAGGCTTGTTCGTGGCGCGAATAGCCTTGGCCGCCCGGCGTACGGCCTGCCGGAAATTGGTTGACGTCACCACGCTGTAAGAGCCGCCTCCGAAGTGGTTCAGAGCCGCGGCGAAGCCCGTCGCATCAGACCCGCCGGTGTTCGAGTCCAGGAACGCGTCGTGGTTCATCGCGTACTTGACGAGCGATTTCTGACGTGAAAGTGACTTGTTCGACGTCCCTTGAATGATGTTGAGCATCATTTGCGAGCTCGCGCCCACACACCACGTCCATCTGTACTGGGTCACGAAGACGCCGCTCCTAAAGAGATCTATCGAGTAGTCGCTGCCAGAGTGTTTCGTCGATGCGGCAACAACCGGCGCCCCGATTGCCGCCAGCGATGCGAATGCCGCCACGAGGGCGACGAGGCGCAGCCCCACTCGTTTCATAGGTATTCCTCCCGTTTGACCAGCCGCACGGCACGGCCGATCAAGAGCATTCTGCCCCACTCCGGTGGTCTGAGGAACCCGGACTATCCGGTGATGAGCTCGCCGCCGTCAACTCCCAGCACGTTGCCCGTGAGCCAATCGGTGCCCTGGCCCGAGAGCGAGACAATCGCGCCCGCGACATCCGCGACGGTCGTCATGCGGCCCATCGGATTGTGCTCGGTCGCGTACTTGATCAGCTCATCGCGCTCAGGGATCTGCATCAAGGCCGGAGTCAAGGTCACGCCAGCTCGGATGGCATTGACGGTCACGCCAGAACCCTTACGCGCGAACTCCATCGCCAGCTGCCGGCAATGCGACTCGAGCGCCGACTTCGCCGCGCTCACAGCGCCATACGAGGCGACCACGCGGGTCGACCCTTCGCTGGTCATCGCGTAGATTTTGGAGCCACTGCCGAGCAAACCCGCTCGCCACGTGTCCTGCGCCCAATAGACGAGCGAGTTGGCCATCACGTCCAGCGTCATGTCCATGTTCTTGCGGGTGATGCCCGCGGACGGGTCTTCGGTCAGGAAGGGCTTGAGCGTGCCGAATGCCAGCGAGTGCATCAGGACTCGGACATAACCGCGCGCCCCGGCCGCATCCTTAAGCCCGGCGAGTACGAGTGCCCGCTGCTCATCGTCCGCGGCGTTGCCGTTGAAGAACAGCGCGCGTCTTCCGGCAGCCTCGATCTTTGCCTTGATCTCTTCGACATGGGGCATGCCCTGGCGCCGGTCGAGGTGCACACCGCAGATGTCATAACCAGCCTGGGCGAGAGCGACAGCCGTTGCCTCCCCGAACCCGCTGCTCGCGCCAAGGATGAGTGCCCATGGCTGTCGGTTGTCGGTGGCATCAGGCATTGCTGGCGGAGTCTAATGGCGGATCCGGCGCGCGCTCATATGATCTGTGCATGTCTGCACGGTTGACCCTCATGACGGTCCATGCCCACCCCGACGACGAGACGATCAGCACGGGGGGCGTGATGGCGCGCTACGCGGCCGAAGGCGCCCGGGTGGTGTGCGTTACGAGCACAGGCGGCGAACACGGCGAGATCGTCGTGCCAGAGATGGACACGCCCGAAAACCACGCCAAGCTTGGCGAAATCCGCGCCATCGAACTGCAACGAGCCCTGGCGCAACTGGGCAATGTCGAGTCGCGCAAGCTTGGTTACGTCGACTCGGGAATGATGGGCACAAAGGAGAACGATGCGCCAGAGTCGTTCTGGCAAGCGGACTTCAACGAGGCGGTTGAGCGGCTGTTGGCAATCATGCGCGAGGTCCGGCCTCAGGTGATGGTCAGCTACAACGACTTCGGCGGATACGGGCATCCGGACCACATTCGTGCCGCGCTAACCGCCAAGGCCGCGTTCGAGCGATCCGTCTCCGAGGATGGCGACGAGGCGCCCGCCAAGTTTTACGAAACGGCCACCAACTTCCGCCGCGACGAGCAGGTGATGAAGCGCGCCGAGGAGCGCGGCGTCAAATCGTGGTGGACGGCTTCAGAGGAAGAGACCGAGGAGCAACGCGCGGAGCGCGAGGCTCACTTCGCCAAGATGCTGGCGGCGACCGGACCGGTTACGACCTCGGTCGACGTAGCGAAGTTCGTCCCGAACAAGTACGCGGCCCTCAAAGAGCACGTGACCCAACTGCCGGCGGACGGTTTCTTTCTCGCCTTCACCGTCGAGGACTGGCAGGAGCTGATGCCGCGCGAGGAGTTCACCCTGCGCGTCTCACGTCACGGCGTCCGGATTCCAGAGGAGGACCTCTTCGCCGGCCTGCGCTAGCGACTATTTCGGCGGGGTGTTCCCGAAGTTGGGCGCCGGAGTGCCGCCCCAGTCGAGCTTGCCCGGCTGTGACTGCCACTTCATGACGTCGAACGCCCACTGACCGTCGGTGTTCGGGTCGGCGAAGTTGGGCTGCGCGTCAACGTTGAGAAGCGGATGAACCCAGATCTGGGCCGGCTTGTTGCCGTACCAGGTCGTCTCCGTGACGAGGCCCTGGAGCGTCGTCTGGCGGAAGTTCTGATCGAAGATGAAGTTGCCCATCGAGAGCATCGCGACGTGGCCGTTGTAGTCGTAGATGCCGCCCGGGAAGTGATTGTGCGAGCCGATGATCATGTCTGCACCGGCGTCGAACCACTCGCGCGCCAGGGCGAACTGATAGGCGACGGGCTGCTCGTACTCGATGCCCCAGTGGGGGAAGACAACGATCACGTCGACGCTGTCGCGGATCTGGTGGATGGTCTGGGTGACGCTGCCGTTCTTGCAGCTGTTTGTCCCGACCTGGCCCGGTCCCTTGGACCAGTAGCCCGGATTGACGGCATCGCAGGCGATGATCGCCACCTTCTGGCCGTCGATCGTGGTGATGACCGGCTGAGCCGCTGCCTCTGGACCGACTCCGGCACCAGCGTGCAGGAGGCCCAGCGAATCGAGGGTCGACATGGCGGTCGACAACGCTTTGGCGCCGCCGTTCTTGGCATGGTTGTTGGCATCTGAAAGAAGGTCGAAGCCAAATTCCTTGACGACCTGCAGGTACGACGGGTCCGTGGTGAAGGTGAATGAAGTCGGGCCGTGGTATTGCGGATTGGGCAGAACACCGGTCTCCAGGTTGGCCATGGCGAAATCGGCGTCTTCGATGACCTTCTGGACCGCACCGGAGTTGCCCGTCCGCGACACGACCGGGTACTGATAACCAAAGAACGAGCAGCATTTGACCCGATCGACCTGGGATGTGCCTCCATCGAGGAGGTAGGACGGCCCTTTGCCCGATGCTTCGACCGCCGTTCGGACGCCGCGGTCGCCCATGATGTCGCCAGCCGACACGAGCACCCAGTTCTTGCTCTGATCCCAGGCAGCGGCAGCCTGTACGTCTGCGCTTAATGGCCACTGCGAGATGTCCTTGATGCGGCCCTCGCCGAACAAATTGGCATCGTCGATGCCCAAGGCACGCATCTCCGGGATGACGTCAGTGGCCCGTACGAAGCCAAGGCCGCCGCCCTTGATCGCAGCGATCACGTCATCGGCACTGCCGCGCTGGACGTCTGAGCCCAGGGTCACACCGGCAGCGGCCGCCAATGCTTCTGCGTCGTCAGCAGGCACGACGATCGGTGAGTACTTGTCGCTGCTGCCCTGGAGTGCGGCCCTGACCTCATCCATTGGCATCGACGTACGCGTAGACCAAAAATTGATGACTGGCACGAACGGCATGGCGGCGGCGCTCGTGGGCGGAGTTGGTGAAGGTGTCGGCGAACCGCCAGGGGGCTGAGTCGGCCCGCTTACCGGGGCGCTTGGCAAGGGCGGCGAGGTGGGCTGCGGAGTGGCACCCGGTGGCGCGACGAGGCTTGACGACCCGTGGGGAGTAGGAAGCGCCAAGGAAGCGCCGGGCGGGGAGGTGGGCGGAGTCGATGAACCGCACGCTCCGAAGAGGAGCGCGACCACCGCGAAGGTGACCAGCCGAGTCTTGACTGACCGAGTTATGGCGGTGGACCTCAAGGACAAGGAAACGCCGAACTGTGACGAGTATGGCGGACCCGACCGGATTCGAACCGGCGATCTCCAGCGTGACAGGCTGGCATGTTTGGCCGCTACACCACGGGTCCGCGCGGGCAAGGAGAATAGCCGACTTTGTGCTGGGTCACCAACCTCGCGCATTGTGCGCAAGGCGCCCTCGTACACTGCGCACTGTCCCTTCCCACTCGGAGAGAGGACGTGAGCGAACCTCCGGACTCGACTGTCACCGAATCAGAGGGGGCTCCGGAACCCGCGCCGCCGGGTGCAGCGCAGGCGACTGAACTGCGCACGTTCCTGATCGCCGACATTCGCGGTTACACGACCTACACCCGTGAACGCGGTGACGAGGCCGGCGCGGAGCTGGTTCGTCGTTTCAGCGAGATTGTCGAAGAGGTCGTAACGGCGCGCGACGGATTCCTGCTCGAGCTGCGCGGTGACGAGGCACTGGTCGTTTTCGTTTCCGCGCGCAAGGCGCTCCGCGCTGCGATCGACCTCCAGGACCGAGTCGTGGCCGATGGTCTGCCTCTTGGCGTAGGCATTGGCCTGGACGCTGGTGAAGCCATCCCCGTTGGAGCGGGCTTTCGAGGAACATCGCTCAACCTTGCCGCCCGTCTGTGTGCCAGCGCGGCCGCAGGCGAAACGCTCGCGTCCGAGGCGGTCATCCATCTTGCGGCCAAGCTTGACGGCATTGCCTACGTGGATGCCCGCGACCTGAAAGTCAAAGGCTTCGACACGTCCGTGCGCGCGGTTGCCGTTATTCACTCGGATCGAACCAAAGGCCATCGCCTGGCCGGAGGCCGTAGCTCGTCCAACCGCAATCGAGCCTTGGTCCTGGCGCTGACGGGAGTCGCGGCGCTGGCGGTCGTCGGATCGGCGTTCGCTGCCTTCCTGTTTCAACGTGCAAGCCCATCGCCGGGTCCCACGACACCGCCCACGAGCGCAGGAGTCGGTGCATACCAGTCATCCACACCGGGAGTTGGACCGTCGAACACTCAGGCAGTCGATTCGCCGCCTGATCCATTGGCCCTGGCCAATTTGCCGCTGCTCGCTTTTTACGATGCGTCGACTGGCGGTCTCGAGGGGACAACTCCGCTGGCTGGGCCGCGCAACATCGCCTTTTTTGCCGGCGGTTCGTATTGGATCCTGGACAACAGCAAGCAATTCAATCGCGTCGATCCAAAGACTCACCAGATAACGCAGCGCATCAATGTCCCGATTGATGAACCGAACGGCTATGCCTACGACGACGACTACATCTGGGTAACGGATCTGTCCGGCCCAAGGGTCGTCCGGATCGATCAAAGAAGCGGAACCTCAGGCCAGCCCTTCGACTTTTCGAAGGACGCGTCCGATACGTCTCCGGCCACTGACGTCGCCGCCGGGGGCGGTTACGTGTGGTTGGCCCGCCAGGATCTGAACGAGATCTTGAAGCTGGATCCGTCCACCGGCGCCGTCGTCGACACCATCACGGCCGACGCTTGGGGAATGGCATACGGCGGCGGAGCGGTCTGGTTCTGGGGCGACGGCAACGTGGGGCGCATCGATCCTCAGACTGACACCCAGACCTTCGAACCGGCTCACGTCTCGGACGAACAGGGCCTGGGCAACATCTACGTCGCGGGCGACGATGCGTGGACATCGACAGCCGACAACGGGATCGTCTATCGCGTGGACCGGTCCGGACGCGTGACGCAGTACCCACTCGACCCTGGCGTTGGCGAGATGGCGCCCGCTGCGGACGCGATGTGGGTAACGAACGCCAACACGGGCACGCTGACCGGCATCGACGTGGCTACTGGCCTCAGAGACCGGACTATCAATACCGGCCACGCCACGATCGGAGTTGCCTCAGATGCTGACGAGATCATGGTCGCTGTGGGTCCCACAGTCGACGAAGGGATCGCGCAACTGCCGGGCTCGGTGCTGACAGTTGCAACCGACGGAATTCCCTTCTACAACCCTGGCCCCGATCCGCCACTCAACAGCGACTATCAGGTTCGACAGGCCCTGTACCTGACGTGCGCCAATCTGCTCATTCACCCTGATGCCCCCGGAGCAGACGGCCTCAAGCTGGTTCCGGAGGCCGCGACGTCCCTGCCCGCCGTGAGCTCGGATGGGCTGACGTACACCTTCACGGTTCGTCCCGGCTTGAAGTTCTCGCCACCGAGCGACGAGGAGCTCACTGCCGAGACGTTCCGGTACTCCCTCGAGCGTGCCGTATCGCCGGTGTACGGCGATGGTGACCTTGGGCCCAGGTTCTTCGCCGACATAGCGGGCGTCAGCGAATATCGCGCCGGCACGGCTGACCACGTGAGCGGGCTCGTCGTCGATGGCGACAAGCTGGTCATCACCCTCGTGGCCCCGGCACCGGACCTCCTGGCGCGACTCGCGTCATCCGTCGCCTGCCCCGTGCCCACGCACGGCACGCCTGCCCTGCGCAGCGGACTCGGAGTTGACTCACCCACCGCCGGCGCAGGGCCCTACTACATCTCGGAGACGATCCGAAAACGCCTGGTGGTTCTGACTAAAAACCCAAACTACGGCGGCACCAGGCCGCGGCCTTTCGACGAGATCGCGTTCCGCCTCGAAGTGGCTCCCAACACGTCGCTTCAGATGGTCAACGACGACGAGGTCGACGCCGCGATGTTCATCAACGGCGACCCTCTTACCGGGCCGCCGAGCGATCTGGCTGGCAAATGGGGACCAACGGGCACGAACACAAGCGCAGGCGGTCAGCGGTGGTTCGGTGGCCCTAACACCAACGTTGGTTTTCTGGTCGTCAATCCGACACGTGAACCGTTCGACGACCCCAACGTGAGACACGCCGTCGCGCTGGCTCTTGACCGGAATGAGTTCTCCGGCATCTGGGTCAACGGTCCAACTGATGAGCTGCTTGTGCCCTCCGTCGAAGGCTCGGATCCGAGCCTTGCGGTATCGCCGCCTGACGTCGAAGCCGCCAAAGCACTGTTGAACGGTCAGCAGTTGGAGATGACGATGCTCGGAGCTCCACTTGCGTGGAATTGCGGACCATGCGCCGACTTCCAGAACGCCGTGACGCGCCAGCTCGCCGCCATCGGGATCACGGTGAACCTTCGCTATCCGCCCGGGGAGGACTACCCGGGCGACGGTGTCTTCGCGGGCAAGAGCGATGTCGACATGCTCGTTTGGGGAAGCGGTGCGGACTATTCGGACCCTGTCACCCTGCTGCAAGGCCTTCACGATGTGCCGTGGGTAGGACAAGCCAACATCGACGAGCTCACGCGCCTCGAAGGGGTTGGCGGCCAGGCGCGCGTCGATGGAGCCGTGGCTCTGGCCAATCAACTGGTCGATCAGCAGTTCCTGATCATGCCCACGGGCTACGAGGTCTTTCCCTTCTTCATCTCGGATCAGGTCGCTTGCGGTTTCGTCCAGCCCGCGATCGGCGGCGTTGATCTTCTGAGCCTGTGCGACAGGAGCGGCACCAGCCAGTCCCCACTGCCCACTGCGTCGCCGTAAAGAAGGTCGTCAGCGTCCCCAACCTATACTCGGCCTCCGATGCCAGACCACGTGATCGACCTTCGCTCCGACACGGTTACCAAGCCGTCGCCGGAGATGCGCCGCGCGATGGCGGAGGCTGAGGTTGGCGACGATGTCTTCGGCGATGATCCCACTGTCATTGCGCTGGAAGAACGCGCCGCCGAGTTAACCGGCAAGGAGGCGGCGCTGTTCGTGGCGAGCGGCACGATGGGCAACCTCGTGAGCGTCCTCGCCCAGGTGCCACGTGGCGGCGAGATCATCGCGGGCGACGGCAATCACACCTTCGCGCACGAGGCGGCTAACCACGCGGTCGTGGTGGGCGCGGGCATGAAGCTGCTGCCGTGGAACGAGCAGGGCCAAATGGATCTGGACCAGATCCGCGCCGCGTTCCGCAATTCAATGGACGTTCACGAGCCGATCACATCGCTGGTGATGCTCGAGAACACGCACTCCGACTCGATGGCACAGCCTCTGCCCGCGGACTACGTCACGGCCGTCGGCAAAGTCGCGCACGAGGGTGGAGTGCCGCTCCATGTCGACGGCGCGCGCATCTTCAACGCGTCAGTCGCTCTGAGCACGCCCGTCAGCGAGCTCCTCGAAGCCGCCGACTCAGCCAGCTTCTGCCTGTCCAAGGGTCTCGCGTGCCCAGTCGGTTCGCTCGTCGTGGGATCTAAGGAGCTGATCTGGCGCGCACGTCGGGCGCGCAAGATGGTCGGCGGCGGAATGCGCCAAGTCGGAATTCTTGCTGCGGCCGGACTGATCGCGCTACGAGACGGACCCACTGGCATGATCGATCGACTCGCTGACGACCACGCCAATGCGCGCCGGCTGGCAGATGGGATCGCCAACTTGCCGGGCATCGTCGGTCTCGAGCCGGCGAAAGCCAGGACCAACTTTGTCTTCTTCGAAGTGGCAACGCCGGAGCTGCGTATGCCCTTCCTCGAGGCTCTCGCGGACGAAGGCGTCATGATGATCGACTACCCGGGCGGTGAGCGTATCCGCGCAGTCACTCACTACGGGATCGAAACGGCCGACGTTGACGCCGCGATCAACGCGACGCGTCGGGCACTGGCGACCGTTGGTCTCGCGCCCGCCGTATCGACCGCAGCAGTAGGCGCCGGTGTCTGACCCCAGCACCAAAGGCAACCTCGACGCGCGTACAGCCCATGAACCGGTCACTCCGGCGGATCAGCGACTTCAGTCGACGATCGAGGCACGCTTCGACGAGTACATGACTCGTCACCCTGTCATGGCCAGCTGGTTGGGCGTGCCCGGACATGACGACGACCTTTCAGACGGAAGTCGAAGTGCGGTGCTCGAAGACGCCGCCCTGGCGCGCAGATTCGTGGCGGAGCTGGATCAGATCAACCCGAGCGAGCTCTCGCCCTACTACCGGATCGAGCGCGAGCTGGGGCTCTTCACGACCCGGCGCGAGTTGTTCGACATCGAGGAGCACCGCGTCTGGGAGCGCCGGGTCAACGCCGCCGACGAGATTGGCGACGGCATCTTCCTGCTCATCACCCGCGGGACGCGGCCGCTGAGCGATCGGCTTATGTCCATTGCTGCGCGGATCGAAAAAACGCCGGAGCTGATCGAGCAGCATAAGTCGCGCCTCGACAACGTCGTTCCTCCGGCAAGGCTCTGGAACGAGATGGAGCTCGAGGCGGTCGAATCGATGGGTTCGCTCTTCGATGAGGTCATCGTCGCCGCGCGAACGGAGTTCGGCGAGGACACGCCACAGGTCAAGCGTCTCGAGAGGGCCGCGCGCGAGGCGAGCGCGGCGTTCGCGGACTACTCGGCATGGCTGACGGGTCAGCTAGGTCGAGCGACTGAGGACTACGCACTCGGCCGCGAGAAGTACGACGAACTCGTCGCGCTGCGTGCGTTCGACGGTCTTACAAGCGACGACATTCTCGAAATCGGTCAGCAGCAACTGGCCGAAAATCGCCGGATTCGAGCTGAACTCGCGAAGCAGATCGACACGACCAAGACGGAGTTCGAGGTCGTCGACCGGATCAAGTCGGAGCACCCAAGCGACTTCGACGAGGCCTTGAGCCGCTACCGCGAGGCCATGGACGAGGCGCGCCAGTACGTGATCGATCACAAGATCGCGACGATGCCAACGGGTGAGCAGCTTTCGGTGATTGCAACTCCGGAGTACATGCGCAGCGTGATGCCCTTCGCCGCGTATTTCTCGGCGCCCAAGTTCGGGGCTGACGGTGAAGGTCGGCGTGGGATCTACGTTGTCACACCGTCGGTCGACGGCGAAGAGGGCGCAATGCGCGAGCACAACTTCGCGTCGATCTACAACACGTCAATCCACGAGGCCTATCCCGGCCACCACCAGCAGCTGACCGTGGCGAACAACCATCCAAGCCTGGTCCGCGTGCTTGTCGACGCACCCGAGTTCGTCGAAGGCTGGGCGATGTATTGCGAGCAGATGATGCGCGAAGAAGGCTTCGACACCAGCGTCGAGCATCGAATCATGATGCACACCGACGCGATCTGGCGCGCCTGCCGGATCATCCTGGACGTCAAGCTCCACCGCGGCGAGATCGGCGTCGACGATGCGATCGACTTCATGGTCGACCAGACAGGGTTCGAGCGCGCGAACGCCACGGCTGAGGTCCAGCGCTACACCTACACACCTACCTACCAGCTGTCGTATCTGCTTGGCAAAGTGCTTCTGCTCAGGCTGCGCGACGACGAGAAGAAGCGGCTGGGCACCAATTTCAACCTGGGCGAGTTCCACGATGCGATGCTCAACCAGGGCGGGCTTCCGGTCAGCTTCCAGCGTCGGCTGCTCGCCTCGTAGCCAGATCGGCAACCACGAGTGAAGATCGTCCCGAGCATTGATCTCCAGTCCGGGCATTCGCGGCTTGTCATGTGGCCGGGCGCGGCGACGGGAGAGGGGTCACCGACTGACCGCCCGGAGAAGATCGCGACATATTTCGTAAGCCAGGGCGCACAGATGCTCCACCTTGTCGATCTGGACGGAGCCCAGCGCGGCGCGCCCGCGAACACCGAACAGATCCAGCGCATCTCGCGATCAGTCGCTGTGCCAATCCAACTGGCCGGGGGTGTCGACGGGCCCGAACAGATCGAGCTTGCCTTTGCCTGTGGCGCGACGCGTGTAGTCATCCCTCTGTGGGCGGTGGCCGAGGACGTCTCGGTCCTGCGGGCTTGCCTGCGCGTGGCCTCCGACTGGCTGGCCGTTGGCATCGACGCGCGTCCGGACAGGCTCGCCCAGTACCCATGGCACGGTGCGCCACCAACGTTCGAGTCGCTCGTGGGCATGCTCTCGAGCGAAGGAGTGCGCCGTTTGGTCGTCTCGCATTGGGACGCCGAAACCGTGACGCCACTCGCTGCGACCATCCGCAATCGTGATCTCGAGCTGCAGCTGGCCGGCGGCGCGACTGACAGTTCTGGTGTCGACGCCGCTCGCGCCGCCGGCGCCGACGCCTTGATCCTTGGTGAGGCACTCTTTTCAGGCGCTATCGATTTTCAGCAGACAGCACGAGGGGTAGCCGTAAATGGCTGAGTCACAGAATGGCTAAGCGACGTCGCACGGTCACCCGCAGTCATACGGGTCAATCGACTGCGTATCGGCCGGGTTTCTCGCGGGGCAATGCCGGACCTGCCGGCCGCGGCCAGATGAAGCCTCCGTCGGAGCGTCGCAACAACACGCTGTGGTGGATTGGCGGGGCCGCGGTAATCGCACTGGTGTTGGCCGTGCTGGTCTACATCTATGCGTTCCCAGGTGGTGGCACGGGAAGCTCGCCGTCACCTTCCGAGTTCGCACATCCCTTCAGGTCGCCCGGGCCGACAGTCAACACCGCGCTCCTGCACCCGCCGGTCGCCACCCCGATGGCCAGCCCCCTTGCTGCACCGGCCGGCGACGGCACGACCGCAACCCTGCACACGGACCTCGGTGATATCACCTTCGTCGTCTACAACCAGTCGGCACCTGTTGCGTCCGAGAACTTCATCAACCTGGCGAACGCAGGCTTCTACAACAACCTGACGTTCCACCGCATCGTGCCGGACTTCGTGATCCAGGGCGGTGATCCGAACGGTGATGGCAGCGGCGGCCCTCCGTACGGCAGCATCCAGGACGAGCCCGTCGTGGGTGACTACACGCGGGGAACAGTTGCCATGGCACGAACATCGCAGCCGAATTCGGCGGGATCCCAGTTCTTCATCGTCCTGGACGATTCCGTCGCGGACAGCCTGCCCAAATCCGGCGGCTACGTCATCTTTGGCAAGGTCATTTCAGGCATGGACGTCGTCGATCAGATTGCCCTCACGCCAAACTCAGGGGACGCGAACGGCAACCAGGCCCTCGATCCGACATACATCAACACGGTGACGATCGTTCCGGGCACAAGCCCAACTGCAGCGCCAGTCGCGAGCCCGTCGACCCAGCCCGGCGCTTCTCCGTCGGCTGCCGCGAGCACATCTCCGCAGGTGACCCAAAGCCCTTCCTGAGAGTCCGCTGAAAGGCCGACATTACAAGTTCAGGAATATTAACTATGCACTCTGCATAACCCCTTGAGTCGCCGCAAGGGGTCAGGTAGACTACCAACTGGATGTCGCACTCGTGCGACATGTGCTGCCCCAGGCGCAAGGTCATGGGTAGGTTGGGTTAGGGTAGCCGGTGCAGCCGGCGTGATAGATGCCCTTGTGGCGTGGCAGGGTCAGGCGGCTTAGGTCGCCGGTTCGGCCGGGACAGTGCAAGAGGCCCCGTCGTTTACGACGGGGCCTCTTCGTATGCCTTGAGGATCGTTCCAGGCCCGGTCGCCCAAGTGCCTACCGGTCCATGAGGTCGCGATCCCAGGCTCGCAACTGGCCGCGCACACGATCGGCGGTGGCTCGGGCAGGCGGCGGGGTGAGGCCGCGGCGCGATAGCTCGTCAAGAGCCAGGAGCACCGCGCCGGCGACGGGCGGGGCATCGAGTTTGATCGTGATCGCACGTGGCGCGACGCGGGTAATACCGGCTTCGAGACGCGCGTAGAAGCTCGCGTCGGTGTTGCGGAAGACGCCGCCGGCGAGCACTACCTCGACTTCGAGCCGAGTCATGTGCAGCCGGCGGATGAGCGATCCCGCCATCGCGGCCAGCTCGTCTGCCAGGCGATCGATGATCGCGCGCGCTGCGGCATCGCCGGCGGCGGCTTCGGCGAAGACGAGCGGTGCGAGATCGTTGACCCGGCTTTCCGGGATTCGCTCGAAGTAGAAGGCGCGTGTCATCGCCGCCGGCGACTTGACCCCAAAGAACTGTGGCACGGACCTCTCGAGCGACGTCCGCGGGGCACGGCCGTCACTGCCCCGCACGGCGGCGTTGATCGCCTCTCTGCCAATTCCGCCGCCGCCGCCCCAGTCGCCCGCGTACTCGCCTACTCCCGGAAAGCGGTCACGTTTGCCGCTCGGGCTGATGGCACCTGCGTTGATCCCCTGGCCGCAGACGAGACCAACGCCCCAGCCTTCGGACGAACCGGCACGCAACGCGCCGAACGTGTCGTTCAATACCGTCAGGTCGCGGCCCAATCGGAGAGCCCCAATCGCGCGCTCGAGGAGTCGAACGTCTTCTGGGTAGTCGGCGCCTGCGACTGTCGCCACGATGAGCTCGGGCAGCGCGCCCGGATGTGCCGCCGTCTCGATTTGCGCGGCAAGCTTTGCGAGACGTTCCATCCCGGTCTCAAGGCCGACGGCCTGATGAGAAACAGACGGTCCACGCACCGCGGCAAGTACCGTCCCGCTCGAATCTGCGAGGCACAGGTCGACCTTTGAGTTGCCGCCGTCGATGCCCAGAACGAGTTGCGCTGCTTTTGTCGCGGTCACCCTGGTCCGTGGTCCCACGCGGCACGTGTCGGCACGCTGGGCAGGTTATCGACTGTTACGAATTCGACGTCGTGGCCCCTCAGCTCGTCCACGATCAGCGGCAAGGCCTTGGGATTCGGCGACGGCCAACCGTGCATCAGGATGATCGCGCCGTCGCCGTGCGCCAGGACGCCGTCGATGACGCGGCGCGCGACGCCCCGGGCGCCGCGCGCCGCCCAGTCGTGTGAGTCCACGTTCCAGCCGATGTTGCGGTAGCCAAGTGACGTCAGCTGATCGAGCACGACCGTGCCACTGTCGATCGCTCCGAACGGACATCGAAACCATGGCCGCGGATCCGCCCCGGTGATGTCGATGATTGCCCTCGTTGCCGACTGCACGTCGGAGCGCAGGCCGCGACGCGAGAGCATCGGCATGCGCGCATGGAAATGAGAGTGACAGCCCACCAGGTGACCCGCCGCTGCTGCCTCTCTTGCCAGGCTGGGATATGCCTGAGCCCAGCGGCCCTGGATGAATGCCGTGGCTCGAACGTTCCTTTCCGCAAGCGTGGACAGGATCTCCTCTGTAACTCCAGCGCGAGTGGGTCGGTCGGGATGCTCGATGTCGAGGGTCAAAGCGACGCGGAAAGCCATCGCTAGCGTTCGACGCCGGTGATCACGACGCCCCGGGTGAACACGCGCTGGAAAACGATGTACACGATGACGGGAATGACAAGAGTCATCAACGTTCCAGCCTGGAGCAGTGAGGGCTCGCGCGAGTGAATCCCATTGAAGCGCTGCAGGCCGACCGCGAGTGGCTGCAACTCGGGTTGCGTCGTGAGGTAGATCAACGGCTCGAAGAAGTTGTTCCACGAGTAGACGAAGTGGAAGATCCCGACGGCGATGATCACCGGCCACGACTGGGGGATGATCACGGAGATCAACGTCCGGAACGGGCCCGCCCCGTCGAGCGCCGCGGCCTCGTCCATCTCGCGCGGGATGGTCATGAAGTACTGGCGCATCAAAAAGACGTCGTAGGCATTGGCGAAGAAGGTTGGCAAGAGCAATGGCAGCCACGCGATGGCCGCATTCGGCGAGCCGATCACCCCGAGCTGGCGCCACACGACGTACGTCGGGATCGTGGTCACGACTGCCGGCAGAAAGATCGTCGAGAGCAGCAGCAGGAACAGCAGGTTGCGGCCGGGAAAGCGGAAACGTGCGAAGCCGTAGGCGACGAGCGTGCACGACAGCAGCACGCCGATCATTCCGACCACGGCAATCACGACCGTGTTGAACAGCAGCCGCGGGTACTCCAGCAGGTCCCATACCTCTGAGAAATTCTCGAAGTGCGGCGCGAACGTGAAGGAACGGGTCAGTGCGCGCCATGATCCCTGCCATGTGATTGGTGGGGCCGTGGGATCGGCAGGGTCGACGAACGTGCTCGACGTGCGCCCGGGCTGAAGCAAAGCGAGCGACAGTGTCTGGCCGTTGATCGGCACCTGGTAGACGTTGAGCGTCCGCCCGTTGTAGTCGAACGTCACCGGATCAGCGGGCCAGAGCGGGGCGCCCGGCTGAGTGATCTGGTCGCGCGACTTGAGCGACAGCGATGCCGACTGGATCATCGGCGCGAGGAACGCCGCAACGAGACACGTGACGATCAGCGTCAAGAGGAACGAGCGGCCGGTGTTGCGCAGTCGCGGGATGAGCGGCCGCGAGCGCTTCGTTGGCTTGACCACTTCCTCGCCGAGGTCGCGTTCAGCAGCGACTGTCGCGTCTGCCGCGGTCACGAGTTCCGATCTCCCGCGTAGTAGACCCAGCGCCGAGCGCTCGCGAAGAGCGCCAGGGTGAGCACCAGAGTGATGACGAAGAGCATCCAGGCGAGCGTCGCGCCGTACGACATGCGCTGGAAGGTGAAGAAGCTCTTATAGATGTAAAGGTTGAAGAAATAAGTCGAGCCGCCGGGCTCGCCGGTGCCGTTTTTGAGCACGAACGGCACGAGAAAGTACTGCATCACCTCAACGAGGCCCAGCGTCAGCGAATAGAAGATGACCGGCGACATCAGGGGCAGCGTCACGTGGCGCATCTGGCCCCACCAGCCGGCGCCGTCGATCTTGGCCGCGTCGTACAGCTCCGTTGGAACGTTCTGTAACCCGGCAAGATTGATGATCACGGCACCGCCGATGCCCCACACGCCGACAAGCACGAGGCCCGGATAGATCCATGTCGGATCGTTCAGCCAATCAGGCGGATTCGCCCAGCCGAGTGCACGCAATCCTTCGTTGAGCCAGCCCGTCTCCGGTGACAGCGTGTTCTGCCAGATCAGCACCCCGGCAACGAAGGGGATCACATATGGCAGGAAGATCAGGATCCTGAACAGGCTCGAGCCGCGCAGGCTGGGACTGTTGAGGATGACCGCGACCATGAAGGGCACGATGAGGGTCATCGGCAGCCAGAACGCTGCAAACGTGAAGGTCACCTCCAGGGACGCCCATACCTGAGGATCGGCGAGCATGTCCTGGTAGTTCTTCAGACCCACGAAGGCCAACGGCGCGGACGTAGCGAGGCTGAAGTTCGTGAACGACAAACCCAGAGTCGCCAGCGTCGGCAACATCGTGAAAAGCACGAATCCGATGATCCAGGGCGATATGAAGATGAAGCCCCAGAGCGCCTCGCGGCGCTCAAGGGGCTTCATCTTTCTCCTACGAGGAACGAAGACGCGAGCGCGCTGAGCGATCGTCAGACCGGACATTTCGAGCTCTGTTCCGCCTCGTACGTTCTACCTGGCTTGACTACTTGTCCCAGATGGCCTGCAGGTCCGCCTGCATTTGGGTGATCTGCGAGTCCAGATCGAGGCCCTGCGTTGTGTCCCAACGAGTCGCGTACGTGTTGATAGCGCTGAGCGACTCGTTGTACGTGTTCTCGCCCGACTTGTTGAAGGGCAGCGGCGACTCGAAGTTGGGCACGTCTGCGTGGTCGATACCGTCCAGGAAGACTTGCCAGTCGGTCGGGTTCTGGAGCGTGCCGAAGCTGTCCTCCAGCTGCTGGAAGAAGGCATCGCGCAGGTCTTCCTTGGCCGGCATGGCGCCGTAGGTCGTGGTCAGTGCCTGAGCGGCCGGACCGAGCAGGTACTGAAGGACCGTGAACGCCGCGTCCGGATTCGCCGTGTCCTTCCAGATGCGGAAGGTGTCGGCGTTGAACGCCGCCGTCTGGGTCCCGTTGTACGCCGGAACGGCGGCCACATTCCAGTTGTCGCCCGCGCTGGTCATGCAGTACGTGGACCACAGGAAGTTTTCGGCCATGGCGACCTTGCCGTTACAGAACGGGACGCCATCCGGGTTCCACGAGACCTGGTCGTTGAAGCGAGGTCCATCCACGATGAAGTGGTCGGTCCACATGCCGTTGTAGTACCACTTCCAGGCGGTGGCCCACTGCGGCGGGATCTGGGCTGTGCCGTCGGGCGCAACCAGCGATCCGGCGCCCCAGTATGCGCCGAGACCTCGCAGGTCATCGCGCTGGGGCTCGAAGCCGTATTGCGCGATGTTGGTCGGATCGAAGCCGGACTGGGTTGCGTCGTTGTTATTCGTGTCAACCGTCAGCAGCATCGCGATGATGCGCGCTGTGTCGTAGTCCCACGGCACAGCCGTGCCCTCCGACACGTTCAGTGCCGCGGCCGCGGGGCCGATGGCCACGTACTGGTCGCCGTACTTGTGCGGTGGCTCGTTGATGCCGATCTCCTGGAACGCGCCCACCTGGTAGAAGAGCGCGGACGGATAGATCGCGAAGGGCAAGCCTTCCTGGGCATTGCCGACCTTGAAGTAGTCGACCGCTGAGCTCTCCCATTGGCTTGTGTCGAAGCCCGTGGAATCGATCAACGGCTGCAGGTCGAGCCAATGCCCGGAAAAGGCGTTGGCGCCGCCGAAGCCCACCGGTCCGATGATGTCGGGCGGATTGCCGCCCGCGATCTCCGTGGCCAGAGTGTCATACGCCTGCGCGTACAGGACGAACTCACCCTCGATCTGGATGTCGCTGTGGGCCTTGTTGAAGTCCTCGATGACCTTCTTCTCGACCTTGACCTGGGTCGGATCGTCTCCCGTGCCAAGACAGCAATACCAGCGGACCAACTTCACGCCTGGCGCGACCGATTCAGGGGCGACGATGACAGGGGTTGGCGGTGGTGTCCCCGACGCCTCTGCCGTTGCCTCTTCGCTGGGTGGCGGTTCGGTCGCCTCCGACGACGGCTGATTGGTCCCCGGGCTGACCGACGCCGGAGGCGCCGTCACGGGCGCAACACTTGCCGGCTGGCTGGCGGCCGCAGTCTGGCCTGCCGCCGTGGGCGCGGGCGTCGACGTGTTGCCGGCGCAGGCCGCCAATATGACCAAGATGACTGCCCAAACGGACAATCGGAGCCATGACCTGTTCAATGCACTCCTCCTCCTTGTGTGCTTGAAGCGGATGCAACGGCTGTGCTCGTCGTGTTTGGCCTCCCTTCCGGCCGCGGCCGGCGCTGATCAGTGTTGACGCGAACGGTTCGTTCGATGAAGTAACGGGACCTGTCGCCTCGCACGAAAGTGCGCGAGAACTCGACAGGGATCCCTTCGTCAGAGAAAGAAGTGCCCTCGACAAGCAGGGCGGGTGTTCGCGGCTTCAGGCCGAGCAGGACGGCTTCGCGCGAGCGCAACACGACCGGCTCGAACGTTTCGCGCGAGCGCGCTACACGGGTGTCGTAGCGGTCGCTCAGCAACCTGTACAGGGAGCTCGACTCGAGGTTCGAATTGAGCAGGCCGGGGAAGCGTTCGGCGGGCAGATACGCCTGCTCCAGCAGAAAAGGATCCCCATCGGCCACGCGCAGTCGTTCGACGAACAGCGTTGGCGAGCCTGGCTCAATATCGAGCTCGGCTGCGACTCGCTCGCTGGCAGTCTCCGGTCGAGCGGCAATCAGCCGGGTGTGCGGGCTCAGGCCGCGGCGCTGCATCTCCTCGCTGAACGACAGCGGCTCGTCAAGGTCGCGGTCGATGCGAGATGCAAGAACGAAGGTTCCGCGGCCGCGCGCGCGCTCGATGCGTTGCTCACGTGCCAGCTCGTCGAGCGCGCGCCTGACCGTGATCAGGCTCACGCCATATGTCCGCGCGAGCTCACGCTCCGGTGGCACCTGGTGGCCAGCCGGCCAGCGGCCATCGTCGATCATTCCGCGCAGGTCGAGATAGACCTGGTGGTAATACGGGATTGGCCCGAGCTCAAGCCGGAACCGAGCCACACGCCTCCTCCATCGCGAGCGGTCCGTCCTGCACGGTCAAAGGACTTGACCGCGATTGATCATATGCTTATAAGCAACCCAGCACACTGTTGTCAAGGCGTTAACGTCGGGGAGCTGATGGGAACCAAGATCGCGGTCGTTGGCGGTGGCAGCACGTATACCCCTGAACTCGTCGACGGCATCGCGCGGCGCTCGACACGACTGACCGCGGACGAGCTCGCATTGTTCGATATAGATCCAAGTCGACTCGAGGTCGTGGGCGGGCTGGCCGACCGCATGCTGCGCAGGGGCGGATGGTCGGGCAAGCTGAACGTCACAACTAATCGAGATGAGGCCCTCGAGGGCGCCGATTTCGTGCTGATTCAGCTGCGCGTGGGTGGCCAGCAGGCCAGGCTCGTCGACGAAACGCTGCCCAACGAGTTCGGCACCATCGGGCAGGAGACGACTGGGCCGGGTGGCTTTGCGAAGGCCCTGCGGACAGTGCCGGTGTTGCTCGAGATCGCAGAGCAAGTCGCTCGACGGTCGGCGACCGACGCGTGGATCGTCGATTTCACGAACCCAGTCGGGATCGCCACGCGCGCCCTGCTCGACGACGGCCACCGGGCGATCGGGCTGTGCAACGTGGCAATCGGGCTGCAGCGTCGTTTCGCCGAGAAGTTCGAGGTTTCTCCAGACGATGTGCAGCTCGAGCACGTAGGCCTGAACCATCTGTCGTGGGAACGAAAGATCCTGGTTAATGGCGTCGATAGGCTTCCCGAGTTGGTCGATTCGGACGCCGCAGGCCTTGCGGAGATGGTCGGTGCGCCTGCCGCCGCGGTTGTGGCTCTGCGCGCCGTGCCGTCTTACTACCTGCGCTACTACTACTCGACCGACGAGGTGCTGCGCGAGCAGCGCGACGGCCATCATCGCGCGCAGGAGGTCATGCAGATCGAGCACGACCTCCTGGAGCTCTATCGCGACCCCAGGCTCGACACGAAACCCGAGCTGCTCGATCACCGCGGCGGTGCGTTCTACTCGGAGGCGGCCGCGCAGCTGATCGCGTCGCTGCACGACGGCCAGGGCGATATCCAGGTCGTCGACACGTACAACCGCGGGGCGTTGCCGGACCTGCCCGATGACGTCGTCGTGGAGGTGCCTGCTCGCATCACCCGCGAGGGCGCTATCCCGCTGCCACTTGCCCCACTCGCGCCGGATATGCACGGCCTGGTGGAAGCCGCGCGCGGCTACGAGGAGCTGACGATCAAAGCGGCAAAGTCAGGCGACCGGGGCGATGCGCTGCGCGCGCTAGCGGCAAACCCGCTCGTGCCGGACTGGTCTACGGCCGAGCAGCTCCTCGATGCGCTGCTCGCCGCCAATCAAGCGTACTTGCCGCGCTTCTTTGGGGCACAGACCGTCAATTTGTGACGAGCTGCGAATAGACCGGGCTGGTCGCCACGTTGAAGTTGGCCGTGCCCAGGTACTTGGCCGTCATGCTGAAAGTGCCCGTCTTGTACGTCCAACTGAAGGTGAACATCGCCTTCCCGCCGGAGAGGGTATGAGCGTTCTTGATGAGCTTGCCGTTCTTGAACAGCTTCACCTTGCCACCCGGCACTTTGGTCGCGGGCGAGGCTGATGCGACCGTCACGGTGAACGTAATCGAGGCTCCCTTCTTGACCGGGTTCGCGCTGCTCGTGAGCGTGACCGTCACGTTCGCCTTATCGACGGTCTGACTGGTTGATCCCGTACTCGTGGAGAAATTCGTATCACCGCTGTACACCGCGGAGATCGTATGGCTGGCGACGGTCAGCGTTGTCGTCGCGCTTGATGTCGCCTTGCCCGTACCATCCACGGCCACCGGTGACCCGAAGTTTGTGCCACCGATTCTGAACTGGACGGTGCCGGTTGGCGTTCCGCCTGAGCTCGTGACATTGGCCGTGAAGCTGACGGGCTGAGTGAACACGGACGGGTTCGAACTACCGAGTACCGACACGGAGCTGGAGGCCTGCGAAACAGACAGCTGCGCGGAGCCTGAAGATGAAGCGAAGCTGCCATCACCGGCCCAGCTCGCCGACACGCCCGTCGGGTAATTGCCGACCGGAATACCCGCAAGACTGACATTGTTGACGGTGGCGACGCCACTGGAATTCGTCGAGGCGCTGCCAACGGTCGTTCCACTGAGCTTGAATGACACCGACTTGCCTACGACGGCATTAGCCCCGGATTTGAGGGTCGCTGTCAACGTTGCTGTTCCGCCGTAGCTGCCGGTCGCGGGGGACACGGCGAGCGTTGTCGTCGCGGACGTGCCAGTCAGAACGAAGTTGCGGATAGCGCTACCGCCACTTGGGACGTCAATCATCGTGACGGTGAGAGGCGTAAACCCTGGCGCCGAGGCCACCTCGGATGGATACGTCCCAGCCGCAACGCTGAACGAATAAGCACCGCTGCCATTCGTCGTCGTGGACCTGCTGCCCAGGCTGACGGTCGCTCCGGCGATGGGATTCGTGCCGTCGGTCACGGTGCCCGAAAGCGTGCCGTTGCCGACTGGTGCGCAGCTCGGGAAGCTGAACGAGCCAATACGTGTCAGGAAGTTCAGCCCGT
Source organism: Candidatus Limnocylindrales bacterium (assembly GCA_036558545.1). GTDB lineage: Bacteria > Chloroflexota > Limnocylindria > Limnocylindrales > CSP1-4 > JALYGJ01. The sequence continues at coordinate 80,015 of DATBFJ010000074.1, forward strand.
TCGTGGCGTAGTACTCGTTTGTCATCCAGAAGGCGCAGCCATTCGGGTCGAGGGCCATTCCGGTGTAGTCGCCCCAGCGCTGACACGGCGGCCCACCACAGCTGCCACTCTGCGTACCAGACCCGTCGAACAATGTCTGCTCGGTTTGGCCAAGCGTATTCGGAGCATCGCCGGCCAGACGCCCGGCATACTTGATCTGAGGGTTCGTGGAGGCGTTCGACTTCGAGTAGCCAATGGCCGCGTCACCAGCGCGATCAACCGCCAAACTCGGCGCGAATCGGTAATAGGTGTTGGCCCCCTCCGGGTCATAGGTCGTGCCCTGGACGACATCGCTGGCGATCGTCCCGCCGGTTACGTTCGCCTGATACCAGCGCAGTGTGGCGTTGTTGGCATTCGCATGGTTGCAACTGGCAAGGGAAAAAACGCCGCGGTTGACGGTGTGGTCGATCCACAGCGACTCCGCTCCGTCGATTGATGCGTACTGCGCCTGTGCCATGGCGCGAACGCCGAGCGTGTCGAGCGCGTTCGCAGGTGTGGCGGCGTTCGCCGGCTGCGAATCCGGCCAGCAATCGGGTGTGTCCTGGGGGAACGGCCCGGAGAACGTCGACGCGCTCGTGTTCGTCCAGTTCACCTGGAACTTGTAGATCGCGAGCGCGTTCAGATATCGCTCGGTCGAAACAAAGTATTCCGGTCGCCCGGTGGGCGGTGTGCCGGTCTGCAGGCGCGAGTTAGCCGGTAGCAGAGTGAAATCGGACGTGCCCTGGCCAAAGTCGACCACCTGGACGGTCGGTGCGTTGGCGTACATCTGCTGCTTGTTGATGGCCCACACGTGGGTGCCGGTGAACGTAGTTCCCGCGTAGTTGAACATGTTGGCCGACATGTAGATGCCATCGGGCCAGACCCCGAACTTGGGATAGTCGCCGAGCCCACCCGGGTCGAGGATCGAGTAGAAGTTCCACCCTCCCGCTACCGGATCACCCGTCTTCGAAACGGCAAAGCACTGGTAGACGGTCTGCGGGCTGACATTGCCGTTGTTGTCCAGTTCAAAGGCAAAGTCCGTGATGAACCAGCGATCTTCATAGGTGTCATAAAGAACCACCGGATCACCGAAGTTGTCCGTGTCGCACAGGTTTCCAAAGTGGCCCTGGCTCATCAACGCATTGAACGTGAACGCGGCGACGCGGTTCCCAGACGACTTGTTGAAGATGCCGATCGCCGTATTGATGGTCTGGATGTAGTAGGTCGGGCCGACATCCCCATTCGGGTCCGGTGGATGCCCGGCGCCCCAGTTGAAGTAGTCCAACCCGGCGAAGTTAGCGCTCGGACCCGGCGCCGCGGCTGCCTCGCTTTGATCGCCATCGACCTTGCCACCAGGCTCCGTCGGGTCGTCAACTGCATCGCTTTCGGAGTCGGAATCGGCGTCAACGTCAGAGCCAGATGGGGCATCCAGATCGACTTCTCCCGGCCCTTCGTTCTCCGATCGTTCGACCTTCTCCACGTTGCTGGTCAATGACTTGACGTCGAACACCCTGGATTCGGCCGCTTTCAGTGAGAGCTGATTCGGATGTGTCAGGACCTCTGGCCGGGGCCTGTTCTGGTCCGTCAATTCGATGGGGTGGAAAGGCGTATCACCAAGTTCCGCGCCACCTCCTTGACTGGCACGGTCGGGATCGGTGCCCGTCTGGTCGGATGCAGTTGGCCCTGGCGTATTTGCGAGCGCTGCGACGAGAAGCGCGCAGCCGGCCAGCACTGCAAGCGTTGCTATTCGCAGCGATGGACGCCGGATCATTGCTCGTGCCCTCCCCGCGTGACTCGACCGATCATCGCACGAATGATGGGGCGCAGGACGGGCTCACACGATCCTTAGGAAGTACTGCCTCGCGCGCCGCCAGGTGGCGCAGTGGTCGTCTGCGCACAGAACTCGCGGATCTTCCGGGCTGCATGGCCGACAACCGCGGCTGGAACAGGCGGGGTGTAGGAGCAAAGGGCCGAAATCGGTGGATTATCCAGAGATCTGCCACGGCCACGGGGCGCGTTTCACGTACCGGACGGCGCGTGATCCGCACGTGCGGCTAAGGACCGAGTTTGTCAGGATTCGATGGGCGCCCGGCCGACCAGCACGTCGTCGCGTACCCTTAGTTCAAGCGCCCGTAGCTCAGCGGATAGAGCGTCTGCCTCCGGAGCCTTTCGTGCCCGAACGGTGGAGGCTGGGCACTATGGAGCGTGAATGAGGCGAGCGAAACGTCGTCGATTATTGTGCGTTTCGCGAGCGTGGTAGCGCCTCAGGATACTAATCGCGTCCCTGGCGGTTAGAGGTTTTGCAGGGCTACCCATTGCGTCCGCTTACATCCGCCGGTGCTGAATCTGAGCGTGAAATGGGTCTCTTACGCGGCTTCCAGGTCGGCTGAGTCCGCGTCTATTGCTACCAGGATTACTACCACGACCACAACATTTCGTGCCCCAAGCGGCCGCCGCTATTAGAACGCTCGACTGAGCTGATCGACCTCATGGCTGGACGGCAAAGACCCAATCTGGTCGTCCACGTTCTGTTCGAAGGCACCGATGTCTCGGCTAAGGATCGTACTTGTGCATTCTGGCTTGGCAGGTCAACCTTGGCCGCGATGCGAGCAAGCCAACGCATGGTTCGTGGCGCCGGCCTCATCCTGTTTCTAAGCCTCGGCTTGGAGGCCTGCGGCGGATCGGCGACGAGTTCGTCGGATTTCTTCATAAGAGTCCAGAACATCGACGGGCCGCCAGTCATCGTCAGGATCAACGGACAAGATCAGTTCACGATGAATTGCCAAAACGGCAAGATCCTTCACCCTGCGCAGAACAGCGTCCCGGATCTCCCTTGGACCGTCTCAATTGTCGCAACGGACGGAGCGGACCTGTTCACCACGACCCTGGACGGCTCACTCAGTCACGTTATTTCGATTACGCGAAATGGCGTGGTCGTGGACGGTCCGACGCCTAATCCGGGCATGGTCCCGCGATTTCCGTGCCCGAGCCCGCATTTCAACGCGCCGAGCGGACAGGCATATCCACGGCGACTATAGGAGCAGCGCAGCTGCCTCGAGCCGACTGGCGCGACACCACCGCGTTATTGGATCGAAGTCACTCAGAAGACCGGACTTCCAACGCTGATCGCATACGGGTGATCGTCGTCGCGGTTTGGTAGACCTTTAGAACGACTGCCTAACGAAATCCAGCGAATCGGCTGGGACGAGGCAAGCGAGTCAATCGTCGGTATCAGAAGTGCCGTTGAACGGATCGGGCAGGACATGCAGAATGCCGGGCATGCCCGAATTCGTGGTCGAGCACTTCCTCGGCCTGTGCGCATTGGGCCTCGCGGTGATTGCGTTCGTCATGATCTGCGTCGCGGCACAGCCCCCGTACGGGGGAATACTCACCACGCCTGGGTATTAGAAAAACCTCCGTTTGAAGGCGGGGTTCCTACTGGCCAATTAGTGGCCGGCTCATCTTCGGATCCCTGGAATCGTCGCGGTCGTTGTGGGCCAAAAGGGCAGGGCCGTCCCGCCGGCGAATTCGCGCTCAACCGAACCCCGCGAGGGCGCGGCCCGAAACGAGGTCTTAACGGCTTGCATTAATTGCTTTGGACAGCCTGCACCGAAGCGTAACCAGCTTCCGCCGACCGGTCGACAGTCCGGCGCTGCTTCCGCATCTCAGCCCGAGCCTTGGAGCGGATGAGTTTTCCACGGCTTACGGGTTTGGCGCGTATCCATAACTGCGCAGCCACTCAGCAGTGTCGGCGTTGATCAGGACTGTTACATAGCCGGAACGCGTCTCACAAGGCTGATTTTCATCGGGACAGATGTTGTAGACCTGAGTGAACACAATTCCCCAGACTTGACTGTCAAGATCGAGGTCGGGGTCGTCAGCCACAGTGCCCGAAGGAAGGTGCACCAAGGCGGCAGCTACGTCACGCAACGTGCCGACCATCGTGCGGGTGACGATTCCGTCGGATGCGAGGTGCGATCGAGCGACGTCAATAGCTTCCTGCTCTGAGATCTCACCGGGCCCACTTGCGGCCGGGGTGGCAGGAGCGGATTGGATTGGCGTCGCCGCCATCGAAGAGGCAGGTGTAGTCGCCTCGGGCGACTCTGGGTTGCCACCGGACGGAACAGAGCCAGGCGAGCGCGAACATGCGGCGATGACTACAAAAGCGCAGATGGCGAGGAGAAGCGTCACGGCGTACGAGCCGCCTTGCCTGTCAGAAGGTGACGCCTTGCCCAGATGTGTCAACACGGTGTCGCTTTGTAGACGAGAAACGCCCAAGATTGATCGTAGGTGGTCTTGCATTCATACGAGGTCTGATCGGAGCTCGTGCCCGCGAGCTTCCACGACCCGTTGTTGAACCACTCGATGCCGTAGTCCTCGTTACCCGAGCCGCACAGTGACCCGCCGCGTCCCTCGCATCCGAAGTAGTTGTTGGGCCACGGAGATGCGGGAGCCCCCTGTATCTCGGTCACTTCCTTTGCCGCCCCGCTCGTTGCAAACATGATCGCGCCGTTGAATGGCGACGATGTCACCGAGTCCTTCTTTACCTGGAAGTTGTACCCCCAGATCGGTTCACCGCTTTGACAGAAATGTTCCGTGAGGCCGGCCTGGTCGTATTTCACGAGGAAAAATTCGGGATCGTACGAAGGAACTCCCAAATCGATGGGGAAGTAGTCTCCACACGCATCGAATATTTCCAAATACATCCTGACGGCCGAAGGCGATGATCCCCAATTCCATTGCCCTTGGTATTCGCCGATCTGTTCCTTTTCGACCGTGAACTCGCCCTTGGCATTCTCAATGGGCTGGCATAAGGAAGCGCAAATCTGCATCCAAGCCAAGATACCGTTCGCACCTGTAATCGCCGCCGAGTGAAGTCCCTGGCTGATGTAGCCACGGACGCCCTCTTTGTTGCCAGTCGAATACCACCCAGTTGACGGATTCGCGCTCGCAACGCCTGCAAGGGTTAGAAGCGTTACGAGCGAGAGGAACGCAGCAGAGGCGAGGTTATGGCGATCGGGCCGTCGGCGAATACGGACCTTGTCCTCAGGGTGGATACCAGGCGCGTCCTCCACCGAACCCGAGCTCCTTAAGCGAGTAGTTAGGGGAATGTAGTCCCGACGTCAAGGGATGAGAGGCAAACGACGACGAACATCTGAAGTGCGAAAACCAAGAAACCGCGGCGGTCCGAAAAGACCTGATTTCGGGACAGTTCGTTGTTGTCTGCGCGGAGTCCGCGCCAGCGGCGGAAACCGTCCGGCGGCCGCCAGCGCTATGGACCACCGTTGAGCGCGTAGTCGACGAATGAGTCTTCCGCCACGCGCACGAAGATCACGGTGTCGCACGCAGGGCCAGCCGACGTCGTGCACGCCCCGGCCGGACAGGCCGCGAATGGCCGCGTATCAACGACCGTCGGCGTGCCGCCGAACGTATCGGCGACTTGCACCAGCGTGTACTGGCGGCCAAGCCCGTCCTTATGCCAGCTGCGTCCGCAAACGTGGATCGATGGAGGCAGCGAGGCGGCGTCATGGATGCCAGGATCGATCTGACCGACGACCGGGAGATAGACGAGATTGGCGAGTACAACCGTAGCGACCACCACGCCGACCACGGCGACGACCGTACCTGCCAGCCACGCCCGCCTCGACACCGTAAGGAGATTACTCGGGGAGGAAACGTGCAAAGAGTTGTAGGCCTGCCTAAGACGGCCCTCGATCCCGGCGTCGGAAAAGAATGACGGCTGAACCAACCGCGACGACAATCACTGCGACGGCGATCGCGAGGACCCCATAAGCCGAACCGACCTCGGAATCACAAAGCGGCCGGCCAAGTCCGACGGTGCCGTAGTCGCAACCAAGAAGGATCGTGTTCAGGGCATTCGCGCCAACGACAGCGCCGACTCCGACAAGGACCAAGGCGACCCAGATCAATCGACGTGCCATGGCCGCGTCAGCGTATCCCAAGGGGTCTACACCTCGCGCCGAGAACGCAGGACTGGCGTCCCCGAAAGACCTGGTTTCGGAGCCGACAATCGAGCCGCCTAATCGATCAGAAGGGCATTCTTCGCAAGCCCTGCCCTATTCGGCCAGGTCGCCGCGATCCCTAGACGCCCGCAATAACTTGCGTGCAGCTTCCTCCGCGAGCTCCGCTCTTAGCCCCGTGAAGTCGAACGGTTGCAGTGCCTCCCACAATGCCTGAGCGGCCGTTTCGCCGAGGCCGATGAAGAATTCGTCCAGGCCTTCGCAGACAGCCAGCCAGCGACAGTTGAAGTCGCGCACGCGCAGATCGATCCAATAGTCGAGGGACGGATGAGTAACGTGAATCGTGTGCAAGCCTCGCTCCTTAACTCCACAGCTCGGCCGAGATGTGCCCGGCGCGCGGTCTGCCGAACACGACCTACTCGTTTTCGGCCACAACTTCGGCAGCGATCTCGCGGCCGCGATTAGTCAGACGCCACCGGCCGCGCGTCGGACTCCATACGTAGTTGCCGCGTTCTAGCTTGCGCAGCCCCTTTCGACAAGTACGGTCGGGAATGTCAGTCCACTCGGCAATCTCTGACGTCGATGCCTCACCGTCGAATAGCGCCACTAAGAGCCATTCATCGCGGGTAATCATCGAATTAGCGCGCCCGCGCCCGTGGCGCCGTAGCAATCGCCGGCGCCGCCGGAGCCGTGTGGCCGACTTCGGACGTCTGTGGCCTCGCTCCGCTGGCATTACGACCACCATCGGGCGACACGGCAGGGCGGACAGTGGCCTTGATCGGTCCGCCTCGCTTTCTGCGCCGTCCGGTGTGAAAAGCGGTCGACTTCTGACGGCTCTGGCCTGGTGCATCGACGCCGCGGTCGCCACCGGTTTCGGATGGACCAAGCAGACGGGCCAACGTCGCGGTGCCAATACCTAAGCGGCGCGCTGCCTTACGGCGCGAAATGGTGCCGCGAACCAACTCCGACCGGACGCGTTCAAAGCGCGCATTAAAGTTCCGGCGGGATGTGACCGGCGGCCGGCCGATATGAGCCCCTTTGGCCGCGGCATGACGCATCCCCTCTCGCACGCGATCGCGGATTAGCTCGCGTTCCATCTCGCCGACTGCGGCCAGGATGGTGAACACGAGCCGGCCCGTGGCCGACGTCGTGTCTAACTCGGGCTGCGTTAGTGACGCGAAGCCGACGCGATGGTGATCTAGCTCCTGCAACGTCGACAGCGCATGGAGCGTCGACCGAAACGCGCGATCGAGTTTCCAAACCATGACGCGGTCGATGCGCCGGCGCGCAGCATCGGCCAGAAGGCGCTGCCAGTCGGTGCGGTGCTGCAGGTCACCGGCCGCGGCCTCGTCGCTGTACTCGTGCGCCTCCCAGCCATGAACAGCGACGTACTCGCGCAGCGGCACGAGCTGGAGCTCGACATCCTGGTCCTTGTCGCGCGTGCTAACCCGAGCGTAGATAGCCACGCGAACCGGACGCCCATTCATTGCTAGGGACATCACTGCACTTCCGTCACGCTCGCGGGCCATTCGTGAAATGCATCCCAGTGGACTGCATACCAATCCTGCGAAACAAATGGACCGTCTCCGCATTCAGCACAGAACGCACCAGACGCGGCAGGCGCGTCGTGGTCGTGCCGGGTCGCTTGGTCGGGCCGAAGGTGCTCACGATCTCCGAAGACGCCCAAGACTGAGGCTTGAGCACCTTCGGCATCTTCGAGTCCGTGGTGAGCAACTTCGACAGGCAAGATCCACTCCCAGTGCTCGTCGTCAGAGCCCGGTTGCCCAACATGGCGGGACTCGATGCGTAGCGCCGTCTTTGCCCGGCGCACGGTCGACCAGGAAATGCCGGCGCCGCGCGCGGCTTTCTCTACATCAGTAGACGGCATGCCGCCATGCCGGAGCAGGTCCAGTAGGAACGTCTCGGCCTCTCGCCGCGGCGATGCCTCCGCGCGGGCGTCAGCAGCAGCGCCGAGCAGGCGATGTGAACGTTGGGCGCTTCGCCGATCCAAGCGATGCCGGCCGTCTCAATTGGCCCCTCAGGACCATCCACCGAGCGGCTCTCGACGCGCAGTCGCAGGGCCGGCGCCTGCGCAGACAGGTTGGACTTACCGTGAGCCACGACGCGCTCGCGGCTGTCCTCGCCGGCGTCCGGATCGGAGCCCATGACCAGGACCGATCGCGCCGCGGCGGTGAGTCCGATCGATCCACCAACGCGGCCAAACAGGTCCGTCGATACACCCTTGTTCAGATGGGCGACGCCGACCATGGCAACATCTAGTTGGTCGGCGACCCGCGCTAGTGGCGCAAGCGCACGCCTAATTGCATGATCTCGGTGCGAGTCGAGCCCGGTGGCCAGGTGCGCCATCACCGGGTCGATCACGACGATACGTGCGTGGGCGCGTCGGATCGCGTCGGCGAGCTCCTCGACATCGTCAGGCAGGGCAATGCCGCGTTCGCCGACCGTGTCGCGGATGGTGAGGAAGCTGACGCGGGTGAGGTCCGCGCCAGCAGCCATTAGGCGCGGGACGAGCGTGTGGGCGGGGAATCCTCCGCCGAGAGGTAGAGCACGTTGACCGGCGACGCGAGATCCCCGTCGAGCTGACCCCGAGTCGCGCGAGCGGCCACCTCGACGGCCAACAACGTCTTACCCAGACCAGGCTGTCCTACAAGCAGTGAGAGCGAACCCAATGGGATGCGTTGGTCCCAGGCAAACAAAGCTCTGATTGGCTTCACGTCGGCGGCACTCTCGAGGACGATCCCGATCTGCGTAGCGTCGGTTCGTTGACCGGGCTCAGGCAAGGGCTCAGCAAGTGCGAGCGCAGCCGCGAATCGCTCGCTGAATGTCGACGGATCGAGCAGATAGAACTGATTGACGTCCTTCGCTCCAGGCAGCTGAACAACCATGACCTTCGGTGCGAACGGTGAGCGAGCGAGGCCGTCCAGAAACTTCCGCCCACCTTCGTCTGGCTCCTGGATCGCGTGGACGATTAGCGCGTTGATGTAGTCCGCCCAGGCGTCGTTCCAGCTCGATGCGCCGGGGATGCCGAGCGCTGGAAAGCCGTATAGCCAGCAGGTCAGGGGGTCAGTCTCGCCCTCGCACAACACAATGCTCGCCGGGTTCCCTTCCGTCATGAGCTTCCCGAGCCCGAACGGGATTAAATTGACGCCGCGTGGCTGCCGGAAGCGGTCACCGGTGAGCGCTATCCGGTACCGGTCGTACGCTTTCGTGTCAGCGGCGGTGCGGTACTCGATCGCGACCGCGGGGCGGCCGTAGTAGACGTCATCCCGGAGGCCGTGTTGGCGGAGGAACGGTTCTGGGAGGCCTTTCGCTGCAGCTAGCTCGGCGAGGGTGAGGCCGCGGAGGCTCACGATACGTCTCGATCCGAGGCAGCACGGATCGTCGTACCTGCGCTCTTCCGCCTGCGAACCTCCGCGGATCGGGCCGCAAGCTTGAGCATGTGCGCGCGCAGAGCTCGCTCCGCTCTCAGCGCGCGCTCGGCCGGGTCAAGCACCCCCTCGGGGTCTACAAGGCGCTCGAACCGAAGGCGGAAGCCGCGATGCGCGGGGCCCACGAGTACGGATGCGTCGTTCCGGGCCCAGGCGGTAAGGCCGCCGATCCGTCCAGTGAGCTTAGGGTTCGACCCTGCACCGTTTCCCACGAGGCGACCGTAGAAACCGGTGCGTATCGGATCGAGTTCAGATCAGCTCAAATCGGCTCAATCTGGCCTTCGTGCAGGGGAGGTGGGGGCCATCGACCCATCTTGAGCTTCGCGACGATCCGCTTCAGCGTTGACTCGTCGATGTCCAGCTCTTCCGCGACCGCGAACAGAGTAGGACGCTGCTTCCCGGCGCGCACTTTATCAGCTGCTAGTCGAATGTCGTACTCGGTGTAGCCGCCGAAAGACGGGCCGAACCTGTGCGCAGGCGCGGCCTGTTGGAGGGCTTCCAGTCGGCGCCTGACAGCTGCTTCGATTGCATCAGCATCAGAGAGCTCACTGGCGCGAAGCCTTGGCAGGAGGTCACGCAGAATCTCGTGAAATGCCACAGATGGAATGCCGATGGCTCTTTCGGCTTTACGAAGCGCCCGGACGCGTGCGACGGCGTCTATAGCGAGCCCGGGCGGCAGGCTTTGAAGGGGAACGCCTTGGTAGAGGGCGAAGCCGAGCTCAAACTCCGACAGATCGGGAACCTTCCGACGCAGCAGCGCTTCGGCCTCGGCGAATGGCGAGGGGCCGTAGGAATCCGGCGTGGTACCGCGAAGAGCGTCCCGAATGGCTCGTCGCTGATTCAACTCTTGCTCGTCCGGCGTGCTCACTTCGTAGCGTCGCTGAGCCGATCACCGGGGCTAAGGGCGCGAGCCGCCTTTAGAGCTCGCTCCTGCCTCGTCGAAGCGGCGTACCTGGTCAGCATTTCGCGGCTTCGCCAGCCGGCGATCGCCATAAGGTCACCCTCCTGCATGCCGTTGGCGAGCATCTGATGCGCGTATGCGTGCCGAAATTGGTGAGGATGGAGGCCCTGCTTCAGCCCGGCCTGCTCGCCGCGATTGCGCAGTAGCTGCGCCACCCCTGACTCCCCCAGCGGACCCTTCTTGCCCAGCCACAGCTGAGCGTGCGCGGCATCGGGTCGTCGAGCGCGTATCCGGATGTATCGGTCGAGCGTCCGCGTTGCCACGTCACCCACGGGCACCAATCGGGTACGGCTGCCCTTGCCCGTCACGCGCAGCGTCCCACCGTCCAGGTCGACGTCATCCAACGTCAAGCCAAGGATCTCCGCCCGCCTCGCCCCGGTGTCTATAAAGCAGCGCACGATTGCCTCGTCACGCCGGCCGTAGAAGGAGCGATCGCGCGCGCAGGCGTCGAGCAGCGCCTTGAGCTCCGAGTCCCGCAAGACAGGCGGCGGCGCCTCGGGCAGCTTTGGCGGCTTCATCCTGGCCATGGGCGACTCGCGAACTTCACCCTCGCCGGCCAGCCAGTTGAAGAACGATCGAAGGGCGCGATAGCGGTTGTGGGCCGTTGCCGGCTTGTGCCTCGCCAACTGGTCCTCGATGAATGACTCGACGTGCTCGCGCTTGATTGACGCGACTGCTTGGGGCATTCCGCTCGTTGACAGGTACTTCGACAGCAGGGAGACGGCCGAGCGGTATGCCGTAATCGTGCGTGGACTGGCTCGTTGCGCTCGAAGGTGACGCTGCCAGCTGGCCGAGAGCGACTCGAGGTCATCGAGGGCATCGGTCGTAGACTGTGACAGTCCGGGAGGGCTACCAGGCATCGATCAATAGCTCCTGCTGAGAGTTATGCAACGCGATCAGCATATGCTATTTGAGCGGTGCAGGGTTAAGCCCCACCGGCGCTCGGACCGGGTTATATGGCCAATCTGAGCGTGAAACCAGTGCGCCCGTAGCTCAGCGGATAGAGCGTCTGCCTCC
>DATBFJ010000075.1:0-10522 GCA_036558545.1 Candidatus Limnocylindrales bacterium
GGAATTCCAGGGACAACCGGCCGTCTCGGATCAAAGTGGCCAGGTCGGCGATGCCGACGCCGGTGTCCACGAGTGACTGGACCAAATTCGCCCGCCGCGCGTCTCCAGCGCTGAACAGGCCGTCGTCGCCGGATTTGAGGACCGCTTCGTCGACGAGGCGTCCAAAGAACTCGCCACTCACGTCTGCGCGACGTGAAGCCTCCTCCGCGGTCAGGCGATCCACGAGCGAAGTCTAGTTACAGCCGCCCGTCTGCCAGTGACTACGAATCCGAGTCGAATGCGGCACGCAGCTCGTCCGGCGAGACGATGCCCTCGAACTTTGCGGTTATCTTGCCGCTCGAGTCCACGACAAAGGTATACGGCTCGGTCGACAGGCCCCAGATATTCGTGGCGTCGACCGGAACGGGCAGGTTGTCCTCATCGAGCACCGGCTGCAGCTGGTCGTTCGCGTATGTCAGCTTGTACGGCTCTATATGAATGAAGGTCAGCTTGTCCTTGTAGCTCGCCGCGACGGACTTGATGACGTCGAGAGTCGGCCCGCAGGTCGCCGAGCGGCAGAACGCCGGCGTGGCGAAGACGATCACGAAGGGCAAGTGCTGAGAAAGCGCGTCCGGCTCGGAGATCTTGTAGAAGTCGGGATCTGGTGATGTATCGCTGGAGATCCGCGCTATGCCGTCGGGGGTCGTGGCGGTAGGGGTTGCCGACACGGGCGCCTGGGCTCCAATGGCGGGCGTAGTGCCCTGTGGCAGAACGTCGAAGATCATCCTGCCCGACCGGTGCGACCCGTCGGACTCCGTCGTGATCGTTTCCAGTCCCCAGGAACCAGCCGCATCGAACGACACGTTGGCCCGATACAGACCCGGGCGGCCCTGGATCGTGTCCATGTAGATGCCTTGGGTGTCGACTTTGGCCGTTGCGGGATCCGCGGACAGGTCGTAGAGCTTGATCTCGAGTGGCCGGCTGGCCGCGGCCATGGGTTCGTTCTGCTGATCCACGAGATTGACCAGCAGCCGGTTCGGTCCGACCACGAGCTCAGCGGAGACAGGGATGGGGATGAGGTCCGAGGCCACGTTCGGCGGCCAGCCGGGATAGCCGACAACCGGCGCGGGCGTGGGTTGCAGGGTGGGAACACCACCGATTCCGTTGCACGCCGCAACGAGTACGGCAGCGATGAACACAAGCGCTCTCGATCGCATTGAAAGCACCTTAGCGGGGAATTCTTAAGGACGGCTTGGAGCGTGACGCCCACGCTGGTGCAAGCCCGCGCGCGCGTACAATTCCGGCGGCCCGATGACCGTTTCGCAGCGTTCCACCACCTTTGAGCGCCTGGCCTTCGCGACTGCCGTGATGACATACCTGCTGGTCGTCATAGGTGCAATCGTGCGCTCGACTGATAGCGGAATGGGCTGCCCGGACTGGCCGACCTGTCACGGGTCGTGGATACCGCCGCTGGGCGACAGTGCGGCCTGGATCGAGTGGGTTCACCGCGGCGTCGCGGCAATCATCGGCTTCATGGTGCTTGGCCTGTTGATACTTGCCATCCGTAACTTCCGGCACCAGCGGACGATCCTGTGGTCCACCGTGCTGGCGTTCGTGCTGACCGGGTTCCAGGCATATCTGGGCATGGTCACGGTGGTTCAGAACAATTCGGGCGATACGGTCACGGCCCATCTCGCAAGCGCGCTGGCGCTGCTCGCGCTGTTGACGTTCATCGCGATTCGCGCGCGCTATCCAGCCACGCTGCCCGCGCGCGGAGCTTCGCAGCGTCTTACGTTGCTGCTGGCGTTTGTGGCTGCCTCCATCTACGCACTGCTGCTATTCGGGTCGCATGTCACGGCGCTCGGCGATCCGGCTGCCTTGATCTATCCCGACTGGCCGCTCATGAACGGCCAACTCCTGCCGACTTTCTCGACCGATTCGGCCATCGCCGGCCTGCAGATGGCGCACTTCCTGCACCGTATCGTGGCCGCGATCGTGGGCTTTTTCCTACTCGCGACAGCGATCTACGTCTGGCGGACGGTGCGCAGCTCCCGGCGCAGCGGCCGCCCCGTTCCTGGCGGCGAGACGATCCTTGCCCTCGTCGCCACGGCCACGGCGCTTTACGCCGCCCAGGTGGTAGTCGGCGCCCTGCAGATCACGACCTCTCTTGCCGCTTGGGCGGTTGCTCTGCACCTCGCCCTGGGTGCGCTGATCTGGGCGCTCGCAGTCAGCGCCGCGTTCATCAGCTACTTCGAGGCGCGGACGGTAGGCGAGAGCGTTCCGGTCGACGAGCCGCCCGCCACAGACCGGGACCGGGCCGAGCCGGAAGCGCCTCCGCCCGCGAGCGTGCGCGACCGCGTCTCTGCGTACATCGCGCTCACAAAGCCGCGCATCATCGAGCTCTTGCTCGTCACGACAGTGCCGGCCATGTTCCTTGCCGCCCGTGGCCTACCACCGCTCGACCTGGTTTTCTGGACGCTCATCGGCGGAACGTTGGCGGCCGGAGCCGCCAATGCCATCAACTGCTACATCGACCGCGACATCGATGAGCTGATGACTCGCACGCGGCGACGGCCGTTGCCCGCGCACGAGGTCAATCCGGAGGACGCGCTCGTGTTCGGGCTGATCCTCGGGGTCATTGCCTTCGCCGTGATGGCCTTCTTCACGAACCTGGTCGCAGCATTCCTGACTCTGCTCGCAATGGCTTTCTACGTCGTCATCTACACGATGCTGCTCAAGCGTTCGACGCCGCAGAACATCGTCCTGGGCGGCGCGGCCGGGGCACTGCCGCCAGTGATCGGATGGGCGGCCGTGACAGGCGACATCGCGTTACCGGCGTTGGTGCTGTTTGCCATCGTCTTTTACTGGACACCACCGCATTTCTGGGCGCTGTCGATGCGGCTTCGGCGCGATTACGCCGCGGCCGGAGTACCCATGATGCCGGTGACCCACGGCGTGGAGGAGACGACACGCCAGATCGCGCTGTATTCGGTGCTGATGGTGTGCCTGACGCTGGTCTTCTTCGCCGTGGCGCGCATGGGTCTGGTGTTTCTCGCCGGCTCGCTCATCTTGGGGGCGATGTTTCTCGTCCAGGCCTTCGAGATGTGGCGCGATGGGACGGACGCACGAGCGGTTCGCCTGTACAAGTTCTCGATCACGTACCTGACCGCGCTCTTCGCGTTGATGATCCTGGACGTCTTCGTCTTCCTGCCGATCTAGCCGAGCGGGCCAGTTGATGGACCCGATTTCGCGCGCCCAGTCCCACCAGGCGCGCATCGACACGCTCTGGGACTTCGACGACCCGGCCGAAAGCGAGCGCCGATTCTTGGATGCGGCACAGTCGTCGCGTGGACTGGATGGCGAAATCCTGCTCACGCAGCTGGCACGGGCCGTGGGGCTGCAAGGCCGATTCGACGAGGCACACGCCCTGCTCGATGAACTGCCGGACGACGAGGACGAAGAGCTCCGGGTTCGCGTCCTGCTCGAGCGCGGGCGAGTGTTGAATTCATCGGGTGATCCGGGCGCGTCCTTGCCCGAGTTTTCAGCTGCGCTCGAGGCGGCCGAAAACGAGCGGTTCGAGCATCTGGCGATTGATGCTTTGCACATGCTCGCCATCGTCGCGGCACCCCCAGACCAGGACGCCCTGAACAGCCGCGCGCTCGAGCTTGCCTCGACCGCGGCCGATCCTCGCGCGCGGCAGTGGCGCGCCAGCCTGCTCAACAACATGGGCTGGACCTCGTTTGATCGCGGCGAGCTCGATGCGGCCCTGCAGCTGTTCAAGGCGGCGCTCGCCGCGCGCGAAGAACAGGGCAAAGCCCCGGAGATCGTTATCGCGCGCTGGTGCATCGCCCGGACCTTGCGCGAGATGGGTCGGGCCCGTGAGGCCCTCGAGATTCAGCTCCAACTTGCCGACGAACTCCGTGCGGCCGGCAAGTCCGATCGCTACGTCGACGACGAGATCGCAGCCCTGCGCGGGCGGCTGAGCGAGGACGACGCCACCGCTAGCTAGCTGGTGGATGAACTCAGGGTCAGGCTCAGTGGCGGCGCGTTGCGGCGATCGCTCCGACGCCCAGCAACGCCGCGGCGGCGAATGCCACCGCCGCGGCTGCGAAACCGCGATGAAGAGTGAGCTCCAGCACTGGCGACGATTCGGTGGCGCGGTCGTCGAAGCGGCCGTGAGCGCCCCGGTCAACGGTTTCGTCCAGAGGGCGGCGCAAGTTGTCCGGCGCATCGTCTGGCTCTGCTTGACCGGTCTGCTGAGAGGCATAACCGGTCCTGCCAAGGTATACGTCGAGCAGGCCTGGGATGAACTTCTGGCCCCAGACTGCCATGTACGTCGTGTACCCAACGAGCATCTCGCGCCTTGGATGCTGCGCCGCATAGACGATCGCGCGCGCCGGCACTTCCGGCTGGAAGATTGGCGGAACCGGTTGTCCACGATCGGGTAGACGGCTGCGCACCCAGTCGAACTGAGGCGTGTTGACGGCCGGCAGGTGGACGACCGTGACGCTGACTTGGCTGTGGTCATGGACAAGCTCGCAGCGCAGTGAGTCGGTAAATCCGACGATGGCATGCTTCGACGCGCAATAAGCCGACTGCAGCGGAATCGAGCGATATGCGAGCGCGGAACCGACCTGGACGATCGTCCCAGAATTGCGCGCCTCCATGCGCTTGAGCGCGGCGAGTGTGCCGTACACGACGCCCAGGTAGGTCACGTTCGTGACGCGCCGATACTCCTCCGGCTCCATCTCATCCACCGGTGCGAAGACGGAGAGCATGGCGTTGTTGACCCAGACATCGATCGGTCCGAGCTCGTGCTCAATGCGCTCCGCGGCGGCGTCCACGGCGTCAAAGTCCGCGACGTCCAGCTCCAACCCGAGGCCACGTCGACGGAGCCTTTCAACATCACTAACCGCGCCCTCCACGCCGGCATCGCCGCGGGCCAGGACCGCGACGTCGAAGCCCTGGCGGGCAAATTCCCTGACAGTAGCCCGGCCGACGCCGGCCGAGCCTCCCGTCACTACCGCAACCTTGGCCACTCCGGCCACCTCCTTTTCAGTGGTTATGCGCAACACGGGTTCGACTCAACTCCTGCCATGCGGCAAGCAGTTCATCCCGCGCGATGAACGGGAGAGAGATTGAGATCGCCGCCGAGCAGAGGCACAACGTGCACAGGCCACCCACCACCAAAAGTTGCATCAGGACGAGGCCGACACTCGCGACAGCAAATAGCGAGAGCACGCAGCCGAAGCAAACCACGAAGGTCGAGTGGCTCCGCCAGCGATCGGGTCCACCCAGCGAGTCGAGCACAATGTCGGCGCCGTAAGCGGCGACGCCAAACGCCGCGTCGGGAATCGGCAGCCATGTCAGGACCTTGTCACTGCCGTTGCCGAAGAACGGTTCCCAGACGTTCACTATCAGACCGACTTGGAACGCGACGAGGTATGCCGAGATGACCAGGCCGAGTCCAGCCAGGACGACGATAGGTACACGGCGCTCGAACGCCGACGGACTTTCCAAGTTACTTCCCCCCACCTCCGTCAGTCCACGTCTACGGCACGGAATTCGGCCATGACGTCGCGCAGCCAGAGGCGCAGGCCGATCAGCAACGGCACGATCGAGGCCACGGCCATCCAGATTCCGAAGACGAGCGTCAATGCCAAAAGAACGATGCCCAGCGCGCCGGACAGTGGCGCCAATGTTCGCCGGGGCAGACGACCGCTTTGGTCGGTGGTGTGGCTCTCGGAGTCCGAAGCAGGCAGCAGGACCCAGCGCCACGGAGGGCCGGATAGTCGGTGCCCGCTCCGGCGCCATTCGTACAGAAGCGCGCCGAACATTACCGTCGCCGCGAGCCCGCAACCCAACAGCAGAACCGTTCCGGCGGGCTCGCGGGTCAGCAGCCAGTAGGCAATGCCAACAAAGCTCGAGTAGAACGCGGATCGCATCATGAAGCGCAGCTCTTCAGGCATCGGAGCGCTCCTGATTTGCGCTCATCCGCATATCGAACACCGGCCGCTCCGAGCGCACCTTGGGCAGTGAACGGAAGTTGTGATCTGGGGGCGGAGACGATGTCGCCCACTCGAGAGAGTTGGCTTCCCAGGGATCGTCGGGGGCTGTTGCAGGCCGTCTCAGCGTCAGCACGACGTTCACCAGAAAGACCAAGATGCTGAAGGCCATGATCCATGAGCCGACAGTCGAGATCATGTTCAGGTCGGCCCAGCCGGGGTTGGGCGGGTAGTCGGCGTAGCGGCGCGGCATACCGTCGGCACCGAGCTGGTATTGCGGCAGGAAAGTGACCGTGATGCCCACCAGGAAAGTCCAGAAGTGGATCTTGCCGAGTCGTTCCGAGAGAAGCCTGCCAGTCGCCTTGGGAAACCAAAAGTAGATCGCGGCGAACGCTGCCAGAACGGTCCCGCCGACCAGTACGTTGTGCAGATGCGCCACGACGAAGTACGTGTCCTGGAACTGGAAGTCGAGCGGCGGCGACGCGACGATCACGCCAGTGATGCCGCCGATCAGGAAGAAGTACATCATTCCCAGGCACCACAGCATCGGCGTCGGGAAGGTGAGCTGGCCGCGCCACATCGTGGCGATCCAGTTGAAGAACTTGATGCCCGTAGGCACGGCGATCAGTAGCGACACGAACGAGAAAAACGGCAGATCCACCGCGCCCGTCGTGAACATATGGTGGGCCCAGACCGTGAACGAGTACAGCGCGATCAGGACGAGCGAGAGGATCATCGCCCGGTAGCCGAACAGCGGCTTGCGCGAGAAGACGGGCACGATCTCAGAGATGATCCCGAAGAACGGCAGGATGAGGATGTAAACCTCAGGGTGGCCGAAAAACCAGAACAGATGCTGGAAAAGCACGGGCGATCCGCCGGACGCGGCCTCGAAGAACGAGCCACCCAGGTGGCGGTCGATGTACAGCAGTGCCAGCGCGGCCGTCAGGACCGGAAACGAGAACAGGATGAGGACCGCAGTGACGAGCACGCCCCACGTGAAGATCGGGACGCGAAGCATGGTCATTCCCGGCGCACGTCGAGTGAACAGCGTTGCGATGAAGTTGACCGCGCCCAGGATCGAGGAAATCCCAGTCAACCCGATGCCCACGATCCACATGTCCATCGCCGGGCCGGGCGAATAGTCCGGCCCGGACAGCGGCGCGTAGATCGTCCATCCGGCGTCGGCCGGACCGCCGACGATGAAGGTGCCGCCGACTACGACCAAACCGCCGAACAGGAACAGCCAGTAGCTCAGCGCATTCAGACGCGGAAAGGCCATGTCCGCGGCACCGATCTGGAGCGGCAGCAGGTAGTTGGCCAGTCCAAGCGCTATCGGCGTCCCAAACAGGAACATCATGATCGTCCCATGCATCGTGAACAGCTGGTCGTAGACCTCGGGGGTCACGAACTCCATACCTGGCTGGGCCAACTCGAGGCGCAAGGCCAGTGCTGCGAGTCCGCCGAGCAGGAAGAAGACGAGGCTCGTTCCGATGTACAGCAGGCCGATCTGCTTGTGATCGGTCGTAGTCAGCCAGTCCGCCAAACCGTGCGAGACCTGCGGCCGCGCCTCACCATGCTCACGGGCGAGCGGCTGATCGACCGGAATTGCGGTCACGGGGTGGCTCCGGGGGTCGAGCCAGCGGCGCGTTCCGAGGAAAGCCACGCCCGGTAGTCGGTGTCGCTGACTGCGCGGATCGTGAACGGCATCTGCGAGTGGAAGACGCCGCAGAACTCGGCGCACTGGCCAGCGTACGTGCCGGGCTCAGCGATCGTGATCGTGAACGAGTTCGGATGCCCCGGAATCGCGTCCTTCTTGTAGAGGAACTGGGGCACGAAGAAGGAATGAATCACGTCGGCAGATGTCAGGTTGATCTGGACTTCACGCCCGACCGGTAGCACGGCCTGCGGTCCCGGCGCAAGGACGCCTTCGACGGACACACCGTCGTTGGGGTACGTCATGCGCCAGCCCCAACGAAATGCCTCGACGTTGAGCTGAACGGCGCCCTGCTGCGGCGCTGCATTGACCACGTTGAGCGTGAGCAGCGTGGCCGTGAACAGGATGACGATGGCGATCAATGGACCGGCTGTCCAGATGATCTCCAGCACCTGCGAGCCGCTCGTCTGGGGCGGCAGCTCGTCGCTGGCGCGTTTGCCGCGGCGGTAGCGGATCACGCTCCACGTGATCAGTCCCCAAACGAGCGCGGCGACCACAGCCGACATCGCCAGGGCAACCGTGTAAAGCGAATTGATCGACTGACCCTGGGTTGTCGCGGCCTGTGGGATGCAGCCGCTGGCGAGCGCACCGAGCGCTCCGAGGATGGCGACCTGGCAGGCAAAGCAGCGGCGAGTCATTCGTCCTCGTCCGTGAAGCCGCCGCGCGCGTTGCGCGCGGCGGCGAGCCCTCCAGCCGGAATGGCCGGAGCGCCGCGGCGCTTCCTGAGCTGCTTGCACATCTGATACGTGATGAGCCACATCGCCACGGGCAGCAGAACGAGGCCAACGCGCAGAGCGGCGGTCAGGTCAGTGATGTTGACCCGGAAGAAGACGGCAAGCACGTCGTTGCCACCCGCCACGGTCAGCACCAGGAAGAAGGTCAGGATCGCCACGCCCGTGGCCGTTCGGAGTGGGGTGTCGCTCGGTGAATCGAGCACGTTGTGCGGTCGCCGATCGCCCGTTATGCGGCGCTCGATCCACGGCCACAAAGCAATGACCGTGAAGGCGGCTCCCGGGATGACCAGGGCAGGAATGAATGCGGAGGGAATCGTTATGCCGAGCAGTGTCGGCTCGAAAGGCAGTCCCAGGCGCAGCGCGCCTTCGAGCCAGCCCAGGTACCAGTCGGGCTGGGCGGGGACCGTGCCCACCTGGGGCTGGAAGGGTCCGTAATCCCAGATCGGATTGATCTCGAACAGCCCGGCAATCAACGCGAGCACGGCAGCCACGAGAAAGAACAGGCCGGTGGAACGAAATACCTGCACCGGCCAGAAGCGCGGCCCGACGACCGTATCTTCGGTCGCCCCGGAAGACGCGTACGCAGTGTGCTTCTGGATGAACACGATGAGGATGTGAAGGCCGATCGCGCCGATGTAGATCAGCGGCAGGATCAGCACGTGGAGCACGAACAGCCGACTGATGACCAGGTCCGTCGGAAACTCGCCGCCGAAAATCAGGAACGCAAGGTACGGCCCTAGAAACGGGATCGACAGCACGACGCCGTACGTGATGCGCAGCCCCGTCCCGGAGAGCATGTCGTCGGGCAAGGAGTAGCCGCTGAAACCCTCGGCCAGCGCAAGCAGGACGAGCCCTACTCCGATCAGCCAGTTGAGCTCGCGCGGCCGTCGGAACGCGCCGGTGAAGAAGATCCGCATCATGTGCGCTGCGATACAGCCGACGAAGATCAGCGCCGCCCAGTGGTGGATCTGGCGGAACAGCAGCCCGGCTTTGACCTCGAAACTGAGGTTGAGCACGGAGTTGAACGCCGCTGAGACCGTCTGGCCCTGCAGAGGCACGAAAGGCCCCGTGTACGTGACCGGCGTCGTCGACGCCTGGAAAAAGAAGGTCAGGAAGAGCCCCGTCGCGACGAGGATCACGAAATGGAACAGGGCCAGTTCCCCGAGCAGGAACGACCAGTGGTCGGGGAAGACCTTGCGCAGGGTCGTTCGGGCGATGCGCGCGAAACCGGTCCGTTCGTCGAGCCATCCCATTGCGCCTTCGGCCGCATGTTCGACGCGAGTGGTCATGAGTGGACGTTCCAGAAGCTCGGACCGACCGGCTCCGTGTAGTCGCCCAACGCCACGAACGTGCCGTCCGGCTGAAGCTGGATGGGCAGCTGCGGGAGTGCGCGGCCTGCCGGTCCGCCGATCGGTACCGCGCCACGAAGCACGTCGAACTCAGATTGATGGCACGGGCACAACAGCGTGTGCTGGTCGGCCAGGTACAGCCCGACCGGACAGCCGGCGTGGGTGCACAGCTTCGAATATGCGACGTACCCATCAGGCGCTCCGGCCGATCGCTCAGGGGCGAGCTGGAGCAGTCCCGGACCCACGTTGATCAGCACCGTCTGTGAGTCGGAGACCCCGACCGCGTTCTCCGGGAAAACGGTCTGGATGCCCCCAACCGGGATCTGGTCGACCGTTACCGGCTTGCCATCCAGGCCGACCAATCGGAGTCCCGACTTCCAAGAGGTCTCGAAAAGCTGCCGACCTGGCACCGGGCCAAGCGAGAAGATGGGGATGGCCAACGCCGCGGCAAGCGCACCAAACGCACCCAGAAGCAGCCCGAGCAGCGCTTTGCGGCGGGTGATCCCGCCCTCCTCGGCGAGCGTCTCGCGGAGCATCTCGCCCGCCTCCGGATCGCTCGCGATAGTGCCGCGCTGCTCGACGACAACCTTCGCGTCGAGGAGGTCGTGTGACCAGATGACGATGCCCGCACCAAGTCCGCCAAGGCAGATCGCAAGCAGCGGCCCCTCGACGCGCGTGTCGCTGCCGACGATGTAGAAGCCCAGCAGGGCGAGCCCGGCAACGATCGTGGCGCCGAAGCAG
>DATBFJ010000076.1:0-65662 GCA_036558545.1 Candidatus Limnocylindrales bacterium
GACGACGAAACGGTCAACGCGCTGCTGCGGCTCTCTCGTCCTGACGACATCTGGCTGGACGTTGGCGCTGGTGGTGGGCGATATGCCCTGCCTCTTGCCCTGCATGTTGGACGAGTCTTCGCCATCGATCCGTCGCCGTCGATGCTCGAGGCCTTGTCAGATGATGCTCTGGCCGAGGGCATCTCGAACGTTGACGTCATCGAATCACGCTGGCCGATGGCCCAGCCCCCGAGCGGCGACGTGGCGTTGATGGCCCACGTTGGCTATGACATTGCAGACATCGGGCCTTTCGTGGAACAGCTCGAGTCGCGAGCCCGTCGCTTGTGCGTTGCCGTAATGGGCGCGTCGGCGATGCAGACGACAGGCACCCTTTTCTGGCGCGGCGTCCACGGCGAAGACCGCGTCCGGCTTCCGGCGTTGCCGGAGTTCGTGACATTGCTGTTTGCGCGCGGGCGTTTGCCGCAGATCACGCTCGTCGAAAGAACGCCACCGACCTTCGCTTCGTTCGACGACGCGTTGGCGATGGCGCGCCGTCAACTGTGGGTGCGCGCCGGCAGTGCCAAGGACGAGACGCTGACCGCACTCGCGCGCGAATCCGTCACCGAGCGCGACGGCCGCTTCGCTTTCGAATGGGCACCGACGAAGATCGGCATCGTCAGTTGGCTGCCAGCTTGATCTTCTAGCGGAAAGTGCCGGGCCGTTCGGCACTTGAGTGGCGCGGTCGGTCGCCCGAGCATGATTTCGTGGACAGGCACAAGGTGGCTGCCGTTTCGGCTCCGGCGGTGATGCCCGTGATCATGTCCGGCGTCTTCGCTCTCGCACGTCGACGACTCGGAAATCGCGGCGGCTATCTTGCCGGCTTTGGCGCGTATTGGCTGATCTGCGCTGGCTGGGCCATTGCACTCATCGGTCGTCGGCGAGCAGGGCGTGCGCTACTCGCCTCGTCGCCGCCGGCGAACTCAAACTCGTTGCTTCAAGGGATGCTGCTCATCTGGCCGCCACTTGGTGCTGTCACGACTCGCCTGATCCCTGAGCTATCTACAGTCGACCGGCAGATGGTCGCCACCTCGGCCGCGATCGCGCAGATCAATGCGGCGGTTGAGGAGCTATTTTGGCGCGAAACGTATGTCGAACTGTGGCCGAACAACCCGTGGCTTGGCTGGATCTGGCCTTCAATCGGTTTCGCGTTGTGGCATGTGGCGCCGCAGGTCATCCATCCATCCCGGCTCGGCAAGGGCCGCTACGTCGCGGCCAGCCTCGCGCTGGGATTGTCGTGGGGTTATGTCGCCTGGTCGACCCGGTCGATTCGCTGGACGACGGTGTCGCACGTCGTAACCGACGCTTCAGGTCTTCGGAATTCGCTCTATTTCCTCGAGTAGCCGATAGGGAATTGGTTCGAGCGGCGCTGATTTCCCGCGGGCCGCTTCAGACAGGTACATGCCGTACCAGGCGACATCGACCCACGAGCCCAGCTTCCAGCCGACCCTTTCGTAGACCCCGATCAACGACATGCCGATCGACCGATGGAGCGCAACGCTCGCGTCGTTCGGCAGTCCGATGCCGGCGTACGCGTTGACGAAACGCTGTCGGCGCAGAGTCGGTAGCAGTGCTCCGTAGAGAGCCTTGCCCACGCCGCGTCCTCGAAATTCCGAGTCGACATAGGCGGTCAGATCGACGGACCATCGATAGCCGGCGCGATCGCGGTGTCGTGCCGCATACGCATAGCCGATTACGCGGCCCTCTTCCTCTGCGACAAGCCATGGCGCGAGCTCGAGCGCACCCGCGATTCGCTGGGCCATCGCGGCGGCAGAGGGCGCGACCTCCTCGAACGAGATGATGCTGTCCTCGACGTACGGTCGGTAGATCTCCGCAACGCGCGCCGCGTCCGTTCTGGGATCGGCAACGCGCAATCGCATCAGGGCAGGGGAGTCGACACGCCGCGATCCGGCGCGATGACATCGACCGAGACGCCAACTCCGAGCAACTCGTCGCGCAGTTGATCTGGCGTGCCAACGAGGATCGGGAACGTGCCGTAATGGATGGGCACCACGGCGCGGACGCCCCACAACGCGGCAGCGCGCGCCGCGCCCGCCGGTCCCATGGTGTAGTGCCCGCCGATCGGCAGGAACGCGACGTCAGGCCGGTGCATCTCGCCGAGCAGCTTCATGTCCCCGTACACGTCCGTGTCGCCGGCGAACAGGACGCGCATTCCGTCCTCGAGCTCGATCACGAAACCCACGGGTTCCCCGAGGTACATGGGGCTGTTCGACGGCGCAGTCCAATCCCCGGCCGAGTGATCGGCGTGGACCATCGTCAACTTCAACCCGCGAGCGGTGACGCTGCCGCCCTTGTTCATGCCGATGATCTCGACACCGGCACCCTCGAGCTGTGTCTCGAGCCAAAGCGAAAGCTCGTGGATGGCGACCCACGTAGGTTTGGTGGCGCGCGCAATCGCCAGCGCATCGGCATTGGTGACCTCACGCGGCGCGGAGCCGATGTGATCGAAGTGGCCATGCGACACGAGCATCAGATCGCACTGGCTGACGTCTGCTGCGGCGCGCGTCGAAGTTGGGTTGCCGAACCACGGATCGAAGATCAGGGTCTTGCCGCCGGGTGTTCGCAGCTCGATACAGGAATGTCCGTACCACGTGAAGCTGCCGTTCGAATCGGCCATCGATCTCGCCTCCGTATGCTCTCGGCGTGAGTGCCGTGCCCGCTCGGGGATCTCGTTTCTGGAATGCCGCGTTCCGTTTTCAGTATCGAATTCTCGCGCTCATGGACCCGCTCGTCCGTGGCATGTGGTCGCGACGCGGGATAGGCAATGTCGTCGAGCTCACCGTGCCCAGGAGGAATGGACCTGGCACGCGCACCCGTCTCATCGGCGTGCTGCATGTCAAAGGACGCAGCTATGTCGGGCATCCGAACGGCGACGTTGGCTGGACGCGAGATCTTGAGGTCGCCCGACACGGCACGGTCCGGTACCACAACGGAGTCGAGTGGAGCTTCGTCGCGACGCGACTGCCGCCGGGCGAGGAACGCGAGCAGGCAATACGCGCGACCGGGCAGCATCCGTTCCCGGGCAATCTCGTCTATCGCCTCGGCCGTCGTCAGGTCGCGGCCGTAGGCGTCTACTTCCGACTCGACGACACTACGGCGCGATGAAGCTTCTTCAGCGGGTGATCGGGCCGATCGCCACGAACCTTTATGTCCTGGCCGACGAGCCAAGCGGCGAGGCGATCGCCATCGATACGGCCGCACCGTGCGTGGAGTGGTTGACAACGACCTTGGCCGAACGAGGCTGGACACTGAAGCTCATCGTGAGCACGCACAGGCACTGGGATCACATCGGCGACAACGCACCTCTCTCGAACGTGACGGGTGCCCAGATCGCAGCTCATGCGCTTGATCGTCACGGGCTCGAACATCCGTCGACGTTGATGGCACCGTTCCCGATCCCGCCCTCTGTGCCTGCCATCGATCTCGCCGAGGGCTCGCGTGTCAAGTTTGGCGAAGTCGACCTCGAGGTGCTGCATACTCCCGGGCACACCGAGGGCTCCGTCTGCCTGCTGGCCAACGACGAGCGGCTGCTGTTCACCGGTGACACGCTCTTTGCCGGAAGCTGGGGTCGGACTGATCTTCCGGGTGGATCGGACGATCAGATGGTTGATTCGCTCGCCCGACTCACCGCCTTGCCGACCGACCTCAAGGTGTTGCCCGGCCACGGACGCCAGACGACCATCGGAGCAGAACGGCCGTGGCTCGGGCAGGTCGTCCGCTCCGGCGTGCTGCCTTTCTAACTCGCATCCGTGACCTCCATAAGGTCAACC
The DNA here is from genome assembly GCA_036558545.1 of Candidatus Limnocylindrales bacterium. GTDB lineage: Bacteria > Chloroflexota > Limnocylindria > Limnocylindrales > CSP1-4 > JALYGJ01. Next base: position 3,828 of record DATBFJ010000076.1, read on the forward strand.
CCCGGGCCCAACCGGAGCTTTCGGCTCAACCGACTCGATTTCGGCCGCGGTCTGAGCGTGGCGAACCGGCGGACTCGCCCACCGAAGACATAAGAGAGAGGCCGGTGACCTTATGACGGTCACCGGCCCCATTGATATGGCGAACCGCCTATCAGAGCGGCTTGCGCCAGGCGGTTGACCGCTCCAGAACCTTGAAGCCGTTGCGCTCGTACAGACCGAGCGCGCCCGTCGGGTTCTCGGCATCGACGCCGAGAACGCCGTAATCCATGCCGCGGTCCTTGATCAGCTGCAGCGACCTCGCGATCAAGGCGTTGGCCAGACCGCGCTTGCGCCACGGCCGTCGGGTGAACACGCTGTTCAGCCAACCGCGTTGAACGCCGATTGCAGCGTTCTCCTCGTGGCTGATGCTGTTGACGTTGCCCGCGGCAACCTCGTCGCCGTCCCAGGCGATGACCCACAGCGTCGGATCGAAAGTCGGGCTTTCCATCCAGCTCTTGAGTCGCTCGTCCGAATCGTCGAAGCCGCCCCAGTGGTCCTTGAACGCTTCTACGTCCGCGTGCCAGACCTGGAAAATGTTGTCGTCCGTGACAGGTCGAATCTCGAGTCCTTCGGGGAGCTCCACCTCCGGAATTGGATCCGAAAGATCGCGGGTCATCTCGAAGAACCAGCGGACAGGCTCAAAGCCTTGCTTCTGCAGCAGGGCAATGCGACCTGCCTGACGATCGTTCGACCATGAGCCAAGGACGCGCTGCCGTTCCGTCTGCTGGGTCGCCGCGAGTTCCCGTGCTCGCTCGACGTTGTACTCCAACAGCGCGGTGCCAATTCCCTTGCGACGCCATTCGGGCAGCACAGCGCCGTTGATGCGGTACTCGCGGTATACGCCGTCGTTGGTGTCGACCCACTCACGCTCCGAGTAGGCGACGGGAGCGCCGTCGACAAAGGCAAGGTTGACGTCCCGATCTGGCCGGAAGGTGTCAGTCGGGTGGCTCATCCACGCTCGAATGTCGCCTTCAGTCTCGAAGTTGGGCACGCCGTCCGCCTTCAACTCGTTGTTGAGGATCCTGGCGAATGCTGGAACGTCGTCGAGGCCTTCGAACGGCCGGATCTTCAAGTCGAGTGCCGTTGCTTGTTTCATCTAACCAACCCTCTTGAGCTTGCCGGTGCGCTTGGCGTATCGCTCGGCGAGCGAGAACGCATATGCGCCCGCGGGGATGAGAACGACGGCCATGACCAACAGCGGCCAGACGTCGTGAAGCAAATCGCTTACCGGGACTCCGTTCATGAGGCCCTGGCGGATGCCGTCGAGGATGTATGTGCCAGGCACGAACTGGGACACGAACTGCATCCACTGGGGCAGGATGGCGATGCTGTAGTACACGCCACTGAACAGAAGAAGCAGCGAGTTCAGGACGAAGACCATCTGGTCACCGCGCTCGACATAGAGCAGCGGCAGGATGGCGGCCATCATGCCGATGCCCACGATCGATGCCGAGCCGATGAGCATGAACACGGCAGCGGTCGTCCAATTCGCGTTGGACAGGTCAATGCCAAAGAACATGACCAGCACCGCGAGCACTATCGCCGTATGGATGAAGCCGTAGATCAGCGCGAAGAGCGTCGATCCCAGGAGGTGGGTGATCCGCCTCACCGGGGCCATCATCGTGTATTCGAGCGTGCCCTCCCAGCGTTCCCAGGTGATCGTCTCGGCGATGAAGCTGAACACGACACTCAGGTAGTTCCAGAACACGGCGCCAATGACGAGGTACAGGATCAGCTCTTCGCTGCCCTGGTCCTTGCCGATCAAGGTGACCGACAAAGCGGCTGCCACGGCATAGACCAGAAAGCCGAATTCCCAGCCCCAGTAACGCTTGACCAGGTTGTAGTTACGTTCGACGAACGCGTAGCTGCCTTTCAGCTCGCGAGTCAGGACGGCCATTTCACGGTCTCCGACTAATTGGTTGGTGGGTTCGGGCCCGCCCCCTAACGGGTGCGGGCCCTTTCACTGACGGGGTCAGCAGCCAGACGGCTGCCGACGTCGATCATCAGCCGACCGACAGCGCGGCCCATGCGCCGGCGTGGCGGGCGATTGACGAGGCTGGCTGAGTGCAGGTGTCGGGAGCGACGCGCCTCGGCGCGGCTCTGACGCTGACTGTCCAGGTGGTAGTGATGGGAGATCACTGTGGGTTCCTCATTTCTTCAAGTTTTTGAGTGGTTGTTTTGTTGATCGGGTTGGTGTGTGGCTCGGTCGTCTTCATCGGCTATTCCTCCTCTTCTTCCTCTTCGACGTCGTCGTCGAGGGATCGGCCGGTGTAGCGCATGAACACGTCATGCAGGGTGGCTTGGTGACCGGGCGTGCTGAGCAGATCCCGCAGCTCGGCCGGTGTCCCCTCGTTGACCACCCGGCCGTCGGCCAGGATTGCCAGCCGGTTGCACAGGCGCTCCGCCTCCTCCATGTCGTGCGTCGTGAGCACGATCGTGGCGTCGTGGTTGGCCATGACTTCCTCGATGAACGACTGGACCTCGAGCTTTGAACGCGGATCGAGTCCGGTCGTCGGCTCGTCCAGGAGGAGCAGCGTCGGGCTGGTCAGCAGCGCTCGCGCGATGGCGACCTTCTGCTGCATTCCCCGGCTCATCTGCTCAACTGGCCGTCCCAGACGTGCCTTGCCCACACCGAGGCGAGCAAGGATTCGGACCGACTCCGCGGCTGCCCACTTGGCATCTACCCCGTATAGCCGGGCGGCGTACGAGAGGTTCTCGGCAGGCGAGAGCTTCTTGAAGAACGCCGCGTCGACGCTGACGCGGTTGATGTACCGCTTGACCTGCATCTCGTGCTTGGTGATGTCGAGTCCAAAGACCTCGACCTTCCCCTGGTCGATCGTCAGCAGCGTGCTGACAAGCCGGATGAGTGTGGACTTGCCGCTGCCGTTGGCGCCAAGGACGCCGTAGATCTCGCCGCGCATGATGCGCATCGAGACGTCGTCAATGGCCACGACCGGCTTTTTCTTCCGACCGACGACGAAGCGTTTGGTTACGTGGTCGATGACCAGCGCCGGCGTTTCCGCTGCGCTCACCTGTTGCGGCGCGACCGGACCGGGCTCGACCTGCGTATTCACCATCGCTCCTTCATCTGCCGGCGTCTGCGGCCGGACCGGTGGTTCGAGCGTGACGGTCATATCGGTTGCTCCTGCTTAATTGGTTTGCTTCCAATCGACAGGGCCCCCGGTTACACGACCGCGGGAGGGAGGCTTCTCGATGACTTCGTTGTGCGAAAGGCATCAAAAAAGCCGGGGGCCCGATCTGGCCCTCCGGCTCCTTCCGCTGCAGCGACTGCTTGCGTCAGGTCAAAAAGGGCACAGATCTCCCGCGCACCGGCGCGCCCATAGGCGCGACGATCCGCAGCGCGGTGGCTGCGGTGCTGGCGAGGAAATTCGTTGTCATCTGTGCTTAAACGGCTCCTGGTTGTGATGGGCGCGGTGAGCGCGAGGGCGGATGGTAAGACCGTGAAGGACGTATGTCAAACCAGGGCCGCTACGCTGCCGATTCCACCGAGTTGACGTTTCCGCCGACCGCGTCGAGCAGATGCCGCGATGCGTGTGCGATCTCCTCGACGGCCGCGTTGAACGCCTCCTCGTTTTTCTTGGAGGGCACCCTATAGCCGCTGATCTTGCGCACAAACTGGAGCGCGGCGGCATGGACTTCGTCGTCGGTGGGGTACTGGTCGGGACGGCGCAGGGTAATGATGCTTCGGCACATGCCGGCAGCATATCCCGGCACCCGGCACCCGGCACCCGGCACCCGGCACCCGGCACTGCCACGCGCCACCCGCGCTTTCTGTTCCAACTTTCGCCCTAGGGGGCTTGCGGAGCCGATTCGAGCAAATTCGTGGACTAGTCCTTCGCGGACGCAGCGAAGTCCAGATCAACGGTGGATCGACTGCTGCATCCAGGGAGTGGCAATGGTCGCAATGGCGACTTATCGGCCGCTTAAGCCGGGACGATCGGGCGACCCACGCGTTCAAATCATCCTCGGTAAACTTGCGGAGTCACAGGAGTCTCGCGAACGCGGTTGTCACCCCGCGTCCCAGGCGGCGCCCTTCGAGGGCGGACCGGCGAGAAGAGGGCTCGACGGCCGGCGCGGTCGAATCGGCCGACTCCGCGGACTCTGTAGCTTGCGGAGCGCGGACTCTTGTTGGCCGTTACCACAATCGACGACTGGCGTCAGTTCGCTGCGCCCAGATTCCGCACGTACCAGGCGCTTGCCCTGACCCAGGGCGTCGTCAGCGTCCTCGCCAGCTTCGACGTCGTGATCCCGTTCGCGCTGGCCATTGGCTGTCCGCCGTTTGTCGCGGTTCTGCTCGGTGTCCTGCCGCTGGCCGGCGGTATGGGCCAGCTCGTGATGCCGCGCCTTCTGGATCGCACCGACGGGAACCTGCGCGGGTTGACTCTTTTCTTCGCGTCGATCTCGGAGCCGCGTGGCCTCTACCTTGCCGTGCTCGCGGCACTCGTCACCTTTGGCGTGGTCAGCGGGCCACTCGCGATCCTGTTGCTGGCTGTCGTCCTCGCCATAACGACGTTCGTCACCTCGATCGTGGGCGCCAACCTGTTGTCGTGGCACTCGGCGGTCCTGCCTGAGCAGGACCGCCGGTTGGTCGTCCCGCGCCTGCTCGCGGTGAGCCTCGCCATTGGCGCTCTGTTGCTGCTGCCGATCGCGGCCGCGCTCGACACGCTCTTCCATCAGTTCGGGCCGCTCGCATACGCGCTGCCGTTCGCCGTCTCGGGCCTGCTGGGCATTGCCGAGATCCACGTCATCCGCCAGCTCCGCCACCCGGGCAAGTTCATCGTCCCGAAGGCCGCGGAGACCACAAAAGCACAACCCACGCCCGAATTGACGCGCTTCCTGAAGGTGAGCGCAGTGAATGCCTTCGGCATGGGTTTCGCCCCAACCATGTCGGTGTTCGCGATCACGGTCGTGGGTGTCAGCGCCGGTTTCACCGTGATGATCAGCTCGATCGGCACTTTGACCATGGTCGTGGCCGCGGCGTTCGCGGGTTCGCGCCTCGCGCGCGGATCGTCGACCGTGATGCTCCGACAGTCCTTCGCGATCCGAGCCGTGGCCATGGCCGCGCCGTTGCTGGCGCTGCCCGGCGCGGCCTTCGCCCCAGTCTTCCTGATCGCATCGTCGATGCTCGGGGCCGTTGGTTTCGCGTTCGGGTCGCTGTCGGCAAACGAGAAGCTGTTCCGACTCATCAGCGGGCCGGCCGTCGTCCGCCAGCACGCGCGTTACCTGGCACAGACATCCGGCGCCATGACCGCCGCCCAGTTCATGAGCGCTGCCGTCGTGGGGGTCGGTGGCCCGCTTGGCTATCCGGCTTTCGCGTTTCTCTATGCGGGCTCGACCGTGATGCGCGTCGTGGCATACCGTCGTGCCGGCGCGCCTCTGCCAAGAGAGCTCTCCGCGCCGGGTCCTTCTGTGCCAGCCGCCGTGTCCGCCACGTATGGGACGGCGGAGGCCTGAGGCCTCCGCCGTCCCGCGTCTTCGATCAAGCGCCTACCTGGCGTGTTCAGGCGGGCGGCGCTGCCGAAGTCTGTTCAGTTGTCTCGTGATGGAAGATCGAACCTATGCGCCACGGCGTCCCGAGCATCGGGAGCAGCCAGCGGTCGACGCCGTAGTAACCGGCGACGCGCCAGGCAAGCATCACGCCGATCGCGAAGGTGAACAGCACCGGGTTCGATGAGGTCGATCCCGCGAGCAGGTAGGACACGTTCATCAGCGCGCCGAAGAAGGCGGCGATGCCGGTCAGCGCTCCGAAAATCAGGCCAAGGCCCACCGCGATCTCGCCGAGGGTAACGAGCGGCGCGAACCATGTCTGGGCATTGTTGTTGATCAGCAGCTGAATGAAGTCTCGATACCAGTCGTAGGTGATCGCGGCATGGCCACTCGATCCGGCCGCCGGGATCGCCACAGCGTTGTTCCAGTAGCCAAGCAGCGCGGAGCCACCATCGACCCAACCGGTGCCGGTCAGCTTGTGCAACCCGGCGTCGAGCCAGGCAAAGCCGAGGAAGACCCGGATCGGCAGCCACACCCAGCCCGCGTAGCGGTTGCTGAACAGGAAGCGCGCGAACGGAGGTCCTTCGACCTCTACGGTATCGGCGCCCGGCTCGTTGCGATAGCGCAGGTACAGCGCGATCACGAGCACGATGAATGAAATCCAGAAAATCCAAGTGACGATCGTCCGAACGTCGCCGGTCAGGTTGATCGCGCCCCAAATGAGCCCGACCAGGCTGAGCACGGCCAGCGCGCCGGAGACCCAGATCGCCCACCGCAGCCAGTTCACGAGAGAACCTCCTTGACTAGTCCGTCGACGCCATCCGTCGACTGAGACATCAAGAGCCTGATTGTTCGGGTGCAACCGCAGGAGGGCCACATGGCCCTATTGGCGGGCCAAACGGTCCGCTGCGGGCGGGACCTCATTCGCAGCCGCCGTCCGGGAGTTACAGGTTTCGAGGCAACACCAAAGGCGGCGATCCGCTTCTGCGGATCGCCGCCTTTCCAAAGGATGATCTAGCTGCGAAGGCCTAGCGCGACGGGCCGCGCACCTCCAGCAGATGAGCCTTCCAGCCGTCAGGCGCCGAGTCCAAGCTGCTGCCCTGCCAGCCGCACGTGCACGTAACGAGCTGCTCGCGATGCTGATAGCGATCGATCAGGTGCTTGAACGGCTCCGGCGGCGCGTCCTTGGGGACGGAGCGGCGCCAGACAGAAGAGCTTGAGGTTGTCACTCGTTATCGACCTCTCGTGGTACGGTCCTGGAGCCGGCCGGCGTCGACGATGCCGTCACGAAACGTTCATGCCGTGGCCATTGTGAAACCGCGGTCGCGTCGTTCGCTGGGCTGTTGACGTGCCGACCAAACTCCCTCGGAAAAGGTCTCAATATTCTAATGGATTTTGCGGATTCGAGCCATATCCGGGCCCTTGGTGAGGACATCGTCAATAGTTACCTGATCTCTGAGTCCGCGGGCGTGACGATCGTGGACGCGGGCGTTCCCGGCTACTGGTCACTGGTCCCGGGTGCCCTGGCCGACATGGGCAAGACGGTCGATGACGTGCGCGCAATTCTGCTGACGCACGGTCATTCGGATCACATCGGCTTTGCGGAACGTGCAAGGCGCGAGCGCGGTTGGCCGGTTTCCGTTCATGAGTTGGATGCCGCGCTCGCGCGTGGCGAGATACCCAACCCGGCAAAGGGAGCGGGTACATCGACGCGTATCGCGCCGTTGCTCCGGTTCCTGATCTTTTCCGCTCGCCGCGGCGCACTCCGTCAGATGCATCTGGGCGTCGTCTCGACATTCGGCAACGGCGCGACGCTGGATGTTCCTGGCGCGCCCCGCGTCATCCACGTACCCGGCCACACGCCCGGCAGTGCCGCTCTCTTCCTTGAAGCGGACAAGACTCTGTTCGTTGGCGACGCGATCGCGACCTACGCCGTGACCAACGGCGTCAGCGGCCCTCAGATCGCGCCGTTTGGTGCTGACCGGGCTGAGGCGCTGAATTCACTTGCCCGGCTCGAGGATCTCGACGCCACCTACGTGCTGCCCGGTCACGGCCCGGCCTGGACCCACGGGATCGGTGCCGCGGTTGCCGAGGTTCGCAAACGGTATGAGGCGACGGTGAAGGTCTAGAAGGCTCCGATCAGGAATAGTCCGACCACGAGGGCGCCGAAACCGACAACGCAGATGAGGCCCTCCAGGGCCCATATCGGCCATCGTTGCGAGAACCGCACGGCAGTCAGATTGAGGGCGCTGTGTACGACCGCATTGATGAGAAAGGTTATGGGTGCGGCCGCCACGATCACGGTCATGCCGATATGAAATGCCGTCACACCGGTTCGCTCCAACGCGGCCCAGATTGGCGCCGATGGGCCAAAAGCGGCGGGCGGAATGAGCTGGCGCACCCGTTCCGCCTCTGGGTCGGTGCGGTTGGCCATGCGCGCGATGACTGCGCCATTGATGAACGTATAGGCCACCTCGATGGTCGCCCAGCCAAAACCGAGCCAGATCGCGGTGGCGAGGTCGCGACCGATCACAAGCACTGCGATCAAGCGGACGATTTCCTCCGCCGGGCCTGAAGCTGCGACGACTAGGGTCTGCGCCCGCTCGATGGATCCGAAAAGGCGGATGCCCACCAGCGCGACCGGCGAACGCAGCGCCAGTGCGATGGTCCAGGCAACAGCGCCCGAAGCAAACGGCCCCCATTGGGGCGGATACCCGCTGACGACAATAAGAATGCCGAAGGCGATCGGTACGAGGGCCAGCAGGACGGCCGACAACGCGAGAGTCCGGCGCATCTGGCTCGAGTCGATCTCGGCTGCGTCCACCGGCACATCATGCGCCAAGAGTCATGGGCGGACGCTGCTCAGGTAAATCACAGCAACGCGGCGCTCGAGGGCAAGTAGCGTTCCCCAGATGTCAGATCCGTGGGCCGTGAGCAGCGATGAAGCACTGCGCAATGCGGGCTCATCGTCCAACGGATTGACCTCCACCGAGGCGGCGGCTCGGCTGGCGCGCTTCGGACCGAACACGCTCGAGACCGGCCGACGAACCGACGCGCTGACGCAGCTTTTGGGCCAGTTCACGAGCCCGATCGTGATCATCCTGGTCTTCGCCACGATCCTGTCGGGCGTCTTCGGCGACGTCACCGACGCCCTGATCATCCTCGCGATCATCGCCCTTTCAGGCGTACTCGGGTTCTGGCAGGAGAGGGGAGCGACCCAAGCCGTCGACGCGCTGCTGGCGGTCGTTCAGGTCAAGTCGGAAGTGGTCCGCGACGGCGTGCAGGCAGAGATTGCGCTGACCGACATCGTCCCCGGCGATGTGGCGGTGCTCAACGCCGGCGATGTCGTCCCGGGCGACTGCCTGGTCCTGGAGTCGAACTCGTTGCTTGTCGATGAGGCCGCGCTGACTGGCGAGACGTACCCAGTTGAGAAGCGCGCGGGGGCCATCGCAGCGTCCACGCCGATCGCACAGCGCTCGAACACGCTCTTTCTCGGAACACACGTCGTCAGCGGAACCGGCAAGGCACTCGTCGTCGACACCGGCCGCAACACGGAGTTCGGCCGCGTATCGGCGCGGCTCACGCAGAAGCCCGCGCCTACCGGTTTCGAGCGTGGCATGACCCAGTTCGGACTCCTCCTGGTGCGCGTGATCATCGTGCTCGTCGCGGTCATCTTCGTCGTCAACGTCGTCCTGGCGCGGCCGTTCCTCGACTCGGCTCTTTTCGCGCTCGCGCTCGCGGTGGGCCTCACACCACAGCTCTTGCCGGCAATCGTGACGATCAGCCTCTCCCAGGGAGCGCGGCTCATGGCGCGCGAGCGCGTGATCGTCAAGCGGCTCGAAGCGATCGAAGACTTCGGCGCGATGTCGGTGCTGTGCACGGACAAGACGGGCACGATGACCGTCGGGTCCGTCGAGCTTCAGGCAGCCCTGGGACCGGATGGAACGCCAAGCACTGCCGTTCGCCGCCTCGCACTGCTCAATGCCAAGTTCCAGACGGGTTTCGCAAATCCCATCGATCAGGCGATCGTCGACGGCGTCAAGGACCAGGACCTGACGAGCGCCAGGTGTCTCGATGAGCTGCCCTACGACTTCACGCGCAAGCGACTGAGCATCCTCATTTCCGATGGTGACCACACCGAGATCATCACCAAGGGCGCGCTCGACCCTGTGCTCACCGTCTGCTCCAAGGCGCTTACGCCGGGCGGAAAGTCGGTGCCCATCGACGCTCAGAAGGCATCCATCGAGAGCCAGTTCGAGAAGCTCAGCGCCCAGGGCTACCGAGTGCTTGGCATCGCTTCGGGCGACGCGGACGGCAAGCACAAGCTGGCCCCGAGCGACGAGAGCGATCTCGTATTCCGTGGACTGATCACCTTCCTCGACCCGCCAAAGGAAAGCGCCAAGGCGACGATCGATGACCTCAACTCGGCCGGGATATCTGTGCGCATGATCACCGGCGACAACCACCTGGTGGCGGCGCACATCGGTGCACTGGTCGGCCTCGATCCAACCGGCGCGATGACCGGAGCGGACGTCAAGGCGATCGACGACAAGACATTGGCCGCCAAGGTTGGCAGCGCGCAGGTATTTTCCGAGATCGAGCCGATCGACAAAGAGCGCATCATTCGCGCCCTGCGTGCCAACGGGCTGGTCGTTGGCTACATGGGCGACGGCATCAACGACGCGCCCGCGCTCCATGCCGCGGACGTTGGCATCAGCGTCGACAGCGCCGTTGACGTGGCCAAGCAGGCGGCCGCGATCGTGCTCCTGGACAAGGACCTGCGCGTGTTGCTCGATGGCGTGCGTCAGGGCCGGCGCACGTTTGCCAACACCATGAAGTACGTCTTCACGACGACAAGTGCCAGCTTCGGCAATGTCCTCTCGATGGCCATCGCGTCGATCGTGCTGCCGTTCCTGCCGCTGCTCGCCGGTCAGATCCTCTTGATCAACTTCCTGACCGACTTTCCGGCCACCACCATCGCGACGGACGAGGTCGATCCGGAGCAGCTCGAGCGGCCGCACGCCTGGAACCTGGCGTTCGTGCGCAACTTCATGATTGTCTTCGGCTCGATCAGCTCGGCGTTTGACATCCTCACGTTCATCGTCCTGCGCCTGGGGTTCAACGCGGACGAGTTTCTGTTCCACAGCGGCTGGTTCGTCGAGTCGACAATCACCGAGCTTGCCGTGATGTTCGTGCTCCGGACCAAGCGCCCGTTCTTCCGCAGCAGGCCGAGTCTCGTATTGCTGGGCTCGAGTGTCGCGGTCGGGCTCATCACCCTCGCGATCCCGTACAGCCCGTTGGCGGGACCCCTCGGACTCATCGGGCCATCGCTCGCTCTGCTCGCGACCCTGGTGCTGATCACCGCCGCGTACGTCGTCACGACCGAAATGGCCAAGATCCCCTTCTACCGCCGTACCAAGAACGCCTTCTGACCTTGTCAAGAGCCTGTCAATAGCTTGTCAAGCCCCTGGTTCACGCTCAAAAGGGCTTGTCAAGGCCTTTGTCAAGAGGTAGAATTGGCTGCGAACGCCTTGTCAAGACTTGACAAGGCCATACGTGTGTCCGGCGCCTGACAGGGCCGACCACAGACACACGCAGCCGTGAACAGACGTCTCCTTTGCAGGCGCTCTCGGAGGTCATTCCCACGTCAGTCGGCGCAGCCGCAGAAGTCAAACAGAAGATCAACCTTGTTGAGCTGATCGGCGAGACCGTTCAGCTGCGCAAGGCCGGTGCCTCATACAAGGGTCTTTGCCCGTTCCACGGTGAAAAGACGCCGTCGTTCACCGTTACGCCAGCGCGCGAAAGTTGGAAGTGCTTTGGCTGCGGCCGCGGTGGCGACGTTTTCAACTTCGTGATGGAGCGCGACTCGATCGACTTTCCCGAGGCACTCAGACGGCTCGCGCAGCGAGCCGGCGTAGAGCTGAGCGAGCGAACCAGCAGAGAGGACGCGCAGCGCAAGCGACTGCGCGAGGTGCTCGATGCCGCGATCGCCTTCTATCACCGGGTGCTGACGGAGAGCCGACACGGCCAACCGGCGCTCGACTACCTGCATTCGCGCGGTTTCACAGACACAACCATCTCGGCACAACTGCTGGGCTACTCGGTCGACGCCTGGGACACGCTGTCTCGTGCACTCATCGAGAAGCGAAACTTCCGGCTGGAGGAACTCGAGGCGGCCGGGCTTGTCACGCGCCGTCGTGGTGGTCGCGGAGCCTATGACCGTTTCCGGGGCCGGATCATCTTCCCGATACGTGACGCCAGCGGGAACGCGACGGGCTTGGGCGGCCGGATCATCGGTAGCGAGAAAGAGGCACGCCAGGACGGTCGCGATCCGGGTCCCAAGTACCTCAACTCGCCCGCAACGTTGCTCTTTGACAAGAGCCGGACGCTTTACCTCATCGACCGAGCGAAGTCGGCGATTCGCAAGCAGGGCGTCGCCGTGTTCGTCGAGGGCAACACGGACGCATTGATGGCCCACCAGCAGGGCTTCGAGAACGTCGTCGGCACCCTCGGCACGGCACTCACCGCAGCGCAGATCGAGCTTGTCACTCGATACGCCCCAAGAATCGCGATGGCATATGACGTGGATGCCGCCGGCCAGGGCGCCGCCACGTTTGGTGCCACGGAGCTTTCGGCGCTCGTCGGCGAGATCGAACGCAGCGCGCACAAGGGCCGCCTTACGGACGTGGGCGTCGTCCGGCTGCCAGACGGCAGGGATCCCGATGAGGTCATGCGTGACGACCCGGCGCTGTGGAAGGAGGCGGCGGACAATCCGCAGCCGATCGTCGAGTACCTGATCGATAACTTTGCCAGGCGCCACGACCCGCGCACCCTCGCCGGCCGCGAGAAGCTCGTGGCCGCCGTGATGCCAACCATCAGGCGCGTTACCAACCCCACACAACGCGATGGGTACCTCCAGCTCCTGGCTCGTCGCTCGGGAGTAGACGAGCGCGTGCTGCTCGAGGAGCTCAAGCGTCCCGATGAGGTCGCCCGGGTGGTGGGTCGGCCCGAGGCGCACGTCGGGGCCAAGATCAACCTCGAGGCAGTCCTTTCAAGTCCGGATGCGCTGGATCCGGAGTCGGTCGGACAGCTCATCCGGAGGGCGGAATTCAGCCTCCTGCGGCTGCTGCTCTTGCGCCCGTACCTGCGCAGCGAGCTCGACGGTGGAGTTGAAAAGGACATCGAGTTCGTAAGCACGCCAGCTCGTGAAATCTGGAATCGGTTGCACGAACAGCCGATTGCCGGCTTCGATCGGCAGGCGTTCGTCGACTCGCTCGACGCGACGCTGGCGGGCGTGGTGCGCACGATGTTCGCGGACCTCGAGCCGCTGCCCGACGACGATGTCGCGCTGCGTCAGGCCCTGGACCAGAGCCTGCTGACACTGCGGCGCAATCGCATCGACGAGGAGATCGGAGCCAAGGAGTTCGACATCCGCGAAGCAGAGGCAGCGGGTGACAGGCAGACGGCGGAAAGCCTGCTGCGTGAAGTAAGCGATCTGAAGCAACACCGGCTCGATCTGGATCGGCGCCGCAACGAAACGACAGTTCTCAGTCAGAAAAGACCAAACCCAACACCGGCTGCGGCCGGAGCAACAGGAGGCACTGCCTAAATGGACGTAGGTGACAAGCAACTGGTAGCAAGCGTTCTGGAGCGCGGCCGCCGTCGCCGTGACGACGACGACCTCAATGAAAGCAAGGACGAGCTCGACGAAGGCAGAGCTGACGATGGCCTGTCCGTGGCCGGCGAGCTGGGCGTCGAGGTAGCCCTCGATGATTCCGATTCCAAGCCGTGGGAGGAGCCGCCCGCCAAGCTCGATCCCGAGACGGCGGAAGAGCCGACCGCCGAGGAGCTGGACGCGATCGCGGCCGACATGATCGGCATCGATGACCCCGTGCGCATGTACCTGAAGGAAATCGGCAAGGTGCCGCTGCTCAACGCCGAGGAAGAGGTTGTCCTGGCCAAGGCGATCGAGCTGGGCGAGCAGATCATCGACGAGCCGCAGAAGGCCGTTCTTTCGCTGTGGGAGTGGACGAAAAACGAGACCGAGCCGAAGACTCGAACCAAGTTCCCGCAGCACCGCCTGCCGTACAAGGACGAGACGGACCGCATCGTCCGTGGCGCCTTCGCTTCGGCGGAGAAGGACGGACTGCTCCAGGAGACGAGCGACTTCCATTTCGTCAAGGCGGGCAAGACGGTCGAAGGCGACACCGCCAAGGAGACGCTCAAGGACCTGAAGCACCACGCGGCCGCGTACAACGACGCGCGCAACGCCGAGAACTTCACCGAGCTCGTCGATTTCGCCTTCCGGGCGGCGCATTCGCCGGACACGGAGACGCACGACAACTCGGCGGTCCGCGCCGTCTACGACTGGACGCTGGGCGTTGCCCACGAGGCGCTGCGGCGCTGGATCATGGGCGGCCACGACGCCGAGCTGATGGCTGAAATGGGTTGGACGACCGAGCAGGACACGTCGCTCAAGCCGCGCGACCGGCGTGGCGTTCTTGTGCGCATCGGCCGCGAGGGAAGGGAACAGCTGACCTCAGCCAACCTGCGCCTCGTCGTATCGATCGCCAAGAAGTACATCGGCCGTGGCATGTCGTTCCTTGACCTGATCCAGGAGGGCAACATCGGCCTCATCCGCGCAGTCGAGAAGTTCGACTACGAGAAGGGCTTCAAGTTCTCGACTTACGCCACTTGGTGGATTCGGCAGGCGATCACGCGTGCGATCGCTGATCAGGCGCGCACGATCCGCATCCCGGTCCACATGGTTGAGACGATCAACCGCCTGATCCGCGTCAGCCGCGGGCTGCTCCAGGACCTGGGTCGCGAGCCCACGGTCGAGGAGATCGCTGAGGCGATGTCCAGGGGCCAGGAAGTGGTCGTCACGCCCGACAAGGTGCGCGAGATCATCAAGGTTTCGCAGGAGCCGGTCTCGCTGGAGACGCCGATCGGCGAGGAAGAGGACAGCCACCTGGGCGATTTCATCGAGGACAGGGCCGCCCTCGCGCCGGCGGAAGCGGCGTCGCACCAGCTGCTCAAGGAGCAGGTCGAGGCGGTGCTCGATTCACTCAGCGGGCGCGAGCGACGCGTTCTCCAGCTCCGCTTCGGACTCGAGGACGGCCGCGCCCGCACGCTCGAGGAAGTTGGCAAGGAGTTCAACGTGACGCGCGAGCGCATTCGCCAGATCGAGGCGAAGGCGTTGCGCAAGCTGCGCCACCCATCGCGCTCGCGCAAGCTCAAGGACTATCTCGAATAGGTCGTTCGGCAAGGTCCGCGGCTCGTCCCGCGAGCCAAGCCACCGAAAGTCTGGTTCATATCGCCGCCCGACGGTCACGTCGGGCGGCTTTTTGGTTGATGCCACCGTCGGGCGAGACATCGAACCGACCTGCGGGTCCGAAGGAGCCATATCGCGCCGGACGCCGGTGCGTAGACTCGTGCGGCGAGCCGCAGTTGAGATAAGTCGCCGCTAATTGACGCTCTCGATACTCGGCAAGTGGTCGCCAGGCAGCGTGCGTCAGATCGAGGCGTCGCCAAGGGCCGTCACGTGCTGAGGACGCTCGGGCCAGAACTCAGACTCGCGCGCGCGTCTGGCGGATTGAGCGTCGCATCGGTCGCCCGCGAAGCAGGGATCTCGCCCGCTGAGGTGTCGCGCATCGAGCGCGCGCAAGCGGAATGGGTTTCGGTGGTCACGATGGCCAAGCTGTGCGCAATTGTCGGGCTCGATCTCAGCGTTCGAGCGTATCCGGGCGTACGACTCATACGCGACGCTCGGCATGCGCGCGTCCTCGAGAAGTTAAGGCAATTGCTGCACGCGTCGTTGAAATGGTCGCTCGAGGTGCCATTGCCCGGCTCGGGAGAGCAGCGCGCGTGGGACGCGATGATTCGTGGTTCCGACTGGCGTTTCGGCGTTGAGTGCGAGCTCAATCCGCTCGACGGCCAGAACCTCTTGCGTCGGCTTCACTTGAAGATCCGCGACGGCCTTGTCGATGGAGTCGTCCTGGTAATGCCAGACACACGCCAAACGCGCATCTTCCGACGTGAGTACCGGCAGCAACTCGAGACCGAGTTTCCAATCAAAGCTTCCGTTGCTTTTGGCGCACTCGCTGCCGGCCACAAACCGTCTGGCTCGGCTGTCATCGTTCTCTGACGAGAAGTCTCTGCGCTAGCTCGCGAGACGAAGGGCGACAGCTTCCGTTTCGGACATGACGCGCAGCACGTTTTCACCGGCCAGCCGCGTGAGGTCCCGGTCGTTCCAGCCGCGTTCCACGAGCTCGGCGAACAGGTGCGGATAAGTGGATACGTCCGCCAGCCCCACCGGCAAATGGTTGGTGCCGTCGAAGTCGCCGCCGATGCCGACGTGCTCGACGCCAGCGACACGGACGATGTGCTCGACGTGATCGGCGACATCAGCCACGGTCGGCGGTATCGAATCAGATTGCGCTGATATGAACCCGGCTACGAAGGTGACCATCACGACGCCGCCGTTGTCCGGGACCCGGCGCAGGATGTCGTCGGGAACGTTCCTGGGGACGTCGCAGATGGCCCGGGCGGAGGAGTGCGAGAAGATGACGGGGGCCATGCTCGTGTCGAGCGCGTCGCTCATCGTGCTCGGTGCTACGTGCGACAGGTCGACCAGCATCGCGAGCCGATTCATCTCGGCCACGACATCGCGGCCGAAGTCAGTCAGCCCGCCATGGCGTGGCTCGTCCGTAGCCGAATCCGCCCAATCCGTGTTGCTGTTGTGCGTGAGGGTCAGGTATCGCGCACCTAACTCCCGGTAGGCGCGCAGTACGCCGAGCGAGTTCTCGAGAACGTGTCCGCCTTCCATGCCCAAGAGAGAGGCAATCCGTCCGGCCGCAAATGCGCCCGTCACATCGTCTGCCGACCACGACAGCGCCAGATCCCGCGGATAGCGCGCGATCATCCGGCGCGCCAGGTCGATCTGCTCGAGCTGCATGCGCGCGAACCCGCCGTCGGCAACCGCTTCTCGCGAAGCCGGCACGAACACACTCCAGAACTGGGCGCCGACTCCGCCGCGTCGAAGGCGGGGCAGGTCGGTATGTCCGGGCAAGGTGCGCTGCAAGTCGTGCGCGTCGAGATCAGCCGGCGCCGTGTCCGACTTGCGGATCACCCAGGGCAGATCGTTGTGGCCATCAATAAGGATGTGGCGCCGGAGCAGCCGCTGCGCGTGACGTAGGGCGTTAGCCCGACTCTTCTTCTCAGATGGTGAAACCACGTTCGTCAGTCTATGAGCGCGGCTGTGCTTCCGGCGGCAGCCTAATAGGATGCGGCGATGAAGTTTCGAACGGCGATCCGGCAGTCGGACGGAAACGCCACGGGCATCGAGATACCCGACGACGTGATGGACGCACTGGGCGCGGGCAAGAAGCCGCCGGTCAAGCTGAGCGTCAACGGCTACACGTATCGCAGCACCGTTGCAACGGTCGACGGCAAGTCGATGGTTGGTTTCAGCGCGGCACATCGAGCAGCCTCAGGACTGAATGGAGGCGACGATGTGAGTGTCGATATCGAGATCGACAACGAGCCGCGCACGGTCGATGTTCCGGACGACCTGGCCGCAGCGCTCGATGCCGAACCGCGAGCCCACGCCACGTTCGACAAGCTGTCGAACAGCATGAAGGGCTACCACGTAGCCCAGGTACTCGGCGCGAAGTCCGCCGAGACCCGTCAGCGCCGCATTGAGAAGTCCATCTCAGTGCTACGCGAGGGCAAGCCTCGCTGACGTCCGTGCCCAGCGTTGCCCACATGATCAATTTCGGCGACATTGAGGTCCCACGCATGGGCCTTGGCACGAATCGATTGATCGAGACCGCGGCGAACGTCGAATTCATCAGGAGTGTCAGTGGCACCGGTGTCGGCCTGGTCGATACGGCACATCTGTATACGGGCGGGTCGAGCGAGGCGACGATCGGCGCGGCTCTGCCCGGCACCCACCAGGGCTTAATCGTCGCGACCAAGGGTGGCTTCCGGCCCGGCGAGGGCAAGCGTGACGTCTTGAGCGCGCAGATCGAGGAAAGTCTGCGGAAGCTGCAGACCGACTCGATTGATCTGTATTACCTGCACCGCATCGATCCCGAGACGCCCTTCGAGGAGACTGCGTCCGTCCTCGCCGCTTTCCATGAGGCCGGCAAGATCAGGCGCGTCGGCATCTCTCACGTCTCGATCGCGCAGATCGAGAAGGCGCGCAGGATCGTGCCGATCTCGGCCGTCCAGAACCAGTACAACCTCGCGGATCACGGGTGCGACGATGTTGTCGACTACTGCCTTGCCCAGGGCATCGTCTTTGTCCCGTACTACCCGTTACACGGCGAGCATCCGCGACTTTTCGACATCGCTCGCTCGCATGGCGCCACCCCGACCCAGATCAAGCTTGCGTGGCTGTTGCGACGGTCTCCGAACATCCTGCCCATCCCGGGCACGCTCGACCTCGATCACGTCCGCGAGAACGTCGCCGCACTCGAGCTCGAGCTGACCGACGAGGAGTTTGCCGCACTCGCTTGACGGGCGATAGACAAACAAAAAAGCCGGGCTGCTTGCGCGGCCCGGCCCTTCTCAGCGCGACTTTCTGTCAGGCAAGCGCCTTCGCCTTGGCGGCGTCGAACTCCTCCTGGCTCAGCGCACCAGAGTCCTTCAACTGCTGGAGCTTGGCGATCTCATCGGCCGACGAGTAGCCCGCCGCGCGTCGCTGCATCTCCTGAGCGGCTGCCATCTCCTGACGATCCTGCTCGGTTGGCTTGCGCATGAGCATGTAGATGAGCGCGCCCAGGAACGGGAGGATGAACAGCACGAGGATCCAGATCACCTTCATGGCTCCCGACAGATCGTTCCGATGGAAGATGTCGGCAAAGATCCGGATGAAGATCCAGATGATCATGAACCAGAAGTAGAAGACGATAAGAGACCAGAAGATATCGCCGAAAGTCATCCAGTTTCCCTCTTGATTGAGTTTGTGACGAGCGGAAGGCTAGCGTCGCCGGAGCGTTGCTCGCTCATCCATTTCGCGTGAGTGGCGCTCGATTCAGACGTTTGCGGCGTATGCCTTGTGCAGCCAACCCTCCACGTCAGCGTCCACGTCAGCCGGGCTGGTCAGGCCGATCTTGTGGGTAACCGAGCTCTGGCCAAAGTTCGGCGCGAGTTCCAGTCGACCTTCGGTCTGCTGATCAATTGGCAGGCGCAAGCCAAGGTCGACGCGTCTCATTGTCGTTGGCTGCACGGCGGCAAACGTTCGTTTCGGGGATAGAAGCGCCACGTATGTCTTGCGCGCCTGGATCTCGATCTCGCCAATCGACGGCAACAGGGCAAGTACGGCATCGAGGATCGGCCGCAGATCTTGACGATCCGCGTATTGGCCTTCGACCAGATCGTCGGCGGTCGCCTCGAGATAGTCCGGGTATCCGAAGCGCTCCATGACCAGCAGCATCTGCGGGTAGCCAGTCACGCCGCGCTCCTTAAGCCAGGTTCGAAGAGACTGCTCGTCTGCGATTCCGGTGTCGCGGACGCGTTCGTTCCAGACATCAAGACTCTCGCCGGTGCGCTCGACCAGCCACTTGATCTGCTGCTCATGCATCTCCTGCCAGGAGCGTGGCCGCTTGTAGGTCGATTCGTTCGTCATGGTTCGGATCCTGTTGCGATCGGCATGCCGGATCTGCTCCAGTCACTGTACGAGCCAACATAGAGGAGCGGTTCGGGCAGACCCGCGATACGCATCGCGATGATGCTATGGCAGGCGGTCGTGCCGCTGCCGCACGACAGCACTGGTTCTGAACCGGCACGCAGCACCCGCTCATAGACGGTACGCAGCCTGTCCGCGGGCTTGAAGCGGCCGGTGGCGTCAAGGTTCTCCGTCAGTGGCAGATTGCGCGCGCCGGGAATATGGCCCGCCACAGGATCGATCGGCTCCATCTCGCCGCGGTAGCGTTCGGGCGCTCGGGCATCGATCAGGGACAGCTCGGCCGCCCGGCTGGCCAGCTCGTCGCGTTCCACGACGTTTCTCCACGCTGAGCCAAGCTTCAGCGGTTGTGGGTCCACCTGCGGTTCGTCGGTGGTCAGTTCGTGGCCCGCCGCGGTCCACGCCTGGATGCCACCGTCGAGAACGGCGACGTCACGATGGCCAAGGTTGTCGAGCATCCACCACATGCGCGCAGCGATCGCGCCGGCGCTGTCGTCGTAGACGACGATCAGATTTCTCGACCCAAAGCCCAGGTTGCCCATGCGATGCGCAAAGGCCTGCGGCGTGGGCAGAGGGTGACGCCCAGGCGCGCCGAGGCCCTCGTGATCAGAGAGATCCGTTTCCAGATCAACGAAAACTGCCGTGGGAATGTGACCCGTTCCGTACGCCAGTCGGCCGTCGTCTGGACGGCCCAGGTACCAGCGCACGTCCGCAATCCGCAGCTTGTCGCTACCCAGCAGGTCGTGGAGCTCGTCCACGGAGATCAGTGGCGAGCGCTGCTCGGCCACGGCTCTGGGTCAGTAATCCCAGGAGCGCTTGCGCTCGAGCGCGAGCCAGTCCGCGTGGAGGATGGCCATCAGGACCACGTCGTGGAACTTGCCAAGGCGGTAGTTCGCATGGCGCTGGACGCCCTCGACGACAAAGCCTGACTTCTCATAGGAGCGCCGAGCCCGAACGTTGTAGTCGTAGACATCTAGCCAGACACGCTCGAGACGCAGCTGGCCGAAGCCAAAGTCGAGGATCGCGTTCATTGCGTCCGTGCCGTAGCCCTTGCCCCACAGCGCCTTCTCGCCGATCGAAATGCCAACGCCGGCATTGCCGTTGACCTCGTCGACATGCATCAGGCTGATCGTGCCGATAGGCTGGCTGTTGTCCATCCGGCACATCACGAAGTGGTAGTGCTCCTTGCCCTGCTGCTCCACGGCGCGGGTGAACCACTGCTCTTCCATGGCCAGGCTCATCGGCGCGCGCATGCCAAGGAGCCCACTCATCTCCGAGTCGGCGAACCAGCGCACGAAGGTTTCGACATCCGACTTCTCCGCGGGACGCAGGAAGATCTTCTCGCCGCGAATGATCGGCTGGTACGTCGGCGGCGCGCTTCCGTCGCCGGTGCCGTTCGTCGAAATTGCCGGATTGGCTGCTGTCTCAGTCATCGTTGCCCAGTATGAGCGGTCAGGCTACGAGTGGGTAACCGGACGAGGGATCGCACCTTGAGCGTTCGCTCGCGCTCGCGCTCCTCGCTCAGCGCCCTGGATCGCGCGTGGAGCAGATCGCGCAGGGTCACGATGCTCACGACCCGTCGCGGATCCTGGGAATCCACGACAGGCAGTCGGGTCATGCCCGTTTCGGCCATGCGGTTCGCCACGACACGCAGCGGTTCGTCGGCAAAGGCGACGACCGGCTCCCGGCGCACGAGCTCGGCGAGAATCTTGTCGCTCGTGCCCAGCTGGTCGATGTCCCGGCGCGTGACCACGCCAAGCATCAGTCCGTCGCCGTCGACCACCGGGTAGAGGCCCTGGCCGCGTGATCCCCGCTCGTTCTTGAGTGTGGCGGCGAGCTCGGCAGCCGTGATCTCCGCGGGTAATGTCACGGTTTTCGTCCGCATCACCTGGCGCACGAATGTGGCCTCCAGTGGATCGACGCTGTACTCACGCGACAGGTGGTGGCCGCGCCGCGACAGCTTCTCAGTGAGGATCGAGCGCTTCATTACGAGCACGGTGAAGCCATACGCCGTCACGACGGCAATGGCCAACGGCACGACCACACTCAGGTCGTGGGTCAGCTCGAGACTGAACACGACGGCCGTGAATGGCACGCGCATCGTCCCGCCCAAGATGGCACCCATGCCGATGAGCGGCCAGAAGCCCGGCCCCATGTCCGGCAGGAACAGCGCGGCGACTCCCCCCAGTGCCGCTCCCATCATCAGGAGAGGCGCCAGCACGCCGCCGGATGTTCCTGACCCGAGCGCGATCATCCAGATCGCGCCTTTGACCACCAGGACGCCAACGATCACGCCGCCGACCAGGCTGCCGTCGAGCAAGCCGCCGAGGGTGTCATAGCCGACGCCCAGTGCGCGAGGAAAGATCAGTCCGCCGATGCCAATGGCAATGCCACCGATTGCTGGCCACCACATCCAGTGAATCGGTAGGCGGCCGAAAGCGTCCTCGAAGAAGTACACGCCCTGGGTAAGGACAGCGGAAAGAGCGCCCGCAGCGAGTCCCAGGGCGATGCACGCAATCAGCGGACCCAGGTCGGCCGAGCCGTGCTGCGGGACAGGAAATAGCGGACCCGTGCCGAGTATGACGTGACGACACGCGGCTGCCGTCAGCGCCGCGGCGGCCACCGGGATCATTGAGCGAGGTCGCCACTCGAAGAGCAACAGCTCGACGGCGAGCAACGTCGCCGCGATGGGCGCGTCGAAGGTCGCCGACATGCCTGCTGCGGCACCGGCGACGAGCAACGTCTTGCGCTCCTGCGAGGTCAAATGCAGCAGCTGGCCGATCAGCGAACCAAAGGCGCCGCCGGTCATGATGATCGGGCCTTCCGCGCCGAACGGACCGCCTGAACCAATGCTCACCGCTGACGACAGCGGCTTGAGCACCGCCACGCGCGGCTCGACACG
This sequence comes from Candidatus Limnocylindrales bacterium, assembly GCA_036558545.1. Taxonomy (GTDB): domain Bacteria; phylum Chloroflexota; class Limnocylindria; order Limnocylindrales; family CSP1-4; genus JALYGJ01. The sequence goes on from DATBFJ010000076.1 coordinate 25,967, forward strand.
GCTGCGATTGATCAGGATCGCCTCGATCGCCTCCGGTATGCCGTGGCCACGGATCTTTTCGGACCCGAAACGAGCCATCAGGCCGACGATCAGCCCTCCGACGATGGGCACGAAGATCGCGTAGATGCCCAGCGTGTTGTTGGCGGGCGACACCAGCTCGGTTGAGATCCGGCCGTAGTAGAAGAGGTTGGTCATCAGGCCGATCAGGGCCAGCAGCAACGCCGCGAGCAACGTGCCCACTACACCGATCGGTACAGCCAGGATTGCGAGGAGGACGAAGCGCTTGTCGACCTCGAAGTCGCCGAGGCCTTCGACCGCCGCGTGAGCAGGTCTGGCCGCAGCGGTCCGTGCGATCGAGCTCATGTCAGTCGTTCCAACCATGAGGTCAGCTCGGAAGCCTGCGAACGCAACTCGTCGCGGTGTGCGACTGACAGCTCACGAAGCGCGGCTTGCCCACTCGCGGTCAGCTCGACGAGTACCTGGCGCTTGTCGTCCTCGCCGCGGCTGGTCGAGATCAAGCCCTTTTGTTCGGTCCGACGCACCAACTCCTGCGTCGAGTTGTGCGCGAGCTGGAGACGCTCGGCCAGCTCCGCTATCGTCGGCGCTTTCTGGTCGTGCAGTCCGCGGATTGCCAACAACAATTGGTGTTGGTGCGGTTCGAGCCCGGCCGCGCGCGCGGCTCCCTCAGAGAAGTGAATGAAGCGCCGGATGCGGTATCGAAGCTCGGCAAGCGCGCGGTATTCGTCGTCGGTAAGGTCACGTGTGGTGGGCGAAGGCATCGAGAACTATATCGTAACACGATATATATTTGTCGGGCTCCCGCCTGTCCGTGGACGCCGCCTATAATCTCGCGGCTCCCCTGATCCTCCAGGTCAGTGCGGACGCGCGCTCCGGCGTAGCTCAGTGGTAGAGCGGGCGGCTGTTAACCGCTTGGTCGTAGGTTCGAGTCCTACCGCCGGAGCCAACTGATTCCGACGCCTGCGTCCAGCGACCGCACAGCAGTCTCCCAGAGTCGGGCGCGACGATCCGCGCATGCGAAACGACGCGGTCGAGCGACCAGATCCCCTGCGCAAGCGCATCAGTCAGCGTGACCAGGCGATCGCTCGCGTCTCGCGCATCACCACTGCCACGGCTGTCGCCGGAGCCATGGCGACGGTCGGCTTCGGCGGGTTGGCTGCCGTCACCTACTCGGGTGATCTGACCAATACCGATACGACGCCGATCACTTCTGACGGCCAGTCGACAGACGGCGCCGAGGTTACGAGCCAGGCAACCCCCGTCCCGACGCTTTCAACGACCCGCAGCGGCACGCCGACCGTTCGGCCGCCGACGACGACGCGGACTCGCTCGCATGTCTCGAGTGGCGGATCCTGATGGCCGTCCGCTCGGAGTCGTGGCGCCAAATCGGCACCCGCGTCGACGTGCTCGTCAGCGACAGCGAGCTGCAACACGCGGTGGAGGCGGTGCATTCCACCATCGCCTCAGCGGACCATGCCTATTCGCGCTTCCGCGACGACAGCGAGCTTTCGATCGTCAACCGCTCGCCGGGCCGACGCGTCGCGATCAGTCCGACATTGACCTCGGCGATCAATACGGCGCTCGTTGCCGCCAACGCGACGAACGGGCTCGTCGATCCAAGCGTGGGTCGTGCCGTCCGCTTGATCGGCTATGACCGGGATTTCCGGAGCCTGCCGGCTGATGACACGAGACCGCTACCAATGCGCTTCGAATCGGTACCAGGCTGGCAGGCGATCCATCTCGACACGCACGCGCTGACGGTGCGCGTCGCGAACGGCGTGGAGCTCGACCTCGACTCGACGGGAAAGGCCCTGATCGTCGACGAGGCGGCGCGCGCGGCAGCAGCGGTGCTCCCAGCGACTGCGGGCGTGCTCGTTTCGATTGGCGGTGACATCAAGGTCCTGGGCCGGCCGCCGCGCGGTGGGTGGCGAATTCAGCTCAGCGAGAACTGCGACGCGCCGTCGCGACGGGGCAATCCAACTGTCAGCATCCGCGACGGCGCCCTGGCGACCTCCAGCACCACCGTCCGCCGCTGGCGGCGCAACGGACACATCGTCCATCACCTTATCGATCCGCGAACTGGTCAGTCGTGTGGCGGTCCGTGGCGCACGGCAACCGTTGTGGCCGCGGACTGCGTCACGGCGAACGCGGCGGCGACGGCCGCAATCCTGCTCGGCACGGCCGCACCTGGTTGGCTGAGTGCACGGTCCTTGCCAGCCCGACTCGTTGCCAACGACGGAACCATCACCTACGTCAATGGCTGGCCTATGGACATCCAAGAGCCGACTCCGCGCGCCGCATGAACGATCAGCTGCTGTGGTTCGCCAGTCGCGGATCCGGCATTGTCTCGCTGCTCTTGCTGACGGCCGTGACGGTTCTTGGCCTGATCAGCATCGTGCGCTGGCAGCGACCTACGTGGCCACGCTTCGTGACCGCCGATCTGCACTCGAACCTTGCTCTGCTGTCCGTCGTGTTCGTCGGAGTCCACATCGTCGCGGCGATCCTCGATCCCTTCGCCAAGCTGGGCATAAGCGCCGCAGTCATCCCGTTCGACTCGAGCTATCGCCCCCTGTGGGTCGGCCTGGGGGTGATCTCGGTATATCTGGTCATCGCTTTGATCGTGACCAGCCTGCTCCGCGAACGCATCGGCCAGAGAACCTGGCGAGCAGTGCACTGGGTTGCCTATGGGGCGTGGCCGCTGGCCGTGCTCCACAGCGCTGGATCGGGCAGCGACGCCTTCGCGGCATGGATGGTCACTATCGAGGCCGCATGCATCGTGGCAGTGACGATCGCCCTGACCTGGCGCCTTGTCGCGGCTCGCAACATCCGAAACGAGCTCCCTCTCGTAGTCGCAGCGACCACCGCCTCGCACGCACCATTCGCGGACACCGACCGGTGATCCAGCCCCGACTCCTCGCCGGGCCTCCCGCGGCGGCGGGCGCCGAAACGCTCTCCGACCACGTCGCCCGCTTGGGATCGTTGCCAGGGGTGGAGCGAGATCTCGTTCGAACGATCACCGCCAGCGGCTTGTTGGGCCGAGGCGGCGCGGCGTTTCCCGTGGGGCGCAAGCTTCACGCCGTCGCGGCTCGCTCACTCGGTGACGCCCGACTTCTCGTCAACGGCGCTGAAGGCGAGCCATTGAGCGCCAAGGATCGCGCCCTGATGGCATCGCGTCCGCATCTGATCCTCGACGGTGCGCTGCTCGCCGCGAACGCGATCGGCGCACGCGAAATCGTGCTGTACGTTGGATCTGCGCACCGGGAGGGCCAACTTGCCCTGGCAAGGGCTGTTTCGGAGCGCCGGCGGTTGCCGCTCCGCGTCCGCCTCGTCAGCGCTCCACACGCGTACGTGGCGGGGGAGGAGAGTGCTGCCGTCCACTTCATCAACCAGGGAGACGCCCGGCCGACTGTCACTCCGCCACGGCCCTTCGAACGCGGCATCGACGACATGCCGACGCTCGTCCAGAACGTCGAGTCGCTTGCCTATCTCGCGCTCATTGCACGCTTTGGCGAGGACTGGTATCGCCAGGCCGGCCGAGGCCAGACGCCGGGCACGGCCCTCGTGACTGTCAGCGGCGCGCCGAATGGCGGCGTCCGCGAAGTCGAGATGGGCACGCGCATCGGCGAGATTGCCCAGATGAGCGGCTTGGGGCCCCATGACTCAGACGCCGTTCTGCTGGGCGGCTATTTCGGCCGCTGGACGACCCGGGATCTCGGTTGGGCTCTGCCACTGGATCCGGTCTTGCTTCAATCGGCGGGCGCGCCGTTCGGCACTGGGGTCCTCAGCTTTCTGGGCATGGGTCAATGCGGTGTCGCAGCGACCGCCGCAATTCTCGATTACATGGCCGCGCAGAGCGCGGCGCAGTGCGGGCCGTGCGTGTTCGGCCTTCGATCCATTGCCGACACCACCCGTGCGGTCGCGAGCGAGGTTGCCACGAGCTCCGACCTTGGCCGTCTCGAGCGCTGGGCGGGCCAAATCGACGGTCGCGGTGCGTGCAGACATCCCGACGGAGCCGTTGGACTTCTGCTCTCGGCAATGACCGCGTTCGCGGCAGACTTCGAGACTCATTCACGGCGCAGCGGTTGTTTGGCCAATGTGGCGCGGCCATCGCTCGAGGTCGCGGCATGACACCGGCGCTTGAAGCGGCAGCGAAGCTGGTCGTGGACCCGATCGTGTGCGACGGACACGGCATGTGCGCCGAGGTATTGCCAGAGCTGATCGAGCTGGACGACTGGGGCTATCCGATTCTTGTTGCGCCGTTGGTCCCGGCGTACCTCGAGCCCCTGGCCAAGCGCGCCGCCGCGGCCTGCCCAGTGCTGGCACTGCGCTTGATCCCGCGCTGAAGCCACGCAGCACCACACACGGTGGTGTGATGTTCAATTTTCAGACGCATCTGCAAGGCAACGTCCGCTGCGCTCTATTTGCCATGAACCTGCCTGACGGCATCCTCGTGCAGCCGATTGCCACGTCAGGCGATCGGCGAACATTCGGAGGTTCGCCGCACATGACTTACCGCTCGGAGACCGATTACGTCGCGCCGGACGGCTATCCGCAGGGAACCGAAATCCGCCGCGTCTCGTACAGCTCAAGCCCGGGCGCCGTTCTCGAGCGCCTGATCGTCTTCATTTTCGGCTTGATCGAGCTGCTGATCGTCGTCCGCATCGTGCTGTTGCTGGTGGCGGCGCGCGAGAGTAACGCGATCGTGCAATTCATCTACAACGTCAGCGACATCTTCGTTGCGCCGTTCAGAGGCATCCTGGGCATGAATGAGATCCAGGCCGGCGCAGCCGCATTTGATGTCGCCGCGCTCGTCGCGCTGGTTGGTTGGGTCATCATTGAGTTCATCATCCTGGCGCTCGTGCGCGTCTTCCGACCTGCTGCAACCACGTAGCGACCGTCGGCACGGCCGCGTTCATGAGTGATCGGCCAGGGCCGGTCGCGGATGCGATAATCGCGCCGCTTTTGATGGAGGGCGCACGTGACCGCGACCGGCCTTTCGGCCAACCCGCAGCAATATCGCGAACGGCTCGAGGAACAGCCTGACGAGCGTATCGACAGCTGGGCTGCCGAGCTTATGCGCGACACGTCGATCCGTATCGGCGTTCGACAGGTTGTCAAGGAACTCAGGCACTCCTTTGGCACGGACGACGCCGGCCTTCGACGCGTCTATACCGCCGGGGGAGGGCCAGCGGCGGCAATAGGCACCACGGACGGCGGGGAACTGATGGTTCCTGCCATTTCGCTGTACTACTTCGTGAGTGGCGCGCATGCCGTGTTCAAGGACGCGCGCAGCCGGCTGGTCGACTACCTGGTCGATAACTTCAAAGAGATCGTCTACATCTGACTCGCCAGGGACCATCGATCGATGGCCAACCGGTTCCGCGCCCTGCGCGTCGTCCACCCCTTTCCTTCTTTCCTCAACTCGGCGCTTGTGCTGGGTCTGTGCCTCGTGGCCGGCGCGACCGCCAGGAGCGCGACTTTGTTGACCATCGGGATGCTGGGCATCCAGATGTGCATAGGCACTGTCAATGACCTCGTCGATCAGCAACTGGACGCGGGAACCAAGTCCTGGAAACCGATCCCGGCTGGGGTCGTGTCGGTTCGATCTACCCGCGCAATCGCAGCGATTGCGGGAGTTGTCGGCCTGCTGGCGCCGTTAGCGGTAAGCCCCATCGTTGCGCTGATGGCATCCGTGATGCTTGGTTGCGGCCTGGTCTATGACCTGTGGCTCAAGCCAACCGCGTGGGCATGGGTGTGCTTCTCGATCGCATTTGCCGTGCTGCCGGTTTACGCCTGGTACGGATCAGTCGAGACCCTGCCGCCGCTGCCACAATTTCTCATTCCTCTGGCGGCCCTGGCGGGACCAGCACTCCAGCTCACGAACGGGCTCGTTGACCTCGAGCGGGACAGCGCCGGTGGCATCAGCACATTGGCCACGCGCCTGGGACGTCGCCGTGCCCTGATCGCCGTCACGATCCTGTTGGCCGTGATCTACGCCGTTGCGTGGATGACCCTGGCGACGAACGGCTCGCAGGTCAGCCAATTGGCTGTTGCCCTGTCCACGCTGCTGGCAATCGGTGGCCTCGTGCTGAGCGCGAGTCGCGCGGTCGGCTTGCGCGCAGCGGGCTGGACCGTCCAGGCCCTTGCGATTGCCTTGTTGGCGCTTGGATGGCTGGGGGCTGTTCAGTCGGTTGGGTGACCGCTGCGCACCACGGTGATCGCGTTTTCCAACCGAATCTTGGCAATGGTCAGGTACTTCGCGAGGTTGGCTCGGTCCGTGTCACCGATATCGCGTAAGGCCGCGGCCGAAGCAAGAAGATCTGCCCATTGTTCGAGCGCTTCGGCGAGACTTTGTTTGGCGGCGACCAGGGCGTTGTCAGCTGGCGCCTCTGACGAACGTGCCCGCGGAGTTGCCGACAGCATCTCGTCCTCGGGCTCACCAAAAGCTTCGCCTTGGCCTCCCGGAGGCGCCGCCTGCTCCGCCGGATGCGGTCGACCCTCGATCTTCTCGCGCAGCTTGACCAGGCTCAGCTCGTTGTTGGCCACCTGTTCGGCAAGCTTGCGGCGTTTCTTGGGATCCTCGACCTTGAGAAGCTCGTAAGCATGGGACAACGTGTCTTTGCGCAAAGACACCAGCTGCTTGATCTCTGTCGGCGCTCCTGCGAGTCGCAAGCGGTTCTCGATGTAGCCCTTGTCTTTGCCCAGTTTCTGTGCCAGCTTGCGAACGCTGTAGCCGTGGTCGTGAGTCATGCGGTCATAGATCATCGCCTCCTCGAGAGGGGAGAGGTCCTCTCGTTGAAGGTTCTCGATGATGCCGATTTCTAGAGCGGTCTCGTCGTCGAGCTGTTCGATCAGGGCGGGGACCTCTGTCAGCCCCGCGGCTCGCGCCGCACGCCAGCGACGCTCGCCGGCCACCAATTGGTATTGGTGCGGTTGATCTGTTGGTCGCACCAGTACCGGCTGCAGGACGCCATGTTCGCGAATTGAGGCGGCCAGGTCGTTGAGCGCGTCCTCGTCGAAGGTCATGCGCGGCTGGTCTGGGTTCGGTGTTATCCGATCGAGCGGGATATTGCGCACTCCGGCCGGTTTGTCGCCCTCGTCCGGCGAGATGAGGCTCAGGATGGCCGGTGAAAGCTCGCGTTCCTCAGCAAGTCGCCGCGCTGCTGTGCCTCGGAAATCTGGCCTAGCCAAGTTCGATCACCTCCCGTGCCAGTCCGCGATATGCACGGGCCGCCTCAGTATTGCTCGCGTACGAGGTTACCGGCCGTCCCACGAGGGGCGCCTCCCCAAGTCGAATTGTCGGGCGAATCATGTTCTCGAAAATGTGGTGATCGCCCATGTCGCGCATTTCCTGGAGCATGTCGCGACTGAGGATCGTTCGACCGTCGTAGAAAGTGGCGAGCAGGCCATATACCTTCAGCCCCGGATTCAGGCCCTTCGTTCGAATCTGGGTGATCACGTTCATCAGTGCGGTAAAGCCCTTCAACGCGTAGTACTGCGTCTGGACAGGAATGATCACCCCGTCGGAAGCCACCAGTGCGTTCAACGTCAGCAATCCGAGAGTTGGCGGGCAGTCGATGAGCACGTAGTCGTAGCGCTCCGCACCCTGTGTCTGGAGCACGTCCTTGAGGGCCTGTTCTCGACCTATTGCGCTGAACAGCACGTTCTCCGTCGCCGACAGGTCGATCGTCGACGGCGCGACATCGACTCCGGGCGTTTGCGTGGGAATGATGATGTCGTCGAGGGAGATCGTCCCGTCCACCAGCGCGTCTGCGATCGACCTGTCGACGTCGCGCAGATTGATTCCGAGTCCGACGGAAAGATTTGCCTGGGGATCCATGTCGAGGCAAAGGATTCGATAACCCTGCTCGGCAAGCGAACCGGCGAGGTTTATGGCCGTCGTCGTCTTGCCCACGCCACCCTTCTGGTTGGCGATGGCGATGATTTTTGGCAACGACTATGCCTCCTCGGACTCCAACACGACTGGCACCCAACCCTCGGCGCCGTGAGCCAGCCTACCAAGATCGCCCAGGAATCCACAGTCCGGTTATCCACATATGAACGAAGTTGTTCACCGAATTTGTGGACAGCCGCGTTGCTACGATAGCCGCCGCCAGCGCGAAATTCCCCACGTGCGGAGGGCTCAAACGAAGTGACGCCAAAGGAATCAGAGCTCGCGCGGCTCGATCACCTGCGTGCCGAAAGTCTGCTCGGCGGCGGGCAGACACGCATCGATCAGCAGCATGAACGCGGCAAGCTCACCGCACGCGAACGCCTCGATCTGCTGCTGGATCCGGATTCCTTCGTCGAGTTCGACGCATTCGTGACACATCGAGCCTCCGATTTTGGTCTGGACCGCGAGCGCTACCTGGGCGATGGAGTCGTCACCGGCCACGGCACGATTGATGGCCGCCTCGTCTTCGTATTCAGCCAGGACTTCACCGTCTTCGGCGGCTCGCTATCTGAGGCTCATGCCGAAAAGATCTGCAAGATCATGGACTTGGCTGTGCGCGTGGGCGCGCCGATCATCGGGCTAAACGATTCTGGCGGGGCACGTATCCAGGAAGGTGTCGTTTCGTTGGGCGGTTACGCAGATATCTTCCTGCGCAACACGTTGACATCCGGTGTCGTGCCTCAGATCTCGCTGATCATGGGCCCATGCGCCGGTGGCGCGGTTTACTCGCCCGCGATCACGGACTTCACGATCATGGTCGAAGGAACCAGCTACATGTTCGTGACCGGGCCGGATGTGGTGAAGACCGTGACACACGAGGATGTCGATCGTGAGCATCTGGGTGGCGCGAGCGTTCATACGCAGATCAGTGGCGTGGCGCATCTCGCCGCGCGGGACGAAGCGGATGCAGTTGCATTGTGTCGCCGCATTCTCGAGCACTTGCCCCAGAACAACGTCTCACAGCCCGCGCGGCGAGCAACGTCAGACACGCCAGATCGTCGCGACGAGTCGTTGGATCTCGTGATTCCCGGCGAACCCACTCAGCCGTACGACATGCACGACGTCATTGACCACGTTGTCGACGACGGCGAGTTCCTGGAGATTCAGCCGCGCTGGGCCGCCAACATTCTGGTGGGCTTCGCCCACATGAACGGCCAGAGCGTCGGCATAGTGGCGCATCAACCGGCGGTGCTCGCCGGCGCCCTGGATATCGATGCGTCCGACAAAGCGGCGCGCTTTGTTCGGACGTGTGACGCCTTCAACGTGCCGCTACTGACGTTTGTCGATGTCCCCGGCTTTCTTCCAGGGGTCAGCCAGGAACACGGCGGGATCATTCGCCACGGAGCCAAGTTGTTGTACGCGTATGCCGAGGCGACCGTGCCCAAGGTGACGGTCATCACGCGCAAGGCGTATGGCGGTGCATATGACGTAATGAGCAGCAAGCACATTCGGGGCGACGTCAATCTCGCGTGGCCATCGGCACGAATTGCCGTGATGGGCGTGGAAGGTGCGGTCAACATCATCTTTCGCGACGAGCTTGCCCAAGCGACCGATGCCGACGCGGAGCGGGTTCGTCTCGCCCACGAGTACGAGCAGACCTTTGCCAACCCGTACATCGCCGCGAGCAGGGGATACGTCGACGACGTCATCGTCCCGTCCGACACGCGACCGCGTGTCATAGCGGCATTGGAGATGCTCGCGACCAAGCGTCAGTCGAACCTTCCGCGCAAGCACGGCAACATCCCGCTCTAGTGTCTTTGCGCAAAGACACCGCCACGTTCCGCCGGATCCTTGTCGCCAATCGGGGAGAGATCGCGGTCCGAGTCATCCGGGCCTGCCGGGAGCTCGGGATCGAATCGGTAGCGGTCTACTCGGACGCGGACGCGGGCGCCCTCCACACCCGGCTTGCGGACGCCACCGTCAACATAGGGCCGGCGGCCGCGACCGAAAGCTACCTGCGCATCGACAGGATCATCGACGCGGCCAGGCAGACCGGCGCGGACGCGCTGCATCCGGGCTATGGGTTTCTCTCCGAGCAGCCGGAGATCGCCGATGCGTGCGCGGCCGCCGGCGTCACTTTCATAGGGCCGTCGCGCGAGGCACTTGACCAGCTGGGCGACAAGCTTGCCGCGCGGCGACGCGCGTCGACCGCCGGCGTACCCGTGGTACCGGGCATCTTCGATCCGATAACCATGGCCACGCCGAACGACGAACTTCGGGTCAATGCCGAAGCTGATCGCATCGGCTACCCAGTTCTCGTCAAGGCCGCCGCGGGCGGCGGCGGCCGCGGCATGCGCCGAGTGGATGCTTCAAAGGATCTGATCGAGTCGATCCAGGGTGCAAGCCGCGAGGCCGCCGCCGCCTTTGGCGACGGATCGGTGTACCTCGAGCGCTACGTCGAGAGTGCCCGGCACGTTGAGGTCCAGCTCCTGGGTGACTCGCTGGGTCACATCGTCGCTCTCGGCGAGCGTGACTGTTCGACGCAACGGCGCCATCAGAAACTGGTCGAAGAGGCACCGGCACCCGGTCTGTCGACCGACCAGCGGCGCACTCTTCACGAGCTGGGCGTCAGAGTCGCGGCAACGGTCGGGCTGCGCAACGCGGCGACGGCGGAGTTCCTCCTGACCACTCAAGGTGACTTCTGGTTTCTGGAGGTCAATGCCCGGCTGCAGGTCGAGCACGGCGTCACTGAGCTCGTCTCCGACATAGACCTTGTCCAAGAGCAGATCGCGATTGCGGCAGGCGCACCTCTTTCCGAGCGGGTGCTTGCGGCGGCCTCGAGGGCTGCTGAGCCGAAAAGACACGCGATCGAGGTACGCCTGACCGCAGAGGACCCGGCAAACCAGTTCGTTCCCGGCCCTGGCCGCATCACCCGCTGGCGCCCGGCTTCCGGACCGGGCGTGCGCGTCGACTCCGGCGTCGAGGAGGGGAGCGACATTCCGGGCGACTACGACTCGATGTTCGCCAAGCTCATGGTCGTGGCCGAAGATCGACCTGCAGCGATCGCCAGGATGCGCAGAGCCCTCTCCGAAACGCAGATCTCCGGGGTCCAATCAACGCTGCCGTTCCATCGCTGGCTGCTGGAGCGCGACGAATTCTGTGATGAGACGGGCGCCGGCTTATCGACCGACTTGATTGCCCGAACCTGGGCGCCGGCGCCGTTGGTCGCAGCAGCGGCCCTGCGAGCCACCGAGCTCGTGGCCATGGCTTCGCGAGTTGAGAGTCCTCCCGCAGGAGTGCTGCAGGCCTCCGCGCGTGGGGAAGACCTGGACGGCTGGTGGTCGGCCGGTATCCGCGAAGCGCTGGAGCACAGCAGGTGACCGTGCCACGCGACCGAATCAGCGTACCCGCCGCCGACCTGGTGGTTCAGCCCGCTCCGAGTGAGCTCGAGGCATTTCCCGGCCCACGATTTGGCGAGCTGGTTACCTCCGTGGCCCAGACACCGGAGGATCGAGCGATAGGCCGGCGCCGCTACGAGGTGATCGTGGATGGGTGGCGTTTTGAGGTCACGTCAGAGCCGGCGGCGCGGGCGCAGCTGCGCGACAAGGCTTTGCGTGCGGCGGCGGAGCATCACGTCGCCTCTGACGCAACCTTGCGCGCCCAGATCCCCGGCCGAGTTGCCCGGCTATGGGTCGAGGAAGGCCAACAGGTGGAACTCGGCGAGCGACTGCTCGCGATCGAGGCGATGAAGATGGAGAACGAGATACGCGCGCCGCACGCCGGGACCGTGCATTCAATCCGCGTAGAGCCCGGCGCGCGAGTTGAACGCGAGGACGAGCTGCTCACCGTGAGTCAGTAGCCCGCGGCTAGACTCCGACCCTGTATGACGGACCAGAAGAAGCGCTACGTCACGACGAGCGACATCGAGGTGCAGCCCCTGTACGGCCCCGATGATCTCGCCGGCTGGGATGCGGAGATGCAGCTCGGCAAGCCGGGGGCTTATCCGTTCACGCGCGGCGTCCAGCCGACGATGTACCGCGGCCGCCTGTGGACGATGCGCCAATACGCGGGTTTCGCCAGCGCCACAGAGACGAACCGCCGCTTCAAATACCTGTTGGAGCAGGGCCAGACCGGCTTGTCGGTCGCCTTTGACCTACCGACGCAGATGGGCTACGACCCCGATGCGCCGTCGGCGGTCGGCGAGGTCGGACGGGTAGGGGTGCCGATCGGGTCGATCGAGGACATGGAGACGCTCACCGCCGATCTACCGCTTGGCGACATCACGACCTCGATGACGATCAACGCTACGGCCGCGATTTTGCTCGCGTTCTACGTGGCCGTCGCCGACGCGCGCGGGATCGCGCGTGACAGGCTAGGTGGCACGGTCCAGAACGACATTCTCAAGGAGTACATCGCGCGGGGCACGTATATCTATCCAACCGGCGGGTCGATGAGGCTCGTGACGGACATATTCGAGTTCTGTGCCAAGGAGTTGCCGCGCTGGAACACGATCTCTATAAGCGGTTATCACATGCGCGAAGCCGGGGCGACAGCGGCCCAAGAGCTCGCGTTCACCCTGGCGGACGGCATCGCGTATGTAGACGCGGCGCGCGAACGCGGCCTGGACGTCGATGCCTTCGCGGGCCGCCTGAGCTTCTTCTTCGCGGCTTGGAGCGACCTGTTCGAGGAAGTGGCCAAGTTTCGGGCCGCACGGCGAATGTGGGCGCGCATCATGCGCGACCGCTTCGGTGCCAAGGAGCCGCGCAGCATGGTGTGCCGCTTTCACGTGCAGACCGCGGGCAGCAGCCTGACCGCGCAATCGGTCGACAACAACGTCGTGCGGACGACCATCGAGGCGCTCTCCGCCGTACTTGGCGGCGCACAGAGCCTGCACACCAATGCGCGCGACGAAGCCCTTGCCCTGCCCACGGAGGCGGCGGCGCGTTTGGCGCTGCGCACGCAGCAGATCATCGCGTTTGAATCTGGGGTTGTGGCGACGCCGGATCCGCTGGCAGGCAGCTATTACGTCGAGCGGCTGACGGACCAGCTGGAGGATGCCGCGAACGACTACCTGGCTCAGATCGACGCGATGGGCGGGGCGATCAAGGCTATCGACGCCGGCTTCCAGCAGCGCGAGATCCAGGAGGCCGCATATCGCGTCCAGCGTGAGGTCGAATCCGGTGAGCAGGTGGTCGTCGGTGTGAACCGTTTCCGCGACGACGAGGTGCACACGCCCGAGCTGCAACGAATCGACCCGGCGGGCGAGCGCGAGCAGGTCGAATCGATCAGAAGAGTCAGGCACGAACGCGACTCGGACGCATGGCAACGCGCGATGGACGCGCTCAATGACAGTGCCTCAGGCGACGAAAACCTGCTGCCCTTCATCATCGACGCGGTCAAGGCGAGGGCGACGTTGGGCGAGGTGAGCGATTCTCTGCGCGCCGTGTTCGGCGAGCATCGCGAGCTGCTCACGATCTGAGCCGGCTTGACCGGCGTTTTGAACCGGCCAAGTCACAAATCGAGATGAGCTGATTACGTATCCTGCCGACATGCCTGCTTCAACCGAGAGTACCTGATATGGAACATGCGTTCGAACTGGTCAAAGGGCCCAGCAAGATCCATCACGTTGCGGTCGTCGTGCGTGACCTTGATGCCGCGCTCAACGTCTATCGTGACCAGTTGCGCCTCCCGCTGGACGTCCTGCTGCCCATCGCGGATGACGGAGTTCGGATCGCCTTTCTTCCAGTCGGCGAGTCGAATATCGAGCTCGTCGAGCCCACGGACCCGGGCACGGGCGTCGCGCGCTTCCTGGAGTCGCGCGGGGAGGGCTTCCACCATGTCTGTCTCGAGGTGGACGACGTTGCCGCCGAACTGGATCGATTGGCGGCCAATGGACTGGAGCTCATCGACAGGGTGCCACGGCGCGGCGCCGAGGGTCCCGTCGCGTTCATTCATCCCCGTTCGTGCCATGGCGTCCTCGTCGAGCTGATAGAGGCACCTGGTGGCCCGGCCTGGAAACAGCTCGGTTTCGACCCAGAGGGATCGCAAGTCCCAAGCTAGTGAACGCCCCAAACCTGCCCCAGGGCACGGTCACCTTCGTCTTCACGGACATCGAGGGTTCGACCCGTCTGCTCACGGCCCTCGGCGCCAGATACCCGGAGCTGCTGTCGCGGCACCACGCGACGCTGCGCAAATACATCGCGGCGAGTCGCGGACTCGAGGTCAAGACGGAAGGCGATGCCTTCTTCATCGTCTTCGATCGTCCTTCGGACGCTCTCGGCTTCGCCGTCGCGACGCAGCGGGCGCTGGGCATGACTGACTGGCCCACGGACGCCGATGTGCGTGTTCGGATGGGCCTCCACACCGGTGAAGGCACGCTGTCAGAAGGCGACTACGTTGGCATCGACGTGCACCGCGCGGCGCGTGTCGCCGCTGCCGGCCACGGTGGCCAGATCCTGGTATCGGGCTCTTCTGCGGCGCTGCTCGCGGATGTTGCCATGACCGGAGTTCGGCTGCGCGACCTGGGCGAGCATCGACTCAAGGATTTGCCCGAGCCGCTGCGCATCTTTGACGTCGAGATCGACGGATTGCCTTCCGACTTTCCGCCGATCCGGTCCATTGGCAAAGGCAGTCTGCCCGAGGAGATCAGCTCTTTCGTCGGTCGCGAGAGCGAGGTTGAGCGGATAAGCGCGCTCCTCGGAGACGCGCGGCTGGTAACGCTGACCGGCCCCGGCGGTACGGGCAAGACGCGGCTGTCAATCGAGGTCGCGCGCAACATCCAGGACGCCTTCACCGACGGTGCCTGGTTCGTGCCCCTCGAGGAGATAACAGATCCGGACCTCGTGCCGCCGGCGATCGCCCGGGTGATGGGCGTCAAGGAGGATCCGGCACGGCCGCAGATCGACACGCTGACTGAAGCTCTCTCGCAGCGACGGGCATTGATCGTCCTGGACAACTTCGAGCAGGTCGTGGGCGCGGCGCGCCACGTCAATCGGCTGTTGCGCGACGCGCCCTCGCCGCGCGTCCTGTGCAGCAGTCGCGAGGCGTTGCGCATCTCCGGAGAGCAGGAGTTCCCTGTTCCGCCGCTCGAGGACGAGCCGGCCATTCGACTGTTCGTCCAGCGCGCGCTGCAATTGCGGCCGGATTTTGCGCCGAACGACGAAGACCTGGTGACGATTGCCGCCATCTGTCGCGCCGTCGATCGGCTGCCACTGGCCATCGAGCTTGCCGCGGCGCGCATCCGGATGTTTCCTCTGGCGACCCTGCTGGCACGCTTGAGCGATCGCCTGGGCACGCTCGAAAGCTCGCGGCGCGACCTGTCCGAACGGCAGCGCACGCTGCGTGGCGCGATCGAGTGGAGCTATGACCTGCTCGACGAGGTCGAACGCGACGTATTCGCGCGACTGGCCGTCTTCGCTGGCGGCGCAGACCTCGCCGCGGTCGAGGCGATCGTCGATCCGCGCGGCGAGGTCACGGCCGATGTGCTGGAAGTCCTCGCTCAGCTCGTCGAGAAGAGCCTCGTGGTGTCGGTTTCTGGCCCGGGCGGCGAGCCGCGCTACCGCATGCTCGAGACGATCCATTCGTTTGCCCGGGAGAAGCTGGCCTCTTCCAGGGCCGTCACCGAGGTGCGAGATCGGCATCTCGACTACTTCGTGACTTTCGCCGAATCGATCGAACCGCAGTTGACGAGCGCCAAGGCCGATCTGCCTTTTGCCCGGACCGAGGCGGACCACGACAACCTTCGGGCGGCGATGACCTGGTCGATCGAGAAGGGCGCTCCAGCCGGCGGCTTTCGCATTGGCGGAGCAATCTGGCGTTTCTGGCAACACCGCGGGCGTCTGCGCGAGGGACGAGAGCTGCTCGAGCGCGCCCTCACTCTCGATTCCACGCACGATCCGGGCAGCCGGGCGCGTGGCCTGACCGGGTATGGGAGCGTGGTCTATTGGCAAGGTGACTACGTCCTTGCCCAACGTGTCTATGAAGAGGCATTGGCGCTCTACCGCGAGGCGGGCGACCAGCCGCACGAGGCTCTCGCGCTGTTCGACCTCGGCTTCACGATGAGCGTCAACCGCGAAATGGCAGCGGCAACGGAGACACTCGAACAGGCTGAGGCGCTGTACGCCAGTCTGGGTGATGAGCGCGGCCGGCTGGCGGTCGCGGAAGGTCGGGCGGCCATCGCGCTGATCAACCGCGATCTCGAACAGGCTCGCTCAATCGCGGAGCTGACCGTCGAGGACTACCGAAGGCTGGACATGCGCTATCGCATGGTCGATACGCTCGGAATGCTCATCGGTATCTACCTTGAGCTCGGCGAGCTCTCCCTTGCGCAGAAGGCATGGACGACGTGGACGAGTGCCTGGCGGGAGATCGGTGACTACTCCGCCTTAGCGCTCGTTTACGAGTTCAGCGCCCGCATGGCCTTCGAAGATGGCCGGCCAGCCGACGCAGCCAGGCTGCTCGGAGCTCTTCAGCAGATGCGCGACCGCGGTGATCCTTTCCTCGTGCCCAGCGCGGTGATGGGAATTCACGAGGCGGAGCCGGACGTTCGCGCCACCCTCTCCGCGGAACAATTCGACGAGGCTTTCGAGGAAGGTCGCGCCTGGCCGCGCGATCAGGCCATCGATATGGCCATCAAGCTCGGCGCCGCCAGATCGGGCGCCTAGCAGGTCAGATCTTGTCCCACTCGACCATCAGCAGGTCGTGATTCTCGGCCGCGTACTTGACCGGTACGGTCATGCCCTGGAAGAGCTTGTGGGCGACAGCGACCGGCACCATCGCTGACGAAGCGGGCAGCTTCTGGGGCGCTTGGCCGGGGATCATCAGTGTCGACTCGACCTTGAACAGGCGCTCGTCGCCGACGGTCTGACCGGTGTCTTCGAGCTTGTCCACGTGCGCCTGCGCCTCGAGCCCGTTCTGGCGCAGGTACGCGCGGAGCTGCTCGACTGTGAAGTTCTGCTGGCCGGGGTTGGAGAACGGGTTGGCAACCTGCATGCCGCCACCTGACGCCGCGAGCGCCGCCTGAACCTGCGCGAGGCTTTCGTCTGTCGAGGACCCCGGGGTATTGCCAGTCATCGCAGGAGTCCCCGCCATGGCCGGCGCGCCGGCACCGGCTGCCATCATCTGCTGTGCAGCGGCCATCGCCGATGCGGCCTGTGGCGTTGCGGCAAAACCCGTGCTGCTCCAGTCGATCTCGATCTTGGATCGATCCATCTGGTCGACGCGAACGGACAGCGGGGCACCGCTCGAAAGGCGTCCCAGGAGCATCAACGGAACAACCTGCTTGACGTTGGCGGCGTACGGGACTTCGCCCGGCAGCTGAACGAGCAGGTTCATGGCGATCTGCGGGTTCTCATTGAGATAGACACCGGTCTGGGTCAGGCCGGTAATAGTGGCCGTGCCGGCGATGCCGGTTTGCAGGATCTGCTGCGTCTTCTGCGCATTCCGCCCGGCTATCAAACCGGCCACGATGACGATGATCGCAACCACGATGAAGATGCCCCCGGTCAGCTGCATCGCCCCGCCGGCGTACGGCACGTTGCCCAGGAAGAAGAAGAGGCCGAGGCCCACGACCAGGAAGATGCCTCCGAGTAAAAAGAAGACGAACCGCGAGTAGCTGTTGAAGCTCGAGCCGCTAAACGACATTTCCCTCTGCTCCCGTCAAGGCACTTTGTGACGAATCGCGCTATGACGGCCGGAGCATAGCCGCACTTCCTCGCCGGTTTTCTGGCAATTTCGCGCGTACTGGTGGGCCGAATGCCGCGCAGCGGTGGCTCAGCTCGGCCGGACGCCGGCCTCCATGAGCAGCTGCGGGATCTGACTCGGCGTTTCGGCGACGTGCACCCCGGCGGCCTCAAGCGCCTCGACCTTGCTCTGCGCCGTGCCGCGGCCGCCGCTGATGATCGCGCCGGCGTGGCCCATGCGCCGGCCGGGCGGCGCGGTCCGGCCGGCGATGAACGAAGCCATCGGCACGCCGCGCATGTTCTGGGCGATCCAGTCTGCCGCCCGCTCCTCGGCATCGCCGCCGATTTCGCCGATGAGCACTACCGCGTGCGTGTCCGGGTCGTCACGAAAAAGGGCGAGGATGTCGATGTAGTTCGAGCCGTTGATCGGGTCGCCGCCGATGCCCACGCACGTCGACTGCCCAATTCCGGCCTCCGTGAGGGCCTCGACGACCTCGTAGGTCAGCGTGCCCGAGCGTGACACGACACCGACGTGACCCTGGCGATGGATATTGCCGGGGATGATGCCGACCTTCGCCTGGCCGACGGACGTGGCGCCCGGGCAGTTCGGTCCAACGAGGCGGGCACCAGCCTGGTCCACGACGTGCACGACCCGCAGCATGTCGAGTGCTGGGATGTGCTCCGTGATGCAAAAGATCGTCTTGATGCCGGCGCCCACCGCTTCAAGGACGGCGTCCGGGGCGCCGGCGGCAGGAACGTAGATCACGCTGGTGTTCGCGCCAGTCTGGGCGACTGCGTCGGCGCACGTATCGAACACCGGCACCGGCGTGCTCAGGACACTCTGGCCACTCTTGCCCGGTGTAACTCCGCCGACCACATTCGTGCCATAGTCCTGCATCTGCTGTGCGTGGAACATGCCCTCGCGGCCGGTTATGCCCTGGACCAGCAGGCGCGTTTCGCGATTGACAAGGATGCTCATGCGCCCGCGCCCCCGTTGGCGACGGCCACGACCTTGGCTACGGCCTCGTCGAATGTGCCGGCCGTCTGCACATCGGCATCGCCGGCTTCGGCGAGGATTTGCGCGGCCAGATCTGCGTTCGTTCCAACGATGCGGACGACCATGGGAACGTGACGCTCCTGCATTGAGCGCGCCTCGACCAGGCCACGGGCCACTTCGTCGCCACGCGCGATTCCGCCGAAGATGTTGACCAGGATCGCGCGAACGGTCTCGTCGGAGAGGATCAGGCGCATCGCCGCGGCGACCTTGTCGGCCTTGGCACCGCCGCCCACGTCAAGGAAGTTGGCCGGCTCGCCGCCGGCACGCTTGATCAGGTCCATCGTCGTCATCGCCAGGCCGGCGCCGTTGACCATGCAGCCAATCGTGCCCTCGAGCTTGATGAACGACAGGCCCTGCTCGCGCGCTGCAACGTCGACCGGATCCTCCTCGTCGATGTCGCGCATAGCCTCCAGATCAGGATGCCTGGCGAGCGCCGAATCATCGATCGTCACCTTGGCGTCGAGGCACTGGAGCGTCTCAGTCGGTGCCCCGTCAGCGCCCGTCGAGCGCACTATGGCGAGGGGGTTGATCTCCACCAGGTCCGCATCGTTGGTCATCATCGTGGCGAAAAGTCCCTTGGCGATGGTCACGAACTCTTTCAAGTGGGTGCTCAGACCCAGCTTGAAGGCGAGCTCGCGGGCCTGATAGTCGAGCAGACCAAGGAGCGGATGGGCGTACTCATAGACGATCGCGTCCGGGCGGCTGGCGGCCACTTCCTCGATCTCGACGCCACCCTGCGACGAGCCCATGAAGAGCACCCGGCGCGTGCTGCGATCGAGGACACAGGCGAGGTAGTACTCACTGGCGATGTCAGCGGCAGGCCCGACGAGCACGCGCCGAACCGTCGTGCCCTTGATGTCCATGCCGATGATCTGGGCCGCCACGGCGGCCGCTTCCTCGGCTGTTGACGCGAGCTTGACGCCGCCCGCCTTGCCCCGCCCGCCCACGAGCACCTGCGCCTTGACCACGACCTTGCCACTGCCTGCCTCGAGGAAGCGGGCGGCCGCCCTCCGAACGTCCGTAGGGTTGTCGGCGACGCTGTAATCGGGAACGGGCAGACCTTGGGCGAGCAGGAGCCGCTTGGCGTGGAACTCCTGCAACTTCACGCGCCGGATTGTAGTCACGGATGGCCGATACACTGGTCCTCCCGCATTGCAGGCGCTGTGACCTGCGGCGACGGAGGATGGAAGCGCGTGACCTATACCGTCACTCTTATCCCTGGCGATGGAATCGGCCCTGAGCTCGCACGGGCAACAATCACCGTGCTCGAGGCGACAGGGCTTTCGTTTGAGTGGATTCCGGTGGAAGCCGGCGAGTCGCAGATCGCGGTCCACGGCACGCCCCTGCCGGACAATGTGCTCGAGTCGATCCGCCAGACGAAGGTGGCGCTGAAGGGACCGATCACGACGCCAGTCGGCGAAGGCTTCCGCTCGGTCAACGTGACTCTGCGCCAGGCGCTCGATCTGTACGCCAACCTGCGTCCAGCACGATCCATGAAGGGCGTCGAGACGCGCTACGAAGACGTCGACCTGATCATCGTGCGCGAGAACACGGAAGACCTGTACGCGGGCATCGAGCACAAGGTCGGACCCGACGCCGCGGAAAGCATCAAGATCATCACCAGGGCGGCATCCGAGCGGATCGCGCGTTTTGCCTTCGACTACGCGGTGGCCAACGGCCGCCATAAGGTCACGGCCGTGCACAAGGCCAACATCATGAAGCTGTCAGACGGGCTGTTCCTCGAGTCGTGTCGCCACGTCGCGGAGGAGTACCAGGGCAAGGTCGAGTTCGAGGACCGCATCGTCGACAACATGTGCATGCAGCTCGTGCAGAAGCCGGATCTGTATGACGTTCTGGTGTTGCCCAACCTGTATGGCGACATCGTCAGCGACCTCGCCGCCGGCCTGGTCGGCGGCCTGGGCGTCGCGCCAGGGGCGAACATCGGCACCAAGGCGGCCGTATTCGAGCCGGTGCATGGATCGGCACCAAAGTACGCGGGCAAAGATGTCGCCAACCCGACGGCGTTGATCCTGTCCGGCGCGCTGATGCTGCGCCACCTCGGTGAGATAGCGGCCGCGGAACGGGTCGAGACGGCCGTGCGCGAGGTCATCGCGGCGGGTCGCACGGTGCCGCGCGACCTGGGAGGCGAAGCCGGGACGCAACAGTTTGCCGGAGTGGTCGCCGAGCGCGTAGCTGAACTGGTAGCCGACCAGCAGTGATGCGCGTGCCGCTGACTGCGCGCTACCGGCCGCGGGCCGGGATGGTCGCGTGGGCCTTCCACCGCATCAGTGGCGTCGGCATCTTCGCGTTCATCCTGCTCCACGTCATCGACATCTACCTGGTCGGGGCCAACCCGAACATGTACGACGACCTGCTGGCGTTCTATGCCAGCATCCCCGGACGGCTGCTCGAGGTCGTGCTTGGCGCCGCGCTGCTCTACCACGCGCTCAACGGCCTGCGCATCGTGATCATCGACCTGTGGCCGGCAATGACCGTCTACCACCGTCAGCTGTGGCAGGCGACGTGGATCATCTTCATCGTCGTTGGCGTGCCCGGAGCGTTGATCATTCTGCGGCCCGTCTGGCTGCCGCTTCTCCAACAGCTGGGCCTGGCATGACGGCTCAGCAAAGCGCGCCCGCGCCCGCCGAATCCGTGCAACCGCCCGCCGAAGTCGTCGTCTCGCCGACGAGCCGCGCGCGCGTTCGCCCGCGCGGCTCGCGCAAGGAGCTCGCGGTCTGGTACTTGATGCGCGTGACGGCCGTCGCCCTGTTCGTGTTGGCCCTCGGGCACTTCAGCATCCTGCACTTCATCTGGGACCCTGCCGCGCAGAACGCCGAGTTCATCCAGGACGAGCGCTGGAACTCGATCTTCTGGCGCGGCTTCGACTGGCTGCTGCTGACGACCGTGATCATCCACGCGTTTCTGGGCGTCAGGACGGTCGTGCTGGACTACATCCGCTGGCCGGTCGTGCGCACCGGAAGCCTGTGGCTCTTGTACGTGGTTGGGATCGTGCTCTTCATCCTGGGCACCCAGGTCATCGTGACCATTCCCCTTGAAGCACTGACGAGCGGGATGTAACCGTGCCCCCAGGCAAGACCGTTCCCGTTCACGAGTACCAGGCCGTCATCGTCGGCGCGGGCGGTGCCGGTCTATGGGCCGCGCTTGAGCTCGCGCGCAATGGCGTCAAGAGCGCGGTTCTCACCAAGCTGTACCCCACCCGGTCGCACACCGGCGCCGCTCAGGGCGGCATCTGCGCGGCGCTCGGCAACCAGGAAGAGGACCACTGGGAATGGCACATGTTCGACACCGTCAAGGGCGGCGACTACCTGACTGACCAGGACGCAGCGGAGATCCTGGCCAGGGAAGCCATCGAGACGGTCATCGAGCTGGAGCACATGGGCCTGCCGTTCAACCGGACCGCGGACGGCAAGATCGACCAGCGTCGTTTCGGTGGCCACACGCGCAACTTCGGCGAGGGTCCGGTGCGCCGATCCTGCTTCGCGGCCGACCGAACCGGGCACATGATCCTGCAGACCCTGTACCAGCAATGCATCAAGCACGGCGTCGAGTTCTACGACGAGTACCACGTCGTTGACGTCATCGTCGAGGAGGGAGTCACGCGCGGGGTCGTGGGCTATCGCATCGCCGATGGCGAGCTGCACGTCTTCCGCGCCGCGGCCGTGATGTTCGCGACCGGCGGCTTTGGCCGGATGTTCCGCATCACGTCGAATGCGTTTTCGCTCACCGGCGACGGCATCTCGCTGGCTTACCGCCACGGGGTCCCACTCGAGGACATGGAGTTCTTCCAGTTCCATCCGACGGGCATCCCGGAGCTTGGCATCCTCCTCAGCGAGGCGGCCCGCGGAGAAGGCGGCTACCTGCGCAACGACAGTGGCGAGCGGTTCATGGAGCGTTACGCACCAACGCTCATGGAGCTCGCCCCGCGCGACATGGTCAGCCGTGCCATGGAGACGGAGATCCGCGCAGGGCGCGGGATCGGCGGCAAGGACTTCGTCCACCTCGACCTGACACACCTGGGCAAGCAGGTCATCGACGAGAAGCTGCCCGACATCACGGAGTTCTCGCGCGTCTACCAGGGCATCGAGCCGATCACCCAGCTTGTGCCGGTGCGTCCGACAGCTCACTACGGGATGGGTGGCATCCCGACGAGCCTCGAGTCGCGTGTCGTGATCGATGACAAGGGCACCGTGCTGACGGGTATGTACGCGGCAGGGGAGTGCGCGTGTGTGAGCGTTCATGGTGCCAACCGGTTGGGCACCAACTCGCTGATCGACATCCTCGTCTACGGCAGGCGCGCCGGCCGGTCCATGACTGAAGACGTCCGTGCCGCGAACGCTGAGCTGCCGCCGCTCCCGGCCGGCGCGCACGAGCCGGTCAAGCAAGAGATCGAAACGATCCGCTCGCGGCCGCGCGGCGAGAATGCCCAGAAGCTCCGCCTCGAGCTCGCCGCGCAGATGATGGATCTGTGCGGCGTCTATCGAACCCAGGAAACGCTCGAGCAGATGACGCACTGCCTGCGCGAGCTGAAGTCGCGCTACCAGAACGTCTCAGTCGACGACAAGGGTCACGTCTTCAACACCGACCTGCTCGAGGCCCGCGAGGTCGGTTACCTGCTCGACTGCGCCGAGGCGACTGTTGCCGGGGCTCTGGCTCGAACGGAAAGTCGGGGCGCTCACTCACGCGAGGACTATCCCGAGCGCAACGACACTGACTTCCTCAAGCACACGCTCGCCTATAAGGCGGAAGGCGGACCGGACATCAGCTACAAACCGGTGACAATTACCAAGTTCGAGCCAAAGCCGCGAACGTACTAAGGAAGAAGTCTTTGCAGATCGACCTGCGCATCCTGCGCTTCGACCCTGAACGCGACGATGCGCCGCACTGGGACAGCTTCGCCGTCGATGCTCAGCCGATGGATCGTGTCCTCGACGTCCTGCACAAGGTCAAGTGGGAAAGCGATGGATCGCTGACGTTCCGGCGCTCGTGTGCCCACGGCGTGTGTGGCTCGGACGCGATGATGATCAACGGCCGCAACCGGCTGGCGTGCAAGGTGCGTGTCGACCAGTTGGGCAAACGCATCACGGTCGCGCCACTGCCGGGCATGCCGGTAATCAAGGATCTCGTCGTCGACATGGACGACTTCTTTGCCAAGTACCGCAGCGTCATGCCGTTCCTGATCGCCAGTGACGAGCCTCCGGCGGACGCAGAGCGTCTCCAGACGCAGCACGACCGCGAGCGCTACGACGACACGACCAAATGCATTCTGTGCGCCGCCTGCACGAGCTCATGCCCATCGTTCTGGGCACAGCCGTCCTATGTCGGTCCGGCCGCGATCGTCAATGCGCATCGCTTCATCTTTGACTCGCGCGACGACGGTGGGCACGAACGCCTCCAGATCCTCGCCGACAAGGACGGCGTGTGGCGCTGCCGGACAATCTTCAACTGCGTCGACGCATGCCCGCGCGGGATCAACATCACCAGGGCGATCCTCGAGGTCAGCAGCGCGGCCGTGGAGACGGCCGGCTGACACAGATAGGTGGCGCCCCACTGGAGCGCGTCGTGATCCGCGCCGACGGCGCGGCGCGCGGCAATCCAGGCCCAGCGGCCTCCGGCGCGGTGATCATCGACGCGTCGCTGCCGAATGCGCTCAGTCCCGACGCTCCGCCCGTCGCCCGAATCAGCCGCCCCCTGGGCATCCAGACGAACAATTACGCCGAGTACACCGGCGTCATCCTGGCGCTCGAGAAGGCCGTCGAGCTGGGCGCGCGCCAGGTGGACCTCGTGCTCGATTCGATGCTCATCGTCGAGCAGCTCTCGGGCCGCTGGAAGATAAAGCATCCGCAAATCCGGCCACTTGCCGCGCGCGCCCACGAGCTGCTGGGTGGCCTCGAGCGCTGGTCGATACGTCACGAACGACGCGAGTTCAACCGTCAGGCAGATGCCATGGCCAACCTCGCGCTCGATGATCCGCGAGCGGCAGCCGCGGCCGAGCGCGGAGAGGCCTTTTGAGCGGTGACATCGGACCGATCGGCAGTGCCAACATCGGCGCGGCCTCGGCGATCTTCGACGGCCGCGGCCGGGTCCTGCTCGTAAAGCACACCTACGGCCACTTCAACTGGGAGATCCCCGGCGGCATTTGCCTGCCGGCCGAGCCGCCGTCGGTAGGCGCGCAGCGCGAACTGCGCGAGGAAACCAGCCTGGACCTGCCAGAAGGCGCGCTGAGCGGCGTGTATTACGAACCACGGCATACGTTCGGCGGCGCAGCCATCCATTTCGTTTTCCGCTTCATGGGGCAGGAGGGCCTGATCGCGCAGGCCAACCCGCCAGAAATCGGTGACGTCGGATGGTTCGAGCTGGGCAACCTGCCGGCGCCGATGAGTGACTTCACCGAAACACGCATTCGCGATGCCCTTACCGCCGACGTCGCCTACCGCGTGATCAGCGGTCGCACCTGGCGGACGTAGAATCGGAGAGCCAGCGAGATGGTCGGACGGTCGCGTATCCCGTCGGGGAAACCCGTTAGTCGATACGAGGAAAGTCCGAGCTCCGCGACGCAGGGTAGCGGGTAACACCCGTCCGCCGAGAGGCGAGGACCAGCGCCACAGAGACGAGCCGGTCCGGGTTCGCGCAAGCGGCTCGGAGCGGGTGAAACGGGCAAGCTCTACCCGGAGCAAGGCCAAATAGGAGAGTTGTCGGACGCAAGTTCGACAGGAGCGGCGTCGCTTCACTCTCGGGTCGGCCGCTAGAGACGTCGGGCAACCGCCGTCGTAGATGGATGACCGTCCCCGACCGTAACGGTCGGGACAGAACTCGGCTTACAGACCGTCTCGCTCGCAAGCCGAAGGCCAGCACCCGTCAATCGCGGGGGCTGGCCGGAGGCGAGCAGGACCGTGGAGGTGTTGCGGAGCGGGCATCTTGTCGCTCACGGCGATGCCGCCGCTGCCGTCTAATCGGAGTCGGCTCTGAAGATTCCCTGGTACGTGCACGAGGCGCAGATCGGGCGCGCACGCTCGACGTCGCCCAACGGCACGGCCTTGCGCCGATCCGGGAACATGCACGACACCTCGTAGCCGGCCGGTCTGTTAACCGTAGCGGCAACGGCGTCAATCCGGCGGAACGTGCAGCGGCGCAGGGGCGTGCCACTTACGACGGGCAACTGGTTAGGACTAGCGCCAAATGGACGCGGCACAAGCGCCATGGCCGCGACCGTACAGATGGCGTTGCTCCCGAACAACTCGCCAGCAGTACTACCCAAAACGTCGCCAGCGCATACCGCTGAGGGCAAGAAAGGGGGCAGTGGCGCTGGCTAAGATCGAGCCGTGGATCTCGACCTGGGCAAGGACCGCGGCGCGGGCGTCGTAGATGTTGGCCTCTATCTCGTGGGCATCCTGGGGCTGGCCGCCTCGCTGACGATCATCTGGCTGAGCATGCGCGCGGTGCTCGATATCGGCGGATACTGCGCCGAGGGCGGGCCGTACGAGATCGCTCACCACTGCCCCGATGGCGTGGGCATCCTGCTGACCTTGTCCATCTTCGCCGGTCTTGGTTGCGCTGGACTGATGGCCTGGAAGGGGGCCGCCCTGGGCGCGCCATACGACGGACTCGTCGGGCTCGCCTGGCCCGCGCTGTTCATCAGCCTTGGCTTCAACTTCCTGCAGTTCGGGTTCTTTCCGTCGGGCGAAACGGGGATCGAACTCGGTTTTCTCATCCCCGGCATCCTGTTCGTGATCATGGGCGCGGCTCCGTTGGTTGCCTTCCTGCCCGGTGGAAAACGCTCCAGCCCCACGTCGGACACGCCATTGCTCGATATGGCCGCCCAGACCGAGGAACGAGCCGAACATCAGCGCATCCAGGAGCAGCGCTCCCACCTGCTCGCCGACATGCTCGAGGAAGCCGAGCACCGATCAGGCGCAAACCAGCCTGCGGAGCCGACCGCCCCCGGCGCGGAGAATGAGGACCTGGTGGGCAAGCTCGAGCGGCTATCCGCCCTTTACCGCGCCGGATCGCTCAACTTCGACGAATTCCAACGCGCCAAGCAGGCACTCATCGATGAGGCCGGCAAGTGAAGGGCATTCCCAGCCGCCAAGTCATGACCGTGCTGATCCTTGCCGCGGTCATTCTGGGCATCGCCTCCGGTTACTGGATCTTCGTCGCTCTGACCTGAGCCACGAGCCGCCAACCGACGGGCGCTTCAGCGTTTGTCGTCGCGCTGAGTCGAATTCCACGCCACACGCGAATTCGGACCGAGTATCGGTCGGCTTCTGGCTCGTGAGACTCGATTTGCGCGGGAATGTCCCCAGAAATCGCGCAGGGCGCGGATTTTGGCCAGGTTCGGCCGCTTCTGCCCACGCGACTGGCTGATTCGTGGCCCGAATCCGCGCAGGGCGCGAATTCCGACGTATCCACGGGTGCCCCCAAATTTGTGCGCAAAAGGGGCTTGACGTGGCGCCTTTGTGACGTAACATGCCGCGAAGTGGCCCGAAGTGGGTCAAAGTGGGGAGCAAGAGTGGTGAACGGCCCAATCGGGGAAGCGAAAGCACTCCCGGGTGGTGAACGGCACCAACGCGGCTCGGCTGTTCCAGAGGTAGCGGCGTGTTCACCGGTGAGTTCCGTCACTCGATCGATGCGAAAGGGAGGGTCGCTGTACCTGCCCGCTTCCGCGCGGAGCTCGCCACCGGGGCACATGTCTCCCGCTGGATGGACAACTGTCTGGCCATCTTCCCCAACCAGGCATGGCAGAAGCTGGCCGACCGAGTCGGCGAACAACGCTATGCCGACGCTGGAGCCCGAGCTTTCTCGCGCTTCCTCTTCTCCGGCGCATTCGAAGTGGAGCTCGATGGTCAAGGTCGCATTGTCCTGCCGTCCGCTCTGCGTGACTTCGCCGGCGTGAAGAGCGAGGCCGTCGTTGTCGGAGCGCTCGATCACGTCGAGCTGTGGGAGCCCGGCCGCTGGTCGGCCGCGGCCAAGGACATGAGCTCTGACGACTTCGCGGAGCGCATCGCTGGACTCGGGATCTAGCGCACCAAATGAGCCTCCAGGGTCCGTCGGGACCGCAATCAACGGCAGTGGAAATGGAGGAAGGGCACCTTCCGGTCATGGTTGACGAGGTACTTGAATCCCTCGCGCCACAACCGGGCAGCCTCCAGATAGATGCGACCGTTGGCGGCGGAGGGCACTCCCGACGGATCCTGGCGGCCAATTCGCCTGATGGCCGCCTGCTCGGATTAGATGCCGATCGGGCGGCCATCGCCAGAACGCGCGGTCGACTGGCCGATTACGGCGGTCGAGTCTCGCTGCGTCAGGCAAACTTCGAAGAGCTGGCGACCGTCGCTGCGGAGGAGGGCTTCGCACCGGCCGACGGAATCCTGTTCGACCTCGGCTTGAGCTCATACCAGCTCGCCGACTCCGAGCGCGCCTTCAGCTTTCGAGCCGAAGGGCCGCTCGACATGCGCTTCGATCCCTTGCGCGGCACTCCGGCGAGCGAGCTGGTCGCCAATCTCGACGAAAAGGAGCTGGGTGACCTTTTCCGTCGATTCGGCGAGGAACCGAACGCTCGCCGGATAGCCCGCGCCATCGTCGAGCAGCGTCGCCTCGAACCGATTACGACCGGCGCACAGCTCGCAGAAATAGTCGCGCGCGCGGCGCCCGCTCCTCCTCGCGGGCGCCGCCGCGTCCACCCTGCGACGCGCGTCTTCCAGGCACTTCGGATTGCGGTCAACCGCGAGCTGGAGACGCTGCCGGTGGCGCTGGGTGGAGCGGTCGACACGCTCCGTGCCGGTGGCCGGCTCGCGGTCATCTCGTACCACTCTCTCGAGGACCGCATCGTCAAGCGCTTCATCGCCACGGAGCGGCGCGGCTGCGTCTGCCCGCCTGAGTCTCCGGTGTGCATCTGCGGTCGAACGCCACGTCTTGCGCCGGTGGGGCCACAGCCGCGCCGCCCGTCTCCAGACGAAATCGCTCGAAACCCGCGTGCCCGCAGCGCCTTGCTGCGCACCGCCCGACGACTAGCCGCATAGACAGAGAGGGTCGCATGAGCCGTCGCAACCAAGCTCGCCGCCGCCGTTCCTATGGCCGACGCCAGCACGAAGTGCGCGAGCGACGTCCCGAGGTGCGCGACGGAGAAGGTTGGCTGGGCGATTCGGCCGCCGAGTTCGACGCGGAGTGGCGGTCTTCTGATTCTTACGACGACCACGCCACGTTCGGCGAGTCGTACGGGAGCTTTGGTCGGTGACGGTCCTGGGCAATGCGCGGCCGCTGCCAATAGGAGCGCGTCCCGCCAAGCGCCAGGCGTCCGTGTCACGCGCGGCGATTCTGCCGCGGGGCGCGGCAGTCCCTCGGGTCGGGGCACGGCCCATCGCAGCGACGTCACGGCGACGCCTCTCGCGGTCGCGGTTGACAGCCCGGTCGCATCCTGCGCGGGCGTTGATCGGCGGCGTTCTGATCGCCTTCCTGATCGGCCTGATCTATCTTGCCCAGACGGTCCACCTGGCCGCGACGAACTACGAGATCGGACAACTCACCGCCCAGCGCGACGATCTGTATCGACAAGTTCAGACGGCTGAGACCAGTGTTCTGACATGGGGCACCGAGCCGACGGCGCTCGAGCACGCCCAGCGTCTGGGGCTCGACCAGCTGGCGCCCAGGGTTCGTCTGTCGGCGCGCTGAGCCATGCTCGGCCGAACTGATAGCCGTTTGAGGCTTGTCGCGCTGCTCGGCGTTTTCGCCGTCATCGCGGCGATTCTCGGCGTGCGTCTCGCGTACTGGCAGCTTGGGCAGGGCCCAGAGCTGCGCCGCATCGCCGACTCCCAGCTGCCCCAGGATTCGACGGGTGATGAAGTGCGCCGAGGGGACATCACCGATCGGAACGGAGACATCCTGGCGACGACCGCGTACCGCGACCAGCTGGTTGCGTATCCGGATCTGATGGGCAGTGACGCGGAGCGCTCGACGGTCGCCAACGGCCTCGCCACCATCCTGGGCATGAATTCAGTGCAAGAGACCGCCCTGCGCTCGCAGTTCGGCAGCGATGACATAGAGGGAAGCGTTCCCAAGTACGTCGTCGTGAGCAAGCAGATCACCGAGGCACAGAGCGATCAGGTTCGCTCGGGGTTGGCAGACGACCAGCTCGTGGCCCTGGGCCTCGAGCCGCATCCAGTGCGCGTCTATCCAACCGCGGGTGGCTTCCCACTTACAACGCTCGCCAGCCAGCTGTTGGGTTTTGTCACCCAGGATGGCCAGGGCCGGTACGGCGTCGAGCAGGCCAGCAACAGCGTGCTGGCGGGTGCCGGGAGCAGCACGGCCGACGCCACGGGCAATGCACCGCTGCCGCAGACCGGCGGCAACGTTCAGCTGACGATTGATTCGAGCCTGCA
Organism: Candidatus Limnocylindrales bacterium; assembly: GCA_036558545.1. Lineage (GTDB taxonomy): Bacteria > Chloroflexota > Limnocylindria > Limnocylindrales > CSP1-4 > JALYGJ01. The sequence continues at coordinate 56,009 of DATBFJ010000076.1, forward strand.
GCTGCGACTGGAGACGGAGCTGACCGCGGCCTATATCGCCGACCAGGCACCGCGGGTGTCCGGCCTGGTGATGGACCCCAACACGGGAGCGATCCTCGCCTGGGGCTCAGTGCCGGGCTACGACGAGAACGATTACGGCGACGTGGCGCAGGACGATCCTGCGCTTTTCTCCGATCCCATCGCGAGCCAGGTATATGAACCCGGATCGGTGATGAAGATGTTCACCTCCGCCGCGGCGCTCGAGAACGGCGTCGTTACGCTCACGACGCCCATCCAGGACCAGAAGGAGCTCAGTTTCGGCAACAGCATCGTCCAGAACTTCGACAAGAAGAGCATGGGCATCCTTCCGTTCGAGGACGTCATTGCCAACTCGCGGAACGTTGCCACGGCCAAAGTGGCGGCGATGCTGGGCAAGACCACTGACGACTCTTCAACCGTCCTATACGACATGTGGCAACGCCTTGGCATCGGCGAGAAGACCGGAGTCGAGATCGGCAATGAGTCGGCCGGCCTCGTGACGGACCCGTCGGTCACGCCCTGGCAGCCGATTGACCTGGCCAATCACGCGTTCGGCCAGGGCGTGGCAGTTACGCCGCTGCAGCTGGTTCGCGCATTTGCCGCGATGGCCAACGGCGGAGATCTCGTTCAACCCCACATCTACGCCGATGACGATTCGGTTGCTTCGGCGACGGTCCACCAGGTCATCTCGTCTGATCTATCCGACACGCTGCGCCAGTTGATGATCCACGTCGTCGACGCCGGCCCCAACTATGCCGAGGAGACGAAGATCCCGGGCTACGTCGTGGGTGGCAAGACGGGCACGGCACAGATCTGGGACGCGCAGACGAACGCGTGGTTGCCCGATACGTACAACCACACTTTCGTCGGGTTCGTCGGCAACCCAATGCCTGAGGCGATCATCCTCGTGCGCATCCACGACACCATCCCGCGCGTGCCTGTGCGCTGGGGCATGACTCTGGAAATGACATCGAACGAGCTGTGGCGCCGGGTCGCCCTGGCCGCGATCCAATCGCTCGACCTGCCGCCGCTGCCCGGCTATGACGGCGCCCAGGTTACCGATCCAGACTCGGCACCGATCCCTGCTCCCGATCCGAGCACTCCGGCAGAGCAGCCCGTGGACTCGCCGCCACCCCAGAACACGGGCTCCCACCCAGCCGGTGTTGCCACGGCCGCCAGATAGGCAGTCTGGTGTGAAAATGTGCGGACGTGGCTGACCGCGCGCTCTCGGCCGAGACCCAATCGTTCGACTCCGAGTCGCTCGCAGCGGCAGTCGGAGGCGCTTTGCTGCGCTCGGGATCGCGGCCAATTCGCGGCGGTGCTGTTGATTCGCGCCGCGTCGAGCCAGGCAACGCCTTCTTCGCCCTCGCCGGTGAACACACCGACGGACATCTCTTCCTGTCTGACGCGGTTCGACGCGGCGCGGCCGCGCTCGTCATCTCTGGCGATGTCGATGTCTCCGGGATCGACGACGTGGCGGTCGTTCGCGTCGACGAGACTCTCGTCGCATTGCGTCGCGCGGCCGCTGCGTGGCGCGACCGGTTTTCGCCGCTCGTCGTCGGCGTGACTGGGTCGCTGGCGAAGACATCGACCAAGGAGCAGGCGGCCGAGGTCCTGAGCGCGCGCTGGCAGGTGTTGCGCAACACGGCCAATGAAAACAACGAGATCGGGTTGCCCCTGACGTTGCTGCGCCTTTCGCCGAACGACGAGGTCGCCGTTCTCGAGATGGGCATGTACCAACCCGGCGATATCAAGGTTCTCGCCGACGTCGCGCGGCCGACCATAGGTGTCGTCACTGCCGTGCGCGGGACGCATCTGGAGCGTGCCGGATCAATCGATGCGATCGAACGTGGCAAGCGCGAGCTCGTTGAGGCCCTGCCCGCCGGCGGCACGGCCGTCCTGAATGCGGACGATGAGAGAGTCACGCGCATGGCGGACCACCTGGCGCCGGGCGTGCAGGTAGTGCGCTACGGCTTCGACGTCCGGGCCGACGTCAGTGCCACGGACGTCGAGTCGCTCGGCGCCGCTGGGATGCGCTTCGTCCTGCGCAGCGACGCAGGCTCAAGGACCGCGATCATCCCGACGTTGGGCAGGCACAGCGTGCACAACGCCCTAGCCGCCACGGCCGTGGCGATGACCGCCGGGATGAGTCTCGATGACATCGCGGATGCGCTGCGCCGGCCGTTGACCATGCCGCACCGGACCAGGCTGATCGAGGCGGGTCGATGGACGATCCTCGATGACACGTACAACGCGGCGCCCGACTCGATGATCGCGGCCCTCGATCTCCTGGCCACGTTGCCGGGTCGCCACGTCGCCGTTCTCGGCGAGATGCTCGAACTCGGTCCGGAGAGCACTGCTGCGCATCGTCGCGTCGGGGCACATGCCGCGCAGCGCGCGGACGTGCTGCTTGGCGTGGGAGCTCCCGCGCAGATCTACACCGATGCCGCCGAGGCCGCGGGCATGAGCCAGGACTTCACGCACACCGCGCGCGACAAGGCCGTGGCGCTGCGCGGGCTGCAGCACATCCTGCGGCCCGGCGATGTCGTGCTGCTCAAGGCCTCGAACGGCGAACGGTTTTTCGACCTCGTTGAAGAGCTGATTGCACTGAGCCAGCCAGAGACCGTGGCGTGACGATCGCCGCGGGCGTCGTCCAGGGCATCCTGCTGACGTTTGCCCTGATGGTCATCCTCATGCCGCCGTTCATCGCGCTTCTGCGCCGGCTCGGTTTCGGCAAACGCATCCGCGCAGAGGGACCCGCGTCGCACTACACCAAGGAAGGGACGCCGACCATGGGCGGCGTGCTGATGATCGCGGTCGTCAGCGCGGCCACGCTTCTTTTCGAGTTCGTCAACGGCAACTTCTGGGGTCCGCAGACCATCGCGCCGATCCTCACCCTGCTGTTCATCGGCGGCCTGGGCGCGTTTGACGACTACCTCAATGCCACGACCGGAGAGGGCATTCGCATCCGCCAGAAGCTGCTGTGGCAGGTAGCCGCGAGCCTGTTCATCGCCTACCAGGTGCAGACGACATATGCCATCCGCTCGCTGACGGTGCCCTTCGTGGGCGACGTGCCGATCGAGCCGTGGGCGTGGATCCTGTTCGCCGCCTTCACGATCGTCGCCACGAGCAACGGAGTGAACTTCACCGACGGGCTGGACGGCCTTGCCGGCGGCACGCTGATCTTCGCCTTTGTCGCCTACACGATCATCGCTCTGCTGGGCGGGCAGACCAGCCTCGCGATCCTGTGCGCGCTGATCATCGGTGCCCTGCTCGGCTTCCTGTGGTTCAACGTCCACCCGGCGCAGGTGTTCATGGGCGATGCAGGCTCGCTGGCGATGGGCGCCACGCTGGCCGTGGTTTCGCTGATCACCGGGCAGATCCTGTTGCTGCCCCTGATCGGCATCATCTTCGTGCTCCAGGTGGGCTCGGACATCCTGCAGATCGGCTACTACAAGATGACCCACAAGCGCATCTTCAAGATGGCGCCGCTGCACCATCACTTCGAGCTTTCGGGCTGGGACGAAGAGAAGATCACGATGCGCTTCTGGATCGTTGGCGCGCTCGCGGCCCTGCTCGGCGTCACCTTCTACTTCTCGACGCTGGTCGCACCGGTGGTGGGATCCCCGTGAACGGGCTGAGCGAGCGAATGACGCCGATTGACATGGATCATTTGACTCTCGACTCATTTCGTGACCGCCACGTCGCCGTCCTGGGTCTGGCACGCTCGGGCATCGCTCTTGCGCGCTTCTTGCACGAGCGCGGCGCGACAGTGACGGTCTATGACGGACGGACGCGCGAGCAGCTAGCGCGCGAGCTCGAGCAGATCGAACGAACAGATTCGAGGCTGCTGCTCGGACCGGACATCGATCCGCGTGCAGCGCTGGAAGGGCAGGCCCTGATCGCGACCTCGCCCTCGATCAACAGCCACTATCCGACCACGGAGCCGCGTTTGCGGGCGGCGCTCGCCGAGATCGAGAACGCGGGTGTCGTGCCAGTAGTCAGCGAGGTCGACCTGTTCCTGCGCCTATGTCCGGCGACGACTGTCGGTGTGACCGGGACGAAGGGCAAGACGACGACGTCGTCGTTGATCGCTGCAGTCCTTGGTGCTGGACCCATGCCCGTCGTGCTCGGTGGCAACATCGGCATCCCACTCGTTGAGCGCCTGCCGGAGCTCACCGCCGCGCACCGCGTCGTAGTTGAGCTTTCTGAACTCCAGTTGCCGACGCTTTCGCGCGGCACTGACGTTGCGGTTTTCACCCATGTCACGAGCGACCACCTGGATCGCCATGGCACGCTCGAGGCATACCGGGCGGTCAAGCGTCGACTGGCAGAGCTGCTGCCTAAGGATGGGCGGCTCGTGCTCAACGCCGAGGATCCAGTGTCATCCCAGTTCGAGCACGCGACGGACGCGGCAACGATCTTCTACCGGCGCGGCGAGCCGCTGCCGGGTGGGATCGGAGTGAGCGATCGCTGGATCGTCGGGCGCGATGTGCGCCTCCTCGGCTCAGGGACGGTCGCGATGACCGGAGCGGAAGGCAGGATCATGCCCGTCGACGAGATCCCGCTGCTCGGCGAGCACAACGTCAGCAACGTCCTGGCGGCCGTGGCTGTAGGCCTGCTCTTCGGCGTCGCGCCCGACGGTATCCGGCGCGCGGTCGCCACTTTCGTCGGGGTCGAGCACCGACTGGAGCCAGTTGTCAGCGTCGACGGTGTGCTGTTCGTCAACGACTCACAGGGGACGCAGCCGGATGCCGTGATCGCCGCACTGCGCAGCTTCGAACCGCCTATCGTGCTGATCTGTGGAGGCCGCTCCAAGAACGTGCCTATCGACGCTCTTGCCCGCGAAGTTGCGCAGCGCGCGGCCGCGGTCATCGTCATCGGTGAGACCGCGGACGAATTCGCGGCCGCGTTCAGCGCAGCGGGTGCGCGCAATATCAAGCACGCGGGCGACCTCGAGGCAGCGGTGAGAACGAGTTACGAGACCGCGCGCGATTTGGGCGGTGGCACCGTCCTGCTGAGTCCGGCCGCGACCAGCTTCGACATGTTCGTCGACTACGCGGCGCGCGGCACTGCCTTCAAGGACGTCGTTCGAATGGTCGCGGCCGAGCGCGCCACGGACGGAAAGCGATGAGCGCGGCCAAGGGGGCCAGCGCGGCGACGAAGCGCGCTCCAGCGGCCGCGCCCGTTCTGCGCGGACCGCAGCGCGAGCGCCACGAGCCGGATTGGGTTCTGTTGCTCGCCGTCGTGGCGCTCGCCGCACTTGGCATCCTGATGGTCTACTCGAGCACCGGTGCGCTCGGCCTGCTCGACCAGAACCAGTTCGAGACGGTGGGCCCGCAAGCCCTGTGGGGCGTGCTCGGGGTGGTGGCGATGCTCGTCGTGATGCGCATCGACTACCGGTACCTGCGAGCGATCTCCGTGCCACTCCTGATCATCGCTCTCGTCCTGCTGGTGGTCGTCGCCTTCGGTGGCATCGGACCGCTGCGCGCCATCAACACGAACGGATCGTCACGCTGGCTCCAGATCGGCCCCCTGCCATCGATGCACCCTGGTGAGCTGGCCAAGCTGGCACTGGTCATCTACCTCGCGCACTGGCTGGCCAAGCGCAGCGGTCGTGTCACCAGCTTCACGGAGGGTTTGATGCCCTTCCTGATCATCCTCGGCGCCGTCGTTGGGCTCGTGTATTTCGAGCCCGACCTGGGCACGGCGGCGGTCATTGGCCTCACCGGCATGACCATGTTCTTTGTCGCCGGCGGTCGCCTCGCGCATTTCGCGCTGCTCGTTCCGGCCGCTGTGGCGGCAGTCGGCGTTGGAATGATGGTCAAGCAGGACTACCAGCTGGATCGCATCCAGGCTTTCCTCAATCCGTGGGCCTACCAGAACGACATCGGCCACCAGACCGTCCAGGGCTTGCTTGCCCTGGGCATGGGCGGTGCCACCGGCATAGGCCTGGGTCAAAGCGTCCAGCCGACCACCGCCATCTCGCTGCCGCAGTCGCAGAACGACTTCGTGTTCGCGCTGCTTGGGCAAGAGCTCGGCTTCATCGGCGCGGTGATCGTGATCGGTCTCTACCTCCTCGTGGCCTATCGCGGCATTCGGATCGCGCTGGGTGCACCTGACACATTCGGTGCCCTCCTGGCAGTCGGGATCACCGCCTGGCTGGTCATCCAGGCGTTCATCAACATCGGCGTCGTGGTTGTCCTCATTCCGATCACCGGGATCACCTTGCCCTTCATCTCGGCGGGTGGTTCGTCGCTGCTGGTGAGCTTCGCGGCTATCGGTATCCTCCTTTCGATCTCGCGCGAGATCCTTCCCCGAGGAACCTGGAACGATGCGGATTCTGATCGCGGCCGGAGGCACCGGCGGCCACGTCTACCCGGCGCTGGCCGTCGCGAGGTCCCTGCGCGAGCGGGTGCCTGACGTCGAATTCCAATGGCTCGGCGGACATCGTGGACTCGAGTCGAACATCGTCCCGGCCGAAGGCTTTCGTCTCGAGCTGCTGCCACTGCGCTCCCTTCGCACAGTCGATTTGAACCACCACGCGGTGCTCGATCCAATCCGACTCGCGGCATCCCTGCCCGTCGCGGAGGCGAAGCTGCTGCGCTGGCGACCGGACGCAGTCTTCACGACAGGCGGTTACGTCGCGATCCCGGTCGTCATGGCAGCCGCCTCGCAGCGCGTCCCGAGTGTCATGTGGGAGGGCAACATCGTCGCCGGCAGAAGTGTGCGCGCGACTGCCCGGTTCGCGAACGTGCTGGCGGTCAGCTTTGCCGAGACGGCCAAATCGCTGCCGGGGCGCTGTTATGTGACCGGCACGCCGATCCGCTCCTTTGCCGGTCACGACCAGAAGTCGGCGCGCGAAGCGCTCCACCTGGAGCCGGACACGCCCGTTGTGTTCGTGTTCGGCGGCTCACAGCAGGTCAGGCGAATGAACAGGGCCGTCTGGGATGCCCTCGTCGATCTGGTAAAGGACACCCAGGTGATCCATATGACCGGTGAGCCCGCTTACGCGGATGCGCTCAAGGCACGCGAAAAACTGCCGACCGGCTGGCGCAGTCGCTATAAGCCCTATCCGTTCCTGCGCGGCGAGATGACCGACGCGCTCGTGGCCAGCGACCTGCTCATTGGACGTGCCGGCTCTTCGACGCTCGCCGAGGCCAGCGCGCTGGGACTGCCGATGGTCGTGGTTCCTTACCCACATGCGAGTGCGCACCAGGTTGCCAACGCGCGCGCGCTGGCCGAGGCGGGAGCGGCGCGCATCGTCGCCGACGAGGACTTCAACGCCGCCGCACTCAAGTCAGCGGTAGAGATGCTTCACGACGGAGAGCAGATGGCGACGATGCGCGCCGCGGCACGGACGTTCGGCCGGCCGGGCGCCGCGTCCGCGGTCGCCGAGCTCGTGCTCGCGCTCGCTGAGCGCTCGAAGCTGCCCGCGGACGCCGCCATCGAAGAGATGTCCAGGGCCGCGCCGTGACCCACGCAACAGCGGCCGCGCCGCTGACCGACGACGACTACGCACGAATCGGCACGGACATCCAACGCCGCATCGGCGTCAAGACATCGCGCCATGAACCGCTCGCGCGTTTCACGACGATGCGCGTCGGCGGTCCCGCCGATCTCTATGCGGAGGTACACAACCTCTTCGAGCTGCGCGGGCTGGTTCGCTTCGCGCGCTCGCGCGAGCTGCCCTATTTCATCCTTGGCCGGGGCTCGGACCTGGTCATCAGCGACGCTGGCATGCGCGGCCTCGTAATCAGCAATCGCGCCCAGCAGACAAAGTTCGAGGGCAATCGACTGACCGCCGACTCTGGCCTGCCGATGGCCAAAGCCGCGACTCTGGGCAAGACAGAGGGTCTGTCCGGGCTCGAGTTCGGCCTGGCCATTCCGGGAACTGTGGGTGGGGCGGTGTGGGCAAATGCGGGTGCCCACGAATCGGATGTGAGCCAGGTCATCGTCGAGGCGGGCGTGATGCGCAGCGACGGATCAGAGCAGAACCTGGACCGTGACGCCCTCCACCTTGCGTACCGAGAGAGCGTTCTCAAGCACTCTGCGCCGGGCGCCCCCGAGGTTGTGACGTGGGCGACCTTTGAGCTGGCACCGGCAGAACCTTCCGTGATCGGCGAACGGCTCGACGAGATCCGCAGGTGGCGCCAGCAGCATCAGCCGCTCGGCCTGCCATCAGCTGGGAGCGTCTTCCGCAACCCGCCAGGCGATTCCGCGGGCGGCCTCATCGATCGGCTGGGCATGAAAGGGCTGCGCGTCGGCGGCGCGACGGTAAGCGACAAGCACGCCAACTTCATCGTCAACGACCAGGCCGGCACGGCCAGCGACGTGCGCCGGCTGGGTGAGCAAGTTCGCGAGCGAGTCCGCAGCGAAACCGGCATCGAACTCGTCTTCGAGATCGTGTTTGCCGGAGATTGGTCGAGCTGGGAGAGCGTGTGAACCCACAGAACATTGCCGTGCTGCTGGGCGGTCCGTCGGCCGAGCACGACGTCTCTCTCGTATCCGGACGGGCGATTGGGGAGGCGCTCGTGCAGCGCGGCCACGCGGTCACCGGTTGGCTGATCGGTCTCGACGGCTGCTGGTGGAAGCTGCCGGATTCGGCCATGGATCGGGATCTGCCGGCGACTGCCTTTGACGATCCGCACGCACTGGGCGCAAAGGGACCGCTGAGTGCGGGCGCGGCGCTGCAGCACATCCACGACGACGAGCCAACGCCGGTCGTGTTCATTGCCCTGCACGGGCCATTCGGCGAGGACGGAACGGTCCAATCCCTGTGCGAGGCAGCTGACCTGGTCTACACCGGGGCCGGCGTCGCTGCCTCGGCGGTCGGCATGGACAAAGGGCTCTTCCGGCGGCTGGCCAAGGGCCTTGGCATGCCGATGCTGCCGTGGATCGAGATAGGTTCGGCGGAATGGAACGCCGATCCTCACGCGGTCCAGCGCCGTGTCGCGGAGTTCAGCGCATCGCTGCCTGACCATCGAGTCATCGTCAAGCCGTCGCGACTTGGCTCGAGCGTTGGCATCGCCATCGTCCACCATCCCGACGATCCCGAATACGCCGGCGGCGCGATCGTCGACGCACTTGGCTATGACGACGCGGTCATCGTGGAGGCGTACCTCGACCACCCGCGCGAGCTCGAGATGAGCGTGGTTGGCAACGCACCAGCCGATCTCGAGAGCTTTGGGCCTGGCGAGATCTTCCCCGGGCACGAGTTCTACGACTACTCGGCGAAATACGACGACGGAGTTTCGCGGACGACCGACTCACCCGACGTGCCGGTGGAGCTCCGCCAACGCCTGCACCGCGTGGCCCGCGACGCGTTCCTTGCGATCGGGGGCCAAGGCTTCGCCCGAGTCGACTTCATGGTCGATCGCTCGAGCGGCGAGCTCTACCTGAACGAGATCAATACGATCCCCGGCTTCACGCCGATTAGCCTCTTTCCCGTGCTGTGCCGCGCCGGCGGCTACGACTTCGGCGCGATCAGCGAGCACATCGTCGAGCTGGCCATTGAGCGCGCGGCAACTCGCCCACGGCGCGTGCTGACGCGCGCCGACCTGCCCTGACCGCCCGCTCCCGTTACGCGCGGCCCGCCGGTCGACCGCGCGGTCGCCGTGGACCGCTGCGCCACGT
>DATBFJ010000077.1:0-40586 GCA_036558545.1 Candidatus Limnocylindrales bacterium
TTATGAGGCGCAGGACCTTCCAGTCGCCGTTTCGGCCCACACCTGGCGCGAACAGCGGCCGGTGTACGTGGGATCGCGCCAGGTTGGCCGCGCCACGAGCGGAACGTGGAGCCCGACACTCAAGCAACACATCGCTCTTGCTTCGGTCGAACCCGCTTTCGAGCCAGCCGGATCGGCCGTGGCGCTCGAATGGACCGTGGAAGGCCGGCGCGGCCGCGCCGCGGCCACCGTCGTGCCGCTCCCCTTCTTCGACCCGTCCAGAAAACGCGCCTAGCCCAGGCGCACGACCGGGAATGGCTCGCTCTTCCCTTTCAGCTCGAGCGTCGTCGAGTTCTCGGCGGTGGCCTCAACTCCGGCTGCTGCCGCGGCGGGGGCTGTCAGCAGGATCTCCCCCGCAGCCGCGACAGAGCCGAGCCGTGCGGCCGTGTTGACCACGTCGCCGAGCGTCGTGAAATCGTCAGGTTCGTCGGAGTCGGCTACTACCCCAACGTAGGCTGTGCCGGTGGCGAGTCCGATGCCAACAGGCGCCCACAGTTCGCCGTTCGAAGACCGCACTTTGGCCATCAGCTCCCGCGCCGACGCAAGACCTTGCGCCGCATGCATGGCGCCAGCAAACACAGGCAGAAACTGCCCAACCACGCCGTCGCCCATGTGTCGCTCGACGATTCCCTGGTGATCGGCGATTGCTGCGTCGGCAACCAGGTAAAAGCGGTTGAGGAGCCGTCCAAAGTCCGCCGCCCTCATGCGTTCGGCTAAGCCGGTCGAATCGCGCAAGTCGGCAAACAGCATCGTTACCGGGACCTCGGCGCCGCCCAGCCCGAACTTGGCCAAAGACCTGCGGCAGCTCTGACAGAAACGCGGGCTCTTGGGCCACTGGCGATAGCCAAGCGGCGCCAAAAGCGCACCACCGATGCCACGAAACGGTGCCTCACACATCTTGCAGTGCGGCGCCGAGGGCACGTGCCGAAATATCGAACGCTGAATCTTTAGCGCCCTCGGGTCGTCTTCGCCGGTAAGGAATCGGCGCCAGCTCGAGCTTTCGGCTCGTTCGTCGGACATCCCAGGCGAAGTCTATGACGCGACTTGAAGCACCAATCGCGGATCGACGCCGTAGACATCACGGATGTTTTCCGCGCTGAGCACCATCGCTGGATCGCCATCCGCTATCAGGCGCCCGTGATCCAGGAGCAGAAGCCGATCGAAGAACTGTCGGGCCAGAGCGATGTCGTGGAGAACGGCCAGCACCGTCACGCCGTCCCTGCGTGAGAGGTCTTTCAACAGCTCCATGACCACTACCTGATGACGCAGATCGAGGTGGACCGTCGGCTCATCCAGAAGCAGGATGCGTGCCTCCTGTGCCACGGCCATCGCCAGCACGGCCAGCTGTCGCTCGCCGAGCGATAGCTCACGAACGTCGCGACCGCGCAATTCGCCGATGCCGACACGATCCATGGCGGCCTCCACCGCTCGGCGATCCTCTTCGCGCGGTCCGAGCAGGTGATGCTCGTGTGGGATGCGGCCCAAAGCCACGAGCTCCTCGACGCGCATGGGGAATGCAACCACGGTCTGTCCTGGCACCACGGCGAGCGTCCGGGCCAGCGTGCTTCGCTCGATTTCCGCAACCGGCATGCCGTCGATGCGCACGACGCCCGAGAGCGGCTTGACCAGCCCTGTGACGCAGCGCAGCAACGATGACTTTCCCGCGCCGTTCGGTCCGATCAGCGCCGCGCCGGCGCCGGGCGCCATCGCAAAGTTGATGTCTTGCAACACGGCTCGACGGCCGTAATCGAGCTCCAGGTCCGCGACCTGCAGCGCGGCGCCCCTCACAGGTCGTAACCCGCGTGGTAGCGGCGCAGCAGGTACAGGAAGAACGGCGCGCCGACGATGGCAGTGATCACGCCCACGGGCAGCTCTCCAGGAATGCGCGCGATCAGGTCAGCCAATGCCAGGAATGACGCTCCGAAGATGAGGGAAAGCGGTAGCAGCGCCCTGTGATTGGGACCGACGACCAGGCGAACGAGGTGCGGGATGACGAGACCGACGAAGCCGATCAGCCCGCTGACTGCCACTGATGCTGCGGTCACCAGAGTCGCCGCACCGAGCAGGACGAGGCGCTCACGCCGAACGTCGAGGCCGAGGTGCGCAGCAGTCTGCTCACCTAGCAGCAGCGCATTCAGCGACCGCGCACGCGACAGCATGATCACGCTGCCGATGGCAATCAGCGGCAGGCAAACGACGAGCTGCGGCCACGACGCCTGGGCGAACGAGCCGAGCAAATAGAAAAAGATCTGGCGCAGGTTGTTGCCGGCGACGTACATCGTCAAGGCCAGGCCGGCAGCAAGGAGAGAGCCGACGGCATAGCCCGTCAGCAGCACGGCCGTGAGTGAGCTCAATGAGCCCAGGCGCGACATCCTGTAGACAACGGCCACGGCCAGCAGCGCGCCGCCGAACGCAAGCACGTTGACGAGACCAAAGCCGAGCAACTCGATCTGGACCGGAATCAACAGCCCAATCGCCGCGCCCAGTGCCGCGCCGCTGGCCGTGCCGAGGACATATGGATCGGCCAGCGGGTTGCGCAGCAAACCCTGGTAAGTGGCGCCGGCCAGCGAAAGCGCAGCGCCAACGGCCATCGCCGTAAGCACGCGTGGCAGGCGCAGCTCAAGAACGATCGTCTCGGCACTCTGCGGCCACGTCACGGCCTGCGGCCAGTTGAAAAGGCGATGGCCGATGATCGCGATGGTGTCGGCGATTGGGACGGAAACGTTGCCGAACGCCACGCCCAGAATGAGCGTTGCCGCGGCCAGCACCAGCCCGATCGCAGCCAGGGCCACAGGCCGCCGGCGGGCACTCTCCAGCAGGCCGGTATGGACGTCGGACGCCGGGGCCGCGGCGACGCGAGTGCTCATCAGGGCGTCGCAGAAGGGGTTGCGGAGCAATACACCGGGACGTCGGCCGGAGGCGTGATCTGCGCGTCGGGGTGAATCGCCAGGGCCAACGCAGCGAGCCCTTCGCCGATGCGCGGTCCCGGCCGGGTCACGATCGTGTCGTCGACCGGCACGACGGCCTGCTTCTCGACAGCGGTGATTTTTTTCCAGCCGGCGCGCCCGTATACATCCGACGGGCACGTTCCGTACGCCGCATCGCCCAGAACGATGACTTCTGGATCCTCCGACACCAGGCGCTCGAGTGGAATGCTGAACACCGCAGGATCGGTGGTCGTGATCGGATCACCGCCGGCTAGCGTGACCTCGTCGGCGACGAAGCTGTCCGGTGCAGGTCCGTACAGTTCGGGATCGTCGCCGATCTCGTAGAACGTCCGCGGTTTGGACAGCGACGCCACCGCGGTCGAGACCTCGTCGATGCGTCCCTGGATCGAGTCGTTGATGTGCGCGGCGGTGTCACTCTCACCGACAGCCTGGCCGACGAGCGAAATGTCGGCCAGAACACCCGCTACGTCCTGTGCGTAGAGGACGAGGACCGGGTAGCCAAGCTGGCGCATCTTGTCGATGTCGGCCTGCGACGTGAAGTTGTTGCCTCCGGCGAGCACGAGATCGGGCCCGATGTTGACGACCTTCTCCATCTCGACACCCTGGAACGTCGCCACCGGAGGCACCTGGCTCGCCTCGGGCGGGTAGTCGTCGTAATCCGTACGGCCGACCAATCGATCACCGGCCCCGAGTTCGAACATCAGCTCCGTCGTGGCCGGCGTGAGGCTGACGACTCTTTGTGGTGCACTCGCCAAGGTGACCGTCGTTCCGTCGTCACCGGTGACCGTGATCGACGACGAAGTGGGCGAGGCGGCGGTGGTCGCGAGGACCGTTGGTGGCGCAGCGGGAGTAGTCGGGACGGCCGTTGCGCTGGTCTGTGGCAACGGTGTACCCGTCGGCGACGCCAGCGGCGCGTCGGTCCTCACGGGCGCCGGTGTTTGCGTGGGGCCGCCCGCGCCCTGGCAGGCGCTGAACAGGATGATCGCGGCGAAGGCCGCGGAGATTCGCTTTGTCATTTTCGTGTTGGCTCCGTTAGATCGCGCGAGAGTCGTAGGCCCAATGCAACAGCGCCTGGCGCTGTCGGGGCCGGCAATCGAGTGCCCTCGGCGGGCAGTTCGATTTCAGCTGTGAGGCGTGGCGCTTGATCGCCCGCCAACGGCCGATCTGCCGTACATCGTCTTCGTGTCGGCGGCCCATCCAGTAGCGGCAATACCACTGGAACCAGCCTCGCGGATCGTCAGGGTGGATCCAGCCCTTGCGACGCCATACGTCGAGCGGCTGCGAGGCGTTCACGCCGAAGAAGTTCAACTTCGGATCGTGCTTGTCGTGGCACAACCTGGCGTCGATGAACCACGAGCCGGGAAACTCGTCCGTGCAGTCGGTCATATAGCGACCGCCGAAAACGCCCAGCTCGAGCATCTTCCGGGGTGAAAGCTGCGGCTTAAAGTCCTGCGCGAAACTGCGACCGGCAGGCTCGGTCAGCTCGTACGTGTAGCCGTCCTGCATCAGGTCGTGGACCACGACGGTTGTGGGTCGGTAAGAATCAGAAGACCCCTTCGCATGCTGTCTCGAAGGGGCCGACGGTTGGTCTTCGCTCATGGGTGCGTTCCCTTTCTCACGAAGGAAAGTGGCACGACCATGGGCCCGGCGACCGGACTTACGACGCCGATGCGTCGATCACCGTAGCGGGACTGTGCCGGACTCTCACCGGCTTCGCGGATCCCAGGTCCTGTCTCTTAAGTTGGCTCGCCCAGTCTAGCGCCTGGCAGGGCGTCGGATAAGTCGCAGATAAGCGCCGCCATCGATCATGCTCGGTGCCGCTGCCAACCGCCGGAGGTGACCCGCCTCGAGGCCACCCGCCAGGGAGGTAGCAGATGCTTCGCGCCAGGTGGCGCACGTCAATTCGGCCGCCGCTGATTCCGCCCGTAGTAGTCATGGGGACCGCCGTCCTGCTCAACCTGGCCGCCGCTCAGCTCGCCATTGCCGCACCGCTGCTGGCAGCGCCCGCCGCCCCGGACTGCTCGACGGCCGGCGCGGCAGCGCGAGCCATGGCTCGGGACAGTGGCTCGTCGCCCGCCATCACCCAACGTCTCGACGCGGCCGGAACATATACCGGGCTAAGCGTCACGATCGCGTCACGCCAGGAAGCGCTGAATCTTCCGGCGGAGTCATTCGTTGGGCAGCCGGCCGGCGATGCGCTTATCTATACGACAAGCGTCTCGGGCAACTCGGAAGTCCACTTGGTCGATCTGACCCTGGGATGCGACGCGCTGATCGCTCGGCCGTCTGGCACCGCGCGCTCGGCGATCCTCAGCCCGGACGGCGCCGCAGTCTACGTCCACAGCGTCACCTATCCCGATCGGGCCGACGCAGGAGTCGCTCGCTACGCGCTTGATGGGGGTGCAGTGGATCAGGAGTTGCCGCCCGTCCCGGGGGACGTGCGCTTTGGCGTCACGTTCGGGACGCAGCTCGGTTGGAGCTCGGACAACGCAACGTTGTCAGTTCAGTCGTGCGGCATCGGCTCGTGTCGGACTCGGCTGCTCGAGCTCGCAACCGCAACGGTCACGACGTTCGACGCGGATGGTCAAGGCCCAATTGTCGGTGTGACAGCCCACCACCTCGTCACGTTCGCGGCATGCGATGGCCTGCCCTGTCCTGTGTTGAGCACGGATCGACAGTCGGGAATCAGCTCACGCATTTCAGACGAGGCGTGGTCGGCCGCTGTCGTCGGCAGCGAAGTCCGCCTCTCGACCGCGGCAGGCACGGTGGAGGTGCTCCAGTGAGGCGCGTCGTGGCCGCCCTCGCGGGCTCGTTGCTCATCCTCGCCCTGTCAAGCGCCCAGGCATCAGCGTCGGCACCAACGCCAGCCGGTGGCCAGGTGTGGAACCAGAACCAACGCGTGACCTATCGGTGGCACGAAGGAGACGAACCGCCTTCCTGGATGCGCGCCGCGATCAATGCTGCAGCGAGCGATTCGAACGAGAGTCGCAGCGCCAAGGCTGCGCTGCTCTCGCATGCGTCCTCGGCTGCGAGCTGGATCGGCTACACCGGCGCCATGCCGACGACGTGGGCGATTGGGTACACCGTCAGGAACGCTCCCACCTCCTTCACCATGCGCCTCCGGCCCCAGGGATACCCGCTTGACTGGGGAAATCTGCGCTGGTGCCAGGCATACGAGACGCCGCCTGCTGGCTGTTACGACGCCGAGATGATCGCTCTCCATGAATTCGGGCACGTTCAGACGCTCGATCATCCCAACGATGCGGACGTGACCGATTGGACAGACACGGTGATGCATTGGGCGCCGAAAACGAAGCCGAAAGCCGGCTGGAACCAGCACACCTTCGGACGCTGCGATGTCGCCCGACTGCAAATTCGCTACACGCCGTTGTCCAGCTCGACGCGCATCAGCACCTGCCTGGATCTCAATACGGATCTTTCCCTGTCGTCGAGCATGGCATCGGGTGGTGCCGTCGTGCTCACAGCACGGCTCAAGATCGTCGATGGCACGATTTGGCCAAATCTTGCGTCCGCACCGCTTTCCTCGCGCACGATCAACCTTCAACGGCGCGCGATTGGATCGGCGACGTGGCAGAGCTTCGGTCAGCTGACATCGCTCGATGAGAACGGTCGCTATACGAAGACCTTCTCCCCGACCGATTCGTATGACTACCGCGTCATCTTCAACTCGCCGGCCAACGAAGGACTGGAAGGCGACACGTCACTTGTCGTGCGCGTATCCGTCTCCAACGGAAGCGACTGCGGCTACGGCCAGACCAAGATGTACATCTGCTAGGAGTTGTGCGATGAAACGAACCGGCCTGGCGGCCCTGGCGATACCAACGTCAGTGCTGATGGCCACGCTGTGGCTTGCCATCGCGTGCAGCTCAAGCCCCGGCACTTCCACCGGCCCGGCGCAGCACTCCGGTGCGCCAGGCCAGTCTCCGTCACCGGTCATCGACGTTACCGGCGCTCCAAGCACAACGACGGTGGGCACGCCAGTGCCGATGGAAAGCAAGGATCCAAACGCTCCTCCGGTCGCAACCCTTTCTGGTGGCGGCGCCGCGGTCCAGGGAATGACCGGCTCGTACTGCTGGACGGTCGCGGGCACCAGCGCATGCGCCGACTTGCCGGCATTTACCGACAGTGGCCCGGACCTGCCCGTCGTGACATTGAGCTCAGCGGACACGCAGCTGCAGTTCTCCCTGGCTGACGGCTACGCCTTTGCCAGCTGGACCGCCAGCTATGTCGACGACAACGGCAACGTCGTGGCCCTGGGCGGCGGAGGGTCGTCATTCGACCCGGATGCGGTCCATTCGTCAGCCGCGCCAGTGACGTCGGCAAGCTTCGGTCCGCCGACGGCTCACGATCAGTCGATAGTCCAGGTCTTCGTGCGCTTTACGGATGGCGGCGACGCCAGCTACGGGTGGAACGTGGCTGTGCCGTAGCCAGACGGCAGCGAGGCAAACGAGGAGGCCGGCGCCCGTTCGGGCGCCGGCCTCCTTTCATTCGATGTGTCCCGGCCTTACGCCGGGGCGGCCTGTACGAGCAGAGGCTCCGTATGTGATTCGCCAAAGAAGCTTGACTGGGCCTCCTCGCTGAGCATCTGGCCCAGGACTTTCTGCATGGTCAGGACGTGGGCACACGAGCCTGCAGACGCGAAGTAGTGGCAATTGCATTGCCAGCGGTCGGCATCGAGGGTGACACGGTGTGTGTCGTTGTCGCCGCGAAACGTGAGCGAGAGCTGATCAATCGTGATGCGGTCGAGCTCACGCGCATAGCGGTTCGCCTTCTCGATCTTGCCGATCACGCTGGAGTGCATTGGGCCAACCTCCGCTCGGGATGCGCTGCCACATCCCGCTGAACGCTCGGAGTCCGGCGCCCGCTCGGTGCCGCCAGAGCCGAGCGATTACCGGGTCAGACTACATCAGCGGGCCGCTGCCGTCAGTCCCCGAATCGGGTGATGGAAGCGCCCGGGAATTGTCCCCGGAGTTCTCGTCGAATTCGCCCATCGCGCGCTTGACGAGTGCCAGGGCTTCGGTCTTGCTCGGGTCGACGCCGTATAGCAGCGCCAGGTAAAAACTGACGTAGTCGCCCAGGCTGATCGCGGAGCAAGCCTGTGCCAGGCGACCCGGTCCCTCGAACGAGACGCGCTGAAAGTCGATGCTTGATGCCTTCAGCAATTCGATGGACAGGCGCATCCGCTCACGGTTGCGGGGCGCGTCGTCACCGCCGGCCAGGAACACAACGTACTGGTGATCGCGCATCGTCTCCGGCTGCTCATAGCCAACCACCGTGTTGTGGGTGGCCTCTGGCAATTCCTCGGCCGCGGCCGCGGAATTGCTGTTCTCGTTGAACTGGGTCTTCCAGCGCCGGGCGACGGCGGCCATGAAGCCACTGCCTTCGATCACCGGCAGTCGGTCGAGCAGCGACCAGGAAAGCTGCTTGGCCAGGTTGGTCCGTGCCGGCATCTCCGCCGCGCACGAAGCGCCAACGGTGGTCGCCGCGACGACCGCTTCCTCAACCTCGGCGTCGGTCAGGTCAAGGAAGCCGGCCCGTTCGAGCAGACCCGCGAGGAGCAGCATCGTGTAACCAAGAGCAGCGCGCGGCGGCGTCTCGTTCGGGAAAGTCAGCCGCGGCAAATCGACGCGCGCGGCGACGTCGCCGATCGGGCCGCCGGTCGTGATGGCTGCCACTGGCGAGCGCCGCTCCAGGGCGCTCGAGAGCGCTGCGATCGTTTCCTCGGTGGCGCCGGAATGAGAGACGGCCACGACCAATGTCGACGGACCAACCCATGCCGGCAGCTCATAGTCACGCACGGATATCAGTGGGACGCGCAACCGATCGCTGAAGGTGGCGCGTACGAGATCGCCGCATACCGCAGACCCGCCCATGCCCAGCACGGCCACGTTGGTCGCCGCGCGGTAGCGGTCAGGCAACGTCAGATCACGCGAGAGCCTCCACGCCGCGCGCATCTGGTCCGGAAACGCCGCGATCGCATCGAGCATTCTGCCCGGATCGCGCCGGGCGATGGCAGTTGCGTCCTCGAGCAGACCAGTCGACTCGTCGGTCATGCGCCGCGAACGAGCGTTGCGCCCTGATCAAGTATCGCGTCGCGTTCATCCGCCGATGTCGCCTCGGCGTAGACCCGCACGAGCGGCTCCGTGCCGCTGAACCGGACGAGAAGCCACGATCCGTCATCGCACCAGAACTTGAAGCCGTCGTTGGTGTCAAGCGCATCGGTGCGTACGACTGGATGGCCGGCGATCGACGAAGGCGCCTGCTGGCGAAGCTCCACCAGGAGCCTCGACTTCAGTGCCGGATAGGCGGCCTTGTCGACGTGAACGTCGGTGCGCAGGTAAAAACTCGGCCCGGCGATGTCGTGCATGTGCTGCACCGCCGCCGACACCGGCCAACGGCCGGCGGCTCGCTCATCGATGAAAAGGTCCAGCAGCAGCAGGTCGGCGTAGATCCCGTCGCGTTCGGGCAGGTGCATTCCGAAGCCGTAGCCGCCCGACTCCTCGCCGCCCATCATCGCGCCGGTCTCGATCATCTTTGGCCCGACGTACTTGAATCCGACGGACGTCTCATATACCGGCACGTCATACAGCTTGCCCAGCCGACCGACCATTGACGTCTCGTTGATCGTGGAGACGACGGGCTCGCGCAGGCGGCGATGCTCGAGCAGGTAGTACATGAGCAGGCCCATGACCTCGAGCTGGTGGATGAACGTACCTTTCTCGTCCGCCGCGCCTGCGCGGTCTGCGTCACCATCGAGGAGCATCCCGAAGTCGTAGCCGCCGCCGGCGAGGATGCCCAGCGCTTCGTCAATGTTGGGCCGGATGGGCTCGGGATTGACGCCGCCGAACCACGGATTGCGCTCCGAATGGATCTCTGTGATGCGTATCTTGCCGCCCGCCAGCATGCGCGGAATCCAGCCGGCTCCGGCACCCCACATGGGCTCGACGAGCACGTGCATGTCGGCTGCCTTGAGCTTCTCGAGATCGAGCGATCGCTTGACGAACTCGACATACCCGTCATACGGATCGAAGATCTGAACCTTGCCGGCGGCGAGTGCGTCGGCATATGGCTTGCGCGGCGGCGTGCCGCCCGCGTTGTCCTGGATGACTCTCTCGAAGACCGTCAGCATGTCGGGGCTCGCGGCGGCGCCCGAGGGCGACTTGACTTTGAAGCCGTTGTCGGTCCACGGGTTGTGCGACGCGGTGATCATGATTCCACAGGCGTAGCCCTTGTCGACGACCTCGAAGCTGGTCATCTGAGTTGGGACCGGGTGCGCCGCCATGGCGACTGGCACGTCGTAGGCGAGCAGGACCTCGGCGGCTGCCTGCGCGAAGTACTCGGATGAGAAGCGGCGGTCGTAGGCGATGACCACGCCCTTGGCGCCTGTCCCCTGCTGGCGAACCCACTCGGCCACGCCCTGCGCGCATCGGCGAACGTTGTCGTATGTGTAGTCCTCTGCAATCCGACCGCGCCAGCCGTCGGTGCCGAACACGATCGGCGGCATCTGGGGAGCGGCAGTGCTGCTCACAGGTAATCGTTCTCCTTTGCCTGGGCCAGTCGGTCAACGATGGTCCGAACGTCCTGCGCCCTGTCGGCGGCGCACACGAGAACTACGTCCGGGGTGTCCACGACGATCGTATCGGCCAGTCCCAGCGTGACCACGAGCCGGCCGCCTGACGAATGAACCATCACGTCCTTCGACCCGAGATCCTGAGCGTCACCGATTGTCACCACGCCGGACTGCGACGGATGGCGACGATTGAGCTCGGCGTAGAGCGCGTTCCACGAGCCGAGGTCGCTCCAGCCCACGTCCGCCGGCACAACCTTGACCTTGCCCTCGAGCGATGCCGGCTCGATGAGGGCCCGATCAATCGAAACGTCGGGCAGTGACTCGTAGATCGTCGCCAGCGAGTGGCCCTGCTCGAGGCCGCGGCGAATCCCAGCGACGATGCCCGGCGCGTGCTCCTCGAGGGCCGCAAGCAGCGCATCACGGCGCCAGACGAAGATGCCGGCGTTCCACCACGCTCCGTTGGGGCTCGCGAGCAGCTCGACCGCACGTTCGCGCGCCGGTTTTTCGACGAAGCGCTCGGCCCGGCGCGAGCCGTCGGCGGCGGCCCCGTCGCTTGTTCCGACGATGTAGCCGTAGCCCGTTTCGGGGCCGCCCGCGGCAATGCCCAAGGTGACGAGTGAGCCATCGTCGGCGGCTCGCGCGGCAGCGGCCAGCGAGCTGCGGAAGCTGGCCTCGTCCGAGATCCAGTGGTCGGCCGGCAAGACAACCATCACGTCACTGCCGTCGCGCTGGATGGCGAGCGCAGCCAGTGCCACCGCAGCGGCGGTGTTCCGGCCGAACGGCTCGCCGATCATCCTCCGTCCGATCAACTGTGGCGCCTGCTGGGTCGCCAGCGGCAGGTGACGCTGGTCGGCGATTACGTGCGTGTCCTCGGTCGGTATCAGTGGTGCGATGCGGGCGAGAGTCGCCTGGAAAAGGCTCTGGCTACCGAGCAGCGGCAGAAATGGTTTGGGTCGGGCACGCCGGCTCAGAGGCCACAGGCGCGTGCCGCCGCCGCCCGCAAGGATGACGGCGTACATCGACGCGTCTTTGTCGGCCGTCACCCGGCGGCGCTGGCGACCGGCTGAGGCTCGTGCAGACCGGCTCCGCTGGCAAGCGCGGCGGCGACGTCGGTCCGCTCCCACGGCAGGTCCACATCCGGCCGGCCGAAATGGCCATACGCGGCCGTCTGCTGGTAAATCGGCCGGCGCAGGTTGAGGTTCTCGATGATCGCGGCCGGGCGCAGGTCGAAATGCTCCTCGATCAACCCGAGGATGCGCTCGTCAGCGACACGCCCGGTGCCGTACGTCTCGATCGAAACGCTGATCGGGTGGGCAATGCCAATGGCATAGCTCAGCTCGATCTCGAATCGGTCCGCGAGGCCGGCGGCCACCACGTTCTTGGCCACCCAACGCGCTGCATAGGCGCCCGAGCGATCGACCTTGGACGGATCCTTGCCGCTGAAGCAGCCGCCGCCGTGGCGGGCCATGCCGCCGTACGAATCGACGATGATCTTGCGACCGGTCAGACCGGCATCACCCATTGGCCCGCCGATGACGAACCGCCCGGTTGGATTGACGTGGATCTTTGGATCGACCTTGCGCAGCTCAGCGGGGATGACCGGCTTGATGACCATCTCGATGATGTCGTCGCGCAAACGGTCGTTGGCCACCTCATCGTCGTGTTGCGCGGCAATGACCACATCGCGCACCGCGACGGGCTTGCCACGCGAGTACTCGACAGTGACCTGCGATTTGCCATCGGGCCGCAGGTAGTCGACGAGGCCTTCCTTGCGCACCTGGGCAAGGCGCTTGGTGAGACGATGCGCCAGCGTGATCGGTAGCGGCATCAGCTCGGGCGTCTCGTTGCACGCGAAGCCGAACATCATGCCCTGGTCGCCGGCGCCCTGGTCCTTGTGGTCCGACCCGCGCGTCTCCTCCGCGTCATTCACGCCGCGACTGATGTCCGGTGACTGCTCGTGGATCGAGACGAGGGTGCCGCATGTTCGGTAGTCGAAGCCAAACGCCGCGTCCGTGTAGCCGATGCCGCGGACCGTCTCGCGGATGATCTCCTGGAACTCGACGTACGCGTCTGTCGTGATCTCGCCGAGCACGATCACCGTGCCCGTCGTCGTGGCCGTCTCACACGCCACGCGGGCGGCGGCGTCCTTGCGCAGGATGGCGTCCAGGATCGCGTCGCTGATCTGGTCGCACATCTTGTCCGGATGGCCTTCGGTAACGGACTCCGAGGTAAACAGGTATTGCTCGGCGTCGACGATGCTGGTCATGGAATCTTCTCTCCCCTCGTGATCAGGTTCCTTCCTGCCAGGAGTTGACGTATGCCTGTTGCTCGGCAGTCATCGTGTCGATCGAGATGCCCAGCGACTCGAGCTTGAGCCGGGCGACCTCGCGATCCATGTCCTCTGGTACGACATAGACCCTGGGCTCGAGCTCGGCATGATGCTTGGCCATGTACTCCGCCGCAAGGGCCTGATTGGCGAAGCTCATGTCCATGACCTGCGCCGGGTGGCCTTCAGCTGCCGCGAGATTCACCAGCCGACCCTCGCCGAGGACGTAGACGCGACGCGTGCCATCGAGGCAATACTCCTGGAGGTCGCGACGGATCTGACGGACCTGACCGCCGGCCATCGACTCGAGCGCGTTGAGGTCGAGCTCGTCGTCGAAGTGGCCGCTGTTGGCCATGATCGCGCCTTCCTTCATGACCTTGAAGTGTTCCTCGCGGAAGACGTGGAAGTTGCCAGTGGCGGTGACAAAGAGGTCGCCCCAGGCCGCCGCGTCGATCGCGGGCATGACCTGGAATCCGTCCATCACGGCCTCGATGGCGGCCACCGGATCGACCTCGACGACGGTCACCAGTGCGCCCATACCCTTCATCCGTGAGGCGATGCCCTTGCCCACCCAGCCGTACCCGGCGATGACCACGTGACGGCCGGCGATGAGGATGTTCGTGGCGCGCAGAATGCCGTCGATGGTCGACTGTCCCGTGCCGTAGCGGTTGTCGAAGAAATGCTTTGTCTTGGCTTCGTTGACCGCGATGACCGGGTAGCGCAGCGCGCCGTCGGCGGCCATCGCGCGGAGACGGATAACGCCCGTCGTCGTCTCTTCCGTACCGCCAACGACCTCCTTGACCTGCTCGGTGCGCTCCTTGTGCAGGAGCGAGACGAGGTCGCAGCCGTCGTCCATGGTCATCTGGGGATGCGTGTCGGCGACCGCGTTGAGGTGGCCGTAATAGCCGTCGCGGTCAACGCCGCGGCGCGCGTAGGTCGAGATCCCGTATTCGTCGACAAGCGCCGCGGCGACATCGTCCTGGGTCGACAACGGATTCGATGCGCACAAGGCGATCTGAGCGCCGCCGGCCTTGAGCGTGCGCATCAGGTTGGCAGTTTCGCTCGTGACATGGAGGCACGCACCGACTCGCAACCCGGCCAGCGGCTTCTCTTGTTCGAAACGCTCGCGGATCAGGCGCAGGACGGGCATCTCGCGCTCTGCCCACTCAATTCTTTTGACGCCGTCCGCGGCAAGGCTCATGTTGGCGACGTCATGCGGCGGCAGCTCGGACGCGTGAGTCTCCGCCGAGAGTGTCGAGGTCAATTGGGCTCCTTGGTGCGCAGCAGCACTCTTGCAAATGAGGCGACGATGCTATCCCAGGGACCGCCGCGACGGTGCGAAAGGCGCTCTTCGAAGCGGTTGTGCTCCGTGTAGCCAATCGCCCTGTATGCGCCGAGGGCCGGCGGATTGTCCGAGCGTACGTTGAGCACAACGTCGTCGCACGTACGCAACAGTTCCTGCGTCACGGCGCTCGTCGTCTGCTTGGCATAGCCGCGTCCACGGAAGTCGTGATGCGTCAGGACGTTACCGACGGCAGCCATGCGCGCCTCAGGGCTGATCACATGCGTGCCCGCCGCGGCCACCAGGCGGCCCGCCACGCGGACGCCGTAGTACACGCCGTTGGCGATCGAGTCCGACGGCAGCCAGCCTGCAAAGCCCAAGCCGTACAAGCGGTTCAGGTCGGCAATGTCGGCTGGCGCAAGTCGCGTCACTGGCCCATAGAGCGGCGTGAATGCCTGGCGATTCACGACCATCCGCACCATCTGCGGCCCGGGATCGATCCGATAGTGCCGACCGACCGCGTCGAGATGCGACTCGTCGCACGCGAGATAGACGATGCGCGGCCGGATCACGTCGCGCAGGACCGCTGAGACGCCCTCCGGATCGCCCATGACGAAGAGAGGCTGCGGCGTGAGTCCGCCGTACTCCAGAACCACCGCGATAGGTTCGCCACGTTCGTAGGCGACGCCCCATTTCGTCTTGAGGAACTCCCTCTCGTCGAGATCGCAGACGGCGTAGGCGGCGCGTAAGCGGTCCTGCTCGAGAAAGTCGCGCAGGAGCGCCCGGTCACGCGTCGGCGCCGCCTCGATTGCTCGTTGAGCTGTCCCGGCGGCGCCGGAACGGGCGGCCGTGGCCATATCAGCGTGCTTCCTTGAATGGCGGGCTGACGACGGAGATCTCGCTGACATAGCTCGTCACGGTGCGTGCGGGCACCACATCGAATGGCGGATCGAGCCGCGCTCGACTGGCCGAACCCAGCTCCGCTGCTGAACGCAGGTCGAGCACGAGCGCGCTGACGTCGTGAATCTGCTTGTTCCAGGAGACAGAGGGCGCGAGAACGTATACCGGCACGCGCACGTCGCTGGCGAGCTGCGCCACCTGGCGCGCGCCCAGGGACGACACCGTATCGCCGTTCGAAGCCACGGTGTCGCCGCGCAGAACCACGGCGGTCACCGGCCGAGATGCGACAAGCCAGCCCGTGGCACTGTCGGGAATGACCGTATGCGGCACGTCGTGCTGAGTCAGCTCCAGAGCGGTGAGTCGGGCGCCCTCACCGGTCGGCGTTCCCTCCGTCACCCAGACATGGAGTTCGCTGCCACGCTCGATCAGGGACTGGATTCCCGCGGTCAACATTCCGACCATTCCACAGGCAAGCGGACCGCTGTCGCCATGAACCAAGAGGGTGATGCGGGCACCGACGACCAGATCCGCCCAGCGCTGACCTATGGAGGCGAACGCCACGCCTGCCTCGGTCGTGATCGCGTGGGCTTCCTCAACGAGATCAGCGCCTGCGTCGTGGGCGGCGATCATCCGGTCGACGGCCTGCCGCACCGCGTGCACCTCGGCGCGGCTCGAACGGATCTCGTCAGCTGCAACCTGGACGTGGCGGCCGGCCGCGAGCGCCATGCCGTATGCCGCAACCTGGCCCATGACGGGGCCCGTCGCGACGGCGCCAGCACGCAGCGCGGCAGCAACGTCCGATGCAGTGGAACACTCGAACGTCGTCAGCTTGCTCGGCAAATCGCGCTTATCGAGCACGACAACGGACGAGCCGGTAAACCGAAATGGGCTGCGGAACGTCTCCTTCGGCGCGCTCGCCTCTTCGGTCGCGATCGGCACCGGGCGGATTGTCGCTGAAGCGCTGGCCGGAACCTCGCTCATGTCCAGAATCTCGCGCGCCGCCGCCATGCTCGTCCGTCTGAGCTCGGCCGCCGCTCCGGCAACGGCGCCCGCGTTCTGGATCGCTTCGCGGCTGAAGGTCTTGAAGAACTCGCGCCGAGACGGATCGTGGTCTCGATCGGCCTCCTTGGCCGCCATCAGGCGAGAAACCTCAGTACTGGATCACGCTGTGCGTGAAGTTGTCGCCAAGCCGCTCGCGGCCCTTGAGGAAGAGCAGCTCGACGAGGAACGCGAGGCCAACAACCTCCGCCTTGAGAACCTTCACGAGCTCGATCGTGCCGAGCACCGTTCCACCAGTCGCCAGCAGGTCGTCGACGACCAGCACGCGTGCACCTGGTTGCAGGGCGTCACGATGTATCTCGAGCGTGTTCGTGCCGTATTCAAGGGCGTATTCGACGCTGACGGTTTCGGCCGGCAGCTTGCCCAGCTTACGCACCGGGACGAAGCCTGCGTTCAGCTCGATTGCCATGGGCGCGCTGAAGATGAAGCCGCGCGACTCCATGCCGACGACGGCGTCGATTTTCTTGTCGCGGAATGGCTCGAGCATCAGCTTGATCGACTCCTGGAATGCGTCGGCATCCTTCAGGAGCGTCGTGATGTCATAGAACAGGATGCCCGGCTTCGGAAAGTCGGGGATCTCTCGGATCTTCGCGCGCAGATCGTCGGCGGTCACGGAACGGGGCTTCCTCGCGTACACGCTCCACGCTGGCCGCTGGGTGGCCGCCGTTGGAGCCCGGTCAGTCTAGCGCGCGCCCGTTCCATATCCAGTCCGAACAGTTACGAAACTGATGAGATAGTTGCGGCGTTCACTCCGAAGGAGGGCAGACATGTTCGGTTCAGGTCCTTCAGAGGAAATCCGCCTCGAGTCGAAGACCGTTCAGCAGCAGCCGCCGGACCCACAGGAGTCGCAGGCTCGATTTGACGAGCACCTTGACCGCGAGCATGACGAAACAACGCACGGCCGGCAGCCATCGACCGTCGAGCGCCTCAAGCAGTGGTTCTCGGCTCGGTTCTAGTTTGCCAGCGGGTAGATCGCTGTCAGATAGTCGTCTCGGACTGAGCCGTACTGGGTCAGATGGCAAGTCGCCGATATGGCTTTCGAGCCGGACGATACGGAGCAATCGAAGAAGTAGCCGTCGTCGGGCGGCGAGTTTGCTAACGGCGGAAACGGGTCGACATAAGTGCGCTGACCATCGATGTAGAGCGTGACGAACGGAAAGGAGTTCATGAATTGTTCGTCGTACAGCGCGACGACTTTGCCGTCAGAGCTTGACGAAACCGACTGCCCAACGTCCTCAAGCGTTCCAACGAATTCTGACTTCGCGGTGTACACCGTCGCCGCACCGTGCACGGGCTTGAGGTACGTCCGTTCGCCGTCACTGCCGTAAGCCTCGAGCGGATCGTGAAGCTGTGGTGCGACCACCATCTGCTGCTGGTTGTCCCAGCCGAAGCTTCGTTGAAAAACGTTGAACGAGGTATCGGTTCCGTCGGCGAGATCGAGGATATGCGCGGTCTCACTGCCGTTTGTGTCGCCGATGATCTCGTACGACACGAAATGCCCGGACGGATCGAGCGCGACCGCACGATCGTCAATCTTGGTATCGGGGTACTGACTTACCGACCGCAAATCGGGCATCGCGAAAATCTCGAGCCAGCCAATGAAGTCTTCGGCGGCCGGAGCGCCAGTGTCCGGTTTGCGGTTTCGGACGTCATGCAACACGTACAGCTGCGAGCCATCCTGTGACCACGCGACCGGCTCGCCTTCCTGTTCGTCGGTTGTCTCGTCGCCATTCCAAACCCTGTAGTGGTATAGCGGACAACCGAAGTCGCAGTCAGAGGCATAGTCGAAGCCGAGCGTCGCGAAGGTGACGGCGCCGTGGCCGTTGCTGAGCGCGACGCCGCTTGGAATGTCGACTGACGAGAGAGCTGAACCGCCGACTGTACCGACCGTCCCGATATTTGGACGGTCGCCCTGGCCGGGACCGTAGCTGATGATCAGGAAGCGATCGTTGTCGAGCCAGACGGCATAGTCGGCCTGGTCGTAGCTACGGACGACATCGCCCGTTGAACTGATCAGCGTGGCTTCGTCCTTGCCCTGCAGCCTTCCGATCATCAGTGCGTGGGCGCCGTCAGGCGACCAGACTGGATAAGCGCTGCCCCCGTTCTCCGACGCGCCCAAGGCGATCCAGCCCGACATTCCCAGCGGCCCGGGTGCGAGGGCCACGGGTGACGATGGCACCGACGAGGACGGCAGAGGCAAGGACGGCACAGCCGACGATGTCCTGGTTGTCTCCGTGGGTGATGAACTGGGGCCATGTGCGGCGTCCGAGCGAGACGGCTCCGGCGTTTGCAAATCCGCAGGCGTTGACTCGGCCGAAGAGGGAGCGACGGAGCCGTTCGCTATGGGTGAAGGTTCGGACGTTGGGGTCTGACTTGCCTGTGGCGCCGCACTGCAGGCGACCGCAACAACGACCATGACCACAATGGCGATGCGCCGAACGTCCACCGAGTTACCTCCCGAGGATCAGACGCGACCCAGCCACAGCTTGTGGCGCGGAACCCTACGCGGCGGGCTGCTCGAGCCGGTTGGCCAGGCGCTCGATGACGTTGCGCGTCGTGTTCCAGGCAACTTCAGGATCCTTCGCCAGCCGGATGCGCATCTGGTTCGAGCCATACGTCACGGCACCCGGCGCAATGCCGGGAACGCGATCGGTCAGGGACGTTGGTGCCATGGCACGCATCGTCGCCGAGCGCGACCAGTCGCCATGGAAGCGCACGATCAGCTCGTGACCCTCGCGGGCGAGCGAAGCGATGCCCGCGCGTGAGGCCGCAATGCGCAGTCGAGCTACCTCCAGCAGCCTTTCGACTGGCCCAGGGACCGGCCCGAAACGATCCTCCAACTCGGCGCGAATGGTCGCTACCTCACCATCGGTGCCCGCTTTGCCCATGCGCCGATAGAGCTCCAGCTTCATGGGTTCCTCGGCCACGTAGTCGTCCGGCAGGAACGCGTTCACCGGCAGGTCGATGACCGTCTCCGCACGCGGTTTGATCGGCTCGCGCGAGTCGCGGATGGCCTTCTGCTCTTCGACGGCCTCTGCCAACAGCCGGGTATAAAGGTCAAAGCCAACTGCCGCCAGGTGACCGTGTTGCTCCGCGCCGAGGATGTTGCCGGCGCCACGGATCTCGAGGTCGGACAGAGCAATCTGGAAACCGGCACCCAGCTCGGACGCGTTGAAGATCGCCTGCAGCCGCTTGCGGGCGATATCGCTCAGGTTTCCGCGCTTGCGATAAAGCAGGTATGCGTACGCCCGGCGAGACGATCGCCCGACTCTCCCTCGGAGCTGGTAAAGCTGCGCGAGCCCCAGCGCGTCGGCACGGTCGATGATGATCGTGTTCGCGTTGGGAATGTCGAGCCCCGACTCGATGATCGTCGTGCACACCAGGACGTCATGGTCGCCGCGTGCGAAGGCCAGCATCACCTTTTCCAACTGCCCTTCGCCCATCTGGCCATGGGCCACGATCACGCGCGCGTGTGGCAGAAGCTGACGCAGCTGCTCGGCCTGGGCTTCGATCGTCTCCACGCGGTTGTGCACGAAGAACACCTGGCCGCCGCGGTCAAGCTCGCGCAGGATCGCGTCGCGCACGAGCCCTGCGCTCGCCTCGGCGACTCGCGTCTGGATCGGCAGCCGATCCTCCGGCGGCGTCTCGATGACGCTCATGTCGCGTACCCCGGCCAGCGCCAGGTTCAGCGTTCTCGGGATGGGCGTCGCCGAGAGCGTCAGGACGTGCACCTCAGTGCGCATCTGCTTGAGCCGCTCTTTGTGCGCCACGCCGAAGCGCTGCTCCTCGTCGACGACGACGAGTCCAAGGTTGCGGAAGTTGATGTCCTTCGACAGAAGGCGGTGGGTGCCGATCACCAGATCGACGGACCCGGCCGCCAGTCCCTCGACGATGTCCTTCTGGTGCTGGGGATCGACGAAGCGCGAGAGCATGCGCACCGTGAACGGGTACGCGGCGAAACGCTGGCGGAATGTCTCCAGGTGCTGTGCGGCAAGCACGGTCGTGGGCACCAGGACAGCCACCTGCATGCCGTCTGACACTGCCTTGAAAGCGGCTCGAATCGCGACCTCGGTCTTTCCATAGCCAACGTCGCCGACAACCAGGCGATCCATCGGGCGTCCGCGCTCAAGGTCGGTCTTCACCTCCGCTGTAGCGCGCAGCTGGTCGACAGTTTCCTCGTAGGGGAATGCGGCCTCCATCTCCTGCTGCCAGGGCGAGTCGGGCTCAAGCGCGCGGCCATCGGCCTTCTCACGAGCGGAGTACAGCTCGAGCAGCTCCTTCGCGAGATCGGAGACAGCCTTGCGGACGCGCGTCTTGGTGCGCTGCCACTCTCCACCGCCGAGCCGCGATAGATGCGGGTTCTCACCGCCCGCGTAGCGCGAGACGCGCTCGATCTGCTCCACCGGGACCCAGATGCGGCCGCCCTCGGCGAAGTGCAACTCGAGGAAATCGCGCTCCTCGTTGCCGTCGCCGCCGGCGTTGCGCCGGACCATGCCGGCGTAGCGGGCAATGCCGTGATCGATATGTACGACGAGCTCGCCGCTCTGCAGCCGTTCGAGCAAGTCCTTCGGAACGACGCGCCGAAGAACTCGGGGCCGACGGACGCGCACTGTGCCGAACAGCTCGCGATCGGTGACCAGCACGACGCCCTCGGGACCGCCGGCAAAGCCAGAGTTGAGGCTGCGGTCGATGAGCGCGAGGCCGCCCGGCGGCGGCGCGTCATTGAGAACGCTGATCGGCGCCGCGAGAACGTCCGACTCGCCCAGGATCTCCGAGAGGCGCGCCGCCTGGTCACTGGCGAGGATCACGCGCTCTCCCTCGCGGCGCCAGCGGGTGACTGTGTCGCCCAGGCCGCTGATCGCCTGTGGCGGCATCACCGGCTCGTGCCAGCCGAACGGGTTGCCACCTGGTGGCGCGCCGTCGATCTCGCTTTCCCAGGTCAATTCGAGCGTCCGTGCCGCGTTGAGCCGCTGCTTCCAGGCGCGCCTGTCCGGGTACGCGACGGGCCACGACCTTGGGACAATACCGGCCCGCTCGAGCTCCGCGCGCCGCTCATCGGCCTGCGTCCACAGGAATTCGGCCGAGGCGTTGATGTCCTCGGGCTCGTCGAGCACCCAGATCTCGTCAGCAACGTGGTCGAAACCGGTCGTCGGAGCGAGGACGCCCGCCCAGACCTCGGCCGCATCGCCCAGCTGGCCCTGCTCGAGCCGTGCCAGATCGGTCGCCAGCTCGGCCGGCAGCTTGTCGGCCGTTTTGCCGAGCGTCTCGCGAAGATGGCGACCCGCGTCAGCGCCGATCAGGAACTCGCTCGCCGGCAAGAGATCTACGTCGTCAACCGCACGAATTCCGCGTTGACTGGCCGGGTCGAACGCGCGCAGCGATTCGATTTCGTCGCCGAACCACTCGATGCGCACCGGCAGCGGCTGACCGGCCGGGAAGACATCGACGATGCCGCCTCGGCGGGCGAATTCGCCGCGGCCTGCGACCTCGGGCAGCGCCTCGTAGCCAAGGTCGATCAGCTCGCGCAGCACGCGCTCCTGGCCGATGCGCTGACGCACCTTGAGCTGCACCGGCAGGTCCGGCAGCTCAGCCGGTGACAGGGTGTGTTGAAAGAGCGCCTGAATGCTGGCCACGAGCACCCTGGGATCGCCCGATTTCCACGTTGCCAACGCCGCGACGCGGGCGGCCGACTCATCGCGGATCAGCTCGCTGCGTTCGTACGCCAGCGATGTTCGGGGTTCCAGCGTGACGACCGCGCCGGGATCGCCAAGCCACGCCTGCAGCTCTTCGGCGACTCGATCGGCGATCTCCGAGTCGCGAGCAACCCACAGGATGCGCTCGCCGCTCGCGATTGCCAACGCCGCGGCGAGAAACGACTTCGCGCCGTGCGGCATCTGTGCGTAGCTGACGTGGCGCAGGTTCTGGCCTAGCCGACCTTCCTTGACGGTCCGATATCGCTCGACGAGAGCTCCGACGGCGCCGCCACCGGCGAGCAGATTCGTCAGCGCCGACAGGTTCGGGAGGCGCGCGCGCGGCGTGCCGGTCGACGCAGTTTCGGCGTCGGACGCGCGCGCGGCGGCACGTTCCGCGATTTGCACCGCAGCCTGCTCGGCGATGCGTCGCTCGCGGGTCGTCCGACCGCGAATACGCACCGACGCTGATGACTGCTCAGCCACGGCGCAGCAGCTTTCGCCAGCCGGTCGCCGTGCGGACGATCAACGATCCGTCGCCGTCGATCTGCGGGGCAGTCGGCTCGAGCGGTGGATCGTCGGCACCTCCTTCTGTCGGCTGCTCGCTCATGGACGGAGGGAGCCAGCCATTCCATCGCGTCGCCGCACGGTTAGCACCCTCACGTGCCCAGTCCTCGACGGCTTCGGCGGCAGCATCGACGACCTCGTCCAACACCTTGCGCTCGGCGGCCGTGAACTTCGTCAACACGTGACCAATCGCGCCGCGCGACGGTTGGCCTATGCCGAGGCGCAAGCGCGCGAACTTCTGAGTTCCGAGTTCGGCGACGATCGAGCGCATGCCGTTGTGGGTGCCCGCGCTGCCCTGCTCGCGCATGCGCAACTTGCCCAGCGGTAGATCGAAGTCGTCGTAGACGATGAGCATGTCCTCGAGCGGCGTACGCTCGCGGGCCAGGATCTTGCGCACCGCGATGCCTGACTCATTCATGTACGTCATGGGTTTGACCAATATCAAATCAATGCCGTTATAGCGACCGCGCATCGTCGCCGCGGCGTCCTTCGACTTGGCATGGCCGGTCAGGCCGGCCCGTTGCGCGAGCTCGTCCAGAACCATCCATCCTGCGTTGTGTCGGGTGTCTTCGTACTGCCTGCCCGGATTGCCCAGGCCGACCACGATCTTCGTCACGCGCTTGCCTTCTTCCGGCCGATGACGATGGCCGTGTCGCCCGGCCAGTCCCAGAAGAGACCGTCTGGTGAACGCTCTTCGAGGAGCGCGCGCGCTTCCGCGACGAACTCTTCGAGTCGATCGCCGTACAGATGGGGCGCGGACCAGGACATGGACAGATATCCGGAGATGACGCTGTCCGTGTCGCGCAGCAAGTCCGGAATGCCCGGTGCCCAGACCTCCTCCACCTCGCCAAATCGCGTCTGAACGAGGATGTCCTGCCAGGTGTGGTCGCGGACACCTGCAAAGCCAAGTCCGTTCCGCTCGAGCGACCCGAGGTAGCTCAGCACGAGCGCACGGAGCTCATCGTGCGGAATAGGCGGATGGCCGGGATTGGGCGGCCGTGGCCGGCCGTCGACGGAATGGGCGATCAGCGCGACTGCGCCGCCCCGCTCGAGCATGTCGTAGACAGCTCGAGCGACCGGCAATTCGTCCATGCGATGGAATGATTGGCCGAAGGTGATCAACCGGAAGGGCCCTGGCGCGGCAATTGGCAAGTTTTCGGCCGTGGCCTTGATCCAGACGATGTTGCCGAGGCCTTCGGCGGCAGCCGCTTTCTCGCCTTCCGCAAGCATGTCGCCATCTGGATCGAGCCCTACCGTCTCCTCGAAATAACCGGCTAGCCGGGTCGTCAGGATGCCCGGGCCGCATCCGACGTCAAGCAACCGACCGCGCCCGTCCAGGCCCAGCTCTCGGACGAGAGTGGCCTCGAGCTGCGGCGAGTACCGCGGACGGCCGCCCCGGTAGTGAGGCGCGGAGCCCAGGTATTGAGTTGGGTCGTACGTTCGAGTCGACGTCGGACCGATCCTCCAGGACACGCAAACACGCCCGATCGATGCCTCGACCGGGTTGCCACCAATCCTATTCCGAATGGCACTGGCCGTGCCGGCGTCCGATCCCAGAAAATCGGAGAGTGGTACGAGCAGTCGTCGTCTCGTTATTGGCGGCCATCATCTCCGCGTGTGGCGCAAGTCCAGTTATTCCCTCGGTCACACCGCTAAGCACCGGTAACGCCGTCACGCCCGGCGTGTCGAGCACGCCCTCGGCGGCGCCATCCAACGACCCGTATGCGGGTCTTCCCTCCAACGCGTGTGGCGGGTTCCACCTCAAGATCGTCAACGACACAGACGCCGCCGTGACGGTTCATCTGAACGGCACCTGGTCGAAGCAGGTAGGTGCGGGCGATACCACAGTCATCGTTCGCATGTTCGCCAGCCCAGAGCCTCCCGAATTTCCATGGGACGTGGTCATATCGGACGCTCAAGGCGGCCAGATCCTTGAGGGAACCGCGGGCGATACGCCGGTCGATCAGAAGATCACGGTGACTAACGGGGGAGCGACACAGGCGCCGTACAGCCTCCAGGACGAGGGATGCTGAGGGCGGCTAGTGCGCGAGGTCCTCGTCGTAGGGGAGCTTTTCGCCGGCCATGACCGGAATCATCAGCTGGTTCTGGCGCGGCGGATATGGGCAGTCGTAGGCGGGGCTGTAAACGCACGACGGGTTGTAGGCGTAGTTGAAGTCCAGCTCGACCGGATCGTCGGCCGCTTCTGAATCGAAAGGCGCCTCCACATAGCGCCCCGCGCCGTAGGTCTCGTGGCCCGAGGTTGCGTCGCGGAACGGGATGAAGAGCACTTCGTAGCCGTCACGTTCGCTGACAAATGCGGTCAGTCGGTGTTGGCCGCCGTCGGCGTCGAACACGAGGTCGCCGGCCACGTGCATGTGCCGGACTTGTCCGGTCGATGTCGCTATCTCGGCGTGATCGCCGGCGCCGGCAACCGAGCGGTCGAGTCGGGCTACGAGACGCCACTCGGGTGCGGCAGGGAAGAAGCGCGGACCGACGAAACCAGCCGGTGGCTGGTGGCCGCGCCAGTCGAACTGGTGCTCGTAGTAATGGGTCGTGGCATCGCGCAGCTCCTGGAGCTCTGCCTGCCAGTCGTACGCCTGATGATGATGCTCGTGCTCGTCGTGGTCGTGGTCGTGGTCGTGTTCAGTCATTACACGGCTAACGATAAGCGCGCGGTCCAGTCAGCTGGACTTGAGCAGGTCGTTCTCCAGGGCGCGCATCGCGTCACGCTCGTCGGCATCCGCGTGGTCCCAGCCACAGACGTGCAGCACCCCGTGGATCACGAGGAGCCGTAACTCATCGCTGACCGACCAGCGGATGTCGCCGGTTTGCCCGCCACGGCCAGACTGCGCCTGGTCTTGAGCACGATCCACCGAGATCACGATATCGCCCAGATGCTGGCGCCGGCCGGGCGGCAGCACGAAGTCAGTGTCCTCGACGGTGCGCGTACCAGCCCGTTGGCCGGGGTGAGGCGGATAGGCCGAGGGCGCAAGCAATGGGAAGGACAGCACGTCTGTAGGACCGCGCTCGCCCATGTGCTGCTCATTGAGCTTGGTCAGTTCGGCATCGTCGGTCATGATCACGGCGATGCTCGCCGGCTCTGGCGCGCCGGCCGCGTCAAGGGTTGCGCCGGTCGTTCGAGTGATCGCGGCCGCGCTCAGCGGCGAGCTGACTCCGTCACGAAGAGTGATGTCAACGCGCCACGGACCAACATAGTGCGACGGCAAGGCGAGGCCGGGGACTAACTGGCCTGGCCGCCACCGCTGGCTGCGCGGCGCGACTCCAGCTCGACGATCTTGTTCTGCGGATACTCGATGCGGCGGTGGTACATGCCGAGCAATTGGGCCACGAATGCCTCGCGGATGTGCTCGAGATCACGCAACGTCAGGTCGCATTCGTCGAACTGCCCGTCCTCGAGGCGCTCCTTCGTTATGCGATCGACCATGGCACGGATCTGCGCTTCGTCGGGCTGCTTCAGCGAGCGAACCGATGCCTCGACCGAGTCCGCGAGCATCAGGATCGCTGCTTCGCGCGACTGTGGTTTGGGACCGGCGTGTCGGAACTTGCGCTCGTCGACGGCTTGCTCAACCTCGCGCGCGGCGGGAGTGTGCGGTCGGAGCCCGGAATCCTCGACCGCCTGTTCCCTTGCGCGGGCGAAGAAGTAGCTCATCAAAGCCGTGCCGTGATGCTGTGGTATGAACGCGATGACCGGCTTGGGCAGCCTGTACTCGTAGGCCAGGTCGATGCCGGCGGCGACGTGCGACTTGACCAGCTGGGCGGATTCCTCGGGCGTCAGGTCGTCATGGACGTTCTGCCCGTCGGCCTGGTTCTCGATGAACGCGAGGGGGTTCGAGAGCTTGCCGATGTCGTGGTAATAGGCACCGACGCGGGCGAGCAGAGGATCCGCGTTGATCGCCTCCGCTGCCCGCTCGGCAAGATTGCCGACCATCAGAGAGTGGTGGTACGTCCCGGGCGTCTCGAGCAAGAGCCGCCTGAGCAGGGGTTGGGACGGGTTCGCGAGCTCGAGGAGCTGAAACGACGTGGTGATGCCGAAGACGTTGCCGATGACGAGGAAGGAACCGACGGCCGCGAGGCCACTGCCGATCGCGGAGGCCACGCCCGCGCCGGCAAGCTCCGCCAGCCCAGTGACATCGCCATCACCGAGCAGGGTGAAGACCGACACGACAAGCACGTTCGCGATGGCGATGGCAATGGCGGCCTGCACGAAGTGCGTCAAGCGCTCGCCTCGTCGGATGACGACGATTCCAGCCATCCCGCCGAATAGGACGTAGCTGGCAAACTCCACGCTGCCTACGATCGCGCCGCCCAGCAGCGCGAGCATGCCGGTCACGATCAGTGCCGCACCGGCATCGAGCAACACCGTCAGCAGCAAGCCAACAGCGGCGGTGGGAACGATGTAGGGAAGCACCGACCGATCACCCGTCGCCTTCAGCGCCAGCACGCTGGCGATCAGGACGAGGGCAATCAGAAGAAGGGCCGGAGTTCGGTGCCAGATCTGCGGCCGGAAGCGCCAGATCCAGCCGAGCAAAAGCACCACGGTGAGGGTGGCGAGCAGCAGCCAGCCGCCCGCGCGGGCAACGTCCGGCTGCGGATTGAGCAGGCCAAACGCATTCAGTTTCTCCGTTGCGAGATCGTCGATCTGGTCGCCGCGTGAGACCAGAACCTCGCCCTTCAGGACGGTGAACTGAACCGGGTCGATGTTGTTCGCGGCCTGTTGGCGCGCTCGCGCCGTGGCGGCATCGTCGTAGGTCGAGTTGGCGACGACAAGCGGCGAGAGGATCTCGCCGGCGAGGGCCCGCTGATCGCCACCGAACCGATCGTTGATGCGATTGCTGAGCGATCCTCTGATGTCAGGGAGCTGGGCGTCGCGCACCTCCTGGCGCTCTGTCGACTCGAGAACGCGCGTCATCTCGCCGCGCAATGCCGTCCACTGGACCTGGTTGAGATCCGCGAGCGTGTTCTTGGACGCTGTCGTGAGGGACGGGATGGCGGCCATGAGCGCGGCCTGACGCGCCGTGTCGTCAAGGACGGCAGAGTAGGCAGAATCGATCGGCGTAACCGCGACGTCGAAGGCTGAGAGCTGCTCGTCGGCGATTGTCTGAGCGCGCTCAGGGGTGTAGTCGTACTGCGGCGGCACCGCCGCGCTTGCTGCGGCGCGCCGTTGCTGGGTCGCGACGGTGCTCGTGTACGTGAGCGCGCGTGGCGCGCGGATGTCTGTCGTCGCGACGCCACCGACGATGCCGTTCGACGCGCCGAACGAGCCGGACAACGTATCGAAGGCCAGGATGGCGCCAAGGGCGACGATGATCAGCAGGCCGATGCCAACAAGGCGGACGCCGTCGCGGCGTGTGAAGGCGCGGATCGACGCTGAGCGGGCAATCATCTAGGCGCGCCGTGCGAGCTCGGCATTGACCATGGCTGAGACCTGCTTGCCGTCGGCGCGGCCCCGGACCTTGGGCATCAGGGCGGACATCACCTTGCCCATGTCCCGGGAGCTGGTTGCCCCCGACTCGTCGACCGCCTCGCGCACGAGACGCTCCAATTCGGCGACGTCGAGCTGCTCCGGGAGGTAGCTGCGGATGACGGCGATTTCCGCCCGTTCGCGCTCGGCTGCGTCCGCGCGCCCCGCATTCGTGTACGCCTCCACCGATTCGTTGCGCGTCTTGACCTCGCGAGCGAGCACCTGGACGACTTCGTCGTCGGTCAGGTCACGCCGGGCGCGCTTCGACTCGTTGTAGGCAGCCGAAATCACCATCCGCAATGTGTCGCGACGAAGGTCGTCGTGAGCGCGGATGGCAGCGGTCAGGTCTTCCTGGAGCCTACTTGCGAGAGTCACCGATGTGGCGTTCCTTCAGGCGGGGCATCGCCTCAGGGGCCGGCTACGCGGGGAGTCGGAGTTCCGAGCTTGGTCGGAGCTTGACTACTCGGAGCGGGCAGCCTTCTTGCGCTTCGCTTCCTTGCGCTTGCGCTTGACGCTGGGCTTCTCGTAGTGCTCGCGTCGGCGAGCCTCCGCCAGAATGCCGCTCTGCTGGATCTTCTTGTTGAAGCGTCGCAGGGCACTCTCGAAGGTCTCGTTTTCGCCTACGCGGACTTCAGCCAATCCGGAATCACCTCCCACCGGCCGATTTCTTGCCACACCATCGCTCGGCGCCGGGTTTCCGAACGGGATGCGCGCGGTGCTGACGAGTCACACGACATGAACGTCGAGCCGCGCTAAGGCCCGCGCAGTGTACCCGCAGAGGGTCTTGGCCGCAATCGGCGACAGCTAGTCCGGTGGGGCGCAGCCGTCGTACGTCGAAGTCCGGATGATTCGGTCGTAGGGG
The DNA here is from genome assembly GCA_036558545.1 of Candidatus Limnocylindrales bacterium. Lineage (GTDB taxonomy): Bacteria > Chloroflexota > Limnocylindria > Limnocylindrales > CSP1-4 > JALYGJ01. Next base: position 28,747 of record DATBFJ010000077.1, read on the forward strand.
ATCGCTGCGCGCTCGGCCGCCAGGCGCACGAGTTCCTCCGTGCCTTCAAAGAGGTACATGACGATCTCGTCCGTGGGCATCACCAGCGGTCCCGCATAACCGATCCGGTGTCCGTTCGAGACCAGGTCCGTGATGGCGGCACACAGCCTCGCGTCAGAGGCACGGACGTCGTGCTCGGTGACGCCCGCCCAAAAGCATTCCGCAATGAAGTCGACGCGGCCTATCACCCTGGCAACCTAGGCCGCGCGGGCTTTAGATGAAACGGGCGATTCCCTATGTTTCGACCGAGTGCGCTTGATCGGCCATCGCCCGGCCCAGCTCCGCTCGCGAGCCGATATCAAGCTTGCGATAAATCCGGGCGATGTTCGCCTCGACCGTCTTGGGACTGACGAACGCGCGCTCCGCGATCTCACGATTGGTAAGTCCCGCAGCGGCCAGCCGGGCAATCTGCTCTTCTGTCGCGGAAAGTGAGCCGGACGCGCGGCGCGCGGGTATGCGCGCCAGCTCCCGGTCAACGCGCTCGACCCACAGCGTGACGCCCAGACCCTCGAATTCCGCGCGCGCCTGATCCAGGGCCACCCGCGCCTCGCGTTTCTCACGCCGCCGACGAAGCACCTGGCCACGAGCGAGAAGCGTGCGGGCTCGCTCGAAGGGCATATCGAGGTCATCGTGATGGCGGAGCGCCGACTCCAGCTCCGCCGTGGCGGCATCCAGATCGCCTCGTGCCGCCAAGAGCAGGCCACGGGCACGAGCCGTGGTGGCGAGGAGCCACGGCCGTGGAAACGCTCGTGCTCGCTCGTCGAGCCGCGCGATCACCATTTGAGCGCGATCAAGGTCGCCGCGGGCGATCACAGCCTCGGCCAGGTCGGGATGGAAGCGCATGCGTACCGGTTCGCGCAGCCCCATCCGATCGACGAGCTCAGACGCGCGCGACAGGTGTTCGTCTGCCGCCTCCATGTCCTGGTCGACGAGGGCGCTAAATCCGAGCAGCCAGTGGCCTATGACCGGCAGGCCGCCACTGTCGTCCTCGAGCATTTCGAGGATGCGCACCCCGGCCCCGCGGGCCTCTCCCAACCGGCCCATGTGGGCGTCGACGTAGCCGCGCGCGAAGAGAGCCGATCCCAGGTAGGCGGGCGACGCGATCCGGTCGGTGAGCTCCATCGCCTGAGTTGCATATGCATCCGCCCGCGTCCAATTTCCCGTCCAGCATTCGACGCTGGCCACCTGACACAGAAATGCCTGGACGCTTATCTCGTCGCCCAGCGCCGAGGCACCGGCGATTGCTGCCAGCAGGACTTCGCGCGCCTTACCGAAATCATCCATCCAGGTATCCCAGGCGAAGGGAACGGGACTGACGTCGGCCTGCTCGGTGGGCGCGCCCATCGACATCGCTCGTTCGAACGATTCGCGATCGGCACCCTGGCCATCGACCAGCCGCAGGTAACACCGATACAGAAGCGCGAACGAGTAAGGCCCGGGCGCAGGCTCGAGCCGATCGATCACAGCGTCCTCGTGGCGGATCGCCTGCTCGATATCGATCTGCTCGGAGATCCACGCGGCCGAGTTGTGAATGCGGCCGATGAGAATGGGATCACTCGCGACCTCGAGGGCTTCGATGACGCGCTCATAGGCCCTGGTGAAGTCGCGCTCGTACCAGAGCATGTCGCCCAACTGGAGCAGGGCGCGAGCAAGCAGGTCGCCGCGAAGGCCATATTCAAGGGTCGCCTCGAGCAGCGCCTTTGCCTCGTGCGTCTGGCCGATCGTCGACAGGTTCCGTGCGAGTGTCAGGGCTCGTATCGCGGCGTGCTGACCGCGCGGATCCTCGGTCAGGTCGAGCGCCTTGCGTCCAAGTTGGCACGCCGCCGCGCTTGCGCCCCTGGCGGCGGCGTGCGCGGCCGCGCGTTCGAGCTCCTCGGCGATGGCTTCGTCTGGACCGTGGGCCGCCTGGCCCAGATGTCGAGCACGCTCTTCGCCGTCGCCGACTTGTTGCGCCAGAAATCGGTGGATCGTGCGCCGTTTGGCCGACGGCGCCGATTCGTAGACAGCGGCTGCCAGCAAGGGATGGCTGAAAGCAATCCGTCCCTCCGAGTCGATGGAGACGATGCCTTCGTCCACCGCTGGTCCAAGCGCGTCCGCGTCGACGATGGAGACGCTCGGCTGGGACATTGACGCAGCGACGAGCAGCGCATCTCGGGTGGCTTCGGGGAGGCGCGAAACCCTGGCTCCGACCAGCGAGCGAAGCTGTCCGGCCGGTTGAAGCTGCTTTCCTGGAGCGGGCAACCCAGTCCGCTCGACCTCGCGCGCGATCTCGAGCGCGTACAGGGCGTTGCCGGCCGAGCCTGTGGCGATTTGGACGACGACCGGGCGTGGAAAGGACCTGCCCAACTCGCGCTCTATCACGTCGTGAATGGCTGCGGTCGACAGTGGCCCCAACTCCAGGTCGCGCCGCTTTTCGTTCGGCAGGACCTGCTCGAACGTCGTCGGGCGCGAACCATCCGTCCGAACCGAGGCAAGAATCGCCACGGGAAGATCATCGAGTCGGCGGATGGCGTACGACAGAGCCTCCGCCGTCGCGGAGTCGAGCCATTGGGCATCCTCCACCGCGACCAGGACATTGCCCTGCGCCCCCAAGTTATGCAACAACGAGAGCACGGCCGTTGCCACGGCGCGGGCACTGTGACCCGCGTCGTCCGCCGCCCGTCGCAGCAAGGCCACCTCCAGGGCTTCCCTTTGAACCGTTGGCAGATCATCGAAGGCGGCATCCGGGACGGCGCGCAATAGATCGGCCAATCCACTGAATGAGAGCTGGGTCTCGGCCTGGGTGGGCGAGGCTGTGAGGACCAGGTAGCCCGCCTGCCCGGCGAGGCGCACCGCCTCGCGCCAGACGGTCGACTTGCCGATTCCGGCGTGGCCCGTAATCGCGATTGCGCCGACCATGCCAGCCGCCGTTGCATCCAGAAAGTCCGCGAGCTGCTGAAGCTCCGCTTGGCGTCCGACGGGAGTGGCGCTGGTCATGTGTGTCATGTAGCAACTTGCCCTGCCGCGCGGTCAATAGTTTCTTAGGTCATCAAACCTGTGAACTTCACACAGGCATCCGCAAGGGCGCCGTGAGGTTTCGCTCCGCGATCTCTCATCCGATTTTTAGGCGCGCTTGTGCAGGGTGGCACGGGAAAAGATCAAGGAGTTTGCCAATGACCACCCGTTCCAACCTTCGTATGAGCGCACGCCCGGCCCTTGCCGGGCTTGCCGCGCTTGCGCTGGCTGCCGCGTGCAGCAGCACCTCATCCAGCCCATCGCCGGGAGCCGCCAGCGCGCCGGCGTCGACGACGAGACCGACGAGCGCCGTGTCGACACCATCTGCCACGCTGGCCGAGGCTTCGCCGAGCTCGAGCCCCAACGCCAGTCCAACAGGCGCTCTCGCCGAATGCACCACCATCGCCACTGGCTTGCTCAACCCACGCGGGATCACGGTCGCCGATGACGGCAGCGTCTACGTCGCGGAGGCAGGCACAGGCGGGACGGAGCCCGACTTTCCGACAGCGCCCGTCGGCAGCCCGGTCGCATCGATCGCGCAGGCCAGCCCAGGGGCTTCGGGTTCACCTGCCCCCGTGACTACCCATGGCGAAACCGGACAGGTCACCAAGATCGCGACCGACGGAACGCAGTCGATATTCGTCGGCGGTCTGACTTCATACAACTTCATGGGCGAAGTCGTTGGTCCGGCGGGCGTCGTGGTCGGCAAGGATGGCACCGTCTATGTGTCAATAGGCGGTCCCGGACCCGGCACATCGCAGTTGGAGCCAGCCGGCAACGCCGACTCCGTCGTGAAGGTTGATTCGACCGGGACCGTGACCGAACTGGCCAACATCGGCCAATACGAGCGCGAGAACAACCCCGACCCGAACGCTGTCGACAGCAACGTGGGCGGCATGGCAATGGGCACTGACGGGCTGTTGTACGTCGCCGACTCCGGCGGCAACGATCTTTACAGCGTCAATCCGGAGACGAGCGAGTTGAAGCTCGTCTCAGTGATCCCCGGGCTGCCCTCTGTTAACGGCACGCCGAACCCTGCGCGTGGCAACAAGCCTGAAGTCGATCCGGTGCCGACGAGCGTCGCGGCCGATCCGAAGGGCGGAGTGTTCGTCGGCCTGCTCACTGGTGCGGCGCTGTGGGGAACGCCAGGCTCTGCCGAAGTCATCCACGTCGGCATCGACGGCAAGATCGATGACTCCGTGAAGGGCCTGAACATGGTCACGGGCGTCGCCGAGAAGGACGGCTCGATCTACGCCAGCGAGTTGTCGACCAACTTCACTGCAACGCCGCCCGAGCCGGGGCAACTGTCCATGGCGACCGTTGGTGGCACGCCCGAGACGATCTTCACGGGCCTCGCCCTGCCGTACGGCATCGCAGTCGCGCCTGATGGCAAGTCAATTGACATCGTCATCAACTCGACTGCCGAGCCCGGTGCAACGCCCAACGGCTCGGTCATCAACTGCCCGCTACCGCAGGTACCCGTGGAATCGCCGAAGGCGACCGGGACACCAGCGGCGTCGGCATCGCCGCTCGTGACCATGCCGCCTGAAACGGCTTCGCCCGAGGAGACTGCTCCCGCGTCGATGCCGGCAGAGTCGGCCTCGCCGGCCGAAACGAGCCAGCCTTCGCTGGCGCCCGCAACGTTGTAGTCGCGGCTCATCTACGGCAACACGGCGGCGCGACTCCAACAAAGAGGAGCCGCGCCGCCACCATCGTTTCGCCACGCCAAGAATGAACACCTACTCAGCAGTCGATGGAACACGCAGCATCCGCTCGCCAAAGATGCATCCGAGTACCAGAACGATCGGAATTGACGGGCCAAACAAAACGAGCGCACCGGCGATACTCAGCGCGCAGATCACGCCTATGGCCGAATGAGCGCAGCTGATCATCCGACTCTTTCCAGGATCGCATAACTCCGTACTTTCACCTATCGAGTAATTCACCTACGTCAAGGGCGGGGGCCGAATAGACTCCGGCGCGCATGTGGCAGCTTCCTGATCCACGCACTTTCGACTCGCTCATCGACCTCATTGACGACGCCGCGGTCCGCTATCGCGGCCGCGAGCAGATGGCCCTGCGCACCGACGAAGGCCTGGAGCTGCGCTGGTCGGCCAGGGACATCAGCTACCACTCCAAGCTCGTTGCATGGCGGCTGCGCGGCCTTGGCATCAAACCCGGTGATCGGCTGCTTACATGGAGTCCGTCGACTCCGGCACTGCCGGCGGTCTATTTCGGTGCCATGCGCGCCGGCGCCGTCGTGGTCCCGCTCGACTTGCGCATGGCACCGGACGTGCTCCAGAGAATTGCCTCAGGCGCCGGCGCGCAGTGGCTCGCCGTGGGTACCGGCCTTGACGCACCCGATCCAGTGCAAGGCGGTCTAGAGCATCTCAACATCAGGACGGTCGAGTGGCTTGCCGCACCGCCGTCACACAAGGACGCTGATCCGAGCGCCGATGAAGGCGGGGACGATGTCGAGTTTCCGGCCGATTGGGAAGCGCAGCTCGACAGCTGGCAGAGGCCAACTCGCGACACGCTGTTCGAGGTCATCTATACGAGCGGCACGACCGGTGTTCCGAAGGGCGTGATGCTGCGCCACGGGACGATCCTGGCCACGCTGGAGGCGATCGCAAAAATCCTGCCGCCGCGCGAACACAGAGCCGTCAGCCTGCTGCCGCCAAGTCATCTGTTCGAGCAGGCGCCCGTGCTCATGTTCGGGACGATGATCGGCGCGCACATCCTGTTCGTGCGCAGCCGGTCGCCACGCGTGATTTTCGAGGCACTGCGCGAGGAACGAGTGACGACGATGGTCCTCGTGCCCCAGCTGCTCGAGCTCTTCTGGCTCGGGCTCGAGCGTGAGGTCAAGCGCCAGGGCAGGGACAGGACCTTCAACCGGGCGCGCAAGGTCGCGCGCCACCTCCCCTACTGGGCGCGACGCGTGATCTTCAGACAGGTCCACGAGCAGCTCGGTGGCAGGCTCAACCTCATGGTCAGCGCGGGCGCATACCTGCCGCCGGCCCTCCAGCAGAGCTGGGAGGACCTCGGCGTCATCGTCCTCCAGGGTTACGGCGCGACCGAGTGTGGACCCGTGGCGGCGACGCGCGTCACCGATCATCCGAAGGGCAGCGTAGGCAAGCGCACGGAGCCTGTCGAGCTGAAACTCACCGACGACACGCACGAGATCCTCGTCGGCGGCCCGACCGTCTTCGAAGGCTACTGGAACGACCCCGAGGCGACGGCGGCGGCCAAGACCGATGACGGCTGGTACAGGACCGGGGATATCGCTCGCCACGACGGCCGCGGTAACCTCGTCCTCGTCGGACGGACCAGGAACATCATCGTGCTGCCCAACGGCCTGAACGTCTTCCCCGAGGACATCGAGAACGCACTGTCGGACGCGGGCCTCGAGCAGGCGGTGGTCATCGAGACAAAGCCCGGCCGACTCGAGGCCATCGTCCTTTCGCCCGACGCTCCCCCGATCATCACCCCGAACTCACCTGCGCCAGCCCCGCCGAAGAACGAAGCGGAGGTCGCGGCGCTGCGCGCGAGGATCGAGCCGATGATTCGCGCGGCAAATTCGAGATTGAGCCAGCACCAGCGCATCGACGACTTTCGGATCTGGCCGGAGGCCGACTTTCCGCGCACTCACACTCTCAAGATCAAGCGCTCCGAGGTCCAGAAATGGGCCGGCGCTCAAGCGCCCCTGGCGATCGTCGACAGCTAGAAGGGCCGCCGACTCTCCGCCCAAACGAAAACGCGGCCGCGAGTCGGGAAATGGGCCCGACCAACGCCCGGAGTGGTTTCAGACGTTGGTCCGTAGGAACGTCCGAAGGTCGGGTCTACGATCTCCGCGATGTCTCAAGCGCTCGACGATTCCCTGCGCCAGGCGCCGGCCGGAGCGCTGCCAAATGCCGGGCGCGCTCGTCCGCGCATGGGCGTATTGCGCCGCGCGGGGACGCGCTTGGGCAGCATCCTTGGCCTGAACCAGTCGACAACGCTCGCCCGCCGCTTCCTGCTCGCCAGCATGCTTGTGCTCTTGATTGGTGGCCTGGCAATTGGCTGGTGGGTCGGGACACAGCTCGAACGAAGCATCATCGACCGGTCGGCATCGATCACCGGCCTCTATGTCCAGAGCTTCATCGAGCCGCATCTCGAGTCGCTGGACACGGGCGCCTGGTTGACCAAGACCGACGTCGCCAGCCTCGACACGCTGCTCAGCGATACGGCCTTCGGAGAGAAGATCGTCGCGCTCAAGATCTGGCGGCCCGACGGCGTCGTCGTATACAGCCCCGACCGCTCCCTGATCGGCGACCAGTTCCCGGTCGACGAGGACCTCGAGGAGGCGCTCAACGGCACGGTCGTGGCGGACATCTCCGACCTAAACAACGAGGAAAACGTCGACGAGCGCGCTCGCGGCTTCACGCGCTTGCTCGAGATGTACATCCCCGTACGCGAGCGCGGTGGCGACCGAATCGTCGGTGCTGCCGAGTTCTACCAGCTGCCCAACGAGATCGACCAGGAGGTTCAGAGCGCCCAACTGCAGTCGTGGCTGGCCGTCGCGGCCGGTGTCGCGATCGTCTATCTGTTCCTGTTTGGCATCGTCCGCGGCGGCAGCAACACGATCCGCCACCAGCAGGTTGCGCTCCAGGAACAGGTCACTGAGCTCCAGGCGCTGCTGGATCAGAACGAGCAGCTCAATGAGCGCGTCCGGCTCGCGGCGGAGCGCAACACGACGCTGTCCGAGAGACAGCTGCGCCGGATCAGCAGCGACCTTCATGATGGACCGGGACAGATGCTTGCTCTCGCCGCGCTGAGGCTGGACGAGGTCGAGAAAGCCACAGAGAACAGCGCGGCCGCCCCTGCGACGGCGGACGTGAAGTCAGCGCTGAACGACGCTCTGCGTGACATGCGCGCGATTGCGGCCGGCCTGCGGCTGCCCGAGCTGCGCACGATGTCTACCTCGGATGCTGTCCGGCGCGCGGTCGATGATCACCGCCGGCGCACGAACGTGCCCGTGACTCTCGCCGTAGCGGAGCTGTCCAAGGAGGCGCCCTTACCGACGAAGATTGCACTCTTCCGCGCGACCCAGGAGCTGCTCTCGAACGCCACCCGCCATGGTGAGGGCAAGGACGTCAGCGTGTCGTTATCCGGTGATGACAAGCAGATCGCGCTCTCCGTGTCCGACGCGGGCCCGGGTCTGGATCCAGCGCGCGTCGGCGCAGAGGGCCACCTTGGCCTGGCCGGCATTCGCGAGCAGGCACAGCTGCTCGGAGGGGGCTTCGAGATCGCGACTCCACAGACGGGTGGAGCAAAGGTGACCGTACGATGGCCGTTGTGACCGAACCCATCCGCGTTCTCGTCGCGGACGACCATCCCATGTTTCGTGCCGGCGTCGTCTCCTCGCTCGCGTCACATCCCGACTTCGAGGTCGTCGGCGAAGGCTCGTCGGCGGACGAGGCGGTCAAGATGGCGGAGCAGCTCCAGCCCGACGTGTGCCTTCTCGACATTGCCATGCCGGGTGGTGGCCTGATCGCCGCTCGCGAGATAACCGGCAACCTCCCACAGATCCGTGTGGTCATGTTGACCGTCTCGGAGGACGAGGACGACCTGCTGGCCGCGATGAAATCGGGCGCGTCAGGTTACGTGCTCAAGGGCGCAGCCGCCTCTGAGCTCATGAACGTTCTGAGGACCGTCAACGCGGGCGAGGTATACGTCGCGCCCGGGCTTGCCTGGGGCCTTTTGCGTGAGATGAGCCGGCCGCGGTCCGCGCCGCTCGACGAGCTGTCCGGCCGCGAGCGCGAGGTGCTCGAGCTGGTTGCAGCGGGCTTGTCGAACCAGGAGATCGGCGAGCGGCTGGGCCTGGCGGAAAAGACCATCAAGCACTACATGACCAGCATCCTGGGCAAGCTGCGCGTGCGATCGCGCGTCGAGGCCGCGCTCCTCGCGTACCGCGAGGGCATTGCACCGCCGATCGCGGTCGAGGAAGACGACGCCTAGCCGCGCCGCGCTCGTTTGCCAGGCGGGCCGCGTGGCCGGCGGCATCAGTCAGCCGCCCAGCACCGCACCGGTCGGGCGCCGCCACGTCGGCGGATCAGCCGGGCGGCCAGCCCATCTGGCGGCCACCCATCAGGTGGAAATGCAGATGAAAGACGCTTTGGCCTGCGCCGGCGCCGGAGTTGGTGGTCAGACGGTAACCACTCCGAGCGATGTTCTCGTCGCGTGCAATCTGTGCCGCAGTCGCAAACAGGTGGCCGAGCATCGGCCCGTTCGCGTCGGTCAGGCTGGCTGCGGAGGTGATGTGTTCGCGCGGGATGAGCAGGATGTGCACAGGCGCCTTGGGCGTGATGTCGCGGAAGGCCACGACCTGGTCGTCCTCGTAGACGATGTCCGCAGGGATCTCGAGCGCCGCAATGCGGCAAAAAAGGCAGTCCTCATTCGGCATCGGCCGATGGTAGCGGCGGCCGCCTGATCGTCAGAGTTGCGGCTTGGTCATCATCAGGAAGCCGATCGCGCCGACCAGACCGGCCATCACGTAGCTGACATAGCGCTGGCGCATGGCCCACGTCTTCAGGCGCCTGCGTGCAGCGTCGCCGGATTCACCACGCATCGTCAGCAGGCGCGCAACGCCTGGTCGCTGCACGAAGAAAGCGAGCAACAGGTTCGCGGTGTACAGAACCAGCGCCAGCAACAGCCATGGCTGGGCGAGCAGTTGCGTGCCCAAAGCACCGATCAGCAGGAGCCCGCTGATCGCGAGGCCGCTCCCGATCACAACTGTGCCATTCGACTGAAGCCACAGCAGTCCGCGCGACATCCGGCCAGGATCCGACGAGCGCGTCGCGAAGGGCAGCAGGAGGCTCGGCGCGAGCAGCGCCACGGCCAGCGAGATGTGCACGATCAGAATGACCGGCAGGAACGTCGCCAACGTCATGTCAGCCCAGCGCGCTCCGTTTCGAGGGCCACCCAATCGCCTTCCTGACGGCCACCTGTCACGCGCAAGCCAGCCGACTCGAACGCCTTGCGGACCTCAGGCTCACGGTCGGCAAAGATCCCGCTCGCGATCAGCCGACCGCCCGGTTTGACGGCGCTTGCGAGATGTTGCGACAGATCGATCAGGAGCGACGCGACGAGATTGGCAAGGACGATGTCAAATTGCGTTTTGCCGCCGGCCAGCGGCACGCTTGCCTGCATTGCCTTGATGCTCCCGGAAAGGCCGTTCAAGGAGGCATTGCTGATCGTCGTTTCGACGGCCAGCGGATCGGTGTCGACACCAAGGACGCTGTCCGCGCCGAGCAGCGCGGCGGCGATTGAGAGAATTCCCGACCCGCAGCCCACGTCCAGCGCTTTCGCCCGGAACAGGAGTCCGCGGTCGGCGACAGCCTCGATCATTGCAAGGCAGAGGCGTGTGGTCGGGTGCAGGCCGGTGCCGAAGGCCATCCCAGGGTCAAGGCTGATAACGACTTCATCATCGGTCGCCTCGTGCTCCCGCCACGACGGCCGGATGACAAGCCGACGACCAACGCGTTGAACCGGGAAGTGCTCTTTCCACGCCTCAGCCCAGTCCTCCTCGTTGACCACGCGTGTCTCGAGCTCACCGATGGGCCGGAGCTCGAAGGCCTGCACATGGGCAAGGCTGGCGCGCGCGGCGTTAACGGCCGCGCGCGCCCCGGCCGCGTCGCCGGCACTCACATAGCCTCTGACGGTGACCGGCCGGCCGAGCGCAGGACGCGTGGACAGGCCCTCTTCAACCAGCTCGAACGGGGCCTCGACGGTTACGCCACCCGGACAGACTCGCGACAGAATCTCACTCACCTGCTCGACTGCCTCTTGATCGACGAGGACCGACAGCTCGAGCCAGGTCGCGGCCGCAGACGATCCCTCGTCCGCAGCGCCGAGCCTCTGCCCTCTCAGCTGATCGCGTCGCGCAAGCGGTCGCCCAGCCCGCGCTTCGAATCGTGGCGGCCTTTGCGTGCTCGCGCCTTGCCGGACTTGCCGGAGTCAGCCTCGCCCGGCACCGGATCACCCAGTTCGACAGAAAGCTGCTCGAGGAGCTCGCGCTGCTTGGCTGAAAGTCGGGCGGGAACGTGGATTTCGACCATGATGTGAAGGTCGCCCCGGGCTCCCTGTCGACGCAGGTGGGGCACACCCCTGCCGCGCAGACGTATCTCCGAGGCGGGCTGCGTTCCGGCCTTGATCTCGATCTCTTCCTCGCCGTCGGCGGTCGGAACCATTACGCGAGCGCCCAGGGCTGCCTGGGTGATCGACAGAGGCAGGTCGTAGTACAGCTCCGTGTCGCGGCGGCGCAGGTCGGGATGCGGTGTGACGTGAACGACGACATAGAGGTTGCCGGGGACTCCGCCGCGTGGCGCAGCCTCTCCCTCGCCGGACAGCCGGATCTGGTGAGTGTCGTCGATGCCGGCCGGGATGGTGACGGTCAGCTTGCGCTTGCGCTCGACCCGGCCATCGCCCTTGCACGTATGGCACGGCGTATCGACGATCTTGCCCGTGCCTTTACAGCGGTCGCAGGGCGCGACATTGACGATCTGGCCGAGCATCGTCTGGCGGATCGACCTCAGCTCGCCGGTGCCCTGGCACTTCGGACAGGTCGTCGGTGTGGTCCCGGGCTCGGCGCCTGAGCCGTTGCACGTCTCACACACGGACAGCGACGTGAAGTCGATCTCCTTCTCCGTTCCGCTGATCGACTCGGCAAACGTGATCTGCAGGTCGTAGCGCAGATCTGCGCCCGTGGGCACGCGCGGGCGCCGGCCACCGGCGGCCGCACCGCCGAAGAACGCGTCGAACAGGTCGCC
>DATBFJ010000078.1:0-28418 GCA_036558545.1 Candidatus Limnocylindrales bacterium
AACGCCAACAACGAAGGGCCCGCGCTCCTTGGCAGCGATGACCTGGCACCCGTGGCGGAGTCTGACCTGACGCTATTCGGTTAATCCCAAGGCTCGCTTTGCCATGGCACCCACTGCGTGCCGTCCCACCACCGGTGCCACCGTTGACCGTCTCGGCCGGGCGCGAACACGTCGAGACGATCCGAGCCCCAGCTTGACGCAGCCGGCTGACCGACCAGCTGGCCACCCAGCGATTCCCAGGCATGCCAATCACTGCCGTCCCAATAGCGGTCCCACAGCTGGCCGTCGGGGAAGACGGCGAAGACCTCGATTTGGTTCTCCTCCCAGCTCGTGACCGCGGGCGCCGAGGTGAGCTCGCCGCCAAGCGATTCTTCGGCCGACCAGGCGCCGTCCTGCCACCACCTGTGCATCAACGAGCGATCCGAGACCACCCAGAAGAGGTCGATACGCCCTGTGGCCCAGGAGACGGCGGTCAGGCCCTCGTAGTCGGCCACTAATCCGGCAGCATCTTGCGGCGCAACAAGAACGACGAGAGGGTGATCAAGATCCACGAAACCTGAACCGCGAGCGGCGAAATCAGCGCGAGTCCTGCCGAGAGCAGAAAGGCCGTGGCGACTCCTCCCGATCTGACGGACGTGTAGCGCACATAGGGCGCCGGCAAACCGGGCGTCAGCAAGTGACGTCGCAGGACGTACAGCCACATACCGAAAGAGGAGAAGCCGAGCGCCGCCAGGCCGAGCGCATAGATCGCGGTTGCAGATGACAGATTGCCGTACGAGCCGAGCATCGATGCCAGCAGTGGCTGCTGGACGACGACGAAGAGGAACACCATGTTCACGCCCAGCAGGCCACCATCCCACCGTTCGATATACCGGAACATGCGGTGGTGCGCCCGCCAGTACAGGGCGACGACCCCGAAGCTGATGAGGAATGCGAAATAGTGCGGACCGAGATCTCCGAGCATGCGCATGAAGGCGGCGTCGTCGACACCTTGCACATCGGGAATTCGCAGGTCGATCGCGAGCAGCGTCAGCGCGATGGCAATGACGGCGTCACTGAAGAACGCGATCCGTTCGAGAGCGAGTGACTCGTTACCCGTCGGGTCCGACTCATGCGACCGCACGGTGGCGAGAGTAATGCGCGCATGAGCCCCGCGGCGTGCTGTTTCGATCGAATGCCGGGCGTTCAGATCGTCTGGTTGGCGATCGCGAGTTCCTGTTTGGTCGAGCTCTGCAAGGCGGCAAGACCGCGGGCGTCGAGCGTGTCGCACGCCCAGTCCCAGTGGATGGACACGACGTCGCCGGTGGCGACGTCGGCGATGAAGCCCTGTCCGTCCTGCCAGCCACGGACTCGCTCGACGCGCGCGGGCCCAAGCTCGAGCTTGCCATCGACAATTGACAGCGGCACTGCCGAGACGGTCAGAAAGTCACCGTCCCGCTCGAGCACGCGACCCCAGCGAATGCGGCACGAGTCCATCACCGCCAGGGCGTTGTCTGTCATCCCCGAGCGCAACAGGCCGAGGCGCGGAAATACGTCGAGAACGTGAAAGGCATGCAATGGCTGCGCACCGACATTCGGCTTGTCGGACAGCCACCGCCAGCCGTCGGCGCGCAGTCGGCGCCGAAAGCGCGTGTCCAGCGAACGGCCCAGGGCGGCACCCGGAACGTTGCGCAGCAGGTCGTTGCCAAGCCAGTAGGCCTCGACGACTCGCCGGTCGAGCGGGTCGTCGAGGTTGTTGCACGAAGCGATCAACTGAAGATAGGGATACGCGCCCTCGAACTGCTCGGCCTGGCGGCGCAGCGCGCCCAGGTCGCCGCCCCGGGTAGCTTCGCCGAATAGCTCCGCGGCGTCGTCGGGGCCGCAATAGCCGAGCACATTGGGCCCGAACGCATAGCGCGCGAACAGGATCGGCCCGGGCACCACGACGTTGCTCCTAGTTCGTCGCAATGCTGGTCGAGGAGCGCGGTCGTGCACGCAATGTGGCAACCGCGAGCGCAACAGCCGCGAGCGTGGCCAGGCCGTACCCTCCAAGCGGGGCAGGGCCCGGGATACGGCCGTTGATGACCGCGTCGAGCAACGCGGTGATCGGAGCGGCAAGGACCAAGACACAGGTCACGATCGTTGCCGGTGCGTTCTTGAGCGCCGAGAACCAGGTGCCCACATAGCCTGCGAGGAGCAGGCCGGTTACCGCGACCCACGACCACTGCGTCGTGGTCAGCGTGCCGATCACACTCAGCTTGCCCGCAAGCGCGAGGTATCCGAACAGGACAATCAAACCGAGGCCCAAACGGCCGACGCCCACGACCAGCGGGTCGACCCGCGCCAAAAGCTTCTTGGCGAGGATCACCTCAACCGACCAGAGCAATGTGGCTGCCGCGATCAACGTCTCGCCGACACCCCAAGTGACGCCGGTCGGCGGAGCGATGAGCAGCTGGCTGCCCAATAGAACGCCCATGGCACCCACCTGCAGCCAGCCCATGCGTTCGCCCAGGAAGGGCACCGCGAGCAAGGCAACCCAGATGAACAGCGTCTTCTGGATGAACGCCGCGGTCGGCGCCGTGGCCAGCGACAGGCCGGTAAAGAAGAGCAGGAAGGGCACGCTGCCGCCGATGATCGCAATGACCGTCAGCCACGCCGCATCGCGCCGAACGAGCCGAAATGACCGTCCGCGCCTGCCGACGATCGGAACGGCAACCGCGAAGAGGACGAGTGCGGCCATGCTGTTCTTGAGCGTCGTAAAGACGGCCGGATCCGGCAGTGCCTTGACGGCGTAGCTGTTCACAAAGACCGATATGCCGCTGATCAGGGCGGCGGCCACGGCCAGCAAGATTCCAGTTCTCATTCGATTCATGTCAGCGCTCCCTGCGCGTTGCGCAGCAATCTGTTGGTCGATTCGGCGGCGCCTGGTTCGAGCCGCTCGATGATGGTTCCGGCAGCGACATACACCCAGTCGCCCACGGCGATGTCGGGCACGAGGAAGGTCGCGGCCCTGAGGCGACGTCCTTCCAAGTCGACTTCGGCGCTATCGCCGGTGCGACCTGTGACGCGCCCGACGAAGTCAATGCACATAAGCAGTCAGGCGCATCAGCGCGAGCTCAATTGCGTCGACGAACTGGCCCATTCCCTCGCGCACCGGCGTCGACAAACGCTGACCAAAGCCCACATCGGCGGCACCGATGCCAACGAACAAGCCGTCCAGCGGCGCATCGCGCAGGCTTCGACTGATGCCAATGACCTGGTCGATCGGGAGGGCATGGCTGCTGTGCGGCGAAATGTCCTTGGGATGAGCAAGCAGCTCGTCGAAGTCGAGCGTCACCGACGCACCAGCCGCCACGCCAACCGCCGTATCGACGATCAGGACTGGGCCGGCTATGCCGACCAGGTCGTTGACATCAAGCTGACCGCATTGCGTGACCGCAATGCCGGACGCTTCGAGAAAGCCTCGATTTGGCAACATGTGGCTGACGGCCCAGATCGCAGCACCGTCGTCGCAGCGATCCGAATTGCCACATACCAGGATTTGCAGTCGAGCAGTCGTGGGGGTCATCGCACAGGTGCCTCGATGCGCAGGTCCAGGAAGTGCGTGGCGCACGAAATGCAAGGGTCGTAGCTGCGGATCAACTGCTCGAGGCGATGCGTGGCTTGCGCTTGTGGCAGTGTCAGGATCGACGGCGCGAACGCGGTCAGGTCGGCCTCGATCGCGGCCTGGTTCTGCGATGTCGGCGGCACGATCTGGGCTGCCGCGACCAAACCGGCATCGTCAATCACGTAGCGATGGAACAGCAGGCCTCGCGGAGCTTCCGTCGCCCACGCGGCCACGCCCGGACGCGACGTACCCGGCTCGAATGCCCGATCAGGGCGGCGATAACCGTCGATGATGTCGATCGACTCGGCCACGGCGTGCACAAGCTCGATGGCTCTGGCGGCGATGCTCCAGAACGGGTTCAGGCGAATCTCGTCGGCCAGCCCGATTGACGCGAGTGCCTCGGCCGCGCGCGGATGAAGCCGGTCCGAGTTCAGAGTGAGCCGGGAAGACGGCCCAAGCAGGTACACCTCGCCTGCGTGGGTCCGCGCCTGCAGCGCGTTGGACCACGACACCTGGTCCTCTTCGAAGGCGTCGCGCCAGGCATCGATGGCGATGTCCAGTCCGTCGTTCGAAATGATCCGCCCATCGTTCATCGGGTACTCGTCCGGGTGGCGCAGCGAAACGAGACGTGGCTCGCGCTCGAAGCGCGGGGCCTCCAGACCGGCAACGAAGGACACCGTCGCCAACGCAACTTCGAGCGCTTCGTCGAGCGCCCGCCGGAGCGACATCAACTCTTCGCGCATGGGCACGCGTGAGAAGCCTCCCACCCGGACCGTGAGCGGGTGGATGGGTCGCGCGCCGAGCATCGCGACGAGTCGGTTGCCAGTTCGCTTCAGGGCCAGAGCGCGTTCGACAACCTCGCGGTAATCACGGGCCAGCTCGATTGCACTCGGATAGCCCAGAAAGTCCGGGGCGTGCAGCAGGTATACGTGCAGCGCGTGGCTTTCGATCCACTCGCCGCAGTAGAAGAGGCGGCGCAGCCGACGAACCTCCGGAGAAACCTCGACGCCAAAGAGCGACTCGAATGCATGGACCGCACTCATCTGGTACGCGACCGGGCAGATGCCGCAGATCCGCGCAACGATGTCGATGACCTCGTCGGGTGTCCTGCCGACGACGAGTCGCTCGAAGTAACGCGGGGCCTCGAAGATGCCCAGGCGAGCCTGGACGACCTCGCCATCGCTGACGTGCAGGGTCAGTGAGCCCTCGCCCTCGACGCGGGTGAGCATGCCGACCTCGAACTGGCGGTCGGTAAGCTCGGTGTCATGCGCGAGCCCGTGAGTCACGACTTGTCCTCCACCATCTGCCTGAACGCGGGCGCGCCGACGTTGAACTTGGCGAACTCGCGCGCGATCTCGTCGTCGCCGTAGCCAATGGTTCTTAGCCAGTCGCCCAGCGAAGGCGTGTTGGCCGACTCCCGCGGGCCAAAGCAGCCGTAGCAGCCGCGGCCAAACGAGGGGCACAGCGCGCCGCAGCCGGTGCGCGTGACCGGGCCCAGGCACGCAACGCCGTGCGTCACGAGGATGCACGGATTGCCCAAACGCTTGCACTCCGCGCACACAGCTTCATCTGGAAGCTGCGCCCGACGGCCCACCGTCAACGCCGTCAGCAGCTCGAGCAATTGGCGGCCGGAGATCGGGCAGCCGTATAGCTCGGCGTCGACGGCCACGTACTCGGAAACCGGCTTGGACGTTGCCAGTGCCTCGATCCATTGCGGGTTCGGGTACACGGCTTTGCGAAACGCGTCGTGATCGCCCAGGTTGCGCAGCGCCTGAATGCCGCCGCTCGTCGCGCAGGCGCCGATGGCAACGAGGCTGGTCGCCTGGTGGCGCAGCTGGACGATTTCCTCGGCCTGGTCGGACGTGGAAATTGAGCCCTCGACGAGCAGAACGTCGAACGGGCCGTGTGATCTGTTGGACGTGGCCTCGGCGAATTCGACTATCTCGAATCGTTCGGTGATCGCGAGAAGCTCGTCCTCGAGGTCGAGCATCGTCAGCTGACACCCGTCGCACGATGAGAACTTGACCACTCCTACGCGCGGCCTGCGGGCCGCGGCCCAACGCGGGTTTGGTTGTGGGCGCGGCGTCAACGGGATGCCGGTGGCAGTCATCACAGTCCCTCGATGGCAAACGCCGGCCCAAGCTCTGCCAGCGAGAAGACAGGACCGTCCTTGCACACGAACTTGGCGCCAAGCTGGCAGTGACCGCACAGACCAACGCCACAGTCCATGTGTCGCTCGAGCGTCACCCAGATGCGCTCGTCGGGCACCCCGCGTTCGTGGAGGACGTCAACCGTGGCTTGCATCATTCGCTCCGGGCCGCAGATGAAGGCAACGGTTCGATCGCACGAGCACATGACCCGGTCGATGACCTGTGTCACTACGCCGACGCGACCCAGCCATTCGGGGCCGGCGCGATCGACGGTCTCGGCGACTTCAATGATGCCGCCCCGCGCGAGCTTGGCGAGCTCGTCTGTATAGAGTCGATCGGCCGGTGTCCGCGCTCCGTACGACAGCTGGATGCGGGCGATGTGCTCGCGCTCTGCGATCAGCCAATCGAGCAAAGGCCGGAGCGGCGCGAGGCCGATGCCACCGGTGATGACCATCACGTCACGCCCGATCGCCTGCTCGACCGGCCAGCCACGGCCGACGGGACCGCGCACGCTCAGAATCTCGCCTCGTTCAAGGGCACAGATTTGGGCCGTCGCCGCGCCCGCCGCCCGGATCGTCAGCTCGAAGCCGTCCTCGTGGAAGCGCGACACGGAAATCGGCGGAGCGGCGACGGCCGGCAGTGAAGCCATGACGAATTGACCGGGTTGCCCGGCAAGCAGCGGCGCGTAATCCGTGCGAAAGCGGAGCGTTACGGCGTCTGCTGTTTCGCGACGCTTGTCGATGACCGTGGCGGGAACCCACGGCATTGGTCGATGTTGTTCCTGAATCGGGGTTCGGATGGGCAGCTCTATTCGCACTGGATCGGCCGACGGCGGAGCAATGGCCATCAACTCGTCGCGGACGTCGATGCCGACGGGACACCAGGTAATGCATCGGCCGCAGCCGACGCAGCCGAATGAGCCGAACTGCTCAGTCCACGTCGCGAATTTGTGAGTCAGCCACTGGCGGTAGCGATCGGCAGTTCGCGGCCGGAAGTTGCCGCCAGCGACGCGAGCGAAATCCAGGGTGAAGCACGAGTCCCACGACCTCTCGGTCGATGCGCTCCGGCCATCGAGATCGCTGTGTTGCGACACGCTGGTGCAGAAGCAGGTGGGACACACGAGAGTGCAGTTGGTGCACGCGAGGCAGCGCTCGGCGATCTGTTGCCAGCGCGGGCTCTCGGCGGCAGCGATCAATTGCTGAGGCAGGCCTTCCGTGGCTACCGTGGTGGGCATTTGGTCGCGCACGCGCGATACGGAAGCCCGGGCATCGGCGAGCTGCCCGTCCGTCGCTGGCGTCACGGGCAGCTCTTCGACGATCAACCAACCGGCAGGTGAGCCCACTCGGATTACGAAGCCGTCGTCGAGCTCTGAGAGCGCCAGGTCAAAGCCGTCCGTGACCTCGGGGCCGGTGCCCATCGAGGTGCAGAAGCACGTTCCGCCGGCCACGGCGCACTCCACGGCAACAATCAGGTTGTCATTGCGGCGCGCAACGTAGTCGCTATCCACGACTGGCCCACCCATGAGCACCTTGTCCTGGATGCGAAGCGCCGCGATCTCGCACGCCCGTACGCCAAGAAAAGCTTTGCGCGTGATGTGCCTGGGTGGGTTCTCGATTTGCCGGGCTGGAATGGGTCCCTCTGAATCGGTCCACACTGCCTGTGTCACACGCGGTGGAAACGTCCAGCGTTTCCACGACATCGCGCCAGGTGGCTGATCGAATACCCGCGTGCCGTCCCCTTCAACGATGTTGGACCTGCCCGGGGCATTCAGCGCGCCAACGCCGACTGGTAGATCGGTTGCCGACTCGATTTCGTCAAGCACCAACGCGCCATCACGGACATGTGGTCCTACGACGTCACGATCGTCAGAGCGAAGCGACTGGATCAGGAGATCGAGGTCACCGCGCGGAAGGAAATACGCCGTCTGGTTCGGGTTCACCACGGTTCGACCCAGCGTTGGCTGAACAGGTCGAGGAGTTGCAGGCGGGTGCCCTCGAGTCGGCGCGCGACGGCTCTCAGAACGAGCGGGTAGAACTCTGCGGCGAGGCTGTCATCCTCGTCGAGCGCAGCGCGCAGCTCGACACCGTTGAAGTAGGCCACCTCGCTGTCCGCCAGCGCGACAGCCGTCGATGTCGCTCGATACGGCGGAACGACCGCCGACCAGCCGACGACATCGCCGGGCTCGACAGTCAGGATGGTCACGGGCCCACGTTCGGGCACGCGCAGGCGCAAGCCGATTCGTCCGGCGAGCACAACAGCCAGAAAATCGGACAGATCGCCCTCGCGGAACAGAACCTGACCTGCTGCAACAGGCCGTGACTCAGCCAGCGCAGCCAGAACTCCGCGCATGTGCGGCCGAACGCCGTGTGTCAGCCAAGCGGCCGCCAGCTTGTCTTCGAGCGTGCCGAGCCGGTGCGGTGAGGTCGTCAACGGAGATCTCCTTCGATGAGATCGTGCCGTCACGGCGGCCTCATGCGAGCGTGCCGTTTGGCCCAAAGGCACCGCCACTCGTCACCCAGGTTTGTCCTTCTCCGGGCGCAACGGGTTGTCCACAAATACGCCAGAGGGGCACGTTTGACGCCCCGGTCGATTGGTGCCACTCTGCGCCCAACGCCGATTGGTCCCAGCCCGTCGGAGTTTGGGGAGAATCGTATGTCCGCGGCAAACACGACCGCCGCCCATTGGGGGCTATGGCGGAGGTCGCGTGTCTCCGTTCTCGTCGCCGCCGCAGCTGCCCTGCTTGCGCTTGGCCAGACGGGCGCGGTCGCGCTTGCCGATCAGCCGCAGCCCAAGCCGCCGGCGGGACAACCTCAGCCACTGACCCCGGACCAACAACGCATCGAGAACGTCATCGCCGCGGCAAAGCAGTACCTGGGCGTGCCCTACCGGGTCGGCACAGAGGGGCCCTCGCTGTTCGACTGCTCGGGCCTCGTATTCCGGGCGTTCAGTGACGCTGGACTGGTTGATCGAATCGGGGGTGCGCGACTCCGCGCGGCCGGGTACATGCGCCTCTTCGCCAGTCGCGGATTGATGACCGCCAATGAGTCGCAGGCGCAGCGCGGCGACCTCGTCATCTACAACAACGGCGCTCACATCGCCATCTATCTGGGCGACGGGCGAGCCATCAGCGCGCTCCTCAGTGGCGTGACTGTCCATTCGGTGAATGGCATCTCACTGCCGGTGACCGGATTCCTGAGGCCGGATTGGTCGGGCGATGGAACGGTTCCGCCGTTCGTGCCGGTGACCAACCTGCCCGACACGCCGGAGGTCCCCGCGACACTCGTTCCCACGGCCGACTGGATGCCCACGCTGAATCCAGCACTCACTGCGCCGGCTCCGCGAGAAGGCAACGAGCGCGTCGATATGCGCACGCTCAACTCACGCACTTTTGAGAACGCCGATGGCACGTTCACCACCGAGCTGCACGTCCAGCCGATCTTCTACCAGCCGCCGGGCACGACGGACAAAGCTGATCTGCAACCGGTCAACCTGGGGTTTGTCGCCGACCCTAAGGGCAGCGGTGCTGCCGTGGTGACCACCTCGCCCGTGGCCATTGCGGCGAGTTCCGCAAATACAGCGACTGGCTTCGTCCGTGCGACGGCCGGTGACTACTCGGTCAGCTTGGGTTTGGCGGCCGGCGCAGGAATGAGTGCCTCGAAGGCTGTGCCCGTCGTTCTCGACGGCGGCCGCGTCGTGGACTACTTCAATTTCCAGCCACAATCCGTGGGACTCCGAGTCCTGGCTCAGACAGACGGCTTCAAGGCATTCCTCGTGCTCGGCAAAGTCCCAGATCGAAACAAGTTCTCGTTCACCCTCGACTCGCCCGGTCTGACACCAGTGCTGGCCGAGGATGGGAGCGTGCACTTGACCGATGCGGACGGAAATACTGTCGCGCGCATTCCGCGGCCGTTGCTGCTCGACTCATCCGACATCGACGGCAGCGGTGGTGGCGTATTCACCTCGGCAGCGAGCCTGAGCTTGAGCACGTCGCGAGGTCGACCCGTGTTGACCGTGACAGTCGATAGGTCTTTCCTCGAAGAGGCGGTCATGCCGGCCTTCGTCGACCTTTCGCTGACCGAGTTCGGCGCGGCCGCCGGGGCCGATGTCGCATTTGCATCGAGCGCACATCCGAACGCCAACCTGCACGGCTTCCAGCGACCGGAGTCCCCGGGCTACGACGATCTGTGGCTCGGCCGCGAACCGGGAACACGCAGCGACAACCAGGTCTTCCTGAAGTTCGACGGGCTCAGCCAATTGCTCGGCACGGTCGATGTCGCGTCGGCGTCCCTTGAGCTGCTCCCCTACCTGCAGCAAGGCGGCGGCGCGACCACGGTCCATCGCGCGACCTCTGACTGGAATGCCGACGCCCTCACGTGGTCGACACGGCCGAGTGTTGATGAAGCCGATGCGATGACCGTGGACGGCGCCGCCGGGGCGTGGACGTCGATCGACGTGAGCTCGTACATCACCGACGTGATGAGCCGCGGCCAGCTCGACTACGGCCTGGTGCTCGCCGGTGACGCGAGCCCAAAGTCGACATGGGACCGGCTGGCCGCGTCGGACGCTGGTGCCAACGCCGAATTCGGTCCCCGTCTGGTGGTTACCTGGTCGGGCCTCCGGCCCACGGCAGGAGTTGCCTCCCCGGCGGCCGGAACAACGTCCACAACGCTTGCGTGGACCAATCCTTTGCTTTCAGCCGCGCAGTTGCGCTTCGAGGTTCAGGTCTCTCGCGATGGGTTCGCGACGACAGATGCGGACTCTGGCGTCGTGAAGGGCAAAGCCGGGAAGATGACCCAGTGGACGCCACCTACGACCGAGCTCGAGGCCGGCTCGTACCAGTGGCGTGTGCGCGCCAGGTATGGCAGCGACAAGGCCTTCAGTGCGTGGTCGACAGCGCAGATCATCGTCGTGATCCCAGCCCACCAGGTACTCCCGCACAGTCCGGTCTAGCCACAGTCCTCAAGAGCCGGGCCACGGTGTTACCGTCGCCGCCATGCCACTGCCCCAACCGATCGCGCCAGCCCTGCCTGGGGGTCTAGATACTCCGGCGCTCGTCATCGACATCGACATCGTCGAACGCAATGCACAAAGGCTGGCCAACCAGATAGCTGCCTGCGGCGTTGCGCTGCGACCGCATGTCAAGACGCACAAGAGCATCGCGCTGGCGAGGATCCAGATCGAAAGCGGCGCTTCTGGCATCACTGTCGGAACGATCGGCGAAGCCGAAGTTATGGCCGATGCCGGGATCAGCGACATATTCGTCGCTTACCCGGTATGGGCATCTGCGGCCAAGGCACCCCGAATACGCGCGCTCGCGGAGCGGCCCGGCTTGCGCTTCGCCGTGGGACTCGACTCGGTGGATGCCGCGGCTCAGCTGGCACGGGCCATGGCCGGATCGTCCGCGCGGCTGCGCGTCGTGCTGGAGGTTGACTCAAATTACGGTCGGACCGGAACCAATGCAGCGATGGCCGGCGATTTGGCCAGGGCCGCTCAACAGGCAGGCCTCGAGGTCGCTGGCGCTTTCACGCACGGCGGACACGGGTACGCGGATCCCGCTGCGCGCGACGCCGCGGCAGCGGATGAGATAGAAGCGCTGACGGTCGCCGCGGCGTCGCTCCGCACGGCGGGTATCGAACCCCAGGTTCTCAGCGCCGGGTCGTCTCCTACGGCCACGTTCTCCGCACGCCCACCGGTAACCGAGGTCCGTGCCGGCACCTATTTGATAGGCGACCGTCAGCAGGTGGCACTCGGTGCCAGTCCACCTGACGGCGTCGCGATCGCCATCGCCGCCACCGTCGTGAGTGAAGCCGTCGAGCATCAGTTTGTGATTGATGCCGGAGCGAAGTCGTTGACCAAGGACGCGCCGACATACATCGCTGGTTTTGGATCCATCCCGGAATTTCCGGGCGCTGTCATCGAGCGCGTTTCCGACTACCACGGCCAGGTGCGCTATGACCCTGCCACTGTCCCGCCGAAGCTCGGACAGGTCGTGGCGGTCGCCCCGAACCACGCCTGTCCCGTCATCGACCTGTATGACTCATTCGTGGCAACCCGATCGGGCACAGTCCTTGGCCGTTGGCAGGTCGATGCGCGAGGGCGCAGCGGATAGACCTCGTTTCGGCCTTCCTCCATTGCGCCTCATCCTCGATGGACGACGCGCACGCAATCGGCGATTGATTGACTCGTTGACTGTTAACGATGTTGCGGACTGCCGTGGAGAAATAGATCGATGGCCGAGATAGTCCCGCGCTGGGAATGGCGCACGTTCGGAGACAGCTTTGGCGTCGCCGAGGGTCGCTTCGCCGCGATGGAGCCAACGGGCGTACAGGAAAGCGACGAGCTCTACCTCGTGTCGGATACGAACGCCAACGTCAAGGTACGTTTCGATTTGATGGATGTCAAAGTACTTGTCGAAACGGACGCTGACGGCCTCGAGCAGTGGCGTCCGATCATGAAAGCTCAGTTCCCGGTGCCGCAGGCAGAAGTCGGGCGAATCTTCGAGGCGCTCGGGATCAAGACGCCTGCACTTTCTCGGGACTCCTACACGCTGGATCAATTCACTGCGGAGCTTGCCCCGGGAGCGGGATTGCGACCGGTGCGTGTCCACAAGCGGCGTGTGCGCTACAAGGTTGGGGGTTGCACCTCCGAAGTAACCGACGTCCTCGCCGATGGGATACCCACGCGCACTATCGCGATCGAATCAGAGGATGCCGCGGCGGTCGTGGCAGCCGTCAAATCGATGGGCCTGTGGGATTACCTCAATACCAGCTACGGCAAAGGATTGACCGCGGCGATTGACCACAAGCTGCCGCGTTACGCAGTGATCGACGTCGGCACCAACTCCGTCAAGTTCCACATTGGAGAGCGCCAGCCCGAGGGCACCTGGAAGCGCGTGGTCGACCGAGCGGAGATGTCGCGCCTTGGTGAGGGCCTCGAAGAACACGGATCGATCCAGCCGGAGCCACTCCTGCGGACCGCGAACGCCGTAAAGCTCATGGTTGAGGAGGCAAAGAACCAGGGCGCGCTCGCCATTAGCGCGGTGGGCACGGCCGTGTTCCGCATCGCGACAAACCGAGCGGAAGCCGTGACGGCGATCAAACAGGCCAGTGGCGTCGAGGTCGATGTCGTCTCCGGGGAAGAGGAGAGCCGACTCGCCTATCTCGCTGCAAGGTCGGCGGCTGCCGACAACGCGGCGAGCGTCGTCGTCTTCGATACCGGGGGCGGTAGCTCGCAATTCACCTATGGCAACGGCGCCGACGTGGTCGATCGGTTCAGCGTGAATGTCGGGGCCGTGAGCTATACGGAACGTTATGGGCTGGACAAAGCCGTCAATCCTGAGGTCCTCGGGCAGGCGCTCACGACCATTCGCAGCGACCTGAGTGATCTCGAAGGCAAGCCGAGGCCGGACACGGTCGTGGGCATGGGCGGGGCAGTGACGAACATGACCGCCGTCAGCAAGCACATGGGTCAATACGACCCGGACGCAATACAGGGAAGCGTGCTCGCCAAGTCGGAGATCGAGCGCCAGATCGACATGTATCGATCGATGTCGGCCGACGAGCGACGGTCGGTAGATGGACTTCAGCCCAAACGCGCCGAGGTGATTCTCGCCGGCGCATGCATCGTTAAAACGATCCTCGACGAGCTGGGTTCGTCGTCATTCACAGTCAGCGATCGAGGGCTTCGTCACGGGGTGTTGCTCGAACGCTATTCAGCCAACCAGTCACCGGCATCCCAGGAGGTCAACCGATGAACGCCGCGATCAACAGCGCAGCGGCCGAGCAGCCATCCGTTCGGCTGACGGACGCTCAACTCAGGGAATTGATGCGCCTGGTCAAGGGTGCGAACAGCGTCGAACTGAAGCTCACAGTGCCCGCAACGGCGCACCGCGCGACCATCCAGGGACTACCGATGGACCCAGTGGAGGCCCAGCCCCGCCAGGTCTATTTCTTCGACACGCCTGATCTGAAGCTGTTCAATGCCGGCGTCGTCGTGCGCGCCCGGCGGAGGGCCGGCGGAGCCGGGGATACGGTCGTCAAGCTTCGGCCGGTCGAACCTGACGACATCCCGCAGGACCTCAAGAACGACGCCTCATTCAACATCGAGGTGGATGCCCTGCCCGGCGGGTTCGTCTGCTCAGCGTCATACAAGGGTCGGTCGACCGGTCAGCTGATCCGCGACGCGGTAAGTGGCAAGAAGCGCCTGTCCAGGATCTTCTCGAAGGGCCAGCGGGCGTATTACAAGGCGCACGCCCCTGCCGGGATCGACATGGATTCACTTGTTCCGCTTGGACCCACGTTCCTTCTCAAGGGCCGCTTCGACTCGCACATGGGAATCGACGGGAAGACGATTCGATCGATGGTCGCCGAGGTGTGGCTGTATCCGGACGGTTCGCGCATCCTGGAGCTCTCGACGAAGTGCCTGCCCAAGGACGCACTCGCCGTCGCGTCCGAAGCGCGCGCCTACCTGGTCGCCAATCACGTGCCGACCAATGCGGCGCAGGAGACCAAGACCCGGACGGCGCTCGAGTTCTATTCGAAGGCACTGGCCGCCGAGATGGCCGAGGAGAAGGCAGCTGCGCGACGCACGCCTGCGAAGCGTGCGGCGACGCGCCCTGGCGCTAAACCTGCGGCTGGAAAGCGAGCCCCGGCCAAGGCCGCACCAAAGCCGGCGGCGGCAAAGCCGGCGGCGGCAAAGCCGCGCACGGCCGCTGCCGCGGCGCCCAAGACGACCGCCAATCCTGCAGCCAAGCCGGCCGTCGCGAAGCCGTCCGCAACGACGCGCAGAGCAGCCACAACACGGCGTCCAAGCTCATCGCGCACGAGCCCGGCCGCTCGCTCCACCAGGCGCACACCCACCGCGCGACGCAAAACTTCGTCGAGCGGCAGTTAGGGCTAATCTTCACGCCAGAACATCAACTCTGGCGGGCTGCACCTGACAGAGCGAACGGGCGGCGGGCCATGCGGCCCGCCGCCCGTCTGTTTTCCAAAAATCGGAGTGTTTCGAATTGCTCAGCGACCATCCGGCCTTTCCCATCCTGCTGGCCAAGGACCTCGACGCGGCACGCGACTTCTACCACGGCCTGCTGGGTCTTCCAATCCTGCGCGAGGACCCTGACGATCGGATCGTCTTTGGCACCGCCGGTGGCCGTGTCGTGGTAACCAGGAGCACCGTCGGCACGGCCGACTCGCAGACTCAGATGGCGTGGCTCGTGCCCGACATCAGGGCGGCCGTGAGCGAGCTTCGCTCGCGCGGCGTGAGGATCGAGGAATATGTCGCGCCAGATCCAGTCACTGATGACGGGGTCGCCGACATGGGCCACTCGTGGGCCGCATGGTTCATCGACCCGGGCGGCAATGTCCTATCCGTGGTCCAGCCGAAGGGTTAGAAATTGGAGCGGGAGACGGGATTCGAACCCGCGACATTCTGCTTGGGAAGCAGACACTCTGCCAGCTGAGTTACTCCCGCCCGTCAGAGTCGGCCGATTCTACAAGGCGGTCGGCAAGGTGAAGCTCACGACGATCCCGTGAGGCTCGACATTCTCAATCGCGATTTGGCCGTGTTGGGCCTCGACGAGATCACGACAAATGGCAAGGCCGAGGCCGCTGCCGGCGGAGCTGGTCTCCCTGGCGAAGCGATCGAAGACGCGCGGCAGCAGGTCAGGAGAAATGCCTTCACCATCGTCGCGCACCCTCACTTCTACGGAAGACGCGGTGCTCGCTGCTGTCACGGTCACATGACCACCCTTGGGGGTGTGGCGAAGCGCATTTGAGATCAGGTTGGTCAGAACCTGGCCAACGCGCAGCTCGTCGGCCTTCGCCTTGGGCAGCCCGGGCGGATAGTCGGCCGTGATGGTTACGCCCGCGGCGCTCGCTTCGGGTTGGAATGCAGCAACCACGTGGTCGATCGATGCGCCAATGTCGATGGGTTGCAGGTTGAGCGTCAGTGCGCCCGACTCGGCGAGTGCGACAGTGCGCATATCGTCGATCAGCTTCTCGAGCGTCCGCAGCTGTTCGCGAACCGGCTCAAGATGCTCGGCATCTGCGGGATAGAGACCGTCTTCGATTGCCTCGATCTGGCCGGCAATGATCGACAGCGGTGTGCGCAGCTCGTGAGCTGCGTCGGCCAGGAACGCGCGTCGGCCCTGGTCGACAGCTTCCAGCCTTGCGCTCATGTCATTGAACGCCGAGGCGAGCGAACGCATCCGCCCGGGACCGGAAACCACGACGCGCGCCGAATAGTCACCTTGTTCGATTCGTTCCGCGGCGTCGGCCATCTCCTCCAATGGAACGGTCATCCGCCGCAGCCAGCGGAACGCGATGTAGCCCGCCAGCGCCGTGCCCAACAGGATGCCAACGAGGGCGCCCACTGGCAGAGTGGGACTGCCGAATAGTCCGGTGACAGTCGCAAAGATCCAGACCACAACGTTGAACGCAATCGCGACCAGGACGACGAGAAAGATCAGGCCACAACCCAAACGGAGGAGCATCGGAGGTCGAGCGCGATCGCGATTGCGTCCCCTGCCGCGGCCATGCCCGTAGCCGGTCCAGTCGGTAGGCGGCCACTCCTCGCCTTCCGGCCACCACGGCGGCCGGCGTCGTGGCATTGTCATTTCATGCCTCAAGAAGGCTCGGCGAGCTTGTAGCCAACGCCGAAGACCGTCTGGATGTAGCGGGGAGCGCGTGGATTGGGCTCGATCTTGCGTCGGATGTTCTTCACGTGAGCGTCGATTGCCCGCTCGTAGGCTTCGAACGCCTCGCCATGAATCGCGTCAAGCAGCTGGCTACGAGTGAAAACGCGACCGGGCTGGCGCGCCATCGCGAGTAACAGCTGGAACTCAGCCGCTGTCAGGTCGACGGCCCTGCTGTCGACGGCCACGCGCATGCGCGACGCATCTATTTCGAGACTACCGACGCGGACCTGGTCGACCGATGCGGCCGCTTGTGTCCGGCGCAGCACCGCGCGTACTCGGGCGACAAGCTCCTTACCGCTGAATGGCTTGGCCAGGTAATCGTCTGCACCAAGCTCAAGACCTGCGACCTTGTCCGACTCGTCCGTGCGAGCGGTGAGCATCACGATCGGCACATTCGAATCGCGCCTCAGCTCGCGAGTCACGTCCAGACCGTCTCGACCGGGCAGACCCAGATCGAGGACGATCAAATCAGGGCGTTCCTGGCGCGCGACGCGCAGTGCTTCGTTACCGTCGCGCGCCGACACGACGGAGAAACCGGCATGCTCAAGGAAGTCGCGCGTCAGGCGCACGATGTCAGGCGCGTCATCCACGACGAGGACCTTGGGCACGCCGGTCATGCTACGGCGCCCTATTACACCGCTCGATCCTCTTGCGCGTCCGGCGGCAGGTCCAGGCTTCCCGCGCCGTGGGATTCGTCGGTGGCTGCCTCGCCGTCCGGTTGAATCGCTGATTCGCTGTGCATTCTTGAGTGCCAGCGCTGGAACATCTCGTCGTTGTTCTGCTCGGGGCCATACCACGCCCTGCCGTGACCACGATTTCGGTTATTCCACGTTCGTGGTCCAGCGAACGAGCCTGGCCCGCCCGCGTGTGACGCCCACGCTGCGCGGCGCATCACCTTGAAGATCACGAAGAGGAAGAACAGGCCGAAGAACAGCGGAATCAAGGGGAAGCCGCCCCCTTGCGGCACATAGGTCGGGTAAACGGGTGTCACCGGAGCCGGCGCTGGCGCCACGGGCGCCGCGACCGGGACGATGACCGGCGTGACGCTCGAACTGCCCAGCCAGAAGCCGATCCCCCCGACGATAACGAGGACCAGGATCGCTCCCAGTCCCCATGGAAATCTCTCTTCACGCACTTTCGCCTGCGCTCCTTCGTTTGCTTTGCCGCCCACTGCGGCCTTGTCACTCACGAGGTTGGCGCCGAGTTGTGCGCAACTTATGAACGCGATATGTGATCCATAAGCGCGAGATAAGGCGCTGGTAAGCGCCCGAACTGAATATGGCACGCAACGGATCGTGCTGAGCGTGGGCTGGTATCGTCCGAGCGTGGCTGAGGCACTTCCGATCGAGGTCAGATGGCTGGGCCGCATCGGCTACCGCGAGGCATGGCAGATGCAGCACGAGCTGGTTGCGCGGCGCCGCGTGGATGAGATCGCGGATCAGCTCCTGCTGCTCGAGCATCCGCCGGTCCTGACGTTGGGCCGCCACGCGGACGAGAGCCATGTTCTGGCCACGCCTGACGAACTGGGACAACGCGGCATCGAAGTCATTCGCGTCGAGCGTGGCGGCGAAGTGACGTACCACGGTCCGGGCCAACTTGTCGCGTACCCGATCATCAAGCTCGCCGCGCGCGGCATCCTGCTGCGACCCTTCGTGCGCACGTTGGAACAGGCCATGATCGACACGGCCGCCGGGTTCGGTGTCAGCGCAGCCCGGCGCGACGGCTACCCCGGCGTCTGGTGCGATCCAGACTCGCCCGCACCGCGCAAGCTTGGCGCGCTCGGCCTGCGCGTCGAGGGCGGGGTGACCTACCACGGCATTGCCCTGAACATAACCACGGACCTCGATGATTTCAGCCTGATCGATGCGTGCGGAATGCCGGACGCGCAATCCACGTCGATTGCTCTCGAGGCGGGCTGGCGTCATCAGGAATCGCAACCCAGCACGACGTCGGTCGCCCAGGCGGCGGATCGGTTCGCCATCGACTTGGTCGAACGGCTTTCCCAGGTCAGTTCAGGGCAACCGCTCGCAGTCGGCTCCGCGATCTAGGTCAGCGATATGCCAGGCGGATTGTTCGAGCTGCGCAAGGACAGCGTTACCGGCTGGTGGGTCGCCGTCGTTGTCGACCGCGAGTTCCAGAAGGAGCGCTTCTATCGACCCGCCCAGCATCGCGGTCAGAGCACCGAGGAATGCGCCAACTGCCAGTACGCAGCGGCCGATGAGGTTCGCCTGCGAATGCTCAAGCCGGATGCCTTCATCGTGGCCGGAACCGATCGCGAGAAGGAAGCGGACGGAGACGGGCGCGATCCGAGCCTGGGACTTCTCGGCGAGTCGGGCAGCTGGCAGACAATCGTTGCGCCGCGTGGCCACCACGAATCGCTTGCCGACACGACTCCGCAGATCGCGTTCGAGATGCTCGCGCACACGCGCGAAGTGCTGACCTTCGCGCGCGAGCAGGAGAAGACGGAGTACCTGCAGGTTGTACAGAATTTCGGCCGCCAGGCCGGCGCCCTGACCGACCATCTATGCCTCGATTTCTACGACCTGCCGCAGATACCGCATCGAGTCGGCGAGGAGCTCGGCGGAGCGGCGCGCTTCGTCATCCGCGAAGGCATCTGCCCGTTCTGCCGCCTGATCCGCGATGAGGTCGCGAATCCGGAGCGTCTTGTCTACGAGGACGCGGCGAGCGTCTGCTTCGCGCCGTACGCGAGCAGGTCGCCATTCGAGCTGTGGGTCGTACCGCGACACCACAACGCCGACTTTGGAACCGCGACGGACTCGCAGCTCGTCTCGGCAGCTGACACTTTGCAGTCCGTAATGGGCCTCTTGTCCAGCTTGGGCGGACCGGCGTACAACCTCATCCTGCATACTGCGCCGCTTCGACAAAGGGTCGACGAGACATATCACTGGCACTGGGAGATTCACCCGAGATTGCGTGAGATAGCCGGACTGGAGCTGGGCACGGGCCTCCCTGTCAACCCCGTCTCGCCCGAGGAAGCCACGCGCGAGCTGCTCGCGACGGCGAAGGCAGAGGACGTCGATACCGGCGTCGCCGTTGGCCCACGGTCATGGGAGGACTTTGGTGAGCGCTGACGCTCGGCCCGCGTCACAGGAATCTTGCGTCAACCGTCACAGTGCGGTGCAACAGCCGTGCTCAAGGCTCGCGCCATGAGGGATATAGCAAGCGCGCGCGCCTTTACAGAGCGCCTATATGCGGCCCACCACTCGGAGATTTATGCATACCTGGCCCGAATGCTGCGCGACGATGAGCTGGCGGCCGACTTGACCCAAGAAACCTTCGTCAAGGCATATCGCGCATACGACACGCTCGAAGATCACAACCGGGCGCGCGCCTGGCTGTACCAGATCGCGGGGCGCACGGCCCTTGACGAGCTGCGACGACGCAAGATCGTCCGTTTCGTGCCGTGGACGGGCGAGTCGCGTGGCACTGCGTCGAGCGCGGAAGATCAGGTTCTGCGCCTGCGACTCTCGGCTGATCTCGAGCGCGCCCTCCTGCGCATTCCCCCACGACAACGTCAGGCCCTGCTTCTTTCTGAGCTGCATGACCTGTCCGGTCTTGAGCTGGCCGACGCACTCGGGGTATCGCACGTCGCGGCACGCGCGCTGCTGACGCGCGGGCGCGAGTCGTTGCGCCAGGCGCTCGCCATGGAGCGTGCCAAGGCTGCTCTCGAAGACGATGCGCGCGAACGCGTCACTGCCCGGCTGCCCATCGACCGAAGAGACAACTAACGATGAGGGGCCGCATCGATTCACACGCCAAATACCGCGAGCTGATCGCGGCACGGCTCGACAAGCCGTTGACGCGTGTAGAGCTGCGCACGCTGACCAGCCATCTGAAGAAGTG
The DNA here is from genome assembly GCA_036558545.1 of Candidatus Limnocylindrales bacterium. Taxonomy (GTDB): domain Bacteria; phylum Chloroflexota; class Limnocylindria; order Limnocylindrales; family CSP1-4; genus JALYGJ01. The sequence continues at coordinate 20,294 of DATBFJ010000078.1, forward strand.
CGCGGCGTGCCAGACGATCGAGGCGGACTATCGATCTCAGCGCAGCCTCATGCGCGGCCTCGCCCAGCCGATACCGCCACGCGATCTGTGGGCACGAACATCTGCCGGCCTCGATCGCGAGGTGGCCCGTGATTTCCGCGCCCAGAAGTGGCGCCGCCACATCGCCCGCGGGACGCGCACGGCCGGTCCCTCCACTGCCGTCCTCACCGCCATAGCCGCCGTCGGTGTCAGCGCCGCGCTGGCGCTGCTCCAGCTTGCACCAGTCGTTGGGCCGGTCGCAAGTGTCGCGGCTGGTCCGACGCCTTTGCGAGTGAACCCGTACCAGATCGCAATGCTCGGTCAGAGCGCATCTGACGTCGCGATCTACCAGCTCGACGTGAACCAGGTCTGCCCAGCTTCCGGCACGCTTGATTGCGTTCCCAACCAGCACTTCGTGCGCACACCGATCAGCCTGCCATCCGGGGTCCGCGCGGGAAAAGTGGCCATGAACTCGCAGGGCAGCCAGCTGGCGTTCGTGGGCAACAAGTCGGGCAAGGATGTCATCGCCGTCGTGTCGATACCCCAGGGCAACAAGGGCAAGAACAATTCAAATGACGCTCAGGCCACCGATTCTCCGGACGGGCCAGCCCAGATCGCAGCCGAGAAGACCAAGTCACCGAACGGCATCACCGGCCCTGAGCTCGTGGCAACCGATCCGCCGGTTACGGACGACGACGGCGATCAGCCAAGCGCGCCGCCTGCCAGCGCGGTACCGGGGCTGGCCGTGCTTTCGATCCTGGACAACGTGCAGAGCGCCGGCGCTCCGCCGGACTGGTCGCCCAGCGGCGACATACTCGCCTTCTCGGCAATGCCGGACGACGGTTCGACCGGGCCTGACGTTTACATCTGGTCACCTGGTGACGCCAAGGCGACCCAGATCACATCGGACCACGGGTCCTTCTTCGCCTCGTGGTCGAACAATCGCATCGTCATCAGCCGCATAACCGCTGGGTCGACAAGGCCGCACGACTTCGTGATCGACCCGACCAGCCTCGAGCAGCGCTCGGTCAGCGGACCGCAGCTGTGGCTGCCCACCGTCAACACGCAGCGCACGCAGGCGATCGGCTGGTTCGGCCAGCTGGACACGAGCAGCCTGCTGCCGAGTCTGGGTTCGGGCGCTCTGTACCTGATGGACTGGGCCAGCGTCGATCCATGGGCCCCCTCCGCACAGGAAGCGGGATCAACGGACGAGTCCGACAACGCCGGCGCGGACGCCAGCGGACAGACATCCAGCCCCACTCCTGACCAGGATTCCGGCGATCAGCAGACGCCGACGCCGCATGCCAGCTCAGGCGCTTCAGCGGCACCGACTGCCAGCTCGAGCCCTTCTGACACGCAAGCTCCCAATGCCTCGAACTCGATCTCTGATCCCGACTCGCCAGACGACGGCGCACCGGCACAGGTGCCCGCTTCGCTTGTGCCCCTCGAACCGGATCGAGATCCAGGCGCATCGCCGGTCGTTGACTGGCAGGCGCGCTGGTCGAGCGACGGGCAGGTGCTCGGCGTCTGGATCGCGGACTCGGCCGGATCCTCATGGGGACGGCTGGAAGTTCTCGCTGTGGATCCGAGCACCAAGCGCATTTCAGATGGCGATCCGCTCCTGCCGATGACAATGGCCAAGCGTGGCTTCTCGCTTGGCGGAAGCCAGGTGGCATGGGTCGGCCCGCTCAGCAGTTCGTCGAACGACAACCTCGACGGAGAGCTGCGCATCCGAACATGGGGCAGTGACGGAGACGGCGGCCTGAGACTTCAGGCGCCCGAGCAGGAAGAGGTCACTCCAGCGTCCTGACGCCCGGCGCGTCACGTGCCGCCGGACTAGTCTTTTGCCAGTGACCGACCGCCAGATAATGACCGCCGACGATGTGCGCCGGGCGTTGATTCGCATCAGTCACGAGATCGTCGAGAAGCACGGCGGGACTGACGGCCTCGCCCTCGTGGGCGTGCAGACGCGAGGCGTTCCGTTGGCCGAGCGGCTGGCGAGTGCGATCGAGAGCAACGAAGGCGTGCGCATTCCCGTTGGCAGCCTCGATATCAGATTTCATCGCGACGACATCGAGCCGAGCGCTCGCCAGCCCCACGTTCGCGGCAGGGACCTGCCGTTTGACCTCCAGTCGAGCACGCTCGTCATCGTCGACGACGTCCTGTTCACCGGCCGCACCGTGCGAGCCGCGTTGGATGCGCTGGTGGAAATGGGACGGCCCAAGGCTGTCCGGCTGGCGGTTCTCGTTGATCGCGGCCACCGCGAGCTCCCGATCCGCGCCGACCACGTGGGCAAGAACGTGCCCACCTCGCTCGAGGAACGCATTCGCGTCCACTTGACGGAGATCGATGACGGACCTGACGAGGTCGTGATCGAGCGGCCCGAAGGCTCAACTTTGTTCGCCACGGCCGCACAGGCAGTGTCATGACCTGGACAGAGCGTCACCTGCTCGACGTGGAGCACCTTTCTGCCGAGGAGGTCGAGCAGGTGCTGACGCTCGCCGCAGACACGCGCGGCATGCTCGACGGCGGCGCCGATCCCGGACCCAAGCTGCGCGGCCAGCACGTCGCCCTGCTCTTTGCCGAGCCATCAACGCGTACCCGACTGTCTTTTGAGCTGGCCGCGCGCCGTTTGGGCGCTGAGACCTATCTGCTCGATCCGCCCTCCTCTTCGATGGTCAAGGGCGAGACGTTGGCGGACACAGTGCGCAACCTCGACGCCATCGGCTTCACGATGCTCGTCGTGCGCCACCACAGATCCGGTGCACCGTGGGTCGCCGCACGCCACTTCCGCGGCCACGTGGTCAATGCCGGCGACGGCTGGCACGCACATCCGACGCAGGCGCTGCTCGATCTGTTCACGCTGCGGCGCGCCTGGGGTGGCCATGCTTCCGCGCTTCGAGATCGAAAGGTGGCCATAGTCGGTGACGTCCTGCACTCGCGCGTGGCCCGTTCCAACATCTGGACGCTCACACAGGCCGGAGCGGACGTGTGGCTGTGCGGGCCGTCGCCTTGGCTGCGCGGCTTCGATGAACTCGCCAACTCGATGCCGGCAGACCGTTCGCTGTCGGTGACTGATTCGCTCGAGTCGGCGCTCTCAGGGGCCGACGCGGTGATGGGTCTGCGCGTGCAGAAGGAGAGGATGAAGTCGGGGCTGTCTGCGGCGCAGTACATCGATAGGTATCAAATCAACGCCGTGTCGCTCGCGCGGGCCAAGCCTGGAGCCCTCTTTCTTCATCCGGGCCCAATCAACGAAGGTGTCGAGGTCTCACGTGAAGTGGCGCTGGGCCCGCGCTCGTTCGTGCTCGAACAGGCGCGCAACGGTGTGCCCGTGAGGATGGCCGTTTTGGCGCTCGTGGTGGAAGCCCCCGATCAGGCGGGTAACGCGACTCGGGATCTGTCGAGCGCCCTTCGGTAGCGGACTTCCTCGAGCTCGTGCCCGCCCATCTCGCGCGTGAGGCTGCCGCCGTCGAGCGTCCAGCCGACGCGCTCGTAAAACTCGCGCGCGCGCTGGTTCGCCGCGAAACACCACAGGATCGCCTCGCTGTAACCGCTCGTCACGAGGTCGCGCTCGGCGTGCGCCAGTAAGTTTCTGCCGATGCCGCGCGCCCAGCAATCCGGCAGTACGTAAATCGCGTAGACCTCGCCTTCGCCAGGGCGTGCGTCGTCGTCGCGCGACACACCCGACGACACGAAACCGATGATTTCCTGCGCGGCTTCGGCGACCCACGGTCTTCTGTCGGGCGGCAGCACATGTAGCTCATTGGTCCACATGCGTTCGCGGTTCTCGATGCTCAGGCCGGCAAGGACCGCGGCAGGGAGCTGATCGCGGTACGCATCTCGCCAGGTCTTGATATGGACCACGGCGATACCTCGGGCGTCGTCCTCGCGCGATCGCCGGATGTGAAAGATCTCATCGCACGGTGCCATCCTCGGATTATCGCGCCGACGACTACCATCAGCCGCCGTGACCGACGAGCCCACGCCTTCAGAACCGTCCCAATTTCCTGACTACAAGGGCGCGCCGCTGGACCCTGAACGCGGACCCGGACTCGGTTGCTTCTGGGCGCAAGTCGTGCTTCTCGTGCTCCTGCTCGTGCTCACGCCGTTGTCGGTCTACGCTTCGGCGCCTTCATGGCTGAGCGCCCTGATGCTGATCGTCATCCTGGTGCTCTTGTTCTTCGTCGGGCAGACAATGATCTTCCTGCTGCGGCTGGTTGCTGCGGATCGCCGGACCCGCCGAAGGCCGCTGGGGACGACCGCGCGCAAGACGGTCGGCCAGATGGAGGAGGAGTCGGCCGCGTCACCGGCTTCAGACCAGGACGACAGCTCCTCCGACGAGCCGCTCACCTGATCTGAGGCTCTTCAGGATGGCCCGCGGCGACGTTCGGTACAGAGCGCGAGGGCAAATCAGCGTCTACCTCCGACCTTTGTCCCAACCATTGCTTCGGAACTCGGCGGAACCCGCAGTCGTGGACGGTCGGGGGACGGATGTCCCGCTCGGCGGGAGGCGCCGTGGGTGGGTCGGCCGACGGGCGGCAGAAGCGGGGCCGCATGCGACAATGCGCGCGCCGTATGAAGTGTGGAGCCTGACACGTGCCTGTACTGGCCACGTTCTTTTCAGTGCGCCGTGGGCGTGACCCGTTTTTCAAGTTCTTCATGCGCAAGGTTTTCCCGCGCCAGGTCAAGCGCTACGAGGACGAATTCGGGATGCGTTTTCTAGGCTGGTACAACGTGGCGTATGGCTGGGACTTCGACAACGTGATCCTGCTCGAGCTACCCGATTACGGGACGATCGACAAACTGGAGGGAGACGAGCGGTCGCGCGCGATTGGGCATCGCGCAGGCGAGTGGATGTTCGAGCGCCACCACGCGATGTTCCTGCGCGAACGAATGGGCACCGACCTTGAATATCACCCATGAGGACTGACTGACGAATGGGCTTCCGACGAGAAATGCCGAGCGAAGACGACGCCCAAGGGCAAGGAGGACGATCAAACATGGCCAACATGTCGAGCGCCCTGGGCGAGATCGCCTCTGACGCAAGTCTCGAGCGGACTACGTTCCTGGTTCAGTCGGGCGACCAGCTGAAGCGCTTCCTTGACGCCAATAAGGCACGCATCAAGGAGATCGGCGGACTCGTGCTGATCGATGACGACCCTGACTACCTGAGCGTTGCACCGGACGGCAGCTTCCGCAGCCGCACGCGCTACCAGGACGAAGTGACGGGCGAGTGGCGCAGCGAGACGGAGGTCATCGAGAGCGCGGCGGAGCTGGTCGAGCTGTACAACCCGGCGGAGCTCTTCGCAGCGTTTGCAGAGGCCGCGCGCGAGCAGGCCGGCCTGCCCGAGGAGCCGACGGCGACCGACGATCTGATGGAGTCAGCCGGCATCGCACCGGACGAGACCGTTGGGGTGGGTGTCGGGGAGGACAAGGTCGCCGACGAGGGCTACGCCCGAGCAGCCGACCAATGGGCGCGCGATAACGCGCTCAAAGGCGAACCGGAAAACGAGGTTGACGCAGCGCGCCGCGTCTATGACCTGGCACTGACCTTCCAGGAGCGTAGCCAGCACACTGAAGCGCGGCTGCTGGAGCAGTTCGAGACGGTCGTACAGGACCTGTCGCCGCATCTCGGCGACATGATGGTGCTCGACGATGACGACGAGCGACTCTGGCTCAAGCGCAACGGTCGCTTCGAGGCGGAGGTAGTGCCCGAGCGCGATGAAGACGAGGACAGCTCATCCGAGGGCAACTGGAAGCGTCTCTCTTCGCCGGACGACATCGTCGAGTTCTATGACCCGACCGACGTCTTTGGCGATCTTGCAGAGGCACTCGCCGAGTCGTTCCCGGCGATCGTCGATGAAGACGACGACGCCGACGACGACGAGCCGCCCGCTGCCCGATAGTCCGCGCCCGCGCTGACGCAGATGAAGCTCCTCAGCGCGGAGCTTCTCGAAACACGGGAATTCCTTCCCGGCCAGTGGCTGCAGCGTTTCCGCGCGCCGTGGCTGGCCACCGGCGCCCAGGCGGGACAGTTCGTCCACGTTAGAACGCCCGACTACTCGGGCCTCGTCCTGCGACGGCCTTTCAGCATCAACACCTACGACCGCAGCTCGGGAGAGATCACGATCCATTTCCGGATCACCGGGGTGGGCACGGAATGGATCGCGCGAACTCGGCCCGGTGAATCCGTCGAGATGCTGGGGCCGCTGGGCAGGCCGTTCGAGCGCGATCCGCGAACACGTCACGTGCTGCTCGTCGCTGGTGGCCTGGGCATGGCCGGCGTCAGGTCCATGGCCGACGAGGCGCTCGCCGCGGGCTGCAACGTGACGGTCTTATTCGGCGCGGCGAGCGCGGCGCAGGTGTATCCGAGCTCGTTGCTTCCGGACGAGGTCGAGTACATCGTCGCGACAGACGACGGCAGCTTCGGCCACAAAGGGTTCGTGACCGAGCTCATTCCCCAGTTCGAGGCGTGGGCCGACCAGTGCTTCGCGTGCGGTCCACAACCGATGTTGAGCGCGCTTGCGCGCCTGGCGGCTGGCCGACAGGCGCGCCTCGGCGTGGCCCGCCTCGGCGCGCGCCGTGGCAAAGGCACGAAATCCGCGCCGCCAGGTAGCAAAACGGCACGTCGCCGCTCGTGGCTTCAAGTCAGCATGGAGCAGAACATGGGCTGTGCCGTAGGAGCCTGCCTTGGCTGCGTCGTGATGGGCGTCGAAGGACCGCAGCGTGTCTGCCGCGAGGGCCCGGTGTTCGCCAGTGACGAGATCAACTGGGAGGGCTGGCGGTGACACCAATTGGCGCCCTCGTCGGCATGGTCGGCGCGCTGTTCATGAGCGCGACGATGGCCATCACCGCGCTCGTGTATGTGGGCACGGATGGTGAGCGCTACTCGCCTTTCAACCACTTCGTGTCGGAACTCGGACAAGTGGGCGTGTCGCGTCTCGCGCTTGTGCACAACGCAGGCCAGATCGTCGGCGGCATCAGCTTCGCCATCTTCATCGTGGCCTTGGGGCTTGCTCGAAAGTCGGCGCTCGCCTGGCTGTTCGTGCCGATAGGCGTGCTTGCCGGCATTGGAGCGACTTTCGTCGGGATCTTCCCGATGAACCAGATCCGGCTGCATACGCTTTTCGCGCTGACGTTCTTTGTGCTCGGATGGATCGCGGTCGGTCTTGCCTCGTGGGATTTCGTGCGCAGACGCGATCCTCGTTTTCCCTGGTGGCTTGCAGCCATCGGAGCCTTGACCGTGCTGGCGTTCATCTCGTTTCTCGTCGTCGTCACACCGCTCTTTCGCACGACGGGCCTCGAATCCCCACCTACGCGGCCAGACTTCTGGATAGTGCCGACGCTCGAGTGGGCCGTCGTCATCGGCATACTGATCTGGACTTTCGCATCGTCATTCACATGGTGGAGGCACGACCGTGGCACTCGCCCCTGACGCAGTCGGATCTGAGGTCGATCTGAGAGTCGACCTTGGCCGCGGCGTCGTGCTGGAGAACCCCCTGATGGTCGCCTCCGGCACCTTCGGCTACGGAACCGAGTACAGCGAAGTCGTCGACATCCAGCGGCTCGGCGCCATCTGCTCGAAGGGCACGACGCTTCGACCGCGCGTCGGCAACCCGCCGCCGCGCGTGACGGAGACGCCGGCCGGAATGCTCAACTCCATCGGGCTGCAGAACCCGGGCGTAGACGAGGTCCTGAAGAAGTACTCCGATACCTGGTCGGGGTGGCACGTGCCGGTCATCGTCAACGTCGCCGGCGAGTCGATCGAGGACTACGTCGAGGTGTGCCGTCGCTTGGACGGCCAGCCGGGCGTCGCCGGAATCGAGCTGAACATCTCGTGCCCGAACGTTGGTGCGGGTGGCCTGCAATTTGCCCTGGACGCCGGTGCGGCCGGGGATCTGACTGCTGCGGTCCGGGAAGCCACCGACCTGCCGCTGATGGTCAAACTCTCGCCCGCCGCTACGGACATCCGAACGATCGCAAAGCGCATCGCGGACGGCGGTGCCGATGCCATCAGCGCATGCAACACGCTGCCCGGGATGGCCATTGACCGGATGCGCAAGAAGGCACTGCTCGGCAACGTCTACGGCGGGCTGAGCGGACCGGC
>DATBFJ010000079.1:0-19823 GCA_036558545.1 Candidatus Limnocylindrales bacterium
CGAACTCCGGCTGCGGCGAGGGAGTCGGCGATCAGCCGTCCGACGGTGGTCAAGTCGCGACCGCGATCACGTGTGCGGAATGGCAGCCAGGAGCATGCCCACGACAACAACCACGACGAGCACCAACAGGACGCGCCTTATGCGTGGATCTTCAGTCGACACGATCGCGCCCTAGCGATAGTTCTCGAACTGCAGCGGCACGGGGTAGCTTTCCGACTCTTCGCGCAGGCGCGAGATCACCTTCTGGAGCTCGTCCTTGCTCTTGCCGCTGACGCGCACGGCATTCCCCTGGATCTGCGACTTGACCTTCGGAAAATCGTCGCGGATGAGCTTCGTGATCTTCTTGGCCAGGTCATCGGGTAGGCCGCGCTTGAGCTTGACCGTCTGGCGAACCGTGTTGCCACCGGCCTCCTCGATCTCGCCCCAGTCGAAGATCTTGAGCGACAGTCCACGGCGGATTGCCTTGGACTCGAGGAGATCGCGCATCGCCCTGGCGCGCGACTCGTTGTCGGCACGGAACACGATCTCGTCCTTGCCAAGCTCCATGTCCGCCTTCGAGCCCTTGAAGTCGTAGCGGGTCTGGATCTCACGCCTGGCCTGATCAAGCGCGTTGACCAGCTCCTGCTGGTCGAAGTCGCTCACGACGTCGAACGAGACATCTCCTGCCACTACTCACCTCCCTCCGGCTTGAACGTCGCATCACGGCCCACGACGCGCGACTGAGCCCACTGCTTCTGACGCTGAATGCGGCCTTCGTCGTCGAGCTCGAACGTCGTGAAGCCTCGGATTCGGACGCGCTCCGCGTTTCCACGCTGCGTGAACGCCGCGTGCCATGACGTGAGCACGGTCTGACCAACCGCCCAAACTCGTTCGGCGTCAAACTCGACGTTTGCCTGCGACGCCGCCACGTCATTCCAGACTGCCCGGATGGCATTGGCGCCCTTGGCTGGTTCTTCGAAAGGATCCAGGCGAAGCTCGGCATCTTCGCGGTACAGCTCGACCGCAGAGTCGGGATCGCGCGACTCCCAGACGCGTTTGTAGCGCTCGACGAAGTCCTGCCCATCTCCGGGCGTCAGTTGTGGCACGGCCAAAGTCTAGGCGCTGCCGGCTTCCTGGCCCCTCAACAACTCAACCAGCCGCGCTGCGATCACATATGACCGGCCGCCGCCCATCACGAGTACGACGTCGCCCGCCTGCACCCGTTCGGCCAGGTAGTCGGCAGTCTGCTCGACGGTGCCCGGTGCGCTTGCCGTACGGGCGGCGCCGTTGCGCGACGTGACCGCTTCGGCAAGGACGGATGCGCTGGTGATCGTCGTGTCCGGATCCCGTCCCGCCCAGATGTCGGCAATCGCAACGTGATCGGCCGTGGCGAGCGTGTCGGCAAATCGATCGAGCATCAACGCGGTCCGGTGATAGGTCAGTGGCTCATACACGGCCCACACCGGACGGCCGGGATATTGGCCGCGGACTGCCTCGAGCGTCTTGGCGATTGCTGTCGGATGGTGGCCGTAGTCGTCGAGGACTACGACACCACCGATCTCCCCCTTTAGCTCGAGCCTCCGCCCGACACCCCTGAAGGCCGACAGGCTCTCGCGAAGCACCGACTCTTCGATTCCCAGCACCCTCGCGGTCGCCACCACCGCCATCGCGTTCGCCGCATTCGCGGGCCCGGGCAGACCAATCTGATAACTGGCCGGCTCATCGTCAGCCTCAACGACGATGCCGGGCCAGTCGTCCTTCAGACGGGCAACGATCTTGGCGACCCCGGGATCGTTTGTTCCGGCGACGAGCGTGGCACCGGGCACCGCGTTTCTTATCCAGCGCTCGAACGCGCTGAGGACCGCTTCTTCATCGACGAACACGTCCGGGTGGTCCCATTCGGCGTTGAGCAGCACCGCGACCGACGGCCGGTAGGGATCGAAGTTGCCTGCATATTCGTCCGCTTCGACGACGAATTCCGGGCCATTGCCCCATCTGGCCGTGCTCGGCGTCTCGCCCACGAGGTCGGCATCGAGCAGGGCACCGACGAACGCGGAGGGATCGCGGTCGGCGCGAACGAGCAGGTCGATAAGCCAGCCTGTGGTCGTCGACTTGCCATGAGTTCCGGCTACGGCGATCAGTCGCTGCCCGGTGGTAGCAGCGGCGTCTGCAATCAGCTGTTGCCACGGCTCCGTTGGAATGTCCAGGTCGTGAGCAGCCTGGAGCTCCGGATGGCCCGGATTGATGGCCGTCAGTGCCTTCGTCACCGCGAGGCGCTCGGGCCGGAGACCGGGGTCGCCCCCCTGCACAACGTGCTCTGCCGAGTGCTGCCAGACAAGTGGAATTCCCGCATGAGTCAGCGCGTCCGTGTATGGCGACGGGCCACCGGGATCACAGCCACTGACCTGGGCGCCGGCGTCGTGTGCCAGCAGAACGGCCGCAGACGCGCCGGCGCCCGCCGCGCCCAGGACATGGATTCGTTCACCGCGGCGGATTGCCCGCGCCTCGCGCGCGGGTGCAAGCCCCTGCCCTATCTCAGCCGCGAGACGCGTCAAAGTCTGTCCAGCACGAGCATAAGCGCGGCCTCAGTGCTGAGCACCTTGTTTGTGTGTCTGTCACCCGCCCATGCGAAACGGCGCACCGCGTGACCGTGCTCGTCTGCGACACCTACATAGGTCAGACCCACTGGCTTTGATTCTGAACCACCGCCAGGTCCCGCGATGCCCGTGGCCGACACGCCAAAGTCAGCGCCGTAACGCCGCCTTGCACCCTCCGCCATCTCGGCGCACGTCTGCTCGGACACGGCGCCAAATTCGGCCAGCGTCGACGCGGCCACACCGAGCTCCCGTTCCTTGAGCACGTTGCTGTAGCTGACGATGCCACCAACAAAGTAGTCGCTCGAGCCGGAGATTTCCGTCAGGACGTATGCGATCAGTCCGCCCGTGCACGACTCGGCTGTCGCAAGGGTGAGGTTGCGCGCCAGCATGATCTCCTGGACTCTTCCCGCGAGATCGACGAGCGAGGCGAGCTCGTCCCGCTCCGCGAGGTCCATCGTCAGCAGGGCGACGCGGCGGGCTGAGGACTCTCGCCGGGCTTGATGACCCAGCTGCCGTTCTGGCCTTTGGTTCCGATAAGGCCAAGGGGGTTGCCGTCGAACGTGACTGAGATCGCCCCGCCGTTGTTGGTCCGCACGCAGAATTCGCTTGCCGCGCTGGCGGTGAAATGGTCCTGGTCATTGACCTGCACGCCGTCGAGATCGGGCACGGGAACGCCGTCGGCGGTGACCTTGAGCGTCACCCGATTTCCCGCCACGAACAGGTCGAGGTTGTGCACTTCGATGGGCGGCGCCTGGACGTTGATCTCCACGTCCTGGGCCAGCGGTGCCAAACCGGTCGCGTATGAGGTGACGGTGATGCGCCAGTGGCCAACCGGAAAGACGAGCGCCTGCGTGAACGTATTGGTTGTCAGCGTCAGGTCCGCGGCCGGGCCTACGGGCGGCCCGTTGGACGATCCCGGCGACCCGCTGGGCTCAGGCGAAGGAGTCGCGGCGGGCAGCCCGGATGGTGCCGGCGTCGCCGGCGGTGCACCGACGTACGAACTGGCGATGGTCACCCGTGTTCCCGTCGTGGCGCCGCTGACGATGACATTCGGATCGGACGTGGTGGTGCCCGTGGTGGGCGTGAACAGCTGCATCGTGATCGGCGGCGGAGGCGCGGCCGTTTGCGATACGCCCGGCGACACGCTCGGCAGTGGCACGGTGATCAGCAGTTGAACCGGCGACGAGTCGCGCTGGGTGACCGGGTCCGTGGCAATGATCTGGAAGTTGTTGCGACCGCGCGCGAGTGGAACGGTGCGCGACCAGTCGCCATTCTGGTCGGCGGTCGTGCTGTACGGCGTGCCATCAGGGCCGGTGATGCTGATGATGGCGCCACGGCCGGCTGTGCCCTGCAAGGTGATCTCTGAAGCATCGATCGTGGTCACGACATTTGCTGGATAGGTCAGTGCCACCTGCGTCACGTCGACGAAGCGCAGGAATTGGACGCCCAGGTAACCGATGAACAGCGCAATGACAAGCACGACCAGGCCTGCCACGATGACGGCCGGCGAGAACGTGAAGCGCCGCCCGCCCGGTTCGACGAGGGGCATTGGCGGGGGCGCAACCGCCACGCGTGTCGCCGTGCGCAACTGCTCCATCTCCTCGCGCCAGTGATCGAGCACGTCGTCGGGCTCGAGGCCCAGATAGATCGCGTAATTGCGCAGGAAGCCCTTCGTATAAACCGGAGCAGGTAGGTCGTCCCAGTCGCCGTCCTCCAGGGCGGCGAGGTACTGCATCCTGATCTTCGTGTCGCGCTCGGCGCGATAGAGATCGACGCCCTTGCGTTCGCGGGCGAGTTGGAGCGTCTCGCCGACAGGCGGTGCTGCGGTCGCATCGATCGGGTTCCGATCTCGACCCAGCCGCTTTCCAATACGCAGTTGATGGCGGGCGGTCATGTGGTGTAGGGCTGTCCTCGTAATCCGGCACGGGTGACGCCATCACTGACGCGCTGCTTACCGAAAGTCTAAGGGGTCAGTTCCATCTGACTCCTATTCGAAGGTCTCGGCGTCGGCAGGACCACGCAGCCAGTTCTCCGGTCCGTAGATCTGGCGCGGAGTAGCCGGATTTCGCGGATCAGCCGGGCCAATGATTCCGTGCTTCTCCATCTCATCCATCAGGCGAGTGGCGCGGTTGAAACCGACCTTGAGCTTGGTCTGCAGCATCGAGGTGCTCGCCCGCCCTGTCTCGGTGACGAGCTGGGCCGCTTGAGGAAGGATCTGGTCGCTGTCCGGGCCCATCAGGAAGCCGAATCGGCCGCCGCCCTCGGCGACGTCGTCGTCGGCTGATCCCTGGAGCAGATCGCCGTTGTAGTTGGGCTCGGATTGGTCGCGCCAGAACTCTGTAACGGCATGCACTTCTGCGTCGCTGACGAATACGCCCTGCAGCCGGACTGGACGCGGCAGGTCCGCCGGCTGGTAGAGCATGTCACCGCGGCCGATCAGGTCCTCGGCGCCGGGTGCATCGAGGACCGTGCGCGAGTCGACGTTGGACGCCATCGCGAAGGCGATGCGTGACGGCACATTTGCCTTTATCAAGCCGGTCACGACATTCACGCTCGGTCGCTGCGTGGCGAGGACAAGGTGGATGCCCACCGCGCGCGCCTTCTGTGCGATCTTGACGATCGGGTCCTCGACCTTGCGCCCTTCGCGCAGGATCAGGTCGGCCAGCTCGTCGATGACCACGACCATGTACGGCATCGGCCTGGCGGTGCGACGCGCGCTGGCGTTGTACGCGGCGATGTTGCGCTCCATGGCGTTGGCCAGCAACTCGTAGCGCTCCTCCATGACGTGGACGAGGTTCGTGAGAACCGCGCGGGCGTCGTGCGACTCGACGATGACCGGCGTCTCGAGATGTGGCAGGTCGCGGTATGCGGCAAGCTCGACACGCTTCAGGTCGACGAGGACTAGACGCACCTCGTCGGGGTTGGCGCGCATCAGGACGCTCGTGATCAGGGCGTTGACGCAGACCGACTTGCCGGAGCCGGTCGCGCCAGCGATCAGCAGGTGCGGCATCCGTGCCAGGTCCACGGCATACGCCTTGCCCGAGACATCGCGACCGAGGGCGAAGGTCAGCTTGCTCGCCGCTTCGTTCATGCGCGCGTCCTCGAGCAGCTGCTTGAACGCGACTATGTCGCTCGAGTGGTTGGGAATCTCGATACCGACCACGTCACGCCCGGGGATAGGCGCCTCGATGCGAATCGAGCGCGCGGCCAGCGCCATCGCAAGGTCGTCGGCGAGTCCCTCGATGCGCGACAGCTTCACGCGCGCGTCCGGTTTGACCTCGTACTGGGTAACGACGGGGCCAGTGTTGGTGGCCGTTACACGAGCCGGGATCTGGAAGCTTGCAAGCTTGTCCTCGATGATCCGGATGTTGCGCTCGTGATCGAGCCGGTCGCCACGGCTGCCCACGCTGGCAGGGTCGAGCAGGTCGTAGCCCGGCAGGTGCCAGATGCGCTCCTGCTCATGCGCGGATTCGTCCGTGTCGGTGGCGATCGGCGCGTCGGCGAGGGCCGTGGCCGTCGCCGGGCTGACCAGCGCGCCAGCGCCGGCAGATCGGCCCGTCCAGATCGTCTGGCTCAGCGGAGCGACCGTCTGCTCGGGTTCAGGCAGGTCCGGGGGTTCCGGCGTGACCTTGACGGCCCGTTCTCTTGGTGGCTTGGTGGGTTGCTCAAGGCGCGGCTCTGCCTGGACCGCGATGGTCCCGTCGGGCCGGCGCGCAGTCGCGCTCGCGCTTGCGACTACTCCGGCAAGCATCCGCCCACCGGCCGTGGCCGGACTTAGCAGAGCCCGTAGCGACGTGTTGAACATCAGCAGCAGGCCCGCCACGAGCAGGCCTACCAAGACGACGAACGCTCCGAGTGACGAAACGAGCGCGCTGAGTGTGCTCTCGAGCGCCTGCCCCAGGATCCCCCCGCCGCTGCGCAGCGCGGCGTCGCTGCTGCCGTGGCCCCAGATCAAGTGGATCATGCCCAGACCGGCAACGAACACCAGGAGCCCGCCGACGATCGTCAGCATCGAGCCATAGCCAGCGGCCGGCGGGCGTTCGATGACAAGTCCGGCGACGATCAGCAGGATCGCGAGCAGCCAGGCGCCCTGCCCGAACGCAGGACGAAGGATCTTGTCGACGTAGCCGTTGAGCAGCCCCGCGTCGGGGAAAAGCAGGGCGATGACCGTGACGGCGCCAAGGACCAGGAAGAGCAGGCCGATCAGCGATCTGGCCACGTGCGGCGGCACCGTAAAGCTCCTTGCCACGTTCTGGGCGGTTGAGGGCTTCTTCGCCCTGGAACGCGTGGAGCGGGTACTCGGTGACCTTCTCGTCGACCGCGTCGTGCGCGTAGCCATCTCGGGCTAGACCTCGACCACGACCGGAAAGACCATTGGCCGTCGCTTGGTCCGCTCGTAAAGATATTGCGACAGACTGTCCTTGATCTGAGCCTTTAACAGCCCGATCTCGCTCGTGTGATCGCCCGGGTTCTCAATGGCAGAGCGAATCTTGTCGGCCGCGCCGGAGATAACAGGATCGTCCGGGCCGGCCACAAAGCCGCGCGTGACGATTTCTGGCCTTCCGATCAGGTTGCCCGTCTGCTTGTCCACGGTGATCACGACCAGGAACATCCCGTCGGACGCCAGGGCGCGCCGGTCGCGCAGGACCACGTCGCCCACTTCGCCGACGGACAGGCCGTCGACATAGACGTAGCCGGCCTCGACGGGCGTACCCCGGCGCGCGCTGCCGTCAGCCGCGAATTCGATCGGTTGGCCGTTCTCGATGATGAAGATGTTGCTCGGCGGGACGCCAAGCTCCTGGGCGAGCCGGCCATGCTGAACGAGCATGCGGAACTCGCCGTGGATCGGGATAAAGTGCTTTGGCTTGGTCAGGTTGAGCATCAGCTTGAGCTCTTCCTGGCTGGCGTGGCCCGACACATGCGCACGCCGGATGTCGTGGTAGAAGACGTTCGCGCCAACCTTGAAGAGGTTGTCGATCGTCCGACCCACGACCTCCTCGTTGCCCGGGATTGGCGAGGCGCTGACGATGACCGTATCGCCCGGCTTGATCTCCACCCAGCGATGGTCGCGGTTGGCCATTCGCGCCAGTCCGGCCATCGGCTCGCCCTGGGCGCCGGTAGTTGCGATGACCAGCTGATCGTCCGGGATGTCCTTGATCCTGTCTTTCGAAACGAGCAGGTCCGGCGCGTAGGTCAGATATCCAAGCTCAGTCGCGATGCGCACGTTTTGCTCCATCGACCGACCGATCACCGTGACCTTGCGGTTGAAGAACCGCGCGGCATCGAAAACCTGCTGGATGCGCGCAATGTTGCTGGCGAAAGTGGCGACGATGACGCGACCCTCGACGCCCTCCATGATCGAGCGGAATGCCTCGCCGACCGTCCGTTCCGACGGGGTATAGCCAGGATTCTCTGCACGGGTAGAGTCGGACATGAGCAGCAGCACACCCTGGCCGCCGAATTCGGCAAGCGCGTGCAGGTCGGACATCTTGCCGTCGACCGGCGTGTGGTCGAACTTGAAGTCGCCGGTATGGACGATCCGGCCGATTGGCGTGTTCAGGGCGATGCCCATCGCGTCGGGGATCGAATGGCCGATCCGGAAGGCCGTGGCAGAGAATGAGCCAAGCTCGATACTCTGGCCGGCTTCGAGCGCAAGCAACGGGTTGTTCGAGAGCTTGTGCTCCTTGATCTTGATGCCCAAGAGGCCGCGCGCCAGGGTCGACGCGTAGATCGGAACACCCGGGAAGTAGGGCAGGATGTACGGGAGGCCCCCGATGTGGTCCTCGTGGGCGTGCGTGATCAGGAAGGCCTTGACCATGTCCTGGCGCTCGCGCAGGTAAGTGACGTCGGGCACTACGAAGTCGACCCCGAACATCTCCTCTTCTGGGAACATGAGACCGCAGTCGATTACCACGACCTCGTCGCCGTACTCGAAGACGGTCATGTTCTTGCCGATCTCACCGACGCCGCCGAGCGGCATCACCCGAAGCTGATCGGCCATCAGAACAGCGACATCTGGTTTTCGTCGAGTTCAACGGGCTCAGCGAGCGGATCACCGACCGGTTCGTGGGCCATGGCGACGGCGATCAACTCCGGCTCCACGTCGAGAGCGACGACTTCAGGATCGGCCGGCGGATCTGCTCGTGGCGCGGCAACCGCCTGCTCTTCAGGCACTGGGTCAAGCGAGGGCAGCGATTCCGCGGGCGCCGGAGCACAGCGCCGGCGCTGCTCGATCAGGGCTTCGGGCAACCCGCACATGTCAACGAGCATCGTCTGCTTGAGGCTCCCCTGCCGAAGTGCTGCTGCCGGGTGATACATCGCGTAGGTAACGGCGTTGGCTGCGCCCGTATCAGGGTTGGTCGGTCGCACCGTCCCGTGCTCGGCACTGATTCGCGCACCGGGATTGAAGTAGCCGAGGCTGTGACGGCCCAGGGTCACGACCACCGCCGGATCAAGGACCTCGAGCTGGCGATGCAGGAACGGTGTGCAGGCCGCGATCTCGTTGGGCTCCGGGTCCCGGTTGCCTGGCGGCCGGCATTTGACCACGTTGGTGATGAAGACATCCTGGCGCTTCCAGCCAATCTGGCGAAGCAGGTCGTTGAGCAGCGTGCCCGCCGCGCCAACGAACGGGCGGCCTTGCTGATCCTCGTTGTAACCGGGGCCCTCACCTACGAAGACGACCTCGGTCTCCGGACTCCCTTCCCCGGGCACCGCCAAGGTCCGGCCCTGGCTCAGCGGACAACGCGTGCAGACTGAGACTTCTGCGGCGATCTGCTCAAGCGCGCGGCGACGCTCTTCTGGCGTCATGCTGACTGTCGAGCCCATTCGTGCCCTGCTCCACCCTCGTCGGACATGGTCATACCTGAAATCGATGTTTGTTTGGGCACTCCTGCCGATGATACCGACCGCGGTCGATCACCGCCGCCCCTGCCAGACATGCCACAATGCCCTCGTAAGCGCCTCTGCGAGAAAGGAGCGAGATGACTTCAGTCGTGTCAACCACCCCGGTGACCACACCCTGTTTGGAAGGCATGACTGCAAGTGCGCACACTCAACCTCGGCATCCTGGCGCACGTAGACGCCGGTAAGACAACTCTCACCGAGCGGCTGCTCTACGCCGCCGGTGCCATCGATCACTTCGGAAGCGTCGACGCTGGGACGACCCAGACCGACTACCTGGCACTCGAGCGCGAACGTGGAATAACGATCCGTTCCGCGGTAGCGTCGTTCCTGATCGACGACGTAGCGGTCAACTTGATCGATACACCGGGCCACCCAGATTTCATCGCCGAGGTCGAGCGTGTTCTGAGCGTGCTCGACGCGGCCGTATTGGTCGTATCTGCCGTTGAGGGCATCCAGCCGCAGACGCCGCTGCTGGCGCGCGCGCTGCAACGAGTGCGCGTGCCAACGGTGTTGTTCATCAACAAGATCGATCGGGCGGGAGCGGACACCCAGCGTGTGCTCACCGATCTGCGCGATCGACTGGCGCTCAATCCCGTCGCGTTGGGCAGCGCGGTCAACGAGGGCTCACGCGACGCGAGATACGGCAGCGGGGTCGACGACGATGCCGCCTGGCGGACGGCCACGACAGCGGTTCTCGCCGAGCACGACGACCGACTTCTCGAGGTCCTGGTTGAGGATGTCCGCCTGCCCTCGACGCACGAGCTGATGGCGGCCTTGAGACAGCAGACGGCAACCCTCTCCGCGCAACCAGCGCTGTTCGGTTCGGCGCTGACAGGCGTTGGCACGGCCGAGTTGATGCACGCGATCGCTTCGCTGCTACCCGCCGCCGACAACGACCCGAACGGGCCCCTGAGTGCCAGAGTGTTCAAGATCGAGCGAACAGCCGACAGGACACGAGTCGCGTTCGTGCGCGTGTACTCGGGCACGTTGGCAGTGCGGCAACACATTGGCTACGGCGATGGAATGCACGGCCGCGTCCTTCAAATGGAGCTGTATGGACCGGGTGGTGCCGGCTCGTCGCCGACGGTTTCTGCCGGGCAGATCGCAGCTGTCCAGGGTCTCAACGGCGTCCGCGTCGGAGATTTCATCGGCGAAGAGCGCGACGCGAGCTTCGAGCGGCAGTTTCCGCCGCCCACGCTCGAGTCGGTCGTGGAGGCGGTTAACAAACGCGACCAGCCCAGGCTGCGCACGGCGCTCGTCGAGCTGAGCGAGCAGGATCCGTTGATCAATGTGCGCCAGGACGAGCAGACGGACGATCTGTCAGTCTCGCTGTACGGCGAGGTGCAGCGCGAGGTGATCGAGGCCACCCTGGCGCGCGACTACGGGGTAACTGCCTCATTCCACGACACGACGGTGATCTACATCGAGCGTCCAGCTGGTCTCGGTGTCGAGGAACAGGTCATCAGCGCGCCCACCCATACGAACATCGCCGGTAAGTCGTCACCCGACAGCTCGAATCCGTATAACGCAACGCTCGCGCTACGCATCGAACCCCTGCCACCGGGTTCAGGCGTGGAAGTGAGGCTCGATGTCGATGTCCACCTGGTGCCGCTGTACATCTACAAGACAGTCGAAGGCTTCGGGGCGGCGCTGACCGAGCATGTCACCGAGGCGCTCCGTCGCGGACTGTACGGCTGGGAGGTGACCGACTGCCGCGTGTCGATCATCGACTCCGGCTATTCGCGCACAGGTTCCACAGCGCGCGATTTTCGACTGCTGACGCTGATGATTGTGCGCACCGCGCTCGAGCGCGCGACCACGCTCGTCTGCGAGCCGATGGCACGACTGAGTCTCGACGTGCCGCCCTCCTCGACGCCAGGGGTCGGGTCAACCCTCGCGCAGCTCGGCGGTCGAGTGCTCGGCCAGGCGTCGACCGAGCGGAGGGCGACCATCGTGGCCGTCATCCCCAACGCAAAGGTAGGTGAGATCAAGTGGCGGCTGCCGGGCCTGACGGCCGGTCAGGGTGTGATGGAAACCGACTTCGCGGGCTATCTGCCCGTGGTCGGTCATCCGCCGCAGCGCAGGGTCAGGCGGGAACGGTGAAGGCGAAGTCGGCGCCGCCGCCGGGCCGATCGCTGTAACTGATCGCTCCTCCATGCGCGCGCACGGCAGCAGCTGCGGTCGCCAGCCCGAGTCCTGAATGACCGTCGCCCGAGCGGGCCGCAAACGGGAGAAACAGGCTGGGTCTCACGTCGTCCGCGACGCCCGGGCCGCGATCGAGCACCTCGACCATCAATGTCCGCCGACCCTCGCCAGAGCCCGCCGCAAGATCGACCCGGGCGCGGATCTCGACTGTGCTGCCGCTGGGTGAGTGCCTGATCGCATTGGCCAGCAGGTTGCGGATCGCCTGCTCGATGCGCGATCGATCGACCACGACCTCGGCCGGCGGCGCTGCCACGTCGACGCGTACGTTCTGTGCTCGCGCGACGGCCGACTGGTCCGCGGCGCACTCCTCGACCAGCTCATCCACCGAAACCGCCTGTCGCACGATGGTGCGGCCGCCGGGCTCGCTTTCGGCGAGGACAAGCAGGTCGTTGGCCAGATTGCCCAGGCGCACCGCGTCGGCGTGAGCGCGATCGACCGATTCCAGCAATTCGTGTTTGGAGCTCGGTCCACGCAGCGCCAGCTCGAGCTCCGTTCGGAGTGCCGCGATCGGCGTGCGCAGGTCGTGCGATGCGGCCGTGACAAAGGCACGCTGACGATGAACCCCGTCATCAATGCGTGCGAGCATCGAATTGATCGCTCCCGAGAGACGTCCGACTTCGTCGTTGTTGCGGGGCTGATCTACGCGTCGGCCGAGCTCGCCCACGCCAATCGACGAAAGCTGTCGGGCGAGCGAGTCCGCCGGCGCCAGCGCCCTGCCGGCGAGCCACCAGCCGACCAGCAACGCCACGAGGATCGACCCGGAGAAAACGAGAATCATCAACCGGGCGAGGTTGTCCTCAGTCCTCTCCACCTCCGCGATCGTTTGGCCAGCCACGATCAACGAACCGTCAGCCGCTGGTGCCGCGTACAGCGCGTAGCGACGACCTTCGATCGTCGTCTGGGATGGGCCCTGGGGTGGTACCGCCGTCAGATCGGGCGCGTCCGGCGTGCCGCGTTGAAGAGTCTGCGAAGGGTCGTAGACCACGGTGAAGATGCCGGGACGCGCAGGGTCGCGAACGGCGAGCGAAACGTTGCTGTCCTGGTTGAAAGCAGCGCGCACGTCCTCGACCTGGACCTGCAGGGCATCGTCGAGCGACGAGCGCAGAGAGCTGCCGATCAGCAGGTAGACGCTGATGCCGGCGATGATCATCACGAGGGCGAGGACGCCCCCGTACCACAGCGTCAGCCGCAGGCGAATGCTCACGGCGCGGCCGGGAGCGGGTGGATCACGCGGGCGCAAGCACGACTGACGGTGTTCTGAGTGCGTAGCCGACGCCACGCACCGTGTCGATCCGTGGCAGGCTCGGGCCATCCCCGATTTTCTGGCGCAGATAGCGCACGTATACGTCGATCACGTTGGACGTGCCGTCATACGCCCAATCCCAGACGTGGTCAAGGATGTCGCCGCGCGACAGGACCCGGTCGGTGTGGCGCATGAACAACTCGAGGAGGGCGAACTCTTTGGGCGACAGGGCAACCGGTATGCCATCGGCGACGACGGAGTGCGTCGCCGGATCCAGCGAAAGGCCACCCACCTTGAGCACTGCTGGCCTTTCCGGTCGTCCCCGGCGGACCAGCGCACGGACTCGCGCGGCGAGCTCGGCGAAAGAATGCGGTTTGACCAGGTAATCGTCCGCGCCAGCGTCCAGGCCGCGCACGCGGTCGTTGACCGAGTCGCGCGCAGTGAGCATCAGCACCGGCGTCCAATTGCCCTGTTGGCGCAACTGTTGACAGAGCGTGAATCCGTCGCCGTCGGGCAGCATCACGTCGAAGATCAGGACGTCGTACGGATTCTCAGTGGCCAGCCAGCGCGCCTCTTCGACCGTGCCGGCAACGTCGATCGCGTATCCCTCGGCGCGAAATCCGCGGACCAGCAGGCCGCAAAGTCGTGTGTCGTCTTCAAGCAGTAGCAGTCGCACTCGATCGGACCTCCCAGTCGACGATCTTGGGAGGTCTTCATTAAGCGAAGATGAGTGCTCGCTGACAGGCACGTGGGATTTCTCATCGTCGCTGGCCATCTCAGGCCCGGAGACAGAAGGGCCGGCGCGCCCCAGCGCGCCGGCCGTGATGCGGCGGCTAGTCAACCGTCACTGGACGTTCGCGGGGATGTTGGCCGCTGAGAGGCGATGGCCGTCGCTGACGAAGACGGTCACGCCACCGGGGTTGGCAGCGAGGGCATGGTTGAAGTCCTTCATCTCTGACTTCTTGAGCGTGACCTGGATCTTGTCTGGCGCGACGCGGGTCACGTCCGAGCCACTCTTGAACGCGATCGTATTCGAGTCGTTCGGGTGCTGGATGAAACCGGGCTCCACGTCAACGGTCCAGTTCTGGGCATTGACCATGCCGGTCAGCTGAAGCACGAGAGTGCCCGTCCCGTCGTTGTTCTTGGTCAACGTTGCCGTGCCCTGGATGCTGACCGGGTTGACGTCCGCGGTCCAAGTTAAGGGCGTGGTCGTCGTGGCCTGAGTGCTCGCACCGCTCGAGGTGCCCGTCGTCGACGACGGCGCTGGGGTCGCGGCCGGGGCGGTACTCGCGCCTGGCGAAACCATTGGTGAAGCCATCGGCGACGCGCCTGGCGAGGCCATTGGCGATGGCGAGGGGGATGGATCGGCGGCAAGCGCCACCGCGGCACAGACAAGCACGGCTATTCCTGCACCAACGGCTGCCAACCTGTTCATGGTTGTTCTCCTTGTTGCGGTTCGGGTCTGGCGCTTCGCCGGCCGCACCCACCGGCGAAGTCACGTCCATCCTTGAGCCGCAGGAATTAACGTCATATGAGGGTTGGGCTTAATGCCCCATTAACGGGCAGGGCCAAGAATGCAAGCCATGACTCCGTCACTACCCAGCACGGACGTGGCCACCGATCGCGCGCCCAAGTCGCTTCCCCGCTCACGAAGCTCGATTGAAGATGAGCTCGCCGTGGTCGCGGACGAGCTGGCCGCGGCGCGCGAGCTGTTCGCAACGTGCGACCCGGACTGTCCTCCGTGGTCGATCGAAGCGGAGATCCGCAGACTCGAGCTGCGCTGGCACGTCCTCGCCGCGAATGCGTCGCCGCCGCCCTCCCCCGGCGGTGACGCATCTACGCGCTTGGCGAAGTCGTTTCGCTCGGCCGCCTGACCAGGGTCAAGTCACACGCCGACCTGACGCCGTCCTCCGGCCCGAAGAGGCCGACCCCTCCTCCTCGGGAACGTGACGCGTCAAAAGAAAACGGCCCGCCTTTCGGCGGGCCGTTTCTATTTGCCTTGTTATGGAGGCAGTTGCCGTTACGCCTCGGCGGTGGCCTTGGCCAAGTGGCGCTGCATTGCCGCCTTGCGCGACAGGTTGATGCGGCCCTGGCGGTCGATCTCGGTCACGACGACCATGATCTCGTCGCCGATCGAGACGACATCCTCGACTGTTGGCACGTGGTAGTCGGCGAGTTCGCCGATGCGCACGAGGCCTTCCTTGCCCGGCAGGATCTCGACAAAAGCGCCGAAGCCCATGATCCGCGTGACCTTGCCAAGGTAAAGGCCACCGACCTCAACCTCGCGGGTGATGCCCTCGATCATGTTGATTGCTGCCTTGGCCTTCTCGCCATCGATGGCCGCGATCTCGACCGTGCCGTCATCCTCGACGTTGATCTCTGTGCCGGTGTCTTCCTGGATCTTGCGGATCGTCGCGCCACCCTTGCCGATGATGTCTCGGATCTTCTCCGGGTTGATCTTGATCGTGATGATGCGTGGCGCGTAGGCGCTCATCTCGGTTCGAGTCTCGGGCATCACCGCGAGCATCTTGTCGAGGATCGAGAGCCGCGCGACGCGGGCCTTCTCGAGGCCATCACGGATGATCGCCTCGTTGATGCCGGTGACCTTGATGTCCATCTGCAGCGCAGTGACACCCTCGCGCGTGCCGGTGACCTTGAAGTCCATGTCGCCGAACGCATCTTCCTTGCCCAGGATGTCCGTCAGGACCGCGAACTTGCCGTCCTCGCCGGTGACGAGTCCCATCGCCGCGCCCGCCACGGGCGCCTTGATCGGCACGCCGGCATCCATCAGCGCAAGCGTCGAGCCGCACGTCGAGGCCATCGACGTTGAACCATTGGAGGTGACGCACTCGCTGACCACGCGGATGACGTACGGGAACTCCTCCTGGCTGGGCAGGACCGGCACGAGGGCGCGCTCTGCGAGCGCGCCGTGGCCGATCTCACGCCGGCCGGGACCACGCATGGGCTTGTTCTCGCCGGTCGAGTACGGCGGCATGTTGTAGTGGTGCAGGTAGCGCTTCGACTCATCGGGGCTGATCGTGTCGATGCGTTGCACGTCAGACGACGGACCAAGGGTCGCCACTGACAGTGCCTGCGTCTGGCCGCGCGTGAACAGGCCTGAGCCGTGTGCGCGTGGCAGCAGCCCGACCTCTACCGAGATCGGCCGGATGGTCTCAAGGTCGCGGCCGTCCATGCGGATGCCCTCGTTGAGCACCAGCTGGCGGACAACCTTCTTGTGGAGCAGTCCGGACAGGCCCTTCGAGATGTGCGCCGTGCGGCGCGCCTCGTCGATTGCCTTGGTCGTGTCGTCAAACGACGCGCCGGAGCGCTGGGCACGGATCGCGTTGGCGACCGACTCCTTGAACTGGCTGATGCGGCCGGGCAGCTCGCTTCCAAGCTTGATCAGCAGCTGTGCAGTTGCCTCTGCATCCGGCAGTGCGCGATGGTTCGGCTCAACCTCGAGCTCGAAGAAGCGCGCCAGGTCGCCCAGCTTGAGATCCGTATCCGGATATGCCTCGCGGGCGATGACGAGCGTGTCGAGGTAATGGCCCTGCTCGATGTGCTTGCCGCCACCAAGGGCCGCCTCGAGAAAGGCGATGTCAAAGCCGACGTTGTGGCCCACGAGCAGCGCTTCACCGGCCCAATCCATGAATTGCTGAGCCGCCTGCTGCGGTGCCGGCGCGTCCTTGACGTCCGCGCTGGTAATACCGTGCAGCTGGCGGCCGACGATCGGCGATCCCGGGTTGACCAGCGTCGACCAGCGATCTTCGATGTGGCCGTTGTTGACCTTGACAGCGCCAATCTCAACGATCGAGCCCTGCTTGGCATCGCGGCTGGTGGTCTCCACGTCAAAGACGACGAAGGGGTGATTGTTCTGCACCGCGTCGACGAACTCGAGAAGCGAATCGACGCTCGGCTCGATGTACGGGACGCGCTTGGCCTTGCCCACCTGCTCGCGGAGCTTTTCCTGCAGATCCAGGATTGGCCCGAGCGATCGATGGCCGAACATGATCGCCTCGGCCATGACGGCTTCAGGCACGATCTTGGCACCCGCCTCGACCATCATGATCGCGTCGCGCGTGCCGGAAACGACCAGGTCGATCTCTGAGTCGTTCAGCTGATCGAAAGTCGGGTTGAGCACAAACTCGCCGTTGATGCGGCCGACGCGAACGGCCGCTACCGGGCCCATGAAGGGGATCTCGCTGATCGTCAGCGCCGCGGAAGCCGCGATCGTGCCGATGATGTCCGGATCGTTCTGCTGGTCCGTGGAGAGCACGGTGAGCACGACCTGTACGTCGTCCTTGTAGCCGTCGGGAAAGAGCGGGCGAATTGGCCTGTCGGTCAGGCGAGCGGCGAGGATGGCCGCCTCAGACGGGCGCGATTCGCGCTTGATGAAACCGCCCGGGATCTTGCCTGCGGCGTACATGCGCTCCTCGAACTCGACGGTCAACGGAAAGAAGTCGAGTCCGGGGCGTGGTTCCGACCGGTTGGCGGTGCCGAGCAGCATCGTATCGCCGTAGCGAACGGTGACTGAACCGCCGGCGAGATTGGCGAGCTTGCCGGTTTCGATCGTAAGAGTACGACCGCCAAACTCGGTCGAAAGCGTTGTGACTGGCATCAGTCCTCCATTGGTCGGAGGACGGGTGTTAATCGGTTAGCGGCGCAGCCCGAGCCGGCTGATGACGGCTCGATATCGAGCAGGGTCCTTGCGCATGAGGTACGCAAGTAGACGCCGCCGCGTTCCGACGAGCTTGAGCAGACCCCGGCGCGAATGGTGGTCCTTTGGAAAGGCAGCCAGATGCTCATTCAGTCCCCGGATCCGCTCAGTCAGGAGCGCGATCTGGACCTCTGGTGATCCTGTATCTGATTCCGATCGGGCGTAGTCCGCCACGATGCCTACCTTGGTTTCCCGCGCCAGGGGCACCCGTTCCTCCAACGATTTCTGTCTCTTGTTTCGGCCGGAGTCTAACAGGCGTTCGGTTTCGCCGCTGTCGGACCTACGGTGGTTAGGGCAGCGAGTCCAGGATCTGGCGCGCGCGGAGTGCGTCGCGCTTCATCTGCCTGATCAGGGCAGCGCTCGTCGCAAAGCGCTTTTCGCCTCGTAGCCGGCGCACGAATTCGACCCTCAGACGCTTGCCGTAAAGATCTCCGTCGAAGTCGAAGAGGTACACCTCGAGGACGCGTGCGCCGCTCGTCTCAAACGTCGGTCGCACGCCCAGCGATGCAACGCCATGCCGCCTGTGTCGCCGGGCCGCTGGATCGTCCGCGTCCCACGCGACGCGCACCGCGTAGATCCCGTTGGCTGGCAGAGCGACGTCGCGATCGAAGTGCAGGTTCGCAGTCGGGAATCCCAGCGTTCGACCGCGTTGGTCACCCATCACGACGGTGCCCACGACCGAATAGCGCCGGCCGAGCAGACGCCGGACGTCAGACAGCCGACCACTCGCAAGGAGGCTGCGCAACCGGCTGCTCGAGATCGGCGCGCCACCGACTTCCAGGTGGGACACCTCGATCACGCGGTAGCCGAAGCGCTTGGCCAGCCGACGGGCATCCGCGATGCCGCCCGACCGATCTCGACCGAAGGCAGATTCGGAGGTCAGAACGAGCGCTTGCAGGTCACGATCCGCCGAGATTCGAGCAAGGAACGTTTCGGCCGATTGGCTTGCGAACCTCCGATCGAACCGCTGGACGACGGCGACGTCGACACCCATGTGCTCGAAAAGCTCAAGCCGTTCGGCCGGGTCGCACAGCAGGTCCGGCGAGCTGCCCCGCAAAGTGGCGGCCGGATGTGGATCGAACGTCAGGACGACAGTCGCGGCGTTTCCTTTCGCTGCGGCGCGAGTCAGCGCCTTCAGGACACGGACGTGGCCACGGTGCACCCCGTCGAATGTGCCGATTGCCAGGGCGTAGCGCAGCCCGCTGGGCAGCTCGTCGATGTCATTGAGGACCTTCACGGGCCGAACACTTTCTCCGGCTGGAGCACGCCGTTGGCGGCGCGCGCGATTGCCACGAGCCGCCCTGATTGATCGAGAACGCGCACGAGACCCGCGTCCGACGCGCGCCGCAGCTGCTGGCCGCGCGCGAGGTGCGACAACTCAGCGGGGTTGAGCGTCAGCTCCGGGAACTCAAGCCCGGCGTCCATGGGCAGCAACAGCTCATGCGCGCGGCCCGTCGTCAGCGCCGCCCGGACATCCTCGAGTGGATGTGCCTGTTCGATGCGAAACGGCCCGCTCGCCGTGCGTGTCAGAGCGCCCAGGTACGCACCGCAGCCCAGCTTGTCGCCCAGATCGCGCGCCACGGCGCGCACATACGTGCCCGCCGAGCATGCCATCTCGACGCGCGCCACTGGGCGTGCCGGATCGCTGTCGTCCCAATCGATCATGTCGAGGCGCGAGATCGTGACCTTGCGTGCTTGCAACTCGGGCTTCTCGCCGTGTCGTGCCAGCTCGTATGCCTTGCGCCCCGCGACACGGACAGCCGAATAGTCGGGTGGTATCTGCTCGATCTCGCCGGTGAACAACTCGAGTGACGTTGTAACGTCGTCGCGAGTGGGTGGGCGGGAGTCGGTCGGTGTCAGCTCGCCTTCAAGATCGTCAGTCGTGGACCGGGCTCCGAAGCAGATGACCGCCCGGTATTCCTTGCCGTCGGCCATGTGGTATTCGACCAGCCGAGTGGCGCGGCCGACGAAGACCGGCAGTACCCCGGCGGCAAACGGGTCGAGGGTTCCGCCGTGACCAACCCGCTTCACGCCCGTGAGCCTGCGAACGAGCGCGACGATGTCGTGCGAAGTTGGGCCGGGCTCCTTCGCGACGACCAGAACGCCGTCGAACGATTCAGCCACCCGCAGCCATCATCGCCCGCGCGGCGTCGAGGACCACCGGCATCGCCTTATCGAT
>DATBFJ010000080.1:0-26687 GCA_036558545.1 Candidatus Limnocylindrales bacterium
CACGTCGAGCTGATCACCCCGATCGCCCTCGAGACCGGCCAGCGCTTCGCCATCCGCGAGGGTGGCCACACCGTCGGCGCCGGTGCGATCACCGAGATCCTGAGCTAAGGCGCGGGCGGGAAGGGCTTAGGAGATGGCAAGGCAGCGTATTCGCATCCGACTCAAGGCATACGACCATCGTTTGCTGGACCAGTCCGCGCTTCAGATCGTCGAGACCGCACAGCGGACCGGCGCTGACGTCGTAGGGCCGGTGCCGCTGCCTACCCGGATCGAGAAGTTCACCGTGATTCGTTCGCCGTTCATTGATAAGGACAGCCGCGAACAGTTCGAGATCAGGACGCACAAGCGCCTGATCGACATCCTCGACCCGTCGGCCAAAACGGTCGACGCACTGATGCGACTCAGCCTTGCTGCTGGTGTCGACATCGAGATCAAGATGTAGATGAGCATTGGAGTGATCGGCCGCAAGGTCGGAATGACGTCCGTCTTCCAGGAGGACGGCACGATGGTTCCGGTCTCGGTCGTGGAAGTTGAACCGAATACCGTGACGGCGCTGCGCACGGCCGAGAACGATGGCTATACCGCCGTTCAGCTCGGTACCGGCTCGGTCAAGAAGCTGACCAAGCCGCGCGCGGGCCAGCTCAAGGGCTTGCCACCCGTCAAACACACGCGCGAGTTCCGGATTGACGATATCTCTGGCTACACCATCGGCCAGACGCTCGACGCGACGCTGTTCGCCGATGGAGAGGAAGTCGATGTCACGGGCGTGTCGAAGGGCAAGGGCTTTGCCGGCACGGTCAAGCGCCACGGCTTCCGTCGTGGTCCGGAGACCCACGGCTCAGACTCGCACCGCCAGCCCGGTTCGATCGGTGCAGGCACGTACCCGGGCAAGGTGTTCAAAGGCACAGGCATGGCGGGCCGCATGGGCAACGACAAGGTCACCCTCAAGAAGCTGACCATCGTGCGCACCGACTCGGCGCGCAACCTGCTGCTCATCAAGGGCGCCATTCCCGGCGCGCCGAACGCCATGGTCATGATCAGGAAGGCCAAGTGATGCCCAGCACGACCCTCTTCTCGAAACAGGGCAAGGACCTGGGCAACGTCGATCTGCCGGAGGAGCTTTTCGCGGCGCCGGTAAACGAAGCGGTCATGCACCAGGCCGTGACTGCGCAGCTGGCCGGGCGGCGCATCGGCACTCACGACACCAAGACCCGCGGCGAGGTATCCGGCGGTGGCGCCAAGCCGTACCGCCAGAAGGGCACCGGGCGCGCGCGCCAGGGCTCGCGCCGCGCTCCGCACTATGCGGGAGGCGGTGTCGTCTTCGGCCCGCACCCGCGCAGCTACGAGCAGCGCCTGCCGAAGCGCATGAAGCGCCTCGCGCTCCACGGAGCGTTGACATCCAAGTTTGACGATGGCGCGATTCGCGTCGTGGACGAGCTTGGCCTCGACGCGCCCAGGACGCGCGAACTCGTCAGCTACTTCGACGCCCTGAAAGCCGGCGGCCGGATACTGGTCGTGGCCAACGGTGGCGACCAGAACCTCGAGCTTTCCGCGCGCAACCTCCCCGGCGTGACGGTCATCAGGGCCGACTCGCTCAATGTCGTCGATGTTCTGAACGCGGACACCGTGCTCATCACCCAGCCGTCACTGTCGACGATGGCGGAGGTGTACGCATGACGCTCCAGGCAGCGCAGGTGATCCTGCGTCCGGTCATCAGTGAGAAGTCGATGGACGAGACGCAGCGTGGCAAGTACACGTTCCGCGTCCACAACGATGCCAACAAGCTCATGGTCAAGGCGGCCATCGAGGAGCTTTTCAAGGTGACCGTGATCGGCGTAACCGTGTCGACCACAAAGGCCAAGGAAAAGTCACGCAACCGCAAGCGCGGCCGTGTCGAGGGCTGGAGCTCGCCCTGGAAGAAGGCCGTTGTGACGCTGGCCAGCGGCCAGAAGATCGAATTCTTCGAGGGGATCTAGACGATGCCGCTGCGTTCGTACAAGCCAACCTCCGCCGGCCGACGATTCCAGACGCGACCGACGTTCGAAGAGATCACCACCTCGGAGCCGCACAAGCCGTTGCTCGAAGCCCAGCAGCGCATCAGCGGCCGCAACAACCAGGGCCGGTTGACCGTTCGCCATCGCGGCGGCGGCCAAAAACGGTTCTATCGGCGCATCGACTTCAAGCGCGACAAGGTCGGCGTGCCGGCCAAGCTGGCCACCGTCGAATACGACCCGAATCGCTCGGCGCGCGTGGGCTTGCTCCATTACGCGGACGGCGAGAAGCGCTACATGCTCGTGCCCAACGGACTGAACGTGGGCGATACGGTCCTGGCCGGTCCCACGGCCGAGGCGCGCGTCGGCAACTCGCTGCCGCTGAAAAACATCCCACTCGGCACGACGATCCACAACATCGAGATCGTTCCAGGGAGGGGCGGGCAGATGGTGCGCTCGGCAGGGACGGCCGCCCAGCTGCTCGCAAAGGAAGGCGACTACGCCCAGGTGCGCATGCCCAGTGGCGAGGTTCGACGAGTCGACCTGCGTTGCATGGCGACTGTCGGCCAGGTCGGCAACCTCGATCACGAGAACCAGAGCCTGGGCAAGGCCGGCCGTTCGCGGCACATGGGCCGACGTCCTCAGACTCGCGGCGTGGCAATGACTCCACGCGACCACCCGCACGGCGGTGGCGAGGGCAAGTCGCCAACGGGCATGCCGCCAAAGACACCGTGGGGCCAGCCGGCCATGGGCCATCGCACCCGACGCAACAAGCTCACCGGGCAGAACATCGTTCGCTCCCGGCATCGCAAGAGCTAGGGAGAGGATCTGAGCAATGTCTCGTTCACTGAAGAAAGGACCGTACGTCGAGACGCGGCTGCTCGCGCGGGTTCAGGGCATGAACCGCAAGAGCGAGAAGCGCGTGCTGAAGACGTGGTCGCGCGACAGCGTCATCTTTCCCGACTTCGTCGGCCACACGATCGCCGTCTACAACGGCAAGAAACACATCCCGGTCTACGTGACCGAGAACATGGTCGGCCATCGGCTCGGTGAGTTCAGCCCTACCCGCAACTTCCGCGGCCACGGCAAGCACACCGAGCGCAGCACGGCGCTGAAGTAGAAGAGATGAAAGTTTCAGCCACGGCCAAGTACCTTCGCCACTCGACGCGCAAGACGCGCCTGGTCACCCGGGCGATCGTCGGGCTGCCGCTCGAGCAGGCAAGCGCAATCCTGCGGCACATGCCCCAGGGCGCAGCGCGTGACGTCGCCAAGGTGCTCGACAGCGCCGCTGCCAATGCCGAGAACAACCACGATCTGGCACGCGACGACCTCGTCGTCGTTGCCGCCATGGCCGACGAAGGGCCGACGATCAAGCGCATCCGCCCGCGCGCCCAAGGTCGCGCATTCCGCATCAACAAGCCAATGACCCACATCACGGTGGTTCTGGAAGATAGGGAGGCTTAGCCGTGGGTCGCAAGGTCCATCCGTATGGCTTCCGGCTGGGCACGTCCCGGACCTGGAACGCCAAGTGGTTCGCCGACAAGAACTACACGACGCTGCTCAAGGAAGACATAACCATCCGCCAACTGGTCAGCCGTAGGCTGTCAAACGCGAGCGTCTCGCTCGTCGACATCGAGCGCGGCATCAACCATGTCACGGTTACCGTTCACACGGCCAAGCCGGGCATCGTGATTGGCAAGGGCGGCGCCAACGTCGAGGCGCTCCGCCAGCAGATCGGGCGCACGACCTCGAGCAAGGTCAAGCTGGAGATCAAGGAGATTCGCCAGCCCGAGCTCGATGCCGTACTCGTGGCGACCAATATCGCTCAGCAACTCAGCCGCCGCATTGCCTTCCGCAAGGCGATCAAGCAGGCCGTCCAACGCACCATGAAGGCCGGCGCGAAGGGCGTCCGGATCCAGGTGTCGGGCCGCCTCGGTGGCTCCGAGATGGCCCGCCGCGAGTGGGACAAGGAAGGACGCATCCCGCTCAACACGCTGCGCGCCGACATCAGCTACGGCCAGGTTCATGCGCACACTACGTACGGGCGCATCGGCGTCAAGGTGTGGATCTATCGCGGCGACGTACTGCCCGAGCGCCAGGCGCCGCCGGAAGCGGCCGGCGCAGCCGCGGGAGCGAGTGCCTAAGTCATGTTGATGCCCCGTCGAGTCAAGCACCGCAAGGTCCAGCGCGGACGTATGTCCGGCCTGGCAAAGGGCGGCACCGCGATCTCCTTCGGCGACTACGCGCTGATGACGCAGGAGCCGGCGATGATCACCGCTCGCCAGATCGAGGCCGCACGACGCGCGATGACGCGCTACGTCAAGCGCGGCGGCAAGATCTGGATCCGGATCTTCCCGGACAAGCCGGTCACCAAAAAACCGGCCGAGGTGCGCATGGGTTCGGGTAAGGGCGCGCCGGATCACTGGGTCGCGGTCGTCAAGCCCGGTCGCATCCTGTTCGAGATGGCCGGCGTCCCGGAGGCAGAGGCAGCCGAGGCAATGCGCCTGGCCGGCCACAAGTTGCCCGTCGACGTCAAATTCCTGGTTCGCGAAGGAGCGTCCACCGATGGACATCGCTAAGGTCCGCGACCTGACGGACGCCGAGCTCTACAGCGAGCTCGAGACGCAGCGTCGCCACCTGTACGACCTTCGCTTCCAGCTCGCCACCAGGCAGCTGGACGATCACACACAGTTGACCCAGACGCGTCGTTCTATCGCACGAATCCTGACCGTGATGACCGAGCGTGATCTAGATGAGCGCGCCGTCGTCAAGGCGCCGCAAGCGGCGCAGGGACGCCGTAGCCGTGTCGCCAGCTCGACCGGTAGAGGAGGCAAGCAGTGAGCGCCGCGACGCAGGCGCCGGCTCGTAAGTCGGCCAAGAAGGAAAAGGTTGGACGCGTCGTGTCCGACAAGATGGACAAGACGATCGTCGTCTCGGTCGAGCGCCTGTCCCGCCACCCGCTCTACAAGCGCGTGATTCGCCTGACGACGAAGTTCAAGGCGCATGACGAGCGCAACGAGGCGCGCATCGGCGACACGGTGCGCATCGTCGAGTCGCGCCCACTCTCAGCCACCAAGCGTTGGCGGATGGTGGAGATCATCTCGCGCGGCGGCGAAGGCGCTGGCGAGGCGGTCGTTGCGGAAGAGCAGGCAACCACGGAGGCGATCCACGCCGCCGCGCATCCCGGCCGGGAGCGCGCCGAGGAGGCCGCCCACGCCGAGGTCGCAGAGGCAGCCAAGTGATCCAGCAGTACAGTCGGCTCAAGGTCGCTGACAACACCGGCGCGCGGGTGATCCAGTGCATTCGCGTCCTCGGCCGTTCGCAGAAGACGACGGCCGCGGTAGGTGACGTAATCGTCGCCAGCGTCAAGCAGGCGATCCCGAATGCCGCAGTCAAGAAGGGTGATGTCGTGCGCGCGGTCATCGTGCGTACCAACAAGGAGTTCGGCCGTCCGGACGGCAGCTACATCCGCTTCGATGAGAACGCGGCCGTGCTGATCAACAACCAGGGGAATCCACGCGGGACGCGCATCTTTGGCCCCGTGGCGCGCGAGCTGCGCGACCGCAACTACATGAAGATCGTCTCGCTCGCCCCGGAGGTGCTCTAGGTGGCGCAGGTGCATAACCGGCCGCGCTCGATGCGCGTCCCGGACATCAGGAAGGGCGACCAGGTACTGGTTCTTTCCGGTAAGGAAGCAGGCAAGAAGGGCACGGTCGAGCACGTCGTGCGCAACCGCCAGTCCTTCCAGAAGATCGCCGGAAAATATGGTTCTAACTGGCGCCGGATCAGCCCGCTGGCGGACGTCGCGGTCGTGGTAGAAGGCCTGAACATCGCCAAGCGGCACACCAAGCCGCGCCCCAAGGCGGGCAAGACGAATGCCCAGCCGCGCATCCAGCAGGGTGGCATTCTTGACGTTCCGCAGCCGATCCTCGCCAGCAAGGTGATGGTCATCTGCCCGCACTGCAGCAATCCGACCCGGGTCAAGCACGGCACGGCCGGCGATGGCCGCTCGGTGCGGATTTGCACGAACTGCGGCGAGACGCTCGTCCGCGAGGTGCGCAGCAAGTGACCGACGAGAACGAGCAGATGACAGGTACCGAAGAGCCTATGGCCGCCGAGCAGGTGGCTCAGACGGCCGAGCCCAGCGAGCCGACCAACGAAGCGGCGCCGGAGACCAACGTCGCGCAGGCAACAGCTGCGGAGCCGGTGTCCGAGTCCAAGGCGGAGACGAAGCCCGCCAAATCGGGCGCCAAGGCGGCTCCGCGCCGGGGCCACCATGCCGGGGAGTGGACGGGTCTCCGAGCGCGCTACCGCGACGAGGTCGTGCCGGCGCTGCAGAAGGAGTTCAACTACACGAACCCGATGCAGGTGCCGCGGCTGACGAAGATCGTCGTCAACATTGGCCTCGGCGAGGCTCTTACGAATGCAAAGGCACTCGACGCCGCGGTCGGCGACCTGGCCCAGATCACGGGACAGAAGCCGATCGTGACCCGGGCGCGGCGCTCGATCGCGCAGTTCCGGCTGCGCACGGGCAATCCCATCGGTGCCAAGGTCACGCTGCGTGGCCAGTACATGTGGGATTTCCTCGAGCGGCTGACGCGGCTGGCACTGCCGCGCATCCGTGACTTTCGGGGAGTGCCGTCGAAGTCGTTCGACGGACGCGGCAACTACTCGCTCGGGCTGCGCGAGCAGCTCGCGTTTCCGGAAATCGACTACGACAAGATCGACCGGCTTCGCGGTCTCGAGGTGAGCATCGTCACCACGGCAGAGACCGACGAGGAGTCGAAGCGGCTGCTGCAGCTGCTCGGCATGCCATTCGCGAGCTAGCAACAGGCTGGCTACGAGGCCGAGCAGAACGGGCAGAGGAAACCGAGCCGCGCCGGAGAGCGTGGCGGTAGAAAGGAACTAGATGGCAAAGAAGTCACTTATCGCAAAGCAGCAGCGCAAGCCCCACCACGCCTCGCAGGGCTACAACCGCTGCTTCGTGTGTGGCCGCCCGCGCGGTTACATGCGCCGTTTCGGCCTGTGCCGCATCTGCTTTCGCGAGCGAGCACTGCTGGGCGAGCTGCCCGGCGTGACCAAGTCGAGCTGGTAACTCACATGAACGTATCCGATCCGATCGCCGACATGCTCACGCGCATCCGCAATGGCAGCCGAGCGCGCCATACGGACGTGATGATCCCGGCCTCGCGCACCAAGCGTGCAATCGCCGAGATCCTGCGCGACGAGGGCTTCATCGACAGCTTCGAAGAAGTCAGCAACGGCGCCCATCCTGAAATCAAGGTCACACTCAAGTACGTTGGCAAGGTCCCTGTCATCAGTGGCCTGAAGCGCGTGTCAAAGCCGGGTCTGCGTGTCTACGCGACCAAGACTGACATCCCGCGTGTGCTCGGCGGCCTGGGCGTGGTCATCGTCAGCACAAGCCACGGCATAATGACCGGCTCGCGCGCCCGACAGGCGCAGCTTGGCGGCGAAGTCCTGGCTTACGTCTGGTAGATCGAGATGTCACGTATCGGCAGGCTTGCCATTGCCATTCCCAGCGGTGTCGACGTCCAGATCGAGGGCAACCACGTCGTGGTCAAGGGCCCCAAGGGCGAGCTTCAGCGCGACTTTGCGCCGGAGATGCGCATCGTCCGCGAAGACGGTGAGCTGCGCGTTGAGCGGCCTTCGGACGACAAGCGCTACAAGGAGCTCCACGGCCTCTCGCGCACCCTGCTGGCGAACATGGTCACTGGCGTAACGACGGGCTTCCGCAAGGGCCTCGAGATCACCGGCGTGGGCTATCGCGCCCAGCTCGTCGGCAACAAGCTGCAGCTCAACCTGGGCTACAGCCACCCAATCGAGATCGATCCGCCGAAGGGCGTGTCATTTGAGGTCGAGAACCCGACCCGCCTGGCGGTCGTCGGTATCGACAAGGAGCTCGTCGGCCACGTCGCAGCGCGCGTCCGAGCCACCCGCAAACCCGAGCCCTACAAGGGCAAGGGCGTTCGCTACGCCGGTGAGCAGATCCGGCGCAAGGCGGGCAAGGCGGGCAAGATCGGAGGCAAGAAGTGAGCACGGCCATGGTCAAGACTCACGCTGCACGCCAGAAGCGCCACGTGCGCATTCGCCTGACTCTCGCCGGGTCGACGCAGCGGCCCCGCCTGGCAATCTTCCGCAGCCTCAACCAGATCTACGCCCAGGTCATCGACGACAGCGCCGGCAAGACTCTTGCCGCCGCGTCCTCGCTCGAGTCGGGCGTGCGCACCTCGAAGGGCACCAAGTCGGAGCAGGCCAAGCTGGTCGGCCGGCTGCTCGCCGATCGCGCACGTGCTGCCGGCGTCCAGCAGGTCGTCTTCGATCGAGCCGGCTTCCGCTACCACGGCCGTGTTCGCGCGCTGGCTGACGCCGCGCGCGAGGCCGGGCTCGACTTCTAGTTCGAACAAGGAGAAACCATTGCCCAGGATCGACCCTGGTCGCCTGACGCTCGAAGAGCGCGTCGTCCAGATCAACCGAGTTGCCAAAGTCGTCAAGGGTGGCCGACGGTTCAGCTTCAGCGCAGTCGTCGTCGTTGGTGACGGCGCCGGCCACGTCGGCGTTGGGCTGGGCAAGGCGGGCGAGGTCCCCGAGGCGATCCGCAAGGGCGTCGAGGACGCCAAGAAGCACCTGATCAAGGTGCCCATGGTCGGCACGACCATTCCCCACGAGGTTACCCAGCGGTATGGCGCGAGCACCGTTCTGCTCAAGCCGGCCTCCCAGGGCACGGGCGTCATCGCAGGAGGTTCCGTCCGTGCGGTGGTTACCGCCGCGGGGATCCACGACATCCTGAGCAAGTCGCTGGGCTCGACCAACCCGGTCAACGTTGTCCGTGCCACGCACGAGGCGCTGCGCAGCATGCACAGCGCCGAGGAGCTCGGCCAGCGCCGCGGCAAGGCACTGCGCAGCGTGATCAGTGGCCAGCCATCAGCAACCCAGGCCAGCCAGGAGGTGCCTGCAGATGCCCGGTAAGCTGCGGGTCACGCTCGTCAAGAGCCCCATCAGCCACAACCCTGCAAACCGGGCAACGGTCAGGGCGCTCGGCCTGCACCGGATCGGCGAGACGGTCGAGATCAACGACACGCCCGCAGTTCGCGGCATGGTCCGTGCCGTGCGCTTCCTCGTCAGCGTGGAGGAGCCGGCCGCAGCGAAGGCGGAGTCCAAGGAAAAGGCAAGCGAATGAAACTGCATGATCTGAAGCCGGCGCCCGGCTCGCGCCGACCTCGTACGCGTGTCGGCCGTGGCATCGCTGCGGGGCAAGGCAAGACCGCCGGCCGCGGCACCAAGGGCCAGCGATCCCGCGCGGGCGCATCCATCCCGGCCTGGTTCGAAGGCGGCCAAACACCCATCCACGTTCGCGTGCCCAAGCTGCGTGGCTTCAAGAACCGCTTCAAGATCGAGTATGCCGTCGTCAACGTGGGCCAGATCTCGGCCTACGCCGAGGCCGGCCGATTCGGCGTCGAGGCCGAGCAGCCAAAGGCTGCCAAGTCCAAGGCATCCGATCAGCCGGTAGTGACCGTCAACGCGGAAGTGCTGGCGAACTCGGGCCTGATTCGCGGCGACGACAAGCCGCTCAAGGTTCTGGGACAGGGCGAGGTGAGCCAAAAGCTCTTCGTCGCGGCTCAGGCATTCAGTGCCAGCGCGCGCAAGAAGATCGAGGACGCCGGTGGCTTCGTCCAGCTTCTGGACGTGCTCGAGCAGCCGGAGAACACGGCGCAGACTGAGCCAGTTGAGCAGGCGCCAGCACCCGAGTCAAAGCAGAGCTCTGAGTCGGTCGCAGTCACCGATGCAAAACCTGAGCGCAAGTCGAAGGCCTCAGCGAAAGCTGCCGAAGACAGCGAAACTACGCAGGCCACCGCCGAGGAAAAGCCGGCGGCCAAGCCTCGTCGCCGACAGACCAAGAGCGACGAGTCTGACTGAGTGGGCGTCGTAGCGTCACAGACATCGCCCACAGCCAGCCGTAGGAGAGGGTTCTAGAGCGTGTTCGAGGCGCTGGTCAATGCATTCCGCGCGCCGGACATTCGCCGGCGCATTCTGTTTGTGCTCGGAATGCTCGTCGTCTACCGCGCCCTGGCCGTAGTGCCGGTGCCAGCGGTCGACCGCACCGCGGTCGCAAACCTCGTGGAGCAGCAGCAATTCCTGCAGCTGCTCGACCTGTTCAGCGGCGGTGGCCTGCGCTCCTTCTCGATCGTCGCAATGGGTGTCAACCCGTACATCAACGCCTCGATCATCATGCAGCTGATGACCGGCGTCGTGCCGCGCCTCCAGGCGCTGTCGCGCGAAGGAGAGTACGGCCGCACCCGCATCAACCAGTACACGCGCTACCTGACCGTGCCGCTCGCGCTCCTGCAGGCGTATGGCTATCTCGCCATCCTGTCATCGCAGAGCATCGTCACGGATTTCGACATCCTCAGCCTCGCCACGCTGACCCAGATGGTCACGCTGGCGGCCGGCACTGTCCTGGCCATGTGGATTGGCGAACTGATCACCGAACGCGGTATCGGCAACGGCATCAGCTTCATCATCTTTGCCGGCATCGCGGCGCGCATCCCGCAAGGCCTTGCCTCGTACCTGTCAAACCCCGACATCGCCGGCGGCATCGCCTTCGTGATCCTCGCCCTGGTCGTGGTCGCGGTGATCGTGTACATCCAGGAAGGACAGCGGCGCATCCCGATCCAATACGCCAGCCGCGTGAGAGGCAGACGCATGTATCAGGGCGGAGCGACGTTCCTGCCGTTGCGCGTCAACCAGGCCGGCGTCATTCCGATCATCTTCGCGGTGAGCATCCTGCTCTTCCCGACCCAGATCGCTTCGTACTTCGCAACACCTGCGGGAACGCCTGAAGGGACTGCAACGCTGATCAACCAGATCGCTGACGGAATCGTCAACTTCCTGAGCCCCCAGGGCATCCCGTACATCATCTTCTACTTCCTGTTAACCATGGGCTTCACCTACTTCTACACGGCCTTCACGTTCAAGCCGGATGAAACCGCCGACCAGCTACGCAAGAACGGCGGATTCATTCCTGGCATCAGACCGGGTGCGCCAACGCGTGATTACCTGCAGCGCGTCGTGTTCCGCCTGAGCCTCGCCGGAGCCATATTCCTGGGCCTGGTGGCGGTGTCGCCGCTGATCCTTTCGCGCATCTTTGCCGGCGGCGTCATCGGCAGCTTCGCCTTGGGCGGCACTGCCCTGCTCATCGTTGTCTCGGTCGTGGTCGAGACCATGAAACAGATCGAAGCGCAGTTGATGATGCGCAA
Source organism: Candidatus Limnocylindrales bacterium (assembly GCA_036558545.1). Taxonomy (GTDB): domain Bacteria; phylum Chloroflexota; class Limnocylindria; order Limnocylindrales; family CSP1-4; genus JALYGJ01. The sequence continues at coordinate 11,267 of DATBFJ010000080.1, forward strand.
CTACGAAGGCTTCATCAGGTGAAGGTCTACGTCATGGTCGGCGGCCCGGGTGCCGGCAAAGGCACCCAGGCGTCCCTCCTGGCGCAGAAGCTCGGTCTCCTCCATCTGTCGTCGGGCGATCTTTTCCGTGACAACATCAAGCGCGAGACGCCGCTCGGCAAGAAGGTCAAGGGCTACCTCGATAAAGGCGCGCTGGTTCCCGACGACCTGACGGTTCAAATGATCGAGACGCGCCTCGATTTGCCCGACGCGCACAACGGTGTTGTACTCGATGGTTTCCCGCGCACCCGCGCGCAGGCCGAGGCGCTCGACAAGATGCTGGCCAAGCGCGATGCCAAGGTCGACCAGGCGCTCTTCGTCGACGTTGACAAGGAAGAAGTCATTCGACGGCTATCCGGCCGCTGGCTGTGTTCCAAGACGCCCGATCACGTTTACCACGCCATCGCCAAGCCGCCCAAGGTTGCTGGCAAATGCGATATCGATGGCGCGCCACTGGTCCAGCGTGACGACGACAAGCCGGAGACAATCCGCGCCCGCCTGGAGCAGCAGCTTCCGCCCATGTTCGAGGTGGTCGACTACTACGCTCAGCACAAGGTGCTGAGCACCGTCGACGCCAACCGGCCCATCGACGAGGTCTCCGACGCGCTGATAAGGGCCATCGCGCAACCGGTACGCTGATCACATGTCCGGGGATCGTCGGGTAACGCTCAAGAGCCTGGGCCAGATCGAGAAGATGGCCGTCGCCGGCCGCCTCGTGGCCGACACGCTCGACGCGGTGGGCAAAGAGCTCAAGCCGGGCATGACGACGCTCGATCTCGATCGCATGGCCGAGGAGATGATCCGCGGACGGGGTGGCATCCCATCGTTCATTGGGGTACCTGGTCGCCTCGAGCCCTTCAAACACACGCTGTGCGTGTCGATCGACGACGAGATCGTCCACGGGGTACCCGGTCCGCGACGCATTCGCGACGGCCAGATCGTGTCGATTGATGCTGGCGCGATCGTGGACGGCTGGCACGGCGACGGCGCTCGGACGTTCATCGTCGGCGAAGTGCCGCGGCCGGTCCGCGACCTGGTCGAGAACACCGAGCGCGCCATGTACGCCGGCATTGCCGCGGCCGTGCCGGGTAATTACCTCTCCGATATCTCTGCGGCCATCGAGGATGTGGCGGAAGAGAACGGCTACGGCGTGATTCGCGCCTTCGTTGGGCACGGCATCGGAACGGAGATGCACGAAGAGCCGCAGGTCACCAACTACCGCACCGGATCCAAGGGCCGTCGTATCGAGCCGGGCCTGTGCCTGGCCATCGAGCCGATGTTCACACTCGGCGGCTACAACGTGCGCATCCGCGAGGACGGCTGGACGGTAGTTACCGCGGATGGCGTCCTGGCCGCGCACTGGGAGCACAGCATCGCCGTGATGGCCGACGGTCCACGAATACTCACCCGAGCCAACTCGGGTGCAGCCAGCGCCGACGCCGCCTAGCGACGACGCAGATTGGGGGGAGTTCGAGTGTCCAATCTATTGGGACGTGTCCTGTTTGCCGTTGTCATGGTCGGCGCGCTGGCTGGCTGCGTGACCGTGCAAACGCCTGCCGGTCCCGTGGCTTCGCGGCCCAGCGTGACTTCGTCGACGTCTCCTTCGGTCGCGACCAGCGTCCCTCCGGTGGTCGGGCCTTCCGCGGCGACTGTCGTGGCGTCGCCCACGCCGGGTGCCGTTGTCGCCACCTTGAACGCCGCCGCCAACGGCACCGGCAGCATCGTCTACATAAAGGCGGGCGACGTGTGGCTGGCTTCTCCTGACGGATCTGATGCGCGTCAGCTCACGACTGACGGCGCCCGGTCCGGCTATCACGACCCGACTCAGGCCGCTGACGGAACGATTCTGGCTTTGCAGGGCCCGTCCACGCTGGTCGCCCTTGACCGATCGAGCGGGGCACAGATACGGCCGCCGGTGACGTTGCCGGTCCTCGAGAACGGCGCCGAGGGCCTTGTCGTGTCACCCGACGCGGCTCACATCTCATACACCACCACCGGTTTTGGAAAGACGGTCGACCCTCGCTTCGGGACGCCGAATGGCGCGTTCATCTACGGCGGAACCGACGTGGCGACGCCTGATGGCAGATCGTTGCCCAACGCGGCAGTTGCGGGCGCGATCTTTCCGGAATGGGTCGACGCCACGACCCTCGTCATGTCAGACGGAACCAGGCTGTACCTCGATCCAGTCGGCGGCCAGCCGAGCGTGTGGCTCGACCTTTCGAATGGCTGCTTGACGGACGTTGGCTGTCCAGCCGATCAGGGACCGGCGGCCAACCTGACCGATCCGGCCATCAGCGCTGATGACCGGGTGATCTCGGCCGTTTACAAGCCGTACTACGGCGACGGTGGCCGCCTCGTAGGCCGTCTCGATGCGTCGCCGCCGAGCGATCCTGCCTCGACCTGCGTGCTCCCTGGGCAGGAGAACTTCTCCGATCCAGGGTCATTCGCTCCCGGCGATAGCGCCTTTGCCTACGACGACACAAGCTTCGATCCGAATACGCTGACGTCGACGGCGGGGCAGGGGATCCACGTCCTCGAGCTGGATCTGGGCGCCAACGACTGTGGTGCGTCAAGCTCGCAACTCGTCATTGCTGGTGGAGCTCAGCCGGAATGGGGTCCGCTCGCCCCATGAGGTGAGCAGGCCGTCACCTGAAAGGTTTCTTGGTCGCGTTTGCCGTAAACGTTGAGACTCTGGTACACTTCGCGATCGTGCGTCGGACCGTGTTCGTCGCATCCTGAGCGCTCGGCGGGCGGTCCCAGCCGGATCGCTGAGCCATCTATTCACCATTGAATTTGAACGAGGGAGTTTGCCGCCGCCTGTGGCCAAGAAGGACGCGATCGAAGTAGAAGGAACGGTCATCGAGCCGTTGCCGAACGCGATGTTCGCCATCGAATTGGAGAACAAGCACCGCGTCCTGGCCCACATCAGCGGCAAGCTGCGGATGAACTTCATCCGCATCCTGCCCGGCGACAGAGTTCGCGTCGAGCTGTCGCCGTACGACCTCTCTCGCGGACGCATCACATACCGGCTGAAGTAGTCAGTCGGACGCAAGGAATTCAGGGAATGAAGGTTTCGGCATCAGTCAAGACGCGTTGCGATAACTGCAAGATCATCCGCCGCCACGGCGTCGTGATGTGCATCTGCACGAATCCAAAGCACAAGCAGCGGCAGGGTTAGCGACTTATGGCACGCATCTCCGGAATCGATATCCCGCGCGAGAAGCGAGTTGAAGTCTCGCTGACATACATCTTCGGTATCGGGCTGCCAACGAGTCAGAAAATCCTGGCCCAGGCAAACATCAACCCTGATACCCGGGTGCGCGACCTGACCGACGATCAGGTCAATCGCCTGCGCGAGATCATCGATCGGCGCTACAAGGTCGAAGGCGACCTGCGTCGCGAGGTCGCTCTGAACATCAAGCGACTCCAGGAGATCGGCTCGTATCGTGGCCTGCGCCACCGGCGCAATCTGCCCGTGCGCGGCCAGCGAACCAAGACCAATGCACGCCAGCGGCGCGGTCCCAAGCGCACAGTCGGCGTTCGACGCAAGAAGTAAGGGAGACCGCGACTAACACATGGCGGAACGCAAGCGCGCGACAAAGACTCGCCGCCGGGAACGCAAGAACGTCCCGGTCGGGCATGCGCACATCCAGGCCAGCTTCAATAACACGATCATCTCGATCACGGACCTTGCGGGCTCCGTGGTCTCTTGGGGATCGGGCGGCGTCGCCGGCTTCAAGGGCTCGCGCAAGAGCACGCCGTACGCGGCCGCCCAGTCGGCAGATGCCGCCGCGCGCAAGGCGATGGAGCATGGCATGCGCCAGGTCGAGGTGTTCGTGAAAGGCCCGGGTGCCGGTCGCGAGCAGGCAATCCGATCGCTCCAGGCCGCGGGCCTGGAGGTCACCGCCATCACGGACGTGACGCCGATACCGCACAACGGCTGCCGCCCGCCGAAGCGCCGCCGAGTCTAGGTACGAGGGAATAGATAGTGTCCAGGTATCGCGGTCCCGTTTCACGCCTGTGTCGGCGCGAGGGCATGAAGCTCTACTTGAAGGGCGCCAAGTGCTACACCAAGAAGTGCCCGTTCGAGCGCCGGCCTAACCCGCCGGGCCAGCACGGCGTCCGTCGCCGCAAGGTCTCCGAGTTCGGCGTTCAGCTTCGCGAGAAGCAGAAGATGCGTCGGATCTATTCGGTACACGAGCGCCAGTTCAAGCGTTACTTCGAGACGGCAGAGCGCCGTCCCGGCGTCACCGGCGAGAACCTGCTGCGTCTGCTCGAAACGCGCCTCGACAACGTCGTCTTCCGAATGGGTTTTGCGACCAGCCGCGCCCAGGCGCGTCAGCTGGTCGCGCACGGCCACTTCACCGTCAACGGCCGGGTCACGACGATCCCATCGATGCACGTCGGTGAAGGCGACAAGGTGGAAGTCCGTGAGACGAGCCGCAAGTCGGACTATTTCAAGAACGCACGCGAGACCATGCGCGGTGCTCAGCGGCCGGACTGGCTGATCGTCGACGGCGATCGGCTGGAAGGAAGCGTGACGGCAATGCCGCGCCGCGACCAGATGCCGCTCGAGCTGAATGAGCAGCTCGTCGTCGAGTTCTACTCGCGCTAGGGCGGAGGCAGAAGGAATTACATGATTGAACTTGAGAATCCGCAGATCGAGCCGGTAGGCGAGCCGCAGGAGTCGTACGCCAAGTACGAGGCCAGCCCGCTGCCCGCGGGCTACGGCGTGACCATCGGCAACGCCCTCCGCCGCGTACTTCTCTCCTCGCTCGAGGGTGCCGCGGTCACATCACTCCAGATCCGCGACGTTTATCACGAGTTCAGCACGATCCCCGGCGTCAAGGAGGACGTCACCCAGATCGTGCTCAACGTCAAGAAGCTGCGCCTCAAGAGCTATGCCCCGCATCCGGTGCAGCTGCGACTCCTGAAATCCGGCGCCGGCGTGGTCACGGCCAATGACATCGAGCCCAACGCGGACGTCGAGATCGTCAACCCGGATCAGGAGCTGCTCACGCTCGACTCGGACGACATGCCGGTGGAGATCGACATGACCGTCGAGCGCGGCGTCGGTTATCTCGCCGCCGAGCGCAGCGACCAGCTGCCCATCGGCGTCATTCCGGTGGACGCCATTTTCTCGCCGGTTCGCAAGGTCAACTACACGGTCGAGAACACGCGCGTTGGCCAAATGACCAACTTCGACAAGCTGACGATCGAGATCGAGACCGACGGGACGGTCACGCCCGAAGAGGCGCTCAGCGGCGCTGCAGAGATCCTCGTCAACCAGTTCAGCCTGTTCACGACGGCCGGCAAGCAGATGCTCATCGGTGGCACCACGGGTGTCCCCGGCGCACCAGCGCTGCCCGCCAACATGCTCGACATGCCGATCGAGGAGCTCGATTTGCCGATGCGGGCATACAACTCCCTGAAGCGCAACAACATCGTCAAGGTCGGCCAGCTGCTCAGCCTCCAGGACGAGGATCTGCTGCGCATGCGCAACTTCGGCAAGAAGTCCCTCGACGAGATGAAGGAACGCCTGCGCATGCGCGGCTTCCTGCCGCCGGACGACGGCTCGGAGGGCTCCGAGTATGACGGCGAGGAAGGCCTCGACGACCTTCCGATGGACGAGGACGAGGAGTAAATGCCGCACCAGATCGCCGGCCGCAAGCTCGGTCGCAAGACCGGTCCGCGAATGGCGCTGTACCGCAACATGATCGTCTCGGTTCTGCGTTACGAGCAGATCAAGACGACCGAGGCGCGGGCCAAGGAGGTGCGCGGCCAGGTTGAGCACGTCATCACGCTGGCCAAGGACGGCTCGTTGGCCGCACGCCGCCAGATCGTGGCGCAGCTGCCGGATGAGCCGCTCGTCATAGACAAGCTGATGAACGAGATCGCGCCAAAGTACGCCGATCGAACATCGGGCTACACCCGCATCATCAAGCTCGGTCCGCGTAACGGCGACCGGGCGCCCATGGTCCAGCTCGAGCTGGTCTAGCAAAGGAGACGGGAGTCAGTCGCCGCCGGCGAAAGACTCACGGCGATTACGCAGCAGCGGCCGAAGGCCGACTGCGGAGTCGAAGCCACATACGCATTAGCTCGCCCAGATGGGCCGGGCACAAGTGAAGATCGCCCGAGAGGGCGGCTCCGTTCGTTACAGCGCACGGGTCGAATATGACGGGACCGACTTTGCAGGTTTCCAGTTTCAACCCGGAGAGCGCACGGTCCAGGGCGAGATAGAGCGAGTCCTGGCCGCGATCTTCGGCGGCGAGCGGATCAAGGTCGACGGCGCGGGTCGAACCGACGCCGGCGTTCACGCCCGCGGGCAGGTGATTGCGTTCACCGTCCACGACACGCTGGAACGTGACAAGCTCCAGGCAGCACTCAATGGGTTGCTGCCGGCGGACGTGTCGATCGGTACGCTCAGGCGAGTGGCACTCGATTTTCGGCCGCGCTACAGGGCGCGACACCGCGAGTACCGCTACCGAATCTGGAACAGCACCGCGCGCAGTCCGCTGCGCGAGCGTTACGCCTACGGCGTGCACGACGCGCTCGACGTGGAGCGGATGCGCGAGGCGGCACAGGTGTTCGCCGGAGAGCACGACTTCTCACCGTTTGGTGGCAGGGACAAGCAGCCGGTACGAAACGTGGGCCGCATCGAGGTGCGCCAGGAGGGTCAGCTGATAACGATCGTCGTGATCGGAGACGCTTTCCTGCGCGGCATGGTCCGCCGGATCGCGGCGGCGCTGATCCGAGTCGGCAAGGGCAAGGCGAGCGTCGATGACGTTCGAAAGGCACTTGCGGCAAAGTCACCGGCCTTCAAAGGGGAGGCGGCACCGGCACGAGGGCTGACCCTGTGGGACGTGCCTATGGGGCCTGAGCGAGACCGTACGAGAGAAAGATCAAAGGACAAGCGACAGGATTGAATGAAGCAATGAGCAGCAGGACATACACACCGCGTGCAGCGGATATCGAGCGCAACTGGTTCGTCGTCGATGCGACCGGCCAGCGCCTCGGCCTGCTCGCTTCCAAGGTTGCGATGGTGTTGGAGGGCAAGCACAAGCCCACTTATGCGACGCACATCGATACCGGCGATCACGTGATCGTGCTCAATGCAGCCAAGATCGAGGTCAGCGGCAACAAGGCACAGGACAAGTTCTACGCGCGCCACAGCGGCTACCCGGGCGGATTCAAGAGCGAGACGCTGGCCGAGCTCCTCGAGCGTCGACCGGAGGAGGTAATCCGCCGCGCCGTCAAAGGCATGCTGCCGCGCAACAAGCTGGGCGTCCAGCAGCTGCGCAAGCTGAAGGTTTACGCGGGAAGCGAGCACCCGCACGAGGCACAGCAGCCCGAGCCGCTGCCCATGGGAGGTTCCGACCGCTAGATGGCCGCCAATACGAACGCATTCTTCTACGGCACGGGCCGGCGCAAGACGAGCATCGCGCGCGTTCGACTGCTGACCGGCGAGGGCGAGGTCGTCGTCAACGGCCGCTCGCTCGAGGAGCACTTCGGCAATGCCGTGGACCTGACTGACATCACCATGCCCTTCAAAGTGACCGGGACTGAAGGCAAGTACAACGCGATGGTCAAGGTCGAGGGTGGCGGGCATCACGGCCAGGCCGGCGCCATTCGGCATGGCATCGCGCGGGCACTTCTTCAGAGCGACCCAGAGGGCGCGAGGCTTCCGCTGCGCCAGGCCGGCCTCCTTTCGCGCGATCCGCGCATGAAGGAGCGCAAGAAGTACGGCCTGAAGCGCGCCCGCAAGGCCCCTCAGTACACCAAGCGCTAGACGCGGCCGCTGATGCGGTCGATCTGCGGCACCGACGACTCAACCTCCCGGCGCTTGCAGTCGAGGCCGTAAGGTAGCGCCAGATGGATGACCTTTTCGCGAGATACCAGGCTGCCCTGCGCGCCGGCCACCAGCTCGCGGCTGAGGGCAAGTTCAAGGATGCCCTGACGCAGTACGAGGAAGCGGCGCGTGTTGCGGGCGAGCGACCGGCGCCGCTGATTGGCATTGGCGGCATGAACATGCGCCTGAACCGGCCCAAGGATGCGCTCGCGGCATATGAGCGGGCGCTCGCCGTCGAGCCGGACAACATCGACGCGCTCAGTGGCAGGGCGGCGGCCCTCCTCGCAGCTGGCAAGCGAACGGAAGCAGCACAGGCTCAACAGCACATGGTCGAGCTGCGCGACGGACCTGCGCCTATGCAGTCAAACGTTCCGGCCGAGATGCTCACGCCGCTGTCGCGCGCCGAGACCATGGCGATCGCCGGTGAGCAGGCTCGGGCGTCCGGAAATACTGCGGCGGCTATTGATGCGTGGTTGGCCGAGGCGCGCGAGCACGCCGCCGGTCAGCGTTTCGACGCAGCGCTGGACGCAGGCACCCGCGCGCTATCGCTCGACACGGGCTCGCTGCCCGTTCATCTCGAGCTGACGCGCCTGTACTTCGAGCGTGGCTGGGACGCCGAAGCGATCCAGCGTGCGGGATCGCTGCGTCGATTGCTTCAGCTCGCACCGAATCCGCAAGTCAGTGCCGGACTCGATGCGCTCGAACGGGAGTTCGCCGGGAGAGCTGTCAATCGCTAGGTACCACCGGGCGCTGGCTGGAGCATTGCACGTGACTACACTTAGCCCGTGCTAGACCAGCTGATCGAACTGGTCAAGGGCTTCCAAGTCCAGCCGGTCGCAATCCTTGACATCGCGCTGACCGCGCTGCTTATCTATTTCCTCTTCAGCCTGATCCGCGGTACGCGCGCCGTACGCCTCGTCATCGGCGTGACGGTGCTGTACGTGATCTATGTCGTCGCGCAGTACCTCGGGCTGCAGCTCCTGTCTCAGATCCTGCAGGCGGGCGCCGTCGTCGGCCTGTTGGCGCTGGTCGTCGTCTTTCAGCCTGAGCTGCGGCGGGGTCTCGAGCGAATCGGTCGGGTTGGATCCCTCGGCTGGCTGTTTGCCCCCGGTGCGCGTCGCGCGGTTCAGACCGTTGCCGCCGCGGTTGCTCAATGCGCGGCGGACCTGGGCTCCCAGAAGATCGGCGCCCTGATAGTTGTCGAGCGCGACACGGGCCTCATGGACACGGCCGAGACGGGGGTGCGCATCGACGCTGTCCTTACCTCTGAGCTGCTCGAGACGCTCTTTACTCCGCACTCGCCGCTTCATGACGGAGCTGTGATCCTGCGCAATGACCGCGTCATGGCAGCGGGCGTGACCCTGCCTTTGTCCGAGACGGGCGCCTATCCGGGCCGTCTGGGCACGCGCCACCGGGCCGCGCTGGGCATCACCGAACAGACCGACGCGATCGTCGTCGTGGTCAGCGAGGAAACCGGCCAGATAAGCCTCGTCGAGCGTGGCCGCATCGTCCGCAACCTTGACCAGGGCCGGCTCGCCCAGGCACTCGTGGATCTGCTCGAGCATGACGAGCTTCCCAACGCCCGGCTGCCGGAGCGTACGAAGGCCCTGCGCCGCACAATCCCGCAGGCCGCTGCGCGCGGCCGCTCGCGCATCGCCCGAACGACGACTCGCACACCGCCCGCGAGCACGCCGTCGACCGGAACCTCGCAGACGACCCCGCCCACTGCTCCGGCCGCGGCCGCAAGCTCATCAAGCCAGTCGCGTGGCGGCCAGGTCGAGTGAGGCGCGCGCTCGACTTCCTGCTGCGTAATTGGCCGCTCAAGCTGGGAGCGGTATTGCTCGCAACCGTCCTCTACAGCGGCCTCGTTCTCGCCCAGAACGTGCGCACGTTCACCGGCGACGTGCCGGTCGATTTCATCCGGCCGCCCACGGGCGCAACGCTCATCAGCGAGCTAGAGCCGGTGACGGTGATCCGCTATCGGGCCCCGCTCGACGTGGGTGTCGTCGGTCCGGACAGATTCCGCGCCACGGTCGATCTTTCGACCGTGGAAGCAAAGGCTGGCGGCCCTCCGGTGTCCGTGCCGATCACCCTGATTGCGCTCGACCAACGCATCCAGATCGTCGACTTTCAGCCGCGCGAGGAGCAGGTCCAGCTCGATCCGGTCGAAGAGCGGGACATGCCTGTAACCGTGACGATGGGGACAGTGCCGGACACCGTGACCGTGGGCCCGCCGAACGTCGACCCGCAGACCGTCACGATTCGTGGGGCCAGCTCGCGTGTCGACAGCGTCTCGCAGGTTCTCGCGCGCGTCCCGATCGATGCCAGCGCCCTGAACGTCGATCGCGATGTCGACCTTGTCGCTGTCGACGCGAACGGCAACCAGGTGCCCAATATCGAGATCGATCCGCAACGGGTTCACGTGACTATCACGGTTGCTCAGCAGCTCGCGACGCGCACGCTGCCGGTCGTGCCCCAGCTCACCGGCGCGCCGGCCCCCGGTTTCCGCATCTCGTCGGTGACAGTCGATCCTCTCGTCGTTACCGTCAGCGGTGAGGCTTCGGTCGTTTCGCAGCTTCAGAATGCGCCCACGACACCCCTGGATGTCACCGGACGGACGAGCGACCTCGAGGCGGAAGTGAGCCTGTCGCTGCCGAACGGCGTGACCGTGTCAGGCTCCGACAAGGTCAGGATCATGCTCACCATCGAACAGGAAACCGGCACGCAGACATTCGGGGTAGGCGTCGCGCTGTCCGGCGAGTTGCCTGGCTACAGCTACACGGTCTCGCCTGATCACGTGAACGTCACGCTCGGCGGACCAACTCTGGGGCTGTCGTCACTGGACCCGGCCTCGCTTATTGCCACGGCCAATGTCTCGGATCTGACGCCGGGCGCGCACACGATCCAGCTCGAGTTCGTGGCGCCAGAAGGACTCGATGTCGTATCGCTCGATCCGACACAGGTGACAGTTACCGTCGCGCCGCCGCCGTCTCCGGCGGCCTCGGTGGCTCCGTAGCGGTGCCGCGCCTATTCGGGACGGACGGCATACGCGGAATTGCCAACGTCGATCTCCATCCGAAGCTTGCCTATGACCTCGGCCGTGCAACGGCCGCTCAACTCGTCAAGGCGGGTAACAGCCTGCTGATAGGCCAGGACACCCGCAGGTCGGGCGACATGCTTGCAGCGTCGGTGGCATCGGGTGCCATGTCTCTGGGTGTCGACGTCCACCGCCTGGGGGTGTGCCCGACTCCGGCTCTCGCACACCTGACATCAGTCGGCCCGTTCAAAGCCGGCGTGATGGTCTCTGCGTCTCACAATCCCGCCCGCGACAACGGGCTAAAGGTCGTCGACGAGCGCGGCATGAAGCTCGACGACGTCGTCGAGGACGATCTCGAGTCGCTGCTGTTGCGCGCTGACGAGCTTGCCGGACCCCAAAACGACGGACTCGGCTGCGAGATCGACGCTCGCGGGCTGCTCGAGGACTACATCGAAGACAGACTGACCTTCGCTCGATCCTTCAGCACAGATGTCAGTATCGTGGTCGACGCGGCCAACGGCTCGGCGTGCAAGGTCGCCGGACGAATCCTCGAAGGCACCGGCGCAAAAGTCGACGTGCGTTTCTGCGCTCCGAACGGGATAAATATCAACCTCGATTGCGGCGCGACGGCTCCGCGGGCGCTCGCGGGCATCGTCAGAGAGGCGAAGGCAAATCTCGGCTTCGCCCTGGACGGCGATGCGGATCGCTGCGTGGCGGTTGATGAGCGCGGCGAAATAGTTGATGGCGACCAGCTGATCGGCATCATCGCGCTCGATCGGCTGACCAGGAACGCACTTCCGCAGGGCATCGTCGTGGCCAGCGTCCTGTCAAATGGAGGTCTGGAGCAGGCGCTAACGGCCGCTGGAGGAAGCCTGGCCCGCACGCCGGTTGGCGACAAATACATCATCGACGGAATGATGGTCATGGACGCCGGCCTGGGGGGAGAGAAGAGCGGACACGTCATCATCCGCGATCGCGCCAACGCCGGCGACGGCATCGTCACGGCGCTCGAGATCCTCAGCATCATCTCGCGCACGGGTAAGCCGCTGAGCGAACTTGCAAGACAAATTCCGCTGTTCCCGCAGCAGCAGAGGACGATCCACGTTCGTCACAAGGACCAGTGGGAGGCAGATCCGACTTTTGTCCGGGCCGTCGAGGAGGCGCGGAGGTCGCTCGCTGGGGGCGGCCGGATCCTCGTCAGGCCTTCGGGAACCGAGCCGGCTCTGCGGATCATGGTCGAGGGCGAGGAGGCGGCCGCAGTCGCGGCTCTTGCCGACTCGCTCTCGGCGCTTGCTGAGGAGCGACTAAACTAGCCGGCCACCGCGGCCCTTTCAGGGCGGCGCACGCGGTGTGGGAAGGGTCAGGGATATCTATGTGCGGAATCGTCGGCTACATCGGCCCTCGTGAGGCGGCTCCAATTCTCCTCGAAGGACTCGCCAGACTCGAATACCGCGGCTACGACTCCGCAGGCATAGCGCTGGTGACAACGAACGGCGAGATGTTCGTGGAGAAGCGCGCCGGCAAGCTCAACAACCTTCGAACCGCGCTGCTTGACGGCACTCCGTCCGCCGTCGTTGGCCTGGCGCACACCCGCTGGGCGACACACGGCAGACCCAACGACCTTAACGCTCACCCGCACACGGACTGCACGGGCGAAATCACCGTCATCCACAACGGCATCATCGAGAACTTCAAGGAGTTGCGCGACGGTCTGCGCGAGCGCGGCCACGAACTCGCATCCGACACGGATACAGAAGCGCTCGCGCACCTGGTCGAGGAGGCATATGACGGCGACCTGGCGGAAGCCGTGCGCAGCGCGTTGCGGCAGGCGCACGGGGCCTACGCGGTCGCGGTCATGCACTCGCGCGAGCCCGACCGGCTGATCGGCGCACGCATGAACGTGCCACTGATCGTTGGCATCGGCGAGGGCGAGAACTTTCTCGCGTCCGACGTCGCGGCCGTTCTGGCTCACACCAAGAAGGTCATCTTCCTGGACGAGGGCGACGTCGCCGACATCACGGCCCAGGGCGTCACCGTCACCGGAGTTGATGGCGCTCCGCGCGAACGCGTGGTCACTGAGATCGACTGGTCGATCGAGGCCGCCGAGAAGGGTGGCTTTGCGCATTTCATGCTCAAGGAGATGCACGAGCAACCCGCCGCTCTGCTCGCCGCCATTACAGGCCGGGTCCACGACCATGCCATCGAGCTGGACGAGCTCGAGCCAATTGCCGCGCGTCTCAAGCAGGTCGAACGGGTCGAGTTCGTTGCCTGTGGCACGGCCAACTACGCGAGCGCCGTCGGCGCGTACCTGTTCCAGGACTGGCTGCACATCCCGGCGCGCTGGAATATTGGCTCGGAGTTCCGCTACTCGCCACCGCCACTCGATGAGAAGACTCTCGTCGTCGCTGTGACGCAGTCGGGCGAGACGGCCGATACGATCGCCCCGACCCGCTACGCCCGTTCGCAGGGCTGCCCGATCATCGCGGTCACCAACACTGTCGGCTCGGCGATCACGCGCGAAGCAGACGCTGTGCTCTTCCTCCAGGCCGGGCCGGAGATCGCGGTAGTGGCCACAAAGACATTCGCAACGCAGGTGACCACGCTCGTGCTGCTGGCCGCGGCGATGGCCAAGATGCGCGGCCGGTTGCCGCGAGAGCGCGAGCGGCAGCTCATCCGCGAGCTTCGCGCACTGCCGGACAAGGCGCAGCGAGCACTCGACATATCGGGCGCATCGAAAGAGCTAGCGCGGCGCTACGTCAACTCGCGCGGCTTCATGTTCGTCGGCCGGGGGATCTCCTATCCGGTCGCTCTCGAGGGAGCGCTCAAGCTCAAGGAGGTCTCGTACGTTCACGCCGAGGGCTATGCCGCCGGGGAGCTGAAGCACGGACCGATCTCGCTGCTCGACGCCGAGGTCCCGCTCGTCGCGATCGCGACCCAGTCAGCCGTACAGGAAAAGCTGATCTCGAACGTCATGGAGGGCCGCGCTCGAGACGCCCGAGTTCTCGCGGTGGCGACAGAGGGCGACGAAAAGATGCGCGACTTCGCGGACGACATCCTGTGGGTGCCGGAGACGATTGATGAGCTCAGCCCCGTTTTGGCTGCGATCCCGTTGCAGCTATTCGCCTATCACACGGCCGTGGCACGTGGCACGGACGTAGACCAGCCGCGCAACCTCGCGAAGTCCGTCACAGTCGAGTAGCCTCAGGCGCCTATGGCGCTTCCGTCGGTTCCCGAGGGCACGACTGAGCTGGGCATCGACATCATCAAGGTCGATCGCATCGCCAGCGCGCTCAAGAAGCACGGCGATCGCTTTCCCAAGCGGGTGCTCACCGACAACGAACAGCGCTATGTTCGCAATCGGCCGCCCAACTTTGCCGGCAGATGGGCCGCCAAGGAAGCGGTGTCGAAGGTTCTTGGCCTGGGTGTCCGCGGTGTCGGCTGGACTGAGATCGAGATCCTCAGGCTGCCGACCGGCGCGCCGTCGGTGAAGCTCCATCGTCGGGCCGCGCGGCGCGCCGAGCAGCTGGGCATGGGCCGCATCGCCGTGTCGATCAGCCACGAAGGGGAATACGCAGTAGCGATCGCCTTCGGCATCCGTAGCGCCGGCGGTGCGTTCCTGTTCCCGCCGGATATCGAGGAAAGGCTCGACGAACGCGAGCGAGAGATTCTGGAGCGCATGCGTCGGATTCGCGGCCTGGAGGTCGACTTGGAACAACTCGAGGCCAAGCCCGAGTGACCGTCGAAGCTCATCCGATAGATGCGGCGACGGTCGCGCCGCTCGTTCCCAAACGTGATCCGGACGGCCACAAGGGCACGTTCGGCACAGTGATCTGCATCTGCGGTTCGCTCGATTACGCCGGTGCTGCGCTGCTTTCCGGTACGGCCGCGGCGCGTGCCGGTGCCGGCCTCGTCGGTCTGGCCGTTCCAGCCTCGCTGCAGCATCTCTTCGCCGGCCGCGTGCCCGAGCTCATCACGATCGCACTGCCCGAGACGAACGATGGCTCCGACATCGACCCGATGGAATCAGGCCACGCGGTCAAGCCTCGATCGCCCGATGCACTTGTTTTCGGCTCCGGGATCCGGGAATCGGAAGGCTATGGAGAGTTTCTGTTCGGCCTCATCCGACGCGAAGGCTGCCCGCTGGTCATCGACGGCGGTGGCCTGTCCATGCTGAGTAGCTACGAAGACTGGTGGAGTGACCGGAATCGCCCGATTGTTCTGACACCTCATCCGGGCGAGTTCGGACGACTAACTGGCTCGCCCGTCAGCGACGACGATGAAGAGCGCGCCGAGCGAGCGCGTGACGCCGCCGGGAAGTACGGGGCCGTGGTAGTCCTCAAGGGCGCGCGCACGGTCGTGGCAACCGCGGCTGGCGAGGTCGCTCGCGCGTCGTTTGCCAACGCCGCGCTCGCGACCGCGGGAAGTGGCGACGTCCTGGCGGGCACGATCGGATCGCTCCTTGCCCAGGGCGTCGCTCCATTTGACGCCGCGCGGCT
>DATBFJ010000081.1:0-6748 GCA_036558545.1 Candidatus Limnocylindrales bacterium
TCAACCCCGACCACACGGCCAGGCTCGCCGCCTACTGGGCCGAGGCACTGGGTGGCCCGGCGAGCTATTCAGCGAACTTCGGCGATGAGTCAGATGTCGTGCGCATGCACAGCGGCAACGGCGAGCACGACGAGATGAATCAGCGCGCCATTGCCGCGTTCGATCAGGCGCTGGCACAAGCCGGCTTGACGAGCGAGCCCCTCAAAGGCGCCCTGCACGATTACTTCGCCTGGGCGACGACGCATTCGATGGCGATGTACCACCAGTCGGCCGACGACGTGCCCGCCGGTATGAAAATCCCGCACTGGACGTGGAAAGGATTGAACCTCGTCGAATAACCCGACTACGCGTCGTGGCGCGCACGTGGAACCAAGTCGACGATGGTGTTCCCCGTCTATGGGCCAGTGAAGCCCTTCAGTGCGCGTGTGAATGCCCAATGTCGTTGGGCAATTCCGGAGCAATCGTCTGATCCGGGATTGCCGGGACAGCCGCCGTTGTCGCGCTGGATGGCCCAGAACGATAGAACGGCCATACCCTTCGACTCCGCGAACGATCGAACCTGCTTCGCGTCGGAGACCGTCGTCGTCTCGATGTCCGTCGGGTAGTCGTCGCGGCCGATCATCAGCGTCGCACCGAGGTGTTTCCAGACCTGCGCGCCCGACTTGGACGGAAGCAGCGTCGCGAGCTGGGAATGCACTCCCTTGAGAGCGCTGATCGCTGAGTCGCCCATGTCCTGATCGACGCCGTCGTAATAGTCGAAGACCATCGGCTGCACAACATCGATGTGCACGCCGTTGTCGATCGCGTTTTGGAGAACCGCCATGCCGTCGCTCTCGAGTCCGTCGCGCGAAGTCGGCAGCGTGTACGAGATCGTGAGCGGGCGGTTGTGCGCAGACGCCCAGTCCTGGAGAAGCTTGATCGCCTTGTTTCGACGGTCGATGCCGTTGGTCCGCCCAAGCGACCGGCCCTCGATGTCCATGTCCAGCCGGCTGACGTCGTACATCGTTACGACCTGCTCGTAGGCCTGGGCGACCCGCGACGCGTCCTTGCACGAATCACCTATCTCGCGACCATGCTGGTCTGCAGACCAGCCGCCGAACGAAATGGTGACGTCGCCGCCCTTCGAGCGCAGGTTGTCCAGGTCATTCAGGTAGTCCCCGTCAGCGACCTTTCGGCCGCTGTCGCCGTTCCAGGCCAGGGTGCACGAGTTCCGACCGAGCGTCTCGAGGAACGCCATCGTGAAGTACCGCGCTCCCGATTGAGTTGCCGTGGCCGCGAGCTTGTCGCTCGTCCAGCTCTCGAAATACGGCGAGAAGACGTGGCGTGGCATCGGCGTGGCTGCGAACGCGGCCGCCGGGTTGACCAGGACGAGGAGCGTGGCCAGAAACCCGAAGGTCGCAGCGATGGATCTAATCCTGGTCATCGAGGATCTCCTTTAGCGTTACCGCGAAGGCGTCGGGGTCGCTGGGTTCCCACTCGCTCTTGTTGAAGCCGCCGTGGCCGCCCGGAAACGTGACGACTTTACTGCCGAGCCGGGCGGCCACCGCGTGCGCGCCGCGATTCGCCATCTGATCCGTTGAGATCTCGCCCGCACCAAGCACGATGTGAGTTGGTGCGGCGCGCAAAGCCGCCCAATTCGGCTCATACGTCGTGATTGCCACCATGCTCGGCCCCAACAGAGGGTCCGTGCGGTTGCCGTCGTCAGCTGCGGGCATGCCGAACGACTGAGGATCGGGCGGCGGCTGAGCGACCGTGTCTGCCGTCATCAGGCCCTTGTGCCCGGTAATCGCGATGAAATGGGCCATGCCTGCGCCAAGGCCGCGCTGTTCGTACGTGCGGTGAATCGCCTCTACGGCGGCCGTTGCGAACTCGGCGTCGGGCAGCGCGCTCGCCAGCGGCGGCTCATGCGCCACGAGCGTGTGAACGTCATCCGGGTATTTCGCCACCAACGCCAGGGCGTTGATTGCGCCGCCGCTGCTCGCAAACATGTCGACCGAACCCATCCCGGCGGCCCGGATGACCTTATGCAGGTCGTCCGCGTGCTCGTCAGGCCCAGTAGCGACGCTCGGATCTTTCTTCTGGCTGCGCTCAGCGCCGCGCGGGTCGTATGTGATCAGGGTTCGGTCGGGAAAGAGCCCGGAAAGTGTCTGGAATCCACTGGCTCCCATTGGCTGGCCAATGAGCATCAACGGCCGCCTGGTCGCGTCAGGGCGCTCGACAACGTCGTATACGACGGTCGCGCCGGGCACATCGATCGTCCGGGTCGACAAGGTATTCACGGCATTCACGGCTGTCCTCCTTTGTCAGGTGCCAGCCTATTCCGTGTGCTCGCAGGCGGCACAGGAGAGCCATGCGCTCGACGCACATGGGCCAAACTTGCGCGATGCGTTTCTTGTCTCGTGTTTCCGCCGGAGTCGTGCTGGCCCTCGCCCTGCTGACGATGGCCGCGTCGCCATCGCTGGGCGCCGCGTGGAGTGGTCGGTTCAGCGTGTACACCAAGGGCTCATTCAGCTACCAGCACCTCAACTACACGTGCGTCGGGGCGAGCGTCCAGATGATGCTCAACATGGTCGACGGCACGACCAAGCATTCCGCGACCGCTCAGAAGAACTACTGGCAGTACGGCCGTGACCACAGCAAGCACAAGCCGGGCAACAACGGCGTAGATCCGGTGGGCTGGGTTGCGGCGCTCGAGCACTTTGGCGCGGGCGATTACGCGGTCAACGTCGCACCGCGCTTCCAAGCGGGTCTGCAGACGCTGGCAGCTGCGATGCGAGCCACCGACCGACCCGTCGGGCTCTTTGTCGACGCGGGCGGACACGCCTGGGTGATGACGGGCTTCGAGAGCACGGCCGATCCCGCGACGGCGTCCAGCTTCAAGGTGACGGCCGTGCAGGCAATGGGGCCGCTCTATCCCGACGGGACGATAAATGGCCATCCGTACGACCCAGGGCCGGGCACGTGGCTGTCGCTCGATCAGCTGCGCAAGAAGTTCACGCCCATGAAGTGGAAGATCGCGCCCGAGTGGAGCGGCCGCTGGATCGCGGTCATTCCCGACTAGCCGCTCGAAACGTGAGCCAGATCCGCTCAAAGCGCTGGGACGAGCCGGACGAAGTTCGTCGTTTCGAGTTCATGGACTCGTCCCTCATCGAGATCGGTTCGATACCCATCGGGCGTGCGGTTCTGTCGCCCGGATGGCGTTGGTCAACGAGCATCGGCCCTGTCTCTGGCGACAAGTCTTGCCAGGTCCATCACATCCAGATGGTCATATCGGGCCGCATCGCCTTCGAGATGGACGACGGTGAGAGTGGCGAGTTCGGTCCCGATACGGTCGTCGATGTTCCGCCCGGCCACGACGCGTGGGTCGTGGGCCACGAGCCCGTCGTGCTCATCGATTTCGCGGGCAATGTCGCCTATGTGGGCGTTTCGGCCGGCCACCAGCGCATCGTCACGACGATCCTGCTGTCCGACATCGTCGATTCGACCGCCACAGCGGCGCGACTCGGCGACGTTCGCTGGCGCCAGCTTCTCGCGGAGCACAACCGGATTGTGCGCAACCGGTTCGAGCGCTTCGACGCACGCGAGATCAACACGACCGGCGACGGCTTCATCGCGACGTTCTCGAGCGCGATTGCCGCGCTCCGCTGTGGGGTAGCCATCGCAGCGGACGTAGCGAGAACCGGCCTCAACGTGCGCGTTGGTGTGCACACGGGCGAGGTCGAAGTTGTCGGCGACGATTTGCGCGGCGTTGCGGTTCACGAGGCGGCGCGAATCATGTCCCTGGCCGGACCGTCGGAAGTGCTCACGTCGACGATCACCAGAACCCTTGTAGAGGGCAGCGGCCTGGAGTTCGACGACCGCGGCAGTCACCTCGTGAAGGGCCTCGACCAGCCGATCGAGATCTACGCGCTCAAGCCGTAAGGATCATTCGGCTGCTTGGACGGAATACGTCCGCCATTTCGCGATTCTGTCCCCGTTTCTTGCCTCCGGGACGACATGGGTCCCACACAACCGACGACACGACTGATTCATCGAAATCATGGACCGGTATCGTCCAAACGACCGAAAGGCTAGAGATCCTTCACGCGCTCAAGATCTGCGTCAGAGTGGCCACCAGCTGGTCGGCGTTTCGGCGACTGAATACGAGCGGCGGCCGGATCTTGAGGACATTGCCGTGCCGGCCTGTCGTGCCGATCAAGACACCCGCCTGGCGCATCGATTCGACAACTTCCTTTGCTGACGCGGCGTCTTCCATCTCGACGCCGACCGCCAGGCCAATCTGTCGGACCTCTTTGATCTGCGGACTGTCGATCGCGCGTAGATGCTCGCCCAGGTGGTCGCCGACCGTCCGGGCGTTGTCGATGATCCGTTCGTCGTCCATGACTTCGAGCACGGCCAATGCGGCGGCCATGGCGACCGGATTGCCGCCGAAAGTGCTGAAGAACTCTGGCTGGGGCGCGAAGGCCCTGGCAAGCTCAGCGCGCGTAATGACGGCCGCGACCGGATGGCCGTTGCCCATCGGCTTGCCCACCGTGACGATGTCCGGCGTGATGCCCAGCCGCTGGTAGCCCCACATCGCGGCGCCCGTTCGGCCGTGGCCGCTCTGGACTTCGTCCGCGACCCATAGCGCGCCCGCTTCGTGGGTCTGCCGCACCAACTCTGTCGCGACGTCGCGCGGCAGGTCGATGATGCCGTCGCTCGTCAGAACGCCATCCATGATCGCCACCGCGACCGGAAAACCCGCCGCCTGGAGGTCAGTTACCGCGCGGGCGAACTCCTCGACAGCTGCCGACGGTCGCCAGGTTCGAACATGGGCCGGTTCCTTCCCGGCAATCCAATCCTCCGGCGTGAGCGCGCTGATTGCTTCCGTGATGCCGTGGTACGCATAGTCGGAGGCGATCCCGCCCGTCCCACCGGTCGCGGCACGCCCGATGCGCCAGGCAATGTCGTTCGCTTCCGAGCCAGAGTTAACGAACATGACCGTGTCGAGCGCGCCGCCCGTCGAAGCGATCAGTCGCTCCGCGACTTCGAGGGCGGTTTCGTGGAGGTAGCGCATGTTCGTGTTGAGGCGGCGCGCCTGGCGGGCTATCGCTTCGACGACGCGCGGATGCTCGTGGCCCACGACAGGCACGTTGTTGTACGCGTCGAGGTAGCGCCTGCCCGGCCCGTAGAGCCAAACACCACTGCCCCGCGAGAGGTGAATCGGATCGCGATAGCTAGGCGGAGTCATCGCCGGCCCGATTACGCGCTCGCGACGCTCGACGAGATCAGGCACCGACCAACCGCTGCCTGGCTCACGACCTCCCAGCCTGCGGCGGACCTCGTCCCAGCCAAGACCTTCGAATAGACGCAGGATCTTTTCGGCCTGCGCACCCAGGTGCGGGAAGAGCGCCGGGTCGTCGGACGAATACAGGCGGGCGCGCGATGAGGGAATGACGATGCCAGCGCACATTCGCGCGGCGAGCAACTCGCCGACGATCCGGCGCTCCTCCGTCTCCAGCGGCGTGATGCGCTCGTAACCGTCCAGGGCGATGCGCGCGACCCGAAAGAACTCGTCCTGGTCTTGCTCGCGACCGTCGACGACCGTCTCCAGGACCGCCGCAAGATCCACGACCAGTGCCGACCAGCTCGCATCCCCGAAATCGATTATGCCGGTGATGAATCCGTCTTCGTCGACGAGGGTGTTCGAGGCGCAGTGGTCCGTGTGGATTACCTGGTGGCGGAGAGTCGGTAGCAACGGCGTGACTTGCTGCTCGTAGCGCTCTAGGGAGCGCTCGACCAGTGCTCTGAGTCCCGTGTCGGCGACTGAGTTCAGCAACGGTCGAAGCAACAGCGCGTTCTGGACGTCCCACAACATCACGCGACCGGCTGCAGGACTCCAGAAGCCGCGCAACGCGCGGCCAACACGGGCGACCGTCGCGCCCCAATCGAGCACCGCGGCGTCGCTGAGGCTCGCGCCCTCTACACCGGCACGGCCGGGCAGACGGTCGTACATCCGCGCGTAGTGCGTGTCGCTGCCGCGAGTAATTCGAGCCTTGAAGTCGCGACTGCCCGGCACCTGCCAGGGCAGCGCCACGGGAAGACCATTGTCTACTTCGACGATGCGCTGGGCCGCCAGGGCCTCCATGTCCAGTCGGGCAGGATCCTCTGCCGCGTTCGAGATCTTCAAAACGGCCGGCCGGGCCGCGTCGATAAGGAAGGTCTGGTCGCGCTCGCTGTTCGCCGGCGTGGCCTCCCCGTCAACGCCGAACAGCTCGCGTGAAAGAGCCGCCGCCTCTTCCTCAGTGAAAGTGGGCGGCGGCGCCGTCAGAACCGTATCGACGGCCGTGTCCCTCACGGCCAAAGGCTAACGGGACGCAACGAGAGCCTCGTTACGTTCTGCACGACGTCCCAGAAACGTGCCCGACGAGTAACTTTGTGGGCATGGCAACAAAGTCGAGGCGACAGTCCGCGTGGTCGACTGCACCGCTGACGCCGGAGGAAACGCGCGAGCTGCGTGCCAGGTGCGACCGCGCCGTCTCCGGACACGGCTGGCGAACGCCCCGGGACGTCCTGGGCGAGCTGGATGTCCTCAACCCGGATGAGCTCGCGAGTGACATGTACGGCAACGGCGGCAGCGTCGCAGTCCTCGAGGACGAGGTCCGCCAACTCCTGGCCAAGCCCGCGGCCGTCTTCATGCCCAGCGGCACGATGATCCAGCAGGCTGCGCTGCGCATCCACGCCGACCGGCGCAGTTCGCGCGTGATTG
>DATBFJ010000082.1:0-2196 GCA_036558545.1 Candidatus Limnocylindrales bacterium
ACGCGAACTCGATCGACATCGCGGCGGACGGCAACCTGCTCGTCTCCGGACGGAATACCTGGTCGGTGTACAAGCTCGATCGGCGCACCGGGGAAGTGATCTGGCGGCTTGGCGGCAAGCGCAGCGATTTTGCGATGGGCAGAGACTCGCAATATGCGTGGCAGCACCACGCCCGCGTAGTCGACCCGACCACGATCAGCGTGTTCGACAACGGCGCCGCGAGCGGCACGAGCAGTCATTCGCAATCACGCGGAGTGCTCGTCTCGATCGACGAGGCGGCCAGGACCGTGCGGCTGGTTGCCGCCTACGAGCACCCCGATCGGCTGCTGGCAAACGCGATGGGCAGCGTCGAGAAGCTCCCCAACGGTCACGTGCTCGTCGGCTGGGGAGAGGAGCCGTGCGCGACCGAGTTCGCGGCCGACGGCACCTGGCTGTCCGACGCCGTTTTCCCGGTCGGGCAGAAGTCCTATCGCGCGCTGCGCCTTCAGTGGACGGGCACGCCGCGCGACCGGCCCGCGATCGCCGCCAGGCCGGGCGCGAAGGCGGGCACGTCATTCCTGTTCGTGAGCTGGAACGGCGCCACCGAGGTCGCGCACTGGCAGGTCCACGCGGGATCGTCGGCCAAGCATCTACAGCCGATCGGCGTGATTCGCCGGACGGGGTTCGAGACGCCGGTGTCGCTGAACTCCGCGCACGGATATGCCGCGATCACGGCGCTGTCTTCGTCGGGGCGGCCACTCGCCAGGAGCGCGACGGTTCGGTTGTAGCCCGAGCAACGAGACCGCGTGCGGGTGCTGATCCCGGCTCTGCTCACCCTCGGCGAGTGTGCCTGCCCGACTACGCTCCATGCCGTGGAGAACGCGCGCGCAAAGGGTCGGCGACGCGTCCTGATCGTTGGTTTGGACCCGGATGCCATCCCCGGGATCGATGCCGCGGCCGTGCGTGTTGGACTCCAGTACGGGTTGGCGCGCTTTGAGGATTCCGAGCTGATCGCCGATCAGTGCCTTGTCCCCCTGGACGCC
The DNA here is from genome assembly GCA_036558545.1 of Candidatus Limnocylindrales bacterium. GTDB lineage: Bacteria > Chloroflexota > Limnocylindria > Limnocylindrales > CSP1-4 > JALYGJ01. Next base: position 1,023 of record DATBFJ010000082.1, read on the forward strand.
ACGGCTGAACGTCGCATCGTCGAGGCACTGACGGGCGAGAACTACGAATGTGTCGTCGTCGGCGGCGGCATCCGTAAGCCAGAACCGTTGCTGGAACTCTTCGAGGCGGTGATCAACCTGATCAGGGTGCACGCCCCGAGCGCTGCCATCGCTTTCAACACCGACGGCGGAACCAGTCTCGAAGCGGCCCGGCGGGTGCTCGCGCGTCGCCCTGAGTAACGCTCCCAGGCGGGATGCGTCGCTCTATTCCTGGCGCTCGAGGGAGTCGCCGATCAGCCAGATCGTGGGCGGCCATAAGCCGACGAACAGAGCCCGGCGCTCGGCGTTTCCGCGCTCGTCCTGATCGACCGTCTTGGCGCGGATCCAGAGCCCGATGCAGAGTCCGACAGAACCTAGCGAGAGGCACTGCATCTGCCAGGCTCGCAGCCCGGCGTCATGGAGGCGTTTTGTCAGCACGGTGGACCCGACGGCGGAACGATGTCTGCGTGATCTCTACCCCTTGTTGCGGAAATTTGAACGCGTTGTTGAATATTCTGAGCGGGTAGGTAGTAACCATGCCTAAGCGCCCGACACCCACCAGCCGCTGGCTGACCGCGGCCAGCTGGCCGTTGGGCGTGGCGCTCACCTCGTGGGACTACATGTGGCGCACGACCGTGATGCGGCGACGGGAGGCACCGCTGTCATTGATGCCGTCTCCGCCACCGAAACTATTGAGCTACCCGCCGGGCGTCAGCTCCGACGAGGTTCAGGGTCAGGAGGGCGGCTACGGGCCGCTCTTTCACCGCTGCTACCGAACGCGGATCCGCGAAACCAGCCTCGGTGCAGCGCACCTGATGGACGAGCTCCAAGCCGACCTCAATCGAGCTTCGCCGACGAAGTTCGCGCGCTTCCAGCGCTTGCATGGCGAGGAGGGCCGTCTGCGTGTCGGAGACGAGTATGTCGTGCGGATGCCCGGCCCCTGGGATGGTCCTGTCCGAGTAGTTGACGTGGGGTCGTGTTCGTTTCGTCTCGCGACGCTGGCCGGGCATCTGGAGGCGGGCCAGATCGAGTTCAGGTCCAGCGACGACGAGGGCTCGGGCCTCGTCTTCGAGATCGAGTCTTGGGCCCGTAGCAGCAGCGCAATGGTGAACCTGCTCTACCACCGTCTGCGGATGGCCAAGGAAGTACAGGCGCA
>DATBFJ010000083.1:0-9009 GCA_036558545.1 Candidatus Limnocylindrales bacterium
GTGGGCGCCTTGGTGGGCTTGGGAGTTGGTGGCTCCGTTGGCGGAGGCGGCTCGGTCGGTGGCGGTGGCTCCGTGACCGGGGGCTGCGTTACAGGTGGTGGCGTGAAGAGTGTCGTCGGCGGCAGGGTGAACTCGATCGTCGGCGAAGGCGACGGTGGCGCCTGGGTGCATGTCGTGGTCGGCGGGAAGGGAGCGCCCCAACTCTTGCCGTAGGGCGTGTTGCGTGGATCGAAGGTGAAACTCGTCTTGGTCGGCGTCGCTGGGTCGGGGCCGCCGGCTGTTCCGGGACCCTGCTTTGCGCGGGCGATCCAGTCGGCGTTCGCGGCGTGCCAGTCGGAGTGGTCCGCCTCGACGTTATCGAGGTCCAGGAACCCCTGCTCGGTCGGCGTGGCACAACCGTCCACCCACAGCTGTGGATCGCCGTTCGCGTCCGGCACCACCTGCATGCCGACCTTGGTGGTGTCGGCAGCCGTCGGCTGCGTTCCCGAGATGAAGACCTCGTGGTACGTCTGTGTCGTCCACTGGGTCGGCACACCGCCGCTCCAGGCGTCCACGTCCGCCTCGACGATGCCGTCCGGCCGCGGGAAGTCGTTGACCGTCCAGTTGTTGCTGACTTCCTGCATGAAGCCCTGCCAGCTTGGCGCGGCGACGTCAGTCGAGAGCACGGGGTTCTGCGGCGTCAGTACGGGCGAGCCATCGGAGTTGCCGTACCAGACCCCAACGTCGAGCGCGTATTCGCCGGCTGCGCGGCCCGCATCGTCTGGCGGCGGGAGATAGCCGAACGCGACAAGGTCGTTGGCATCCTGGGTCGTGCCCGTCTTGAGCGTTGCCGGCCGGCGCGTGCCGTCCGCTGACCGAATCGCGAAATCGCCCCAGATCGGGTTCTGCTTGGGATCCGTGTTGGAGGCAAGGATGTTGGTCATCACGTACGCCGCCTGCGGGGAGACTGCAGGCTGGCCGGCAGGCGGCGCATACGGCGCAACGAGGTCCTTGCCGGTCGAGTCCTGGACCTCAAGGATCGTCGTGTAGCCGATGTAGTTGCCCTCGTTGGCCATAGTGGCGTACGCCTCGGCGACGTCCCGCGGGTGACTGACTTCGGTGCCCAGGGTCAGCGACAACCCGGCGGAGGGCGTGTCGTTCTGGAACGACATTCCGAACTTCTGAGCTTCGGCGAAAACGTTATCGACGCCGTTGTCGACGAGCGCCTTGACGGCGGGGATATTCATGGACCACTGCAGGGCCGTGCGCATGCGCACAGGGCCGCGTTCGAGCAGGTCCCAGTCCTTGGGGGTATAGCCGCCCGAGTTGTCGAACGTCGTGGTCACGTCCATGAACATCGACGCGGCCGTCATCGTGCCGTTGTTGATGCCCGTGACGTAGTTGAACGGCTTGAAAGCCGAACCCGGCTGGCGCCAGCCATCGCCGAGCACGTCGAACTGGGGCTGGAACTGTGGCGAGGACAGATCGTCCCGGTAATAACCGGCACTGCCGACGTACGCGATGATCTCGCCGGTCTGGTAGTCGATGGCGATCATCGCGCCGTTGTTGACCTGGAGCTTCTCGAGCTTCCTCATCCACGGCTCGAAGGGCACTCCGATCTGGGCCGCGAACGCTTCGGGATCCGGCTGATGGGGCAGGATGACGCCGGCCGTGACCCACTTCTCGGCAACCTGCTGGACGTTGTAGTCGAGCGTCGTGATGATCTTCAGCCCACCGCGTTCAAGTTCAGGGCACGTGTCCGCGCCGGCGCACAACTTGTTGGCCAGCTCGTCCCGTACGGCCCACACGAAATGCGGTGCAAGCCATTGTTGTTGCTGCTGTTGTGTGTCCTGCGGCGCCAGGATGATCGGCTCATTCTTGGCGTTCTCGAAGTCCTGGGCGCCGTACTGGTTGCCCGTCAGGACGCGCCGCGACGGGTCGCTCGCCAAAAGGTCGAGGATGTAGTTGCGACGTGCGACCACGGGGATCGACTCGTCGAGCGGGACGTACAGCTCGCCGTTTGGTCCCTTCACGGCATTGCGCACGAGGTCGTACGACGACGGTGACTGCGGGATGGCCGCGAGCAGAGCGACCTGGCCGAGTGTCAGCTCCTGCAGGTTGTCTACACCGAAATAGCCCTTGGCGGCGCTCAGAACGCCGTACGAGCCGTTGCCGTAATAGTTCTGGTTCAGGTATGCGGTGATGATCTTCTGCTTGCCCGCGTCGCCTGGATAGGCCTCGGTGACGCGAACGGACTGGATGATCTCCTTGATCTTGCGCTCGATCGTGCGGTTCGGGTCCGCCACCAGGTCGGGGTCGAGCAAGCGCTGCCGAACGAGCTGCTGGGTGATGGTCGACGCGCCTCTGCTGTCGCCGCGGATGGTGTCAAAGGCCGCCGATACGACGCCCACAGGATCAACACCGGTATTCGTCCAGAAGGACTTGTCCTCGATCGAGGTGACTGCGTCGATCAGGATCGGCGGGATCTGGTCGTAGGTGACCGGCGAGCGGTTCTGGCCGCCGCCGAACGTCGCAAGCTGGACCGTGCCGGTTCGGTCGTAGATGGTCGATTGCGACGAGAACTGGATCGTCTCGAGGTCCGTGGCGGGCGGGAGACCCTGGCTGTAAAGCGCGAACACGCCGACAACGGCGACAAACCCGAAGAGGGCAACGATCGCCATCGTCGCGAAGAGGAGCATGGGGAGCGCGACCGCAAGCGAGCTGCCCCTTTGTGAGCCGCGCCTGGCTCCGTTGTTGGGGCTGCTACCTGCCTGCCGACCGTCGCGGTTGGCCTGCATCTGCGTCTGACTCTAGCATTACGAGCGTGCCGTCGCCCCAAACGTCAAGCAACGTCCCGTCCGGTGCCGCATCCAAAAGCCTCCTCGACGAGCTGTCGTGGCGTGGCCTGATCGCGGAGTCGTCGCAAGGCGTTGAGGCACGCCTGGCAAAGGGTCCGATCAGCGCGTACGTGGGTTTCGATGCGTCCGCGAGGTCGCTGCACGTGGGCAACCTGGTTCAGGGCTTCGTGCTGACCCATTTGCAGCGTTACGGCGGCACCCCGTACATCGTCGTGGGCGGCGGCACGGGCATGATCGGGGACCCTTCGGGAAAGTCCAGCGAGCGCAACCTCCTTACAGACGAGCAGATTCGCTCAAACGCCGCGGCGATCCAGGCCCAGCTCGAACATTTCGTCGACTTCTCACCAGCGTCAAACATGGCGCAGATGGTCGACAACCGCGAGTGGCTCGCGGACTGGAAGCTGCTCGACTTCCTGCGGGACATTGGCAAGCACTTCTCGGTGCCATACATGCTTGCAAAGGAATCGGTCCAGCAGCGGCTGGGAGCCGGCATGTCGTTCACCGAGTTCTCGTACATGACGCTGCAGTCGGCGGACTTCCTGCAGCTCTATCGCGATCGTGGCGTTGAGATGCAGATGGGCGGCGCCGATCAGTGGGGCAACATCACTGCCGGCCTCGAGTTGATCCGACGAGTAGTGGGGCGAGAGGAAGGGGACGAGCCCGCGGCTTATGCGATGTGCTCGCCTTTGCTTCTGACTCGTGACGGCCGGAAAATGGGCAAATCGGAGAAGGGTGCAGTTTTCCTGAATGCCTCGATGACCTCGCCCTACGACTTCTATCAGTACTGGCTCAACGACGATGACGAGCTCATTGGCCAGCACCTGCGCTGGCTTACGCTGATGGAAGCCGACGAGATCTACGAGATCGAGGAGCAGCACCAAAAGGCACCGGAGAAACGGACCGCCCAACGTGCGCTGGCATACGACCTGACCGCGCGAGTGCATGGCGCGGAGGAAGCCGACCGACAGGTCCGGGTAGCCGATGCGGCGTTCTCAGGCGAGCCGATCAGGGATCCAGAGGTGCTTGACACGCTCTATGACGCCATCGACCACTACGAGTTCGGAGCGGATGTCACCGGCGCGCTCGAACTTGCCGTGGCGAGTGGGCTGGTCTCGTCGAAGTCTGAGGGACGCCGCCTCGTCGATCAGGGCGGTCTGTCGGTGAATGGCGACCGCGTCAGCTCGACTGACGGTGCATTGCCGGACCTGATCGACGGCCGCTACCTGGTCTTGCGCGCGGGCAAGAAGCGCTTGCTGATCGCGCGTAAGAAGCGCTAGGAGCTACGCGGCTCCCTCGGCCTCCATTGGTTGGCGACTCATCGCGCCCGCGTCTTCGATCGCGCTCTGCATGTCCTCGCGCGATGAGATGTTGCTCAATTCATCGAGTCGGTCGGTCATCGCCAAGGCCAGCTCCAGACCGGCGACATTGATTCCCTTCTCCTCGACGAGAAACTGGATGCGCTTCAGTCGTTCTATGTCAGAAGCTGAGTAAAGACGCTGGTTGCCGGACGGCCTGGCCGGCGCGACCAGGCCGGAACGCTCGTACTTCCGGAGCGTCTGTGGGTGCATGCCGGTAAGCCGGACGGCAACGGCCATGGTGTATAGCGGTTCGTCTGCACTGGCCATGGCCTATATCTAGCATCGTGATACGTGGCGTGTCAAGTATATAGCCGCCATCAGGTCAAATGGAGGCATGCGCGCGGCTTGGGGCAACGCGACTCTCGAACAGGACATCGGAATTCGCGTTCGCTTCAGGTTGCAGGAGCGACGCGGGAACGCCTTTAACGTGCGTGTCGAAAAAGGCGCTCGAATAGCCACCGACCAGCGCCAGCGCGCGTTCAAGTGGCACGCTTCCGCTGAGACCAAGCTCGGCAATCAGAGGCGTCAGCAGCCGGCCGTCGGAAAAGTCGACGTGAAACATGCCAGGGACGAGCACGATGTAGCCGACACCGGGCAAGCGGTCGTAAACGTTACGCATGGTCCGATGCGTGTCATCGATGTCGGCCCGGCTCCAGCCTTCGAGGCACATCGTCCCGGCGTCGCGAGTGATCCACATCACGGGGACTCGCAGTCCCGCCTTGACCACGCTGTCGGGCAGGTAGACGTCGATGATCAGGCAAGCGCCAATCCGTGCGTCGGCGACGCTTGCCTCCGCCGCGAGCATGCCGCCCAGGGACACCCCGAAAGCGGCCAAGCGAGACATCTCGAGCTTTCCGGTGAGCAGTCCCGTGACATCGCATTGGTTCATGCGCTCCAGCTCGTCGATCACGAACGAAACGTCCGCGGCCAAGAAGGGGAGCACCTCGTCCATGAGCTGGGCGTCGATACCCGGCAGCACGTCGCGTGGCCATGGCGGCAGAAGGCGCCGGTCAAACATCAGGTCGCGCCCGTCCGGCAGCCGCACTCCGGTCGCCGCGCGTGAGTGGTCGATCGTCGCGACGACGTAGCCGTTGGAGGCGAGCTCCTCGACGAGGACGGTGTTGTGACCGCGAAAGCCACACCGGCCGTGCGAGAAGACGAGCACGGGAAACGGGCCGTCCTCGGCGATCGGTGCGTCACGCAGCCCGTGCGTCTGCACGGTTTCGAGGTGCCGCAACGTACCTGGCGGCAAGCCCATCAAGTCCTCGAGTGGCTGCATCAGCGACCCGTCGTCGACGTACATGGACGGACGATTTGCTGCTCCTTTTGCCGTTGACGAGGCCGGGTACCAGACCTGGAGCATCAGCTCGCGCGGCCTTGGAGCGTCCTCCAGGATGTCGTCGCGGCTGGGGTCGACCAGATGCCGCACGCTGGTGCCGATCTCGTACGGACCACCGGGCACCGGCAACAGAGTCATTTCGATCAGCTCCCAGTCACCTGGATGACCATGCCCGGGTGCCATGTGCACACGAATTGCGTCACCCCGGGAGGTATGGGCACCGTCAGTGTCACAACCTGACCCGGCTTGACCGGACCGGTGCTGACGTGCAGGGCATCGCTGGTGAAGTTGTGATTCACCTGGCCGTCGTTTCGGATCTCGAACTGGACAGGGGATCCGTGCGTCACCGTCACAGCAGTGGGACTGAAGAAGTTGTCATTCATAACGACAGAGGTCGCGCCGGGATCAGCCGGTCCCTGCGCCACATCACCAGCAGCCGACTCGCCAAGACCGCTTCCGAGTGCCACGACGGCGATACCTCCGACAACAAGCAAGGCGCCAATGACGCCGACGACCACGATCCAGCGTTTCATCGCTTCCTCCCAATCACATGAGCTGGTGATGGCACGCTAAGGAGAGCAAGGGGCGGAGTCGTCACACGTTGGTGGTGTTGTGTGGTGGAAGGTCGGATTCCGTGGCGCGCTATCAGGAGATGAGGCTGAGCTCCCGAGCGCGTGCAGCCGCTTCAGTTCGGTTTGAGACCCCGAGCTTGCCGAGAATGTGTGTGACGTGCTTTTTGACGGTGTCCGGAGTGACGAACAGGGTCTGCGCGATGTCGGCGTTCGGCCTGCCTGCGGCGATGAGCTGCAGCACCTCCAGCTCGCGCTCGCTTAATGCCTCGCTCAGAGGGGTCGCTTTGCCGGGTTGCGATGCCTCGAATGCGTCGAGCACGACCAGAAGATGGCGCCAGGCCTGGGGGCTGAGAGGTTCCGGCCGATCGGCCGGATGACGACGTCCGGCCAAAGTCCGAAGCAGATCATGGAGGTGCGGCCCTTCATCGACGAAGACCCTCGTCCATCGACCGGGCGCAGCCGATTCCAAGGCCCGGCTGAGCACGCCGCGCGCCGTGTTCACGTCGCCACTTGCGCACTTGGCGATGGCCCTCAGCACCTGTATTTCGATCAGGCTCCCTGGTCGGGAAATGGCGTCGGTCGCGAGTCGCTTCAGCAAACGTTCCGCGCGCTCCAACTCGCCGCGGGCGATCAAAAGCCGGGCAAAGGCCACGTGTTCAGGCTCGCGCGCGAACGACGGTTCGTGTACGTCGTCGACACCGCTGTCGGCTGCCCACTCGCCGGCAGAGGCGAGGTCGCCGTCCGAAATCAACAACCGTGCACGCTGTGCTGGAACGTCGTTGAGGATGCTCGTGACTGCTGGACCCGGCGCCGTGGAGATGGCTTCCTCCATGTTTGCACGGGCCAATTGTTCGTCGCCCCGTGCGCGGCTTAGCCACGCGCGCGTTGCCAAAGCGTCTGCCAGCGGCTGAGGCGAGCCTGAGATGGAATTCGCAAGGTCGCGGCACAGCCCTATTCCTTGCTCCAGATGCTGGGCCGCCGCGTCCAGGTCATTTCGCTGGTACTCGACGGCGGCTGCTGCAACGAGTAAACGCCCGGCCATGGGGCGGAGGCGGTCGCTGTCGTCAGTCAGATAGGCAGCGACGCGGCTGTAGCAGTCGAGCGCCTCGGCCAATTTGCCCAGACCTCGATAGCAGCGACCGAGCAACTCGGCGTCCCTACCTGCAACGACTCTCTCACCGGATGCCTGACAACGAGCCAGAGTCCTCTCAAAGCCGGCGGCCGAAGTCTCCAAATTGCCGCACAGGAACTCGGCAATCGCCAAGTGTGCCGAAACCAGGATGTCGAGCATCCACTCGTCCGGTTGGACAAACGACTGAGCAGTCAGTGCCTGTCGCCGCGTCTCGTCGGCATCTCCGTGAAGCTCCGCGAGATGGGCTCGACCCAAAGCGATCGAAGCAGGAAGGTTGCCCAGCAGACTGGCGCGTTCCCCCGAGCTCGGCTCGAATTGTTCAATGCTTCCATCCTCGGTGTCACCGTACGCTCGTTCGGCGGCCGCGAACGGTGCGCCGAAAGCTTCGTAGTCGCCGCTGACAAGAGCCAGGTTGGCTTCTGCCAAGAGGAGCCGCGGCCGCGTTTGCACCACTTCGTCCGGAAGCGCGTCGATCCAGCCACGCAAAGTGGCGCCCTCATTGAGCAGCAACCTGGCGTCGGCGTAGCGCTCCGCGAGCCGAGCAGCCAACTCGACGTCGCCTGCTGCGCGAGCATGTCCGATCGCTTCGTCGTCGTTCCCGTGCTGCTCGTGCCAACTGGACGCCCGTCGGTGGAGCTCTCGCTCGAGGTCGTCCGTCTCGGCGCGCAGTCGGGCGCGCAGCAGCTCCGCAAAAAGGTGGTGGTAACGCCACCAGACGCGGTCGGCATCGAGGGGAATCAGAAAGAGATTTGCGCGCTCGATGCTTTCCAGCACCACCTGGCTGTCGGACCTGTCGAGCATGGCGTCACACAGTTCGGCGCTCAACCTGTCGAGGATCGACGTGCGCACGAGAAAGTCGCGGATCTCCTCGTTCTGGCTGGCCAACACCTCCGAGGTCAGATAGTCCACGACGTGACGGTGAGTGCCCGAGAAGTTCCGCACGAAGGCATCGACGTTGGCAGATTCTCTGAGCGACAGACCGGCGAGCTGAAGTCCCGCAACCCATCCCTCGGTCCTCTCGGTTAGAACGGTCGCGGTCTTGTCTGAGACGAATATGCCGGTAGCCTGCTCGAGCATCGAACGCGCTTCCTCCTCAACGAAGCGCAGGTCGCGCACACCGATTTCGGTTAATTCTCCGGACGCCCTCAGCCGCGACAACTGCAACGGCGGATCGCTGCGGGTCACGATTGTCACGCTCACATTGGAGGGTGCGCGCTCAATGAAATGATCGACCGATTCGTGAACGATGCGCGAGCGGATGAGGTGGAAGTCGTCGAGGACCAGCGCCACGCGCGAGGCGTCATCGGCCAGATCGTTGAGGAGGACGTCGACGACGGTCGGAACCGGCGCCGCTTCGCGCACGATCAGCGGTTCGATGCGATCCCGAAGGCCGGGCAGGACGGTGTCTAGCGCCGCGCATACGTATCGCCAGAATCGGGCGGGATCGTTGTCACCCGGGTCAAGCGACAGCCATGTGGTGGTCTCCGGGCGATGCCGCGCCCAGTCGGCGACAACGGAGCTCTTGCCGAAGCCGGCCGGAGCTGCGATCAGGGTTAGTCGAACCGGAACCCTGTCGAGCTTTACGCGCAATCGTGGCCGGGCGACGAAGCCCGACCTGACCGGAGGGATGAACAGCTTGGTTGCCAGCAGCACGCTGGGGCGGTGCTGGGATCCCCCGGCCAGAATTCCTTCGGCCATCTACCCCCGTATGGACAGATTTTAGGCCGTCCGTCCATATCCGTCGCCGCGCGGTCGTTCAGCTCGTCAAGTT
>DATBFJ010000084.1:0-6806 GCA_036558545.1 Candidatus Limnocylindrales bacterium
TACTCACAGACGCGAAATCAACCTGAGAACCAAGTTCAGCCGATGGGCCGCTGCACCAGAAATGACGAGCTCTACAGCAGGCGTCTCCAGATGCCGGACATGATAAAGTACTTGAACCCGAGTGAGTAGAACTTCATCAAGTACTTTAACCAGAGATGCCCTGACCTGATGAAGTCCTTTAGCCAGAAACTGGCCGAAATGATCAAGTACCTTAGGCGGAAACATGGCCCAAGTGATTAGGTACTTGATGATCCAGAGGCGGGCGCTTGCCGCGTTTCTTGGGCGACCTCGCGATCAGTGAATGGCCGACCAATCGGCGGTGGCCGACAGCGGCCTAACGCCGGCCGAACAGCTCCCGGGACCGAGCAAGACTTCAGTCGATCCGGGGCCATAGTCGATGCGCCGGGAACGGGACATCGGGCGACGCCCCGGCATGTCTTTGGCCTGCCCGATCGGCGCACCTATCCAGCCGCGCGAGCGCTGGCCGAAGGGGTCATGGAAACCGGACCGGACCGTGGTCCAACCAACCCCTCATAGCGAGTGCCGAGAACAGCTCTCGACGACGAGCTGGAAGAGTGGGTAGCGGCTCGGGATGGCAGCCAAAATCGACCGTATTGACCGACCAGGAGCGCCGCAAACTCGAGCGCCGCGCGCGCCGCGCGCGTCGCAGTGAAGCGCCAGGAAGCCGCCACGGTCGAGCCCGTGGCACATTTAGTGGTTCGTATAAGATGTATTATGTAAACTATGACATGGGGAAAACTGTGGACAACTCAGTTATCCACGCCCCTCCACTTTCCGGATTGTCCGCGTAAGCGCTTCAAGGACAGATACTTGCCTAGATCTCTGCAAGCTGACCTTTGAACACGACCGTCCCCTCGCCTCCCAGGCTCGGAAACCAACACGAGCTGCCATCACCGCGCTCTTCGGTACGCCGCAGCGTGACCACGAGCTCTCGTCCGGAGCGCGTTTCTAGGACGACGATCCCCTCTGTTTCACTCCAGGTCGTCAGCATGATCGCCGTCGCCACGGCGCCGCTCCCACAGGCCAAAGTTTCGGCTTCCACGCCGCGCTCGTACGTGCGCATCCGCCAGCGGCCATAGCGGTCCTTGGCCACGAAGTTCGCATTGGCTCCGTGAGGCAGACTTGGGTGTCCGCGGATCGGTCGGCCGCGACCCACGACGTCTACAGTATCGAGGTCTTCGACGAGGGTGACCACGTGCGGAACGCCGACCAACGCGAAGCCCATTCGAAGCTCCCCGACCTCACGTTGAATCTCAGATAAATCCGGCCGAACCTCACGCACTGGTTGAAGGTCAATCTCCGGCCGGCCGTCCTTGATCCGTGCCGCAATCGCTCCCGAATCCGTCTCGATTGCCAACCCTTCTGGCGACGCTATTCCGAGCTCGATCGCCAGACGAGTCGTGCAGAGCGTCGCGTTGCCGCAGAGGTCCGCGCGCGACCCATCCGCGTTGAGGTAGATGAGGCGAATTGCAGCTGTCTTCGACGGCTCGAGAAAGACGATTCCGTCAGCGCCAACGCCGGTCCCACGCGCGCAGATCTGCTGAACCACTCGAGGTTCCAGCAAGCGTCCTGGAGGCTCCGTGCGAGCGTCCACCATCACGAAGTCGTTCCCCGAGCCACTCATCTTGTAGAACGTTCGGCCAGCGGGAATCATCCCGTTCCTCACTGAGGGTCAGTAGCGCTTGGTGAGACCCCACCACCTCAAGCGCCACACCATCCAGATCGCTTCGCGCATGATGGCCTTCGACATCTTGCTCTGGCCTTCGGTGCGGTCCACGAAAACGATCGGAATCTCGACGATGCGAAAGCCGCGCTTCCACGCGCGAAAGCTCATCTCGATCTGAAAGGCATAGCCGTTCGAGCGGACCTTGTTCAAGTCAATTGCCTGAAGGACTTCTCTGCGAAAGCACTTGAACCCGCCCGTCGCATCCCAAACCGGCAGACCGGTCACGGCACGCGCGTAGACGTTTGCGAAGTAACTCAGCAATAGCCTTGCGATGGGCCAGTTTACGACGGTGACCTTACCCTCTCTATAGCGCGAGCCGAGCACTAGATCGGCGGCCTGTGCGGCTCGGAGAAATTCCGGGAGGTGGGCCGGGTCGTGCGAGAAGTCGGCGTCCATCTCGAACATGAGGTCGTAGCCCTGCTCGAGGCCCCAGCGAAAGCCCGCGAGGTACGCGGTCCCAAGTCCCATTTTCCGGGGACGCTGTAGGAGGTGAACCCTGCGGTTCGACGCCTTGATCTCCTGGACGATAGCCGCAGTTCCGTCGGGCGAACCATCATCCACGACAAGAACCTCGAGGCGTGGATCTTGGCTCAGAACCGTGCCGATGAGCCGCGCGATATTCTCGCACTCGTTGTACGTCGGCACGATCACCAACGCGCGCTCGGCGCCGTTGCCTCCTTCCTCGCGGGATGCCACTCGGACCGTCACGTGCAGCGTGCTGTTGTGGTGAGTGAGCCGGGTCGTTTGACCGACGACGGCATCGTCAGGTAGTAGCGGAGTTCAGGGTCATTCTTCGCCGATCGACGACGATCCCGAGCACGAGCACGAGGAGCGCGACGGCGAGTGCCGCGAGCGTCAGAACCTTTCCCTTCTGGTACGCCGCATCGGTGAAACGCAACTGAATCGTTCGGGCGCCTTCTGGCAGCGCCACGCCAATCAGGTTGAAGTTGGCTCGCGCCACCGGAACAGGCTTCCCATCAGCCGTCGCGCGCCAGCCCGGAAAATAGTTCTCCGAAACGATCAGCGCCGAGCCGGCGCGTGCGGGTTGGTCGAGCGAGATGTCGTAGCTTTCGTCCGTGTATTTCGTCACGGTGGCTCTCGTCGTCGAAGGCTCCGGGAGACCCTGGAGCGCCGGCGCCTGAATGTCGCTTGCGGACGTGTCGATGATCGCAACGCGCCGCGGATCGAAGCGTGGATCGAGAACGGTGGCTATCGCCTGATTCTCCGACGCTTTGGTCATCGCGGTTGCGACCCACGCCGTGCGAATGTCGCCGGGAAGCTTGTAGGCGAAGACCATGTTGCCGGCAGCATCGCGCACCGGTCCGGCGATTCGAGTGGGCACCCCCGGCCACTTGGCACCCGCCGCGAGAGCTGCCACCGCGGAGTCGCTGCCGACGGTGTACAGATAGCGCACGTTTTCGTGGCGCCAGAACTCTGGTGAGGCCGTCACTTGGCTCTCCCGATACTCTGGATTGCCGAGCAGTTCCTGATACATCCCGAGCTCGTTGCCGTGGTACACGCCGACGAGCCTCAGGCCATGAGACATCAAGGCGTCGCCGGCGAACGCCGGATCGCGAAGAGCTTGGCCCAATCGTTCTTCCGTCCAAACGCGCCCAGGTTCTCCCGTCTTTGCGATGTCGGCCTTGATGGCCTCGATGGCTGGATCGGTGGCGTAGAGCGTTTTGGCCGGCGGAAGAAAGGTCCAATACCGCCGCTCGATGGTCCAGAGATCGATGATCAGGACAGCCACGAGGCCGATGGCAGTGGCCTTCGATGCAAGTCGGTCCGTGAGCAGAGCCCACACGATCCCAGCGCCCACGAGGACGAAGAAGCAAGAACGCCACACGCCCAAAATGGCCGGACCCGTGTTGGCACTCGCACGCTGCTGCAGGACGTCGATGGCCTGCGGCGGCAGATCGAATGTCGAGAGGACTGCGTTCGAAAGCGCCGTGTAGCCGCCCACCGACATGAGGACCGCGAAGACCAGCGCTGCGGCGGCCCACGAGACGGCGTACTTCGGGCTCACCCGTCGCGCGAGCAGTCGCTCCATGCCGATCGCCGCCAGGACCGAAACCGAGAATGCGGTCACGTAGATCATGGTGCTCGGCGCGCGGAAGTACTTCGCGCCGAACAGCGGGATGGCGAGAATGAGCTTGAAGAACGGCGTGTAGCCGCCCAACGCCCACAAGAGCGAGATTGCGGCAGTGATCAACCAGAACCGTCGAAAGCTCTTGGCGGTCCATTGGCCGAATGCACACCCGACGAGAATCAGGACAATGACGCCGAAGTAGTCGCTGTGAAAATGGATGAAATTCCGGCCCCAGTAGTTGTCGAGGATGCCGGAGAAGTGCGGCCAGTACGCGTTGAGCAGCTCTTCGATCGGGAACGAATAACTGACGGCCGTCGCGTAGTCGTGGCCGCCTGCGCGCGGCGACCACGGCTTGTACTCGAACAACGCGGGCCAATACTGCACTGCTCCCATCAGGATTCCGAGCGCGACGGCTCCGGTCGCATACACGAGGCGGTTGATGGCCGTCGCGCGCGGCAGCTGTCCGATGACCGGATGATGCGCAAAGGCGATGTACAAGGCGAACGCACCCGTCGTCAGCAACAGGTACTGCAGCAGCTGCGGATGCGGCGACAACACCGCCAGCCCGATCGTGATTGCCAGTCCGCCCCACGCCCACATTCGGCCGTCGCGCATGGCGCGGGTGAGCATCAGTAGCGCGAGCGGCAGCATAGTGCTCACGAACATCTTGCCATCGTGGCCCGGTCCGGCATACCCAGCGATAGAACCGCCGAGCATGTAGGCTAATCCACCGATCAGCGCGCCGTAGAATCCGAAGTTCCACGCGCGCAGGAACAGGTAGGTGAGCAGCCCGCAGAGGAACAGGTGGATCGGAAACTCCCACGTCATCGCCACGTCCGTGGGGACGATCATGCGAAGCAGGAACGTGGGATAGAAAATGTCGCCGTGCATCGCGGCGACGTACGGCAGTCCTCCCTCGAGATACGGATTCCACTGCGGGAAACCGCGACCACTTCTGAGATGCTCGGCGGCGAATTCGCGGAAGGCGTAGCCTGCCTTGTATTGGTCGCTCGTGGGATTCAGCAGGAACGCGCCCGTGAGCGCTGGGAACGCGAGCGTCAGCGTGGCGATCGCATAAACGAGCGATGCCCACAGTGTCGGCCGCGGCGGAGTCGCAAGGTCCGACGCAGCAGGCGCCGCGCTTCTTTCAGCGTGTCGAGCCATCGAGGTGAGTTGCGTTGGATCGTGAACGCGCGCCCGCGACAAGGAACAAGACTCCTGGGAGTAGCTCCAGCACCGTCAGCCATAAACGAGACGCCACCGAGACCAGCGCAGCCTGCCGCGGTGACGCCACGCCCAACGTCGTCAGCGCCGCCGCGAGCGCAAGCTCGCGAACACCGAGGCCGCCGGGTACGAACACAGCAAGATAACCCAGGATGTACGGCCACGCGTAAGCGGTCACGTAATCGGCAAATGATCCCGGCGCGCTTCCGAGAACGCCGTACACGAACATCCTGAACGCGGCGCCGTACATCACCCAGGAAAGGAGGTTGCCGGCAAGCGCCCAGTACACGGATCGATGGGGAACGGCGGCCACACTGATCGTGCGCCCGGTAACGCGGCGCACCACGTCGAGCATTTTCGGAAGCAGGAGAGGCAGCGCGAGCACTCCGGCGAACGCCGTGACCACGAGAACGATGCCGATGCCTGTCCTCCCATGCGAGATCACGTCGAACGAACGCCAGCCGGCGATGAGGGCGACGAGAAAACCCGTGGCGATGTTCACGATGGTGTTGAGCACGGCGGATCCGGCGGCAGCGACGCCGCCGATCCCTGCCTTGTTCGCCATCGTCGCCATGGCGCCAATGCCCCACACTTTTCCAGGCACGTAGCGGCCGAAATTCGAGATGCTCCACAGGCGCGCGACGGTCATGAACGAAAGACGTCCGCTGTCGCTTCCCTCCCACGTCACCAGCACGCGTCGAAGCGTCTCGATGAGGACTGCATACGTCAGCCAGAACAGTCCTCCTGACGCGACGATGTAGATCCAGTTCGGCTGCGCGGTCAGCGGGACGTCGTGAAACTCGCGCCACTGGACGACGAGTGCCCGGCCAACGAACCAGAGGACGATGGCCGTGATGACGATCTGTGCGGCGAGCCAGCGCTTATTTCGGCGAGCGCGCGATGGCGAGGCGGTAGGTGTCGGCGTAGCGTCGGGCAACCGACTCGGGGGCGAAGGTGGCGATCGCGTGCAACCGTCCGGCGGCGCCGAGCGATGCTCCGCGGTCGTCGCGCGAAAGGAGTGAAACCAGGGCCGCTGCCAGTGCGCCGGCGTCGACCGTGTTCACGAGAACACCGGTGCGGTCGTGCTGGACGACGTCTGGAAGTCCGCCGGAGTCGAAGGCGATGACTGGAGTCTCGCACAGCTGCGCCTCGACGGCCACGAGGCCCAGTCCCTCTCCTACCGACGGAACGACAAGCGCAGCGGCGGACCGATAGAACTCCACGAGCTTTGGTTGCGCAACTGCACCATGCCACTGTACACGATCTGCGATCTCGAGCGCGCGCGCCATCTCTTGGAGCGTCTCGCGATCGTCGCCGTCGCCGACGACGTCGAGGCCGATCGAACCATCGGGGATGCGGCTGATGGCGTGTAGCAACAGCTCGATCCCCTTCTGCTTGTTCAAGCGGCCGACGAACAACACGCGGTCTCGCCGACGCCTGCCACCGGGCGAAAACAGCTCGGTGGCGACCGGCAT
Organism: Candidatus Limnocylindrales bacterium; assembly: GCA_036558545.1. GTDB lineage: Bacteria > Chloroflexota > Limnocylindria > Limnocylindrales > CSP1-4 > JALYGJ01. The sequence goes on from DATBFJ010000084.1 coordinate 6,536, forward strand.
CGGCGCTACGGCAGGTTCTGGCGCCGACACGACCTCCAGGGCTTCCGCGGCGAGAAAACGCGACACAGCCGTCACTGCGGCCGAATGATGCATGACGTGGCGGAACGCCGGACGTGAGAACGCGACGGATCGCGCGAGCCGGACATCGGTTCCGTGCAACGTGGTGACCAGTGGCTTGTTGGCCATGCGGCTCAGCCACGTTCCAACCAGCCCATTCGGGAACCACCAGTGAGCGTGCACGACATCGGGCTCGAGCTCCCGTCGCGCCCGT
>DATBFJ010000085.1:0-6866 GCA_036558545.1 Candidatus Limnocylindrales bacterium
TCCTGGACGCTGTTGATGATCGCCAGCTCGGCCGCGCGCTGGTCTGTTTCCTCGAGTAGTCGCTTCGTTTCGGCGATGCCACGCGCGCGGCTGAGCGCGGAGGCAACGTGCTGGCCCACGAAATTGAGCAGATCGACGTCCGACTTGTCGTAGCCCTGGCCTTCCTCGTAGGTCTGGAGAACCATGACGCCGATCGGGACGCCGTCGACTTTCAGCGGAACGCCCACCCAATCGGAGCCGATTGTTCCGAGCAATGTGAGCTCGCCCGACTCGATCTTGGCGCGCATCCGTTGTGGAGTTATGTGCTGGGTCATGCCCGAACGAAGCACAAACGCCGTCGCGCCACGTGCCTGGTCAGTGCCCATCACGTACCACGCATCTGGATCGGGCAGGTCGGTATCGACCTCGTCAGCGTAGTACGGGAAATTCAGGCTGTTGGCCGGCTCGTCGTACAACGCGATGAAGAAGTTCCGCGCGAACATGAGCTCGCCGACGATCTCGTGGATCGCCGCGTAGAACTCGCGCATATCGGAGGCCGCGCTGGCGAGCTCGGCGATGCGGTAGAGAGCATCCTGGACCGCTGTGGCCTGGGGCCGATCCTTCTTGGCCTTGGCGTCTGCCTTCGCGTCCGCTTTGCGATCGATGGTGTGCTTTTTCCCCACGAGCCGATGGTATTCCCGCTAGTTGTCGCTTGTGGGTATCGGCGTGAGGGGCGAATTCGAAGGCAGGTCCATCGGTGGCTCGCTCGCCGGCCCGTCCGTTGGTCCGGAGGAGGCCGCAGAGGTAACGGCCGGCGAGCCCCCGTCCTTGATCTTGAAGGTGCCACTGCCAAGCTCGTGGCCATCGACCAGGTAGTGGAGCACGTACGTTCCGGGCACCACGGTCAGCAGCGCCTTGCCGTAATAGACGTTCCAGCCGGCCTGATCCACGAACTGGTCGACCAGGGTCTCCGTGTTGTCATCTGTCGTGAGTGTGACGCGGACGCTTTCGCCGCCGATGGCCGTCGGCAGCGTCACGCGCCAGGCGATCTCATCTCCGGCCGTGAACGTCGTTCCTTCACCGACGACGCTGACATTCTTGCCCGAGGTATCCACGTCAGTGCCGAAGACGATCGCCCCGGTTGGTGCAGTCGTGCCGCGTTGCGGTCGGCTGATTGCGATCGCGCCCGTTGTCATCGGCATGTCCGGGATGTCGTCGGTGGGTATCACGTCAGTTGGCGTGGGGTCGGCACTGGCGAGAGCCGGTACGGGTGTCGGCGGTGCCAGCGTCGGGATCAGCGTGGGGATGTCGCGCGGCGGCGCGGACGAGCACGCGGCAATTGCCGCCGCCGCGCACGCAACAAACGCCAAACGGACCAAGGCCGAGCGGTGGCTGATCCCCTCCAAGCCTCTCTCCCTCGTTCCGGCAACCGCGCCTCAGGTAACTGGGCAGCTGGCGCTCTGGGCATTGCCGACTGCACGCACCTTATTCGGCCTTGCCCGCCCTCGTCTAGTACGAAACGGTATGCGCCTGAGTCCCGGGCGCGCGGCTGCCCCTGCGATTTGTCCCGGGCAACTATCCTTTTGACGCGCGCTCCGGTGCCCTGGTGCGCTGCGGACAGGATTCGAGGCGGCCGTGCCGTTCGGTCGTCTCGTGCGACTTTGTCCGTGGCAAACAAAAGGCACAGGGGAGACGGTCGAGTGACAGCAATACTCCGCGCCGCCGTCGGTTTCTCAGTCGCAGCATCTCTTGCTCTTGGCGTGGCCGCGTCACCAGCGCTCGGCGCACGCAGAACGACGATTGACGACTTCATGACAGGTCTGGCGTGCGTCGAGTCGGGCGGCCGCTACTACGCAGTGAACAGCTTCTCCGGCTCGTACGGCAAGTACCAGATCATGCCGCGCGTCTGGCTGGCCTGGGCCAACCGCTACCTTGGCAACAAGTGGGCGGAGGCGACACCGCGCGCCCAGGAGTACGTGGCTCGCAACCGGATCTCGGATCTGTATGCGATTCACCACAGATGGCCGCTCGTCGCGCACTGGTGGCTGACCGGAAACGCGGATCCCGACCAGCAGATGTGGTCCGACGCCTCGAGCGGCTATGTGAGCTCCGTGATCAGGATCGCCCGACTGGTCAGGACACCTGATGGTGCGGCCCAGGTGCCGGCGCGATGTTTCGCCCAGGATCTGCCGCAGCCCAAGATTCGCACGGAGCCACTGCCACGAGTCGTGGTCACCGGCAGTGTCGTATTCATCCGCGACGGCGCTGGAACGGACAACAAGGCCGTGGGCAAGGTCACGGCAGGAACAGTGCTGGCCGTGCTCTCAAGCAGGCGCGATTCGTCCGGCAGGAAGTGGCTCCATGTTGGCCTGCGCGATGGCACCAAGGCGTGGATCGCCTCGTGGCTAACGCAACCGCGCGACTAGGGATACAAGCTCGGAAACCGGTCGGCGTGCTTGTGGCTGGCGTAGCCCGTTGCGTTGTCGAGCGTGTCCCAGAAGGCGCGCGTGCCGGATAAATCGAACTTGTAGTCCCGATAGAAGTCGGACATGCCGGCCCAGAATTTGCCGTCGCCGACCTGCTGTCGATATTTGTTCAGATACAGCGAGCTCTGGACGTAGATGACCTCGTTGTAGCACTTGGCGCTGTAGTGGTAGACGGATCCGTCGAGTCGGTCCTTGTCGCATCGCGACTTGCGGAACTGGTCGAGCATGTCGCGGGCCAGGAAGTCGGCGACCCCCTCGTCGAGGAACGGCTGGAGCGCCTGGTTGTTGCCGACTGCGCCGTAGAACCACTGGTGCGCAACCTCGTGCACCGCCAGGTAGGCAAGGTTCGACTTTGGCTCGGTCGACGAGATCCAGGTCATGCCCGGCGATTCCATGCCAGAGCCGCCCGGTGTCTCGGCGACGGTCAGCCGCGGGTAGGGGTAGTTGCCGATCCTGGAGTCGAAGCGGTCCAGAGCCGCGAGCGTCCATTTCTTGATCGTGGAGACCGGCTGGGTCGCCGAGAAGATCGTCACCGCGACGCCGCCATGGGTTGTCGACGTGACTTCGTAGTCTGTACCGGCTGCGAAGTTGAAGTCACGAACGTCGCGTGCGACGAATATCTGCCGGTTTCCATCGTTGACCGTGCGCGTGCCGTTGGTCGCATAGCGCAGAGGCGTGTCGCTGTTGAGTGTCACGGTCACCCTTGGACTCACAGCGGTTACCCACGTCTCGCCGAAGTTGGGCGCGTTGAAACGCTGGGCGCGACTGAGCCACGGGATCCACCTGTAGGCGGCCACGATGCCGTTCTGCTGGATGAACAACGATCGGTGGGAGCCGCTGCGTGCTGCGTTGAAGTGCGCCTTGTATTTGATCGTGACGTTTGTCTTCGTTCCGGGCTTGAGCCTGGCCGGCAAGGTCACGATCAGTGACTGGCCACTGGCCGAGAACCTTGCCGGCGCGCCGCCCGCCGTGACGGAGCTGACCGTCGCATCGCCCGTTTCCAACGGGACGAGGTTGAACGTAAGTGCAGACGCGCCCGCATTGGTCGTGTTGGTCACCGCGGCAGAGCTGGACACGGTCAGTGTCGAGTCCGCCCAGTGGATGAACGCGCTGGCGCGATAGGTCGCCTTCAGATGAAGGCTGTTCGGTGCGGCAAGTGCAGGACTGGCGCTGCCGACAAGGATCGCGACGCACGCAGCGGCAAGCGCAGCTGCCAGCGCGATCGATCGGCGGCGGTCCTGCACGTCCGCTCCCACGGCTGGAGCGTGCACGGCAGTACCCCCTCTGCTGTTGTGTGCCGCGCATCCTACCGCGCCGAGGGCCGGCTAGGGCGCTGGCGTTGGTTCGCAGCCGATGCCGTCGTGGTCGCCGTCGAAGTGATGGTCGTCGGGCGGCAACACCGGGAACTGTCGGTAGGGGATGTCTCCGCAGTCGAGGTCGGGTGGCGGTGGCGGCAGGCAGATCGTCGGATAGGACGGGTCGCAGCTGGGCGCGGCGCTGGCGCCCGGCCCGAGGAGGTGGACGCCCCCGTTGTCAGTCGGTGGCGGTGACTGGAAGGCGGCCGACCAGATGCCCAGGCCCGCCGCCTGCGCCTCGTTCATCGCCTCGAAAAGCGTGTCGTGGTACCTGGTGTCCGGTGGGTAATCGCGTGCCTCTGCCCAGCCCTCGAGCACGAGCTGGCGATCGACCATCACCCATCCCGCGGCGGTCTTGAGCCACACGTAGCGCAGCAACCGGCCGTACTGGTCCGTGTTGGAGACGTCCTTCTCGAGATAGACCGTCTTGCCGCTGACGAGCTCCTTGTTTGCCTCGCTGGCCTCAGGTCCGCCCGGTTCGACAGGCTTGTCAGGGTCGACGCTCTCGGGAGCATTCATGCCGATGTAGCGCAGCGTGTAGTCACTGCCGTCGATGCTGACGTGGATCGTGTCCCCGTCCGTGACCTTGTCGACGGTCGCCATTTGAGTTGGCCCTTCGGGCCCGGGGCCGACTGACAGCGTGACCGCTGGTGCCACCGTCCGGGTGGCCTGCGGCGCTGGGGTCGCGGCCGTGGCTGTTGTCGACCCTGGCGTCGGGATCGGCGCGGTAGTGCTCAGGTCGCAGGCCGCCACGCCGGTGCCAACCACGACCAGGACTACGATCGGCAGTAATCGCATCAGGAGTTATTGCCGTGTTCGAGCACAACGATGCCTTCTCTGGCTTTTCGGTCGACGACGTGGAGGCCGCGCGCCGCTTCTATGGCGAAACCTTGGGTTTGACCGTCTCGTTGAACGAGATGGGGATATTGGATATCACCCTCGGCAGCGGCGCGCGGCTCATCGCGTACCCAAAGCAGGATCACCAACCGGCCACCTTCACGATCCTGAACTTCATCGTGTCCGACATCAACGCCGCCGTGGACGGTTTGTTGGCCGCAGGCGTGAAAATGCAGCATTACCCGCCCAGCGAGTACATGAAGCAGGACGAGAAAGGCATTGCCCACGACCCGAACGGCCCTGCCATTGCCTGGTTCACTGACCCTGCCGGCAACATCCTGTCCGTAATCGAGGGCACCGGCCAGGGCATGTAACGCGGGTAGACGATGGATGTATCGTCTCGTGAGTCAGGGCGCCGGACAGGACGTTCGGCCCCTGTTGCCGCGCAGCAACGCGGCGCAAATTGTCTGGCGGGGGGACATTGATGATCGCCCCGGGGAGTGACCCCGAGCTCGGCGCCCCAGCGCCGGGTCGGTCGTGTCGTGGGAGTTCGCTTGTCGATGCGTACTCGCTTATTCGTCCTGATCAGCGCGGTTGCGCTCGGTCTGTCAATCGTCGGACCCGTCGAAGCCAGCACCGGGCCGCCCCGATTCCAGCTGCCGTGGAAGGACGGCACCACCTGGCGCCTGACCGGCGGACCGCACTCGAACACCGGCCGTGGCAAGCCATGGAGCTCGCTTGACTTCGCGGGTCCAGTCGCGGGCAAGTCTTATCCGGTCGTCGCGGCCGCTTCAGGTACGGTCGTTCGGCCGTGTGCGAACTGGGTGCAGATCAAGCATGGCAACGGCTGGCAGACGTCCTACTACCACCTGATCGGCATCAAGGTGACGGCCGGCCAGCACGTGAAGCAGGGGCAGTTGCTCGGCTACACATCGACGCACGCTGGCTGCGGTGGGTCGGCGACGGGACCGCATGTCCATTTCTCGATCAAGCACAACGGCAAGTACGTGGACATCGGCGGTTTTGTCTTCGGCGGCTGGGAGGTGCACGACGGCTCGTCACAGTACCTCGGCTGCATGACGCGCGGCGGCGTCAAGAAATGCGCGCCCGGCGGCCACCTCTACAACTACGGGGCAGCCGGCTAGCGCCAGCGCACCGCGAACATCCGGCTTCCATCGACGCTGACCCACAGCAGAGCTGCGTCCTTGGGCATCGCTATCCCGGCCGTGCCGAATGCGGCGAGCCACGCGCGGCCACTGCCGGGGAAGCGGTTCCGAAACAGGTTCGCGTGTGCTCCGATGAGCTCGCGATTCCTGTGCGTCGCGCGGAGGATCCAGCAGCCCGAGACTCTGGGCACCGACTGATCGCCGACCATCCTCCCGATCGCCTGGCGTTCCACCGCTTCGAGCCGACGCGGCCAATCGCGCATCGGAGCGCCTACGTCGTCGAACCAGTCGATGATCTCGATCAGCGCTACTTCCGTTGGCTGGTGACGCGGTCGCTGCAGGATGACGTCGGCAAATCTCGATGTCCGCGCCTCGCCATCGATCTGTTGCTCCGGCAGTCCGTGCCAGCCACCCGTGCGGGCAGTGGCGATGACCAGCTCCTGCGCTCTCAATTGCACCGCATCCCGCGGTCTATCCGCCGCGCTCGTCCCCTCCAGGTACGCCCGAAGACCGCTTCCCACCGCCGCGGCCGCACGGTTCACGATCCAGAGCGTTGCGTCGCGCTGGCCAAGCTCCAGCCCGCTCCATTCGGTCCGCGAGATACCGGCGATCGTCGCCGCCTGCATTTGCGTTAGGTCTTGGGTCTGTCTGGCGTTGCGCAGCGCACGTCCGAGTCGTTGGTTGAGCGCGATCGTGGACAGATCCGCTGCAGCCTGCAGTCGGCTTCTTCGTATTCCCTTGGCTCTTCGCATGACCACCGTATGGTCGCCAATGGCTCTTATCAGCGACTTTCTCGGCAGATACCGCGTCGTCGCCTTCAACAGGGTCCCGCGGAAGGCCTGCTTGAGTACGTTTTGAGCGTGAAAGACCCCAACCGCAGGGCATCCTGTGGCTTGACGTCCAGCCGCGAGTACGTTTGCTGGCCTTTTGACCTTATGGCGGTCGTCTCGCCGAATTGACTGCCGGCACCGGGCGGGGGGCGGCACCGGGCAGGGCGGGTGGCGGCACCGGGCAGGTGGCGGCCGGGGCGGCCGGTTCGCGGC
>DATBFJ010000086.1:0-2318 GCA_036558545.1 Candidatus Limnocylindrales bacterium
GCACGCCGCGTGTTGCGCGCTCGTTCTTCTGCGAGTTGCGCCTCGAGCATTACGGTCCGGGCAGCGGCGTCCGGCCCCACGAGCACACCCTGGCGCCGGCCAAGGAACATCGCTTCCAGCTGCTGTCTGCGACGCGAACGCACCTCTCGCCGGTGCTGCTCGTCTACGAGGCTGACACTCACGAGCTGCTCGACGAGATCGTCGAGTCGGCGCGGCCAACGGAAGCTCAGGGACCAGACGGGACCGAGCAAAGGTTGTGGGGCATCGACCCCAATCTCGTTCCGGCCGCCGGGGATCTGCTGACACTGGCCGGCGCGCGGCCGCTGACCATCGCGGATGGCCACCACCGTTATGAGACGGCGCTCAGGTACCGCGACACGCCCGGCGCGCCGGCCGGCGCGGACCACGTTCTGGCATTGCTCTACAGCTCGGTCTCCGACGGTCTCGCCCTCGCGCCGTGGCACCGGATCATCGCCGGCGTGCCAGATGCCGCAGCAATCAGCCGAGCCGCGAACACGATCTTCGACGTGCAACCGGAAACGACGAGTGACGGGCTGATCTACAAGGTTGGGGAGTCGTCGCAGGCTGGCGTCCTGGGCCTATGGACTAAGAGCGGCGGGTCGGTGCTGAGCGTCGACCGCCAAAAGGCGCGCCATTTTGTCGATGGCAGTGCGTCGGAATCGGTCCGTTGGCTGGACGTCAGCGTTCTGTCAGGTACGCTCAACGCGATGATCGGGGCAAGCGAGGCAGAGCTGACCGCGCAAGGTCGCCTGTCGTACACGCACGACGCAAGCCAGGCCATCGTCTCGGTCGACAACGGAACCGCCGACGTGGCGTTCATCCTGCGACCGACACCGGTCGAGCAAGTCCTCGCTGTCGCGGCGGCAGGGGACTTCATGCCGCCGAAGTCGACGTACTTCTATCCCAAGGCCGCAACCGGCCTCGTCTTCGACCCGCTGTCCTGATGGATCTCGACGATATCCAGGGCAACGGCCACCACGCAACGGAACCGGAAGCCGCACCGCATCCCACGGATCGCGCATCGAGGCCCATCCGCAAGGACGAACGGATCATCAGCGAACGTGGCCTGTACATCGAGTCGTGGCTGCCCGAGCGGCGCTCCAGACGCAAGCCGCTGTACATGCTCCATGGTGAGCTCGGTGGGTCCTGGCTGTGGCAGCGCTACCTGGGCTACTTTGCGCCGCGTGGCTGGGAGGGCCATGCCCTCAACCTGCGCGGCCACTACTGGTCAGACACTGCCGATTTCGGCGAGCTCGACTTCGACACGTACCTCGACGACACGCTTGCCGGAGCCGATCTCATGCCCCGGCCGCCGATCGTCCTCGGCCATGGTCTCGGCGGGTTGCTCGCCCTCAGGCTCGCGCAGGAGCGCCCGATCTCGGGCCTGATCCTGCTTTCGCCGGCCTTGCCCGCGGCGCTCCTGCCGCCCCCGCCGCCGCACATGATTCGGCTCCTGCCACATGAATACCGACGCGAGCTGCTCGGTTGGGATGGTTCCATTGACGCTCTCCAGCGGCAGAACCCCGACCTGACGAACGCCGATGTGATGCGCGTCCAGCACATGATGGGCGCCGAGTCCGGGGCAGCTCGGCGGCAGATGCTCGAGGGCGTCGCGGTGGATCTCGATCAGTTGCCCCAGGTGCCCAAGCTGGTCATCGGCGCCGGCTTGGATCGCTTCTTCCCCGAGGCAGACAGCGCCCGACTGGCTGAGTGGCTGAGCGCCGACTATCTCGCCTTCGGGGCGCACTCGCATTACGGACTTGTGGTCGGTGAAAACAGCTACGAGCAGGTCGTCGAGGCGGTCCGCACCTTCATCGAATCGCATCGACTGTGATGCCGCGTCGATGGGGTTATTGCCCGGTTTCCCAGGTCGTTGGTAAACTCCAGAGGCCCCGGGCGGCCCCAGCAGCTCGAGGCGTCCGCGCCGCATTCGTCTAGAGGCCTAGGACACCGCCCTCTCAAGGCGGAGATCATCGGTTCGAATCCGATATGCGGTACCAGATTGAACTCTTCCGACGCCCCCGGACCGCGCCCCGGGGGCGTCTCAATTTGTCCGCTGTGGAAAAGAAGGTGGACAGAATCGTGGATGCAGGACCTTCCACCCGACCGCACTGAGTCCTACAATCCCTCGATCAACGGCGCTCGCGACGGAGAAGCGGCCGGCGTTGGAGGAGAGGACAGCGTTTCGGACGGAGCGAACCAGGTCCGGACGCGTCGTCGGTTGCTAAGTCGAGTGGCGCTCTTGCCAAATGCCCGTGTGGGAGCGCAGGGAGAGGGTTACGTGTCGCTTCAGCCTG
>DATBFJ010000087.1:0-3225 GCA_036558545.1 Candidatus Limnocylindrales bacterium
GGCCTGGATTGCCAGGCGCACCCACGCCGGCTGCCCGATCGACCACAGAAACAGGTTCGCGATCAGTCCAATGCCCACGAGGACCATCACCAGCACCCAGCCCCGTCGGCTGAGCGTCCACAGCCACAGCGCGGCGAGAACATTCACGACCGCCCAGCCAACGTAGATGTCATGCCACAGGTCGCTCAAGACGATCCCGCCGATCGGGGATACGCCGGAGAAGGTCTCGGCGAACCAGGGCAGCAGCGTGATGGCGAGTGCGATCTGCAGGCCGACTACGACCCATATTCCCCACGGACGATGTCTCATGCGCGTGAACCTGAGGAAGCGGTCGCAGCCGAAACGTCGGTGGCTGTCTGCGCGCTGGTGGCCTTATCGTCATGTTCCCAACTGCGGGGTTCGACCAGCCGCGCCTCTAGTCGCGCGATGTAGGGCCGGGCCCTCAGGTCCTCCAGGATCCTGAGCGTGTCGGCGGCAACGGCCTTGATCTCAGGCCAAGCGGGATCAAGGACCGTCGCCATGTCGATGCCCGTAAGCGCTTCATCCCACACGAGACCAAGCGAACGCCAGGCTGAGAGTGCGTCCCGATATAGGCCGGTCGCCTTGGCTCGATTGCCTTCAAGCGCAGCAACTCCCGCACGCATCGTCACGAGACGCGCATCAACAGTCGGACCGCGAAGACTGCTTCGCTCGACCTTGGCCACATCCGTCCGGACGTGATCTAGCTTGCCCAGCCACAGAGCGGGCCGGGACGACTGGTAGTAGGCCCAGGATGCGAGCCCGGCGACGTCGTTTCCGAGAAAACGCCATTCGTCGGCGGCCTCCTCAAGATCGCCGGCAGCCAGGGCGATATTGGCGTAAGCGTCCCGCGCGGTGCCCGCAAGCTCCGCCTCGTCACCCGATGCCTTGATCAGGTCGCGCATCTCCTCGAGCTCGGCCGAAAAATCTTCTCCGCGGTTCGCGCGGAGGATGATCAGGTTGCTCAGCAGGAAAACGCGTTGCCCTGGTACAAGCTCCACGTCATCGACGAACGGTGCAGCCAGCGCCAGGGCAGCTTCCCATTCTCCAACGGTGAAGCCGGTGTACAAGGCGTTGCCAACCGCGACGCCCAGAACGTCACGCTGGCCCATCCGACGGGCGATCTCGGCAGCCTCGACGATGGCCGACCAGCCCAGCTGGGGCTCAGTTTCGGCGACGATGGCACTCGTCACGGTGAGAGCGCCCGCCAGCAAGCGATCGAGGCCGTTGGTGCGCGCGAGAGCGACTGCGCCATTGATCAAGGCGGTCGCCTCACGAATTCGCCCTTGTCCCGTCAAGGCATGAGCCTTTGAAATGAAGAGCTTCACGATGGCGGCAACCAGTCCGCCGCTCTCCGCAATGACCAACCCCTCTTCTGACACACGCAGCCCCTCTTCGGGGCGCAGTGCCTGCGTCAGCGCGCGCGAAAATGCCCATTTGAACTGGGCCGCGTCCTCACCCTTGCGAATGTTCGCGAATTCAGCGTCGGACGGCTCGAGCAATTCAATGGCCACTTGGTTCAACCTGCCCTCGAGCAAAGCAGTTCCCTGGGCCGTTACCGAGCGGGCGGCCGATGCGAGGTCACCGGCTTCACGCCAGATCGCCTCGGCCGCAGCCGCATGGCGCACCGCAACCTCAACCTGACCTGCCTGGGTCGCCGCGTCAGCGGCTCTGTCGTGCAGCTCGGCAACCTCGGCTGGATTCGCTGCGAATGGCAGCGCCTGTTCGAAGAAGCGCACCCCCATCGCAAATGACCCCAATGCGCAAGCCCGGTCGGCGGCGCCTACCAAAGCGAGCCTTGCCTGGCCTGCGAGAGCGTCGGCTTCGGGTGTTTCACTTGCGTTGTCGTGTGCGGCGACATAGTGCCCGGCGAGTGCGCCTGCGAGCTCGTCGGAGCCAATCTGCTCGTAGTGGCGGGCCGCGGCAAGGTGGCGGTTCTTGCGATCTCGCTTTGAGAGCGTGTTGTACGCGACCTCGCGAATAAGGCCCTGCACGAAGCCATACTGGCCGCGCTCGGCTGAGCGGGGATCCGCGAGCGAGACCAGAAGTTCGCGCTTCACCAAGTGCTTCAGAGCCGCATCCATGGCAACCCGATCCATGCCTGAAACCGCACCCAGTGCCGGCACCGTGAAGGTTTGGCCCACAACGGCGGCGTCGGCAATCAACGCGCGTTCATTCGGCTCCAGGCCATCGAGCCGCGATCGGATCAGAGCCGTAAGCGTTTCCGGCACGGCCAACGAACCAAGGTCATCCACAGGCTCGTACCGGCCGTCGCGCTCAGCCAAACGGCCATCTGCCACGAGCATCCGCACCGTCTCGACGGCATATAGCGGAATGCCGTCGGCGCGGGCGATGATCGCTGCCGCAGCTGATTCCGGTAGGCCTGGCACCAGACCGGCGAGCAGGTTGCGCATCTCGGCCGGCGACAGTGGCTCCAGGTAGATCGACGTGAACGTTCGCTTGCCCGCGCCCCAGTCCGGTCGGCGATCCAGCAATTCTGGTCGCGATAGCGTGACGATGTAGATTGGATGACCTCGGCTCCAGTCGAGCAGGTGCTCGATGAAATCGATCAAGCCACTGTCGGCCAGGTGCATGTCCTCGAAGACGAGCGTGACCGTGCCCTGCTCGCTGATGCGCTCGAAGAACGTCCGCCATGCTGCGAACATCTCCTCTGGCGGGAGGCTCGCCTCGACTCCCAGCAGCGCGAGCAGGGCCCTCTCGATCCACAGCCGCTCTTCAGGGTCGGTAATCCACTGGGCAACGCTTTCGTGGACCTTCTCGCGCGTCTTCGGCTCGTCGTCCGACTCCACCAGTCCAGCACGACCGCGGACCATCTCACCCAGCGCCCAGAAGCTGATTCCTTCGCCATACGCTGGCGATCGACCGTCATGCCAGTAGGTGGTCTCGACCAGGCCGTCGACGTATTTCAGGAATTCCCACGCCAGCCGCGATTTGCCGATGCCAGCTGGGCCGATGACGCTGACGAGACGGACCTTCTCCTCGCGGCCAGTTGCATGAAACAGGTCCTTGAGTAGTCGGAGTTCGTCTGATCGGCCAACAAACGGCGCCTCGAGCTGCTCGCTCCGATTGCGGCCACCACGCTCCGCGACGACGCGGATGGCCCGCCACGCCGCGACGGGAGCTTGTTTGCCTTTGAGCGCTTGGTCTCCCGCAACTTCATAGACGACGGCATCAGACGAGGAGCGC
>DATBFJ010000088.1:0-3822 GCA_036558545.1 Candidatus Limnocylindrales bacterium
ACCAATGACCGAAAGGGTGCATCTCCGCGGATTGACGGCGAGACCTGAACCCTTGTTGTGAGGAAGTTCGTGGCGTCCGCGTGACGCGTTTTCGTTTGAAATTGTCGGTTGCGGGTCGGCTGTCGTCCGTGGCCTGTGTGGTCTGTTGTCTGTGTCGTCTGTGTCGTCCGTGGCCTGTGTCGTCTGTGTCGTCCGTGGTCGGTGTGGTCTGTGTTGTCTGTGTCGTCTGTGGCCCTTGTTGCCTGTGTCGTCTGTGGCCCGTCTGTGGCCCGTGTCGTCTGTGTCGTCTGTGGTCTGTGTCGTCTGTGGCCTGTCTATGGCCCGTGTTGTCAGTGGCCCGGCGGCTTCAGGTAGGGCGCGAGGCTGCGCGCCTTCTCGAACTCGGCGCGCGCCTCGGCGGCCGCCCCGCGGCGTCGGAGCACGAGCGCCAGCTGGTAGTGCGCCTGCGCGTTGTTCGGATCGAGCCGGCCCGCTTCGCGGAACTTCTCCGTGGCGGCGGCGAGGTCGTTGAGCCGGAGCTGCTCGAGGCCGGCGTTGACCGCGAACACGGCGGCCTGCGAATCGGCCTTGACCTTGTGCAGGCGCTCGGCGTTCGCGAACGCCTCCGCGGCGCCGCTCGTATCGCGCGCGGCCGTCAGCAGCTGCCCGATCGATGTATAGGCTTCGGCCGACTCGGGATTGATCCTGATCGTGTCCCGGAACTCGCGCAGCGCGCCCTCGGGATCGCCGGTCTGTTTCAAGACCGTGCCCAGCATGTAGTGGGCGTCCGCATAGTCCGCCTTGCGCGCGATGGCGTCGCGGAAAACGGCGACCGCTTCGTCGGCGCGCCCGGTCTGCCACAAGACCACACCCAGTGTGTAGGGAGCCTCCGGCATCGTCGCATCGAGCTTCCGGGCCTCCCTCAGCGCGGTCTCGGCCTCGGCGAAGTTGTCCTTCTGCTTCAGGGCGAGGCCGAGATCGTAGAACGCTTCGGCATTGGTCGGCTCGTGCTGTGACAGCTCGCGGTAGACCCCGATCGCGCCGTCGATGTCGCCGCCTTGCAGCAGCGCGTTGCCGAGGTTGAGTCTCGCGCTGCCGAACTCCGGGTGGCGCTCGACCACACCGCGGAGCGTCTCGACGGCCCGACGCGCGTCTCCCTTCTGAATCAGCGCCAGGCCGAGACTGTTCCCGGCGTCCGGCCTCGACGGATCGAGCGTCGTTGCGCGCTCGAACTGGCGGATGGCGCCGTCGAGATCGCCGTAGCCCTGGAGCGCGACGCCGAGCTGCAGATGAGCGACCGCGAGCTTGGGATCGAGCGCGACCGCTCGGCGCAGCTGCGCGATCGCGCCGGGCAGATCACCCTGTTGACGCTTCGTCAGGCCGAGGTAGTACCGCGATTCCGCATGATTCGGCCGCAGCGCCACCGCTTGCTCCAACGGCTTGCGCGCGGCGTCGATCTGCTTCGTCCACCAGAGCGTCGCGCCCAGGTGGTACTGGGCGTCCGCCAGACGAGGATCCAGGGCGACGGCTCGCTCGAACTCCGCGATCGCGGCTTCGGTCGATCCCTGCAGACCGAGCACGAACCCCAGGCGATCGTGCGCCCGCGCCAACGTGTCGTCCCGCTCCAGCGCCGCGCGATACGCCGCCTCGGCGCCGTTCAGATCCTGACGTTTTTCGAGGAGCGTGCCCAGCAGATACTGGGCGGAGGCCGAGCCCGGATCGCGCGCGAGCACGCGATCGATGATCTGTCGGGCCTCGTCGAGCCGGTTGGCGGCGATCAGCTGCCCGGCATGCGCGAGCGTGGGACTGTTGCTCTGGCCTGCGCCAGCCGCGCGTGCAACCACGGGCGAGCCGAGCCCGACCACGATCGCCAGGGCAACGATGATTCGTGCGCACGCCAGGGTTCGCACAGCCACTGCCGCAATTTTAGTCTCCCGTGTGATACCTTCGCGGGCCTGACTCTTCAGTCGCGATCGCCCGCAATCGACGGGCTGCAGCTCGCCGTGTTCGACCTGGCAGGCACGACGGTGAAGGACTCGGGCCAGGTACCGCGCGCCTTCGCCGCGGCGCTGGCAGAGATCGGGGTCAGCGTCACGGCAGCCCAGGTCGCAGACGTCCGTGGAGCCTCCAAGCGAGAGGCCATTCGGCAGTTCATTGCGGATGGACGGGACCGCGACCGTCGCGTAGCCGTCGCGTACTCATCTTTTCAAGAACACCTGGCTCGTCTCTATCGCTCGGAAGGGGTCGAGGCGATCGCGGGAGCCACCGACGTCTTTCGATGGCTGCGGGATCGACATGTCCGCGTCGGCCTCAATACCGGGTTCGATCGCGAGATCACGACGCTGCTCTTGAACGCGTTGGACTGGAACGACTCAACGGTCGACGCCATCGTCTGCGGCGACGATGTGACGCGAGGCCGCCCGGCACCGGATCTGATCGTTCGGACCATGGAGCGGACCGGCATGACCGACGCGCGCCTGGTCCTGAACGTCGGCGATACCGTCCTCGACCTCCAGGCCGGCCGGAATGCAGGTGTTCGATGGAATGTGGGCGTGCTGTCAGGAGGCCACGATCGGCAGCGGCTCGAGCAGGCGCCGCACACACACCTAATCGAGTCTGTGGCGGACCTCGAATCGCTAATCGCTAGTCGCTGATCCCGAATCCCCAATCCCGGATCCTCAATCCGATGCGGGATTCGGGATGCGGGATGCGGGATGAGGGATACGGGATGAGCGATTAGGGATTAGCGATTGAACGAATCCAGACGTTCCGGAAACGGATGGGATTCCCGTGATCCTGGAGCACGATCGGCCCCTTGGCGTTGGCGGGCACGTAGGGATTGATCGCGCGATGCGCCGTCGGCCCCCAGAACGGCGTCGCGTTGTGCACGAGCACGCCGTTGTGGAAGACGGTGACGATCGCGGGAGTCTGCAGCGTGCCGTCCGCGGCGAACCGTGGCGCCGTGAACACGATGTCGTAGGCCTGCCAGGCCCCGGGAGGCCGCGACGCGTTCACCAGCGGTGGGAACTGGCCGTACATCGCGGACGCCTGTCCGTCCGGATAGGTGGGATTCTGGTAGCTGTCGAGCACCTGAATCTCGAACGCCCCGAGCAGAATCACGCCGCTGTTGCCGCGCCCCTGCCCGTCGCCCTTCACGACCTCCGGAGTCGCGAACTCGACGTGGAGCTGGAAGTCGGTGAACTCCTGCTTCGTGCGGATGACGCCCTTTCCGGTTTCGACGACCCCGTCCTTCATCGACCACGGCGGCGGCGCACCGGCTGACGTCTGCCATGCGCTCAGGTCGCTGCCCCGCCCGATGAGCACCGTGGCATCCGACGGCGGCGCCGCCTCGCCGGCGGAGGCGCCGGGCGTGACGATCTGCGGCTGCGGCCGGTTGCCGTCGTGAATGTGCCATTTGCCATTGGGCTGCATCGGCGTGTCGTCGTAGCCGATCTTCGGTGGTTGGGCAAACACTGTAGTGGCTACCGCCACGCAGCCCACGGTCAACAGAACGCTTCGCATCATTTGATCTCTCTGACCTTGATGTTCCGGAAGGCCAGCTGGCCGTCGTGATCTCCCTGGAGCCCGAAGTGTCCCTTGGTGGCGCGGCCGTATTTCGGATGGACGCCGAACTTGCTCGCTTTCACCTTGGCTTCCCAGTCAGGACTCCACAGCTCGTACTGGAGCAGCTTCGTCCCATTCAGCCAGTGCTCGACGTGCGCCCCCTTCGCGATGATGCGCGTCGCGTTCCACTGGCCGGCTGGCTTCACGTGACCGGGCGGCGACGGATACAGATCGTAGGCTGCACCCGCGCACGTGAGGCGCGACTTGTTGTCCTCGGCT
>DATBFJ010000089.1:0-32540 GCA_036558545.1 Candidatus Limnocylindrales bacterium
GCCTGACCGTTCAGCTTGATACCCCCGATTACCAGACACCCGCCCAGATCACGGGCACGATCGCACTGCCGAACGGAGTCACTGCGTCGGCCACGGCAGTCGCCTATGCGGCGATCCTTGACGCAACGACCGGGCGTTTGGTGTCGCGCGACGTCATCCCGTCGCCGGCGACCTATCCGGCGCCGTTCACGGTCGCTTTCGATTCCGCACTGGTCAATCCCGCCGACTCTTACGTCGCCGCGGCAGCGGTGATCGATGGCGCGACGCTTTACCAGACAAAGTCGACCACGCCGGTAACGCCAGATGCCACATTCGACCTCGTCACGGCCAAGAGCAGCAACACGATCCCGGTCCCGGGCGCATCGCCTTCTCCGGTCGCAAGCGGGACACCCGGAGCGTCGGGAACCCCAGGAGCCTCGGAGACACCAGCACCGACAAAGACGCCCAAGCCCACTCCGACCGAAGCCCCCACCGCTACGCCTACTGAGGCACCGACTGCCACGCCAACAGCCCCGCCCACGGAAGCGGCAACCGAATCCCCCAGCGTTGCACCGTCCGAAAGCGCACTTCCAAGTGAGAGCGCGCTTCCAAGTGAGAGCCCCAGCGCGGCGCCTGTGACAGTCACAGGTCAGGTGACCAAGGACGACTCGTGGACGCTCACCGAGCAGGCCGTCCTCACGATCAATGTCGTCCAGGTGGATCCGAATGGTCCGACCATCACGCCGGTCGGCGAAGTGCGCATGGACAATCCAGGCCAGCCACCAATCAACTTCAGCGTCACGCTCGATCCTTCAGTTCTCGTCACGACCAACGACGCGTGGCTGTACGCGACGTTGGTCGATGGCAGGGAGGCATGGACAAGCGCCGAAGGCATCAAGGTCGCCACAAACGGCAACCCGACTGACAACGTCCAGGTGCCGCTCGTCTTTCGACCAGACCTCATCGAGGGCGAGGTGACAGGGGCGTTCCTCGACCTACCCAACGACATCACGAGTGAAGCGTGGGCATCGGTAGCGCTGCTGAATAAGGCAGATGGCTCCGTGCTCGGCTTCCAGTCGGAGCCGCTCTACGCAGGGTCGAGTGCGTTCCCGTTTGAAGTGCCGTTCCTGGTCTCGAACGTCGACACCAACGCCGACTACGTCGCGATCGGAAATGTCTTCGATGGACCGCGCCAGTTCCTCAGCCAGGCGGAGCCGGTCATCACCAAGGGAAATCCCTACGAGAACGTGATCCTGCACGTGACCGTGGTCTCCGGTGCGTCACCGGCGCCATCGGTCGCGGCAACGGCCGCACCAGCCACGGCGGCTCCGGTAACGGCCGCGCCAGCCACGGCCACGGCACATCCCGCGCCAACGGCCACGCCAACCTCATCCAGCGGCAGTGGCAGCGGGCTTGACCCACTGCTCATCGCCGGAGTTGCCGGGTTGGTGATCATCGGCCTGATCGTTGTCGTCGTGGTAATGAGACGCTGACGATCAACTAATCCGGGGTCAGTTGTGACGGCGGGCTGCCGTGTCACTGGTAGCGACGCACAACCGCTTAACTCCAGCAGCTAACGACCGGCCGGTGCTGCCCAGGCCTGCAGAGCTCACGGCGCGTCACTCGGAGTGGCCAGAGGGCGGGTCGCAGAGCGTCGATTCTCTTCAGGCGTTCCGCTGACACACGAATCCGGGCGCCGCGCCAATCCCGGTGACGCGGGACGGGCTGGCGACCACTCAGCACGATCGGTAGCGCCCATGGGAGCCGGCCAATCGGAATCGCGCCACTCCCAGTGACACGCTGCCATCCAAAGCGGCCCGGTGACGCGGCGATCGCAACCGGCTCGCTGGTTTGCCTCCGGACTAGGGCTCGAGTACCTCGAGGTTCGCGAGTGAGGCGAGCAGTTTCTTAACGCCACGCTCTGGAAACGCGACGGTGACCTCCTCGTCGTCGCGCGTCAGTTTCGAGGTCACGACCGTGCCCTCGCCGAAGGCGGGATGGCGAACGTGGTCGCCATCGCGGAATTGGCGCTCACCCGGAATGACAGCTCGCGCCTTCACTTGCCGCTCAGGCACTGGCTCTTCACGCGCGGGATCGTTGGGCAGTCCAACGGGCGTCTTGTTGCCGTAATAGAGATCGCGTTTCGCGTTCAGGTCACGCGACGGGACAAAGTTCTCGCCATCGCGCGGAGCGCCAGGCGGTGGCGTGTAGCCGCCGCCCGGCGGCAACGCTCGTCCACCTCGCATCGATATTGAGTTCGAACCGCCGTTCATCCACGACGCGCGGCGCCCAACAAGTCTTGACGCGGCGCGCGGTCCAAGGATGTACCTCAGGTCGTAGCCCTCACCCGCGCGCTCGTCGTCGGGCCGCTGATCTTCGTCCTCGCCGTACGGATCCTGCGCGACGAGTCGGGGTCCGTGCATCAAGTCGGACGGGATCTCCATCAGGAAGCGCGATGGCACCGAGAAGCCTCCCCTGCCCCACGTCGCGCGGGTCGCAGCATGGGTCAGGTACAGCCGATGGCGCGCGCGAGTAAGCCCGACATAGGCGAGCCGCCGCTCCTCCTCCATCTCGCGTTGGTCGTCCAGCGCGCGCGAATGTGGAAATACGCCTTCCTCGAGACCCGTGATGAACACCGCATCGAACTCGAGGCCCTTCGCCGCGTGCATCGTTATCAGCGTGACCGCATCGGCGTCTTTCTCGTATGAATCCTGGTCGGCAACGAGTGCGGTCTCCTCGAGCAGTCGGTCGACAGCGTCGTCTGGGTCCAGATCGCCGTAGCGCGCAACGACCTCACGCAGCTCGAGCAGGTTGGCCCAGCGATCCTCGCCTTCCTGCGAGCCGTCGAGCAGCATCTGCCGGTAGCCGGTTTCCTCGAGCAGGGTGTCGAGCAACTCGGGGAGATCGAGAACACCGATGCGTCGCCGCAGTCTCTCGATGATGGCGACGAAGCCAGCGATGGCGCTCCTGGTGCGCGTGGCGACGGCAACCTCGTTCGACTCAGACGCCGCGAGGGCACCCAGAGCCTCCCAGACGTTGCCATTGCGCCGGCTCGCCTCCGCGCGAACGGCCGCGACCGTCTTCTCACCTATGCCACGCGGAGGCAAGTTGATGATCCGTTCGTAGGCGGCCGTGTCGAAGTCGCTGCGCAACACGCGGAGATAGGCCAGAGCGTCCTTGATCTCGCGCCGCTGGTAGAAACGGGTGCCACCGACCAGCTGGTAGCGCATGCCGTAGCGCAGGAACGCCTCTTCAATCGCCCGGCTCTGCGCGTTGGTCCGGTACATGACCGCGATGTCGCGCATCTTGTAGGTCCGATCGTCGCCCTCGTCAGCGCGCCGGGCCAGGAATGAGCCGCCTGCACCACGGCCGCCGACGAGAGCTTCGACCTGGCGCGCGACCCATTCCGCTTCCTCGTCCTCCGAGTCCGCCTCGAAGCGCTCGATCTGGACGCCGCGATCGTTCTGCGTCCACAGCTTCTTGTCCTTGCGCGCCTCGTTGTGCGACACGACCGCGTGGGCCGCGTCGAGGATCAGCTGCGTGGATCGGTAGTTCTGCTCGAGCTTGACCACGGTGGCGTTGGGATAGTCGCGCTCGAAATCGAGGATGTTGCGCAGATCGGCGCCGCGCCACGAATAGATGCTCTGGTCGTCATCACCGACCACCGCGAGGTTCTTGCGCTCGCCCGCGAGCAGCCGAATCCACAGGTATTGGGCGCGGTTGGTGTCCTGGTACTCGTCGACGTGCAGGTAGCGCCAGCGATCCTGGTAGTGAGCGACTACACCCGGCGCCTGCTCGAAAAGGCGCACGGCCTCGTTGAGCAGGTCGTCGAAATCGAGCGCACTGGCGGCCTTCAGACGCGCCTGGTACGACCGATATGCGCGGGCGGCGATCTCCTCCTGGTAGCCCCGCGCTGCGGTCTCGGCCGCATCAGGGCCAATGAGGTCGTTCTTCCAGATCCCTATCTGGTTGAGCAGCGCCTGCGGCCGCATCTCGCTGTGCTGCAGCAGGTCGAGGTCGCGCATGACCAGCTTGATCGTGCTCGTCTGATCGTCCGTGTCGTAGATCGTGAACCGTGGGTCGATGCCGATCGCTGAACCGTCGCGGCGCAACACGCGCGCGCACAGGGAGTGGAAGGTGCCCATCGCGACGTCGCGCGCCTGTTCTCCGACGAGGGCGAGGATGCGCGCGCGCATCTCGGCCGCGGCCTTGTTGGTGAACGTGACCGCGAGGATCTGCCATGGCTTCACGCCCTTGACGCCGATCAGGTACGCGACTCGATGTGCGAGCACGCGCGTCTTGCCGCTTCCCGCGCCGGCCAGGATCAGCAGCGGTCCCTGTGTAGTGGTCACGGCGCGCGCCTGTTCCGGGTTCAGCCGCGAGACGATCTCTTCGGTCAGTGCCTTGCGCTGTGCTTCAGTCTTTACCGCCGCCTCGTCCGCTTCTCGCCGAATACGCGCCACATCCAAGGAACCGCGCGACGAGAACCAGTCAGCGAAGTGCGGGGCCTCCTCTCCCGCAGGCTCGGAACTGGTCGTCGGCGGCGCGCCCTTGCGCTTGCCCGTCGCCCGGGGGTCCACTGATTCTTCGGGTGGCTCGAGGTCCTCGCCGGGCGGCGCGTCAGGGGGCGGAGGCAGCTCGAGCTGCTCCTGATCCTCTTTTTCGAAGAGCTCCTTCACTCGCCCGATCGTACGCGGCCGGCGGTCATGTCGCTCACGCGCCTGCGACGACCGAGCGGGGGACGTATCCTCCGCCGACCGGTTTCTGAGGAGATCCAAGTGCGCGTCACCAAGCTGGCCCTGCTGGCCGTTTTCCTCATCGCTGTCGCTGCGTGTAACGCCGCGGCACCCTCATCGACGCCGTTCATCAGCACGCCGGTAACCCCGATCCCCGGATCCAGCGCATTGCCCTCGCTTGAAGTTCCCAGTTTTCCGGTGGCGACACCGTCAATCGTTCCGTCAGACATTCCCTCGAGTTGCGCGTGCGAGGCCACACCAAGCCCTGGGGTGACCGCTCCGCCAACGGCAAAACCGACCAAGAAGCCAACCCCCACGCCCAGTCCAACACCCTCGCCGACTCCGTCTGATATCGAGATGGGCAGCCTCACCTTTGACGGGTCCGGCACGGTCGGTACCTGGTACGCCGGCGATACCCACAAGATCGGCGTGTACCTTTCCCCGCTCGGCACGCAGGACCTGCCCAGTGCCACGGTCAAGCTCGTCGTAACGCAGCAGGGCGGAACGCGTACCACCTATCGCAAAGTGAGTGGCCCGCTCGTGGTTGGCGACCCGTCCGCGTATGTCGAGTTTTCGGTGACTCTCGATCAGGCACTGCCGACGACCATCGTGGCCACCGCAACCGTCCCAGCCGGTTACGTCGACACTCGGCCTGACAACAACAAGCAGACGGTTGACTTCACGGTCCAGCCAGCAATCTGAAGCGCCAGACGACCATCAGATACGGCTGAGAAGCTCGGCCTTCTTCGCCTCGTATTCCTCTGCAGAGATCGCTCCCGAGTCGCGCAATCCGGCGAGGCCGCTCAATGTCGCCATCGTGTCTGCGTTCGGTGAAGTGACGGCTGCCGACGCCGACGCCGCAGCTTCGGTCGCGGCCATCGATGGTCTTGGAGCATTGCCCGCGGCGATCTTCTGCTCGAGGATCTTCTTCTTGAGGTCATCTGCCTTGATGACCGTCGTGAATTTGTCCGCGCCTGCATCGCCGGAAGCCGAAAGGATCTGGAGATCGCCGTAGCCCAGCATGCGGCCGACGGCCGAGGATCGCGAACGCACATCAGAGATCGAGCTGAGCAGGCTGTCCGTCTCACGTCGACGGAGCAGGCCTTCCTGGCCCAGCACGCGCTGACTGGTGACGACGTACTCCGCGCTGCGCCACGCGACGATGTTGTAGATGATGGAGCCAATGCCGAAGACCACGAACGCGATTTCGAGCAGGTTCAGCAGGCGATTGACGAATCCCATCACGCCGTTGGTCTGGTCGGTCTGGAGCCAGGCCAGCACCACGGCAGCAATCAAGAGCAGGATCGCCACTCCGGAATCGGCCAGGGGCGACATCCAGTGCTTCGTTGTCTTGAATACGATCTCCTCGCCCTGCATCAGGCGTGGATCAGATTCGTCCACCAGCGCCCTCCACCCCCGCACGTAACGGCCCCGACTCAAAGTTTGCGCGCCTCACGCAACCCCCTGGGCGCATGCTCGACCAACTACGGAACGGTCAGCCGGATCGATGTCTCGTTGTTGTCCGAACTGAGCTCGTTCAGGACGTGATCGCGGTCGAGCAGGGCATACACCGTGTACGTGCCCGGCCCTGGCATCTGCTGGCTCCCTTCGAGAAGTCGCACCTCTCCCTTTGCCATGTCCGTAAGTGGCATCGGCGTGAGGTCGCCTGAAGCGCCATCCTCATCTCTGTACCAGGTGATGCCGATGAACGCGCTTTCCTGGGCGAGGTCGTCCGTCCCCTGGTTGGCGAACTGCGCCGCGATGTCGAAATAGCCGGGTTTCTGCGCGTCAGGCGTCATCGTGAAGCCGCTGCCGGACCACGCCAGATCAGGGAGACCAGCGAGAACCCTGGCGCTCACCTCGCTGTCGTTGTCCTCCTCGTTTGATTCATCAACAGCAGCATTGCTGTCGGCAGTGGCGGTCAACCTCCAATGGCCTGCCTTGGGCAGGGAGATCGAGATCGTGACTTCGGTCGATTTACCAGCGGCAAGTCCATTGACCATCTTTGGATCTGACTGGCTGTGTGACCCATCGTCTTCGTTTGCTTCGAGCACAGACACGGAGAACGGTCCAGCGTCGGCGCTGCCCGTGTTCTTCACGGTGACCAGATAGTCCGTCGGGGTCTCGACCAGGATGTAGTTATCGTCCAGTTCGAACTTCGTGATGACAAGGTTGGCTGTTGCAGGCTTGGGGGTCTTTGCCGGCGGCGGCGTGTCAGTCGGTGCAGTGGTGGGCTCCAAAGTCGGTCCAGAACTTGGAAAAATGCTTGCGGGCGGCAGGCTGGTTGCGACGCTCGATACAGGCAATGAGGTCGCGGGCGACGGCTGGAGAGGCGAAGGTGACGCCGTTCCCCCGGATGGCTGAGGCGTTGCGCTGATCGATGCACAACCGATCAAGCCGACCGCAAGGGCAAGACCACCAGCCACGCGCATCACGCGACTACCTGACGACATTCGCGGCTTCCTCATGCACCGGGCTACGGAACGTTGATCGGCACGAAGTCGACGTTGTCGTGTTCATCGGATTCGGCGATCTCATCGTTGGGATCTATGGCAAACGTAACGACGTAGCCGCCCGCCATCGGGAACTGCACAGACGACAGGGTTAGGGACACCGACGATCCTGCCTTAAGTATTGGCGCGTTGTGGGAACAGCAGGTCAGATCGGAAAAGGTTCCCGAGTCGGTCGTGGACTTCCATGTGATTCCGACTACGAAATGGTCGTTGAGATCTGATGAGCCCGTGTTTTCGACCTCAACCTCGGGTGTGTAGCTCCCATCATCATTTCGCTCGACAGCTGCGGAGCCTGGGACGAACGTCAAATTGATGGCACTGACCACTTTCCTTGACAGAGTCGCCGTGTTGTCCGTCTCGTCGGTCTCTGCAACAACGTTGCGCGCATCGGCTGTCGCCGTATACGTGAAATTGCCCGGGACCAGCGGCGCAATGATTATCGACACCTGGATTGACTCGCCCGCAGCAAGGCCGTCCACTGCCGTTGGAGTGATGCCTCCGCCGCCCACGCCGTCGGTGAAGCTCACGCCCAGATCGAACGATCCTGCGTCGACCGTACCCACGTTCTTGATCGTCACGCGAGCCTGGGAGTGAATGCCGACGACGAATTGCTCGTCGTCCGCCACGAACTTGGTGACGACCAGATTGGTACCCGCCGGGCCCGTTGGCTGGCTTGGAGGCGCGGACTTTGGCGGCTTCGGCGTCTTTGTCGGCTGGGCCGTTTCGGCGCTGAGGCTCGGCGCGACTGACGGGCCTGTCGACGGCAACGAGTCCGCGGCGATCGACGGCGAAGGCGCGATCTGGACCGATGGCACTGAGGTCGGGACCGTCGTCACCGAGGTACAACCGGTCAGCACCATCACGAGCGCGATTCCGATGGTGAAGCGACTGATCGACGCCGTCACGGCACGGTTACGGCGTCGGTGGCGTAGTTATCCGACTCATCTGATTCTTGAATGTCGTTGGCCGGGTCCACGGCCGCCGTAACCACGTATGAATCCGCTTGCGGAAAGTAGACCGGGCCGTAGCTTTCGCCCATGGAGTCACCGGGGACAAACGTCGGCCCGTGGGCGTAGCAGCACTGCTGCTCTGGAAATGTCCCCGTATCTCCGCTGAACGATGCAGCCCAGGTGAAGGAAATTTCGATGAAGTCGGTCACATTTGCCGTTCCCGAATTGCGCAGCCTGTAGTTGAGCCCGTAACCGCCCGCGTTGAGCGTGTCGACCGTCAACGAGAATGAGTCGAAGACGAGATTGGGCTGCGCCTTGAGCGCAGTCACCGATAGTGTTGCGGTGTTGTCGTCCTCGTTGGACTCACCGATCGCGCCATCCGCGTCCGCCTTCGCCGTGAACGTGATTGCGCCGGTGTCCTGGAGGCTGAGGTCAACCTCGACCTGAACACTGTCGCCGGCGTCCAAGCCATCGACGGGCACGCCGCTGTAGCTCCCATAGCCCAGGCCGTCGTCGCGTTCGTAACTGACGCCGATCGAGAAGCTGCCCGCGTCCGCCGAGCCGATGTTCTTGACCGTTACCCGACCCCGTGTGTCGACGAAGGCGACAAAAGGATCCGCGTTCGCACTGAACTTGGTAATGACTAAGTTGGCTTGGCCCGAACCGGCCGAGCTCGTTGCCTTCGGGGGCTTGGGTGTCTTCAACGACGTCGCGGTCGGGACGCTGGCACTCGGTACCAGCGTCGGCTGGGTCGATGGTTCGCCGGTCGGCGGAACGCTCGCGAGATTGGACGGACCCGCGGAAGGCGTCAGCGAAGGCGCATCGCTCGGCGCCGAAGAAATTGACGTACATGCGCTAGCGACGAGCGAGAGGCAGGCGAGGACGCCAAGGGTGCGGCGGCCGAGCATGGGCAGGAGCTCCCCCTAGATGTGACGTTGGCGGCGGAATGTATCACGTGCCACTCATCATCTTCTAAGGGAAATAGAAAACCCGGACCGATTTCTCGGCCCGGGTTCCACTGCGACACCGCGCTGACGGCAACGCCGCGGATGCGCGGTATCACGATCGCAACTTAGAAGTCCATGTCCTCGCCGTGGTTATGACCCGCGCCGACTGCTTCCTTCTTCTCCGGCTTGTCGGTGACCAGCGTCTCCGTGGTCAGGACCATGCCTGCGATCGAGGCTGCATGCTGAAGAGCAGAACGCGTCACCTTGGCCGCGTCGACGATGCCCTTCTTGTACATGTCGCCGTATTCGCCGCGGAGAGCGTCGTAGCCCTCGCCGACTTTCATGCCCTTGACAGCGGCCACGATGACGGAGCCTTCCTGACCCGCGTTCTCGGCGATCTGTCGCGCCGGAGCCTCGAGAGCACGGCGAACGATGTTGGCGCCGATCATCTCGTCGCCGTCGAGCTTCAGCTCGTCGAGCGTCGGGATGGCCTGCAGGAGAGCGGTGCCACCGCCGGCGACAATGCCTTCCTCAACCGCCGCACGGGTAGTCGAGAGGGCATCCTCGATGCGGTGCTTCTTCTCCTTGAGCTCGACCTCCGTCGCGGCGCCGACCTTGATGACGGCGACGCCGCCGGCCAGCTTGGCAAGTCGCTCCTGGAGCTTCTCGCGGTCGTAGTCCGACGTGGTTTCCTCGATCTGCGCCTTGATCTGGGTCATGCGGCCCTTGATCGCGTCCGCTGAGCCGGAGCCATCGACGATCGTGGTGTCATCCTTGGTCGCGACAACGCGCCGCGCACCGCCGAAGTCTTCAGCTGTGACGCTGTCGAGCTTGCGCCCGAGCTCCTCGCTGATAACGTTTGCGCCACTCAGGATGGCCATGTCGCGGAGCATCTCCTTGCGCCGATCGCCAAAGCCGGGGGCCTTGACGGCAAGCACGGAGATGGTGCCCTTGAGCTTGTTCACGACCAGCGTGGCGAGCGCCTCGCCATCGACGTCTTCAGCGACGAAGAACAGCGGGCGGCCGAGCTGCACCGCCTTCTCGAGCGCCGGGAGAAGCTCCTGGATGCTCGAGATCTTCTTGTCCGTTATCAGGATGGCGGGGTTCTCGAGAACGGCCTCCATCCGGTCGGGGTTGGTCACGAAGTAGGCCGAGATATAGCCCCGGTCGAACTGCATGCCTTCCGTGTATTCCTTTTCGAGGCCCAGTGACTGGCCCTCTTCGACGGTGATGACGCCGTCCTTGCCGACCTTGTCCATGACCTCGGCGATCGTCTCGCCGACCTCAGGATCGGCGGCGCTGATCGCCGCGACGGCCGCGATCTGCTCGCGATTGTCAACGGGCTTGGCGTTCTTCTTGAGCTCCTCGACGATGCGGTCGACGGCCTTGTCCATGCCGCGCTTGACGATCATCGGATTGGCGCCCGCGGTCACGTTCTTGAGGCCCTCGGTCACCAGCGCCTGGCCCAGGACAACGGCAGTCGTCGTGCCGTCGCCGGCAACGTCATCCGTCTTGGTGGCGACTTCCTTGAGCAGCTGGGCGCCCATGTTCTCGAATGGGTCCTCGAGATCGATGTCGCGCGCGATCGTGACGCCATCGTTGGTGATCGTGGGCGATCCAAACTTCTTGTCGAGGACGACGTTGCGGCCCTTTGGCCCAATCGTCACCTTCACTGCGTCGGCCAGCCGGTCGACGCCCCTCTTAAGGCTGCGACGAGCGGTCTCGTCAAAGATCAACTGCTTTGCCATGGCTAGGCGTTCTCCACGATGGCGAGGATGTCCTTCTGGGACACGATGAGCAGCTCATCGCCCTCGATCTTGAACTCGGTGCCGGCGTACTTGGCATACAGAACCGTGTCGCCTTGCTTGACGTCCATCGGCTCGCGCTTGCCCTCGTCGGTCAGCCGGCCTGGGCCTGCGGCGATTATCTTGCCCTCCTGCGGCTTCTCCTTCGCCGTGTCAGGCAAAACGATGCCGCTCTTGGTCATCTCCTCGCGGGGAGTGGGCTGAATGACGACTCGGTCGCCCAGCGGCCGAAGCTTCGTCGCAGTGGCTGTCGCCAACGCGTTACCCTCCTGTCGATGATCCGTGCTCACGGGCCGGCGGCGCTGAAAACGGCGCGCGCGACCGTCCGCATTCGAACCTCATTGGATTTAGCACTCTCGTTGCGAGAGTGCTAGCAGACTATGCAGCCGACGGCCGGTTGTCAAGCGTCAACGCCAGCTTAAGCGCAGAGGTGCAGGGTGACCTTTTCGATCGTCGCGCGTGATCCAAAAACTGGCGACCTGGGCATCGCTGTCGCGTCCAAATTTTTGGCCGTTGGCTCGGTCGTGCCCCACGCACGAGCAGGCGTAGGGGCGGTGGCGACACAGTCGGCCGCCAACTACCTCTACGGACCCGACGGACTGGCGATGATGGACACGGGCACGGCAGCTCCGGACACTCTCAGGATGCTTACCGACGCCGACGACGGCCGTGATCATCGCCAGGCCGGCATCGTCGATGCGCAGGGCAGGTCTGCCACATATACAGGTTCCGGGTGCATCGACTGGGCCGGCGGCCGCATCGCGGACAACGTCGCGTGTCAGGGCAACATCCTGACCGGTTCAGACGTGGTAGACGCGCTTTTCGAGACCTTCGTGGCCGGCGGCGCAGCGTTTCCCGAGCTGTTGCTCAAGGCGCTCAAGGCCGCCGACCAGCGTGGAGGTGACAAGCGTGGCCGCGAGTCGGCTGCCCTACTGGTCGTTCGCGAGAACGCCGGTTATGGCGGCAACAACGATCGCTGGATCGACCTGCGCGTCGACGACCATCCGGCGCCGATAGACGAGCTCTCGCGGCTGCTCGAGCTCAACCACCTGTACCTCGATCGACCGACGACTGAGGACCTGCTTGCGATCGACGAAGCGCTCGCCACCGAGCTACAGCAGCGGCTCACGAAAGCCGGCTACACGCCTGCCACGATCAAGACCGGCGGCCTGGCTGAGGAAGTCGAGTCGCTGGGACTGCTTCGAACCGGACAGTCGCGCGACTTGCCTTCGAATTGGGACGCGCCGTGGTCGAACGCGTTGATGGAGTGGATGTCGGTCGAGAATCTCGAGGAGCGCGCGACCGCAGCCGGCTGGATCGATCCCCGGGTTGTGGCATTTTTGCGCGAGAAGACCGCCTAAACGCGATGTCGGTTAGGCGACTCCGGAGATGTCGGCTGCCTGCTCGCGTCCGGGGGACGCCCGACCCAGCATTAGCGGTCTAAACCCACGGGAGACGAAAAAATGGAAAAGATGAGATTTGCGATCACGCTCGCAGATGGGAAGACGATCGAGGCAGAGCTCAGGCCAGAGGACGAGCGTCAACTGGTAGAACTGCTGGGCGATCGCCGGACCTTCCAGTTCACCGCCAGCGATGACGATCTCGAAGGCCACTCGTTTTCGGGTGACGTTCTCGTCAACGTCCTCAGTCATGGCGCGGTATTAAGGCTTCCGAGTGCTTCGGATGCGGCAGCCGTTCGGCGCGCGCTGACAGTCGGTGCACTGACAGCGACGATCGTTGGCGCTGGGGCAATTGCCGCGCTACAAGGGCCGGTCCCGGCCACGATAACCGCCCAGCAAGCTGCGGCGGGCGAACAGGTTCTGAACATTCCGGCCATGGCTCAGCGCGCTCAGCAGAGCGAGATGGACCAGCAGCAGGCCGTCTACCTGTCACAGGTCGCGCTCGATGTCGACAATCCTGCGGTTCCGGCGCAGGCGCTCCGTGCCGAGCAGGCCGAGATGCAGCGCGAGGCCGCCTACGCGGCAACGCAGGCCACGGCTGGAGAGAGTGCCCAAGAAGCTGCACAAGTGACGACGCAGAGCATCCTGCTCGACGTCGACAACCCGGCCATTCCCGCCCAGGCGCTGCGGGCCGAGCAGGCCGAGATGGCGCACGAAGGTCAGGCTGCGGCATCCCAGGCCAACAGCCAAAGCGTTCCGGCCGACGCGAACAATCCGGCAGTTCCCGATCAGGCGCGGCGCGCAGGGACTCAGTAGTCGTCCGTTCGCTGAATCGCCGGCGGCAGATTGCCGCCGGCGATTTTGATTGCGCGCGAGACAATCAGCGGGTGACTTCTCCGAGGTACGTCGAGCACCGAATCGAACGGACGTATCGCGTGCGCTTTGACGAGGCCGGACCTGACGGCAATCTGCGCAGCGGCGGCTATCTGCGCTTCGCCCAGGATCTCGCCTGGATCCACTCCGAAAGCGCCGGGTTCGGCCGCGATTGGTATGGCGAACGGGGCCTGTTCTGGCTAGTGCGCGGCGTCGAGCTCGAGATCCTCGACTCGGTCGAGTTCGGCTCGGAGGTCGTCGTCTCCACGGAGGTAATCGGGTTTCGGCGCGTGATTGCTCGTCGTCGCAGCGAGATACGCCACTCCGGCTCCGAGCGCATGGTCGCGGAAGCATTCACCGATTGGGTGCTGCTCAACGACGCGGGCCGCCCGGTAAGACCTCCCGAGGAGATCCCCGAGGCGTTCGGCACGGTCGCCGACTTCACGCCGCTGCGCGTTGACGTGGGCTCAGTGCCTGCGGACGCAGCTTCGCGGACGTTCGTGGTGCGCAGGACGGAAACTGACCCGATGGCCCACGTCAACAACGCGGGCTACCTCGACTATCTCGACGAGCAATACCTGAGCGTCTACGAGGCACCCATCGAGGCGCCCCTGCCGTCACCACGCCGTTACCGTGCCGAGTTCGTGGGCTCAGCCACGCCCGGCTCGCAGCTCATTGGCCGTTCGTGGCAGGCGGATGTGGACTGGCGCTACGCGCTCGCGGACGACGCCGGGCGCGCCATGTTCCGCGCCACGTTGGAGGTGGACCCAGCATCCTGGGTCGGCGGCTAACCCAACGTGGCCGCGTTATTCCCCACCCGAATGAACTTTGCCGATTCCGGTCGATTCGGCGCATCCAAATGCCGAAATTGGGCTATTTCCGCTGGCTCTATGCCCCCGCGGAATGGGAACCGGGCATTAACGGCCGCTTTGGCCAAATCCCATTTCTCTGCGGAATAGACGGTCGTAGTTGGCGACGAGGAGGTCGCCGAGCCCGTCCGGGTTCCGGCCGCGCTGCTCGGCGACCCAGCGGGCGGTGATTTCGACGTATTGCGGCTCATTGCGCCGCCGTGGCGCGCCAGGTGGCGCTAGATAAGGACAGTCGGTCTCGACGAGGAGCCGGTCATCTGGAACGACGCGCGCCACGGCGGCCGTGGCCTCCTC
Source organism: Candidatus Limnocylindrales bacterium (assembly GCA_036558545.1). Classification (GTDB taxonomy): domain Bacteria; phylum Chloroflexota; class Limnocylindria; order Limnocylindrales; family CSP1-4; genus JALYGJ01. Next base: position 14,367 of record DATBFJ010000089.1, read on the forward strand.
CCCTTTCCGAAACGCCAACCCGGAAAAGGAGATCGATAGACCCATGTCCAAAGCCCGTTGCGCGTAATCGACCGGTCCGGAGAACGAGTGCAGGAGCGCCGGAGGCCGCCCGGCGTCATCGAGCTCGCGCAGGAGGTCGTCCTGCGCGTCACGCTCGCCCGGTTTTGATCGGCAGTGCAGGATTGCGGGCTTGTTCAGCTCTCCCGCGAGCTGCAGGTGCCGGCGCAAGTTCGCGAGCTGATCGTCACGCGACGAAAATCCGCGGTCGTAGTCGAGTCCCGTTTCGCCAACAGCCGCAACCGCCGGGTCGCGCGCGAGGTTGGACACCGCCCGCCAATCACGGTCGCTGTCGCGCGCGAGATGTGGGTGGATGCCTGCGCCGGCGTCGAGCGCGAACTCAGCGCAAACAGATAACGCGGCACGCGACGAGGGAAGATCCCAACCCGGGACGAGCATGCGCTCGACGCCGGCGCCGCGTGCCGCGCTGATTACCTCCGAACGATCGCGATCGAACGCCTCGGATTGGACGTGCGAATGCGAGTCGATCAGGCGCAACGGTCGGCTACATCGCCGAGTTCGGCGCGTTCTCGTAGACGCCGAGCTGATTGCCCTCTGTGTCGTCGATCACGGCGTACCAGCCCTGTCCGGGAATCTCCGTCTTGGGCTCCACGACCTTGCCGCCAAGCGCCGTGACCTTGGGCAACGTCTCGTCGATGGAGTCGACCAGGATGTACAGGCGCAGCTGCGGCCCCGTCGACTGGTTGCGCACGCCGATGGCGCCTCCAGCGCGGTCGATCGAGCCGAAGCTGAACAGGAAATAGTTCGGGTACCCGGGCATCTCGCTCGTCTCCCAGCCGAAGACGCCCTCGTAGAACTTGCGCGCCCGTGCCGCGTCGTCGGCCGGAATCTCGAGGTGGTTCATCTGTCCGTGTGCCATGTCCAGCACCTCCTTCGTGCAGACAACGATCAGGCAGGCTCGTTTTCGACACGTGGGAACAGGATTTCCGCGGTACCGATTTTCCCACCGACCGGAGTGCTTCCCCAGACACCGAGGTCGCCAAGCGGCGGTCCACCATCGCCCGACTTTCCGTACGGAAAATCGAGCCCAAGCTGCTCCAGCACCCTCGCGGATGCCGACGGCGTCACCGGCGCGGCCGCAAGTGCGATGACGCGGCAGGCCTCCAAAAGGTCGCCCAGAACTCCGCGCAGACGGTCGGCCGCCTCCGTATCTCCGGCTTTCGCCTGCTTGGCCAGTGTCCACGGTTGCTCGCGGTCGACGAAGCGGTTCCCTTGGCCAACGAAGTCCCAGATCGCGCTCAAAGCGTCGTGGAGCAGGAACGTGTCCATCGCGCCGACGTACGCGGACCACGCCCCGGACCAGGCGTGCGCCAGCTCTCCATCAGTCGGTGCGGGGCGCTCGCCATCGAGGTAGCGGGAGACCATGTTGAGCGTGCGGTTGAGCAGGTTGCCGAAGTCGTTCGCCAGGTCGGCGTTGTAGCGACGGATGAAGCCGTCGTATGACACGTCCGCATCGCGGTCGAATGGAACTTCGCGCAGCACCGCGTAGCGCACACCGTCGACGCCCATCAGCGCGCTCATCTGGTCCGGGTCGAGCACGTTGCCCTGCGTCTTGGACATCTTGGCGCCCTTATCGAGCATGAAGCCGTGGGCGAATACCTGGCGCGGCAGGTCGATCCCGGCGCTCATCAGCATCGCCGGCCAGTAGAGGCAGTGGAAGCGGGTGATGTTCTTGCCGATGATGTGGACGTCTGCCGGCCACCACTTCGCGAACGATTCCGGATCTTCGGGGAAACCCGCGCCCGTGATGTAGTTCGTTAGCGCGTCGAACCACACGTAGATTCGATGCTCGGGATCTCCTGGAAACTCGATGCCCCAGTTCGTCCCCGCGCGGCTGATCGAAAAGTCGCGCAGCCCCTCCTTCAGCCAGCCCAGAACCTCATTTCTGAACCATTCGGGCTCGCAGAACGTTGGCTGGTCGCGATACAGCTGCTCAAGCCTGTCCTGATACCTGGACAGGGCGAAGAACCAGTTCTCCTCCTCGAGCCACTGGAGCTCAAGGCTTGGGTGGTCAGGGCAGCGGCCATCGACCAGCTGCGCCTCAGTTTTGAACTCGTTGTCGCCCGGGCAGTACCACCCTGAGTACGTGCCCTTGTAGATGTCGCCAGCAGCCATGGCGCGCCGAACCATCTCGATCGAGGCCTTGGCGTGGTCCGCGTCTGTGGTCCGGATGAATCGGTCGTAAGAGATCTCGAACTTATCGAACGCTGCGCGCCAGTTGACCGCCCAAGGGTCGACAAGGTCACGCGGCTGCACAGCGGCGTCGTTCGCCGCCTTCTCGACGTTCGCCGAGTGCTCGTCCATGCCCGTCTGAAAGCGCACGTCGTAGCCCATGAGCCGGCGATATCGCGCGATCGCGTCGGCGCCAATCGCCTCGAACAGCGAGTGCAGTGCCGGCTGCTTCGAGGGATAGAAGATCGCCGTGGTCAGGTAGTAACGAGGTCGGTCCGTCATCGGGACCCGATCGTAGCAGCGAGCGGAGTGTCGGCTGCTTGACGTCGCGCGGCGCACGCGGCGGACATCTGACGCGTAGCCACGTTTACCCGCGACGCGTCGCTCAGTTGATCGAGATGTGTCAGCCCGGAGCCGAATATTCGCTCATCAACTGAACACAAACCAAGCCGCAGTCATCAAGCAAGGAGATCGAGATGTACGGACCAGTAGGGATGCAGGTTCACGCAGGATCCTGGGAGCACGAGGCGCTGCGCGAGGCCAACGGACACCGCCGCGGCCACACGGACACCGACTATCTCAAGGACATGGAGCACGCGGAGCATCGGGCAGCCGTGATGCGGATCGTCGCTACAGCGGCCACCGTCCTCGTCGCACTGACGATCATCGTCCTGATCTGACGCGAACGCTCCTCCACCAACACAAGAAGCCGGCTGGGCTGCACCCAGTCGGCTTTTTGTTTGTGCGCGTCAGGGTTGTGGATTGTCGGCGATTGCCGCCAGAACCGCCTTGACCTCGAACGGCGTCAGGCCGGGGTGCTTGGACAGGATGCGCGCGACCATGCCGCAGATGTGCGGCGCGGCGAAGCTGTTGCCCGTCGCGACCGTCGTCGTGCCATTGTTCCAGCCGATCGGCACGTCCACCCCCCACGCGCCCCATTCGACCGGCGGCGACGGGTTGTAGAAGAAGATCTCCGGATCCGGGATGGTGTGGGCGGCCACGGAGAAGACACTCGAGAAGGTCGACGGATAGCTGAGTCCTGGCACGTTGTTGACGGCGCATACGAGGGCCACATTCTTGAAGTAAGCCTCGTCGACGACCTCATGGAAGTACGGGAACAACCGCTCGCTCTTGGACGATAGGCTCAGGTTCATCGCGTGGATGCCGTTCTCGACCGCCCACTCGAGACCGGCCAGGAATGCTGCGCCCTTGCCGCGCAGATCGGCACCGAGCACCCGCACCGAGTACAACTCCACCTCCGGTGCCAGGCCGACCACGATGCCGGCGCACGCCGTTGCGTGGCCGTACAGGTCGATCGGCTCGTCATCGACGATCCTGGTCTCTTCGTCGACGATCTCGACGGTCACAGACTGCATCAGGCGGCCCTGCACGACCGGATGCGAGCCCTCGATGCCGCTGTCGATGATCGCGACCTTGACGCCCTTGCCGGTGGCCCCGCCCCAGGCCCATTCACGGTCCAGCTGGCGCAGCATGGCGGCGCGGATGAGCTTCTCGCGGGCGTCGTCGAGGAAGGGCTCCGACCAGGCGGGAATCAGCTGTTCAGTCATTCGTACCTGGACGGTCGATCAGATGGAACGACGCCCGCGCGATGCGTGCGTGGCCACGACGCCGAGGATGTCACTAACGAGGCGCTGCTCGCGGTCGGAAAGGTTACGCATCTCGGCGACGCGATCGACGAGCTGCCAGAACGGAGTCTCTTCCTCCGAGTCCAGTTCGGCGGCTGCGGCACTCACGAGGTCATCGATCTGGTCTTCTGTGATGTCCTCGCCCACACGTGCGATCACGGCGCGCAGAAGCCGTTCGCTGTCGCGCTGCACGCGCGCCGCGCGAATGGCCGCAGCTGCCTGCGTGGCGAAGACGGCGAGCAGCTCCATGTCCTTGAGCGTGAACGTGGGGGACGTGCGCTTGTCGAGAACCTGCAGCACACCCACGGTCTGCTCGCGGTCGATGAGCGGCACGGCCGCGATCGAGCGGGGTACGTAGCCCGTCCTCTCCGCGGTCGCGCGGTCGAAACGGGGGTCGCTGAGCACGTCCGAAAGAGCGATGGGCTGGGCCGTCGAGTAGACGAAGCCCACGATGCCGCGTGTGGGCGGCACCTCGAGCCCGATCGCGCCCTGTCCCTGGGCTCCTGCGGCCACTCGGTAGACGAGGCGGTCCGGATCAGGCTCGAAGAGCGCAATCGACGCGGCCTCTGCCTCGAACAGCGCAACCGTGGCCTCGACGATCGTCTGAAGGAGGTCCTGTTCTGCGCCCGCGTCAAGTCTGCGGGCAACAGCAGACCGCCGCGCTGCCAGGCGAAGCGCCTGTAGCGCGGCGGTCAACCCGGAATCACTCATTCCGGATGAAGGTCGTCAGGACGGTCGTCCCATCCGATGGCCTTCGACATCGTCGTCGTCACCCGCTGCCGGACGGCCTGCGCGACCGTCAGGACCGAGCTCGTCGTCGCCAGACGCTGATGGGCGACCAAGCTTGTGACCTTCGACGTCCTCGTCGTCTCCTGCTGACGGACGACCCAGCTTGTGGCCCTCGACATCTTCGTCGTCGCCAGCGGCCGGGCGGCCGAGCTTGTGTCCCTCGACGTCGTCGTCGTCGCCCGCAGCAGGTCGCCCTGCCTTGTGGCCTGTGACATCGTCGTCGCTAGATGCTGCCGGGCGTCCCGCCTTGTGGCCCTCGACGTCTTCGTCGTCGCCAGCTGCCGGGCGTCCTGCCTTATGGCCTTCGACGTCTTCGTCGTCGCCAGCTGCCGGTCGACCCAGCTTATGGCCCTCGACGTCGTCGTCCCCGATCCTGTAGACCGAGTCCAACTTCTCCTGGCTCATTTCTTTCGAAACCTCCCTTAGTGGGTTGCCGCTTTGGTTTTCGCAGCGCCTGTGCTGAGACTATGTCTGGGGCTGGATATCTCAAGATTAGATGCGACACGGGCAGTGTCGTCTTCTGGACACTTGGTCCGCCATCTTCCCGACGTTTGAGCGTCAGTCATCGTTCGCCACGCCTGGCCAGCTCATCGGGATCCGTAATGACCAACGTGTCGCGCTCGATCTGGACCAACCCTTCATCGACCAGCTCGGAGAGAAGCCTGTTAACGCTCTGGCGTGTGCCACCGATCATCGCTGCCAGATCGGATTGTGTATAGGGCCAGCTCAGATGGATCTCGCCCTTGGCGGTGGGCTCTGCCTCCTGCGCGAGGCGTGCCAGACGCGTTGCCAGTCGGCCGGAAAGATCGAGGAAGTGGAGCTCCTCCACGTGGCCGGTCAGACGTCGAAGCTCCTTGGCTACGCCCGCAAGTAGAGCGTCACGCAGGCCCGGAACCGTATCGAGTAGCTCGAAGAACACTGGCCGCGGCAAAACGAGGGTCTCTGACGGTTCGAGAGCCGTGGCAGTTGCCGAGCGCGGCGCACCGTCAAGCAGCGCCAGCTCGCCGAAAAAGTCGCCCGGACGAAGCGTGGCGATGATCGCCTCCTCCCCTTCGGCCGACGGCAGGACGATCTTGACCGCGCCCACGCCGACAATGTGCAGGGAGTCGCCGGGATCCCCCTGATGCATGATCACTTCGTTGCGCCGGAAGCGGCGCACGCGAAGTCGGCTCGACAACGATGCGAGCATCGACTGGTCTGCGCGCTCGAACAGCGGGCATCTGCTCAGCGCGTCCATCGCGAATTGAGCGTCCATACCTATCCCTCTGCCGCCTGGACGCCACCACGATGAAGATCAAGGAGCGTGTACGTCAAGCCTGAACCTGAAGAAACCAGGTCGAGGAACGCTTCCTTGTCCAGAACGACGAGCTTTGCGGCGGTCAATGCCGTAACTGTCGCCGTGCGTGGGATGCCGCTCAGAAGGCCGATCTCGCCGAAAACCTCGCCTGCGCTCATCTGCCGCAGCACGCGCGCTGTCGCGCCCTCTCCGGCCACCTGCGTCACCTCTACGCGGCCGTGATCGATCACATAGAAGAAGTCGGCTTCGTCGCCCTGCCGGATGATGATCGTGTCCGCGGCCACGTCGCGGATCACTGCTGCACGCATCGCGGACTCGAGATTCGCCGGCGGCAAGGCCGCAAACAAGTCGACCTGGGCGATCCGCTGAACCGCGGCCGGCACATCCAGGCCTTGGACTGCGAACCGGCCGAGCAGAACCACGCAGATAACGCCCGCCACGATCACGATCACGCCGCTGGCGCTGAGAACCACGGCAGGATCGGATGCGCCGAAGACCGGCATGACGAACGCACCGACTGAGTAGGCGGCGATCGCAACCGTCTCCATTATTCCTATGGTGCGGCCGCGCAGCTCGTCAGGCACGATGCGTTGAAGCAACGTGGTCGAGATGATCTCGAGAAGTAACGATGCGCCCGAAGCGAGGGCGATCGCACCAAGCGCGACGGCAAAGCTGTTCACCCCGCCCAGCGCGACCAGGCCAAGCAACATCAGCACGGCACCGACGATCAGCGGTGGCCCGAGGCGACGGCGCAACACCACCACCCCGGCAATCAGCGCCCCAACCACGCCTCCGATGCCGATCGCCGAGTTGAGCAGCCCGGTGCCAGCCTCTCCGGTCTGGTAGATGTCCGTGGCGAGGATGACGGTCATTACGCCCAATCCGCCAAAAACGAAGCCGGTCGCAAGGTTGAGCACAATCAGCCCGGACAAGGGGCGGCGGATGGGTCGGTAGGCGTCCGCAAGCCTTTGTCTTCCGCTCGTTGGCGGGCCCTCGCTCGCCGAATCGGGCTGCGCAGTGGTGATCGGGCGCCCAGGTGGCAGACGCCACAGGATGAACGCGACGAAGGCGAACGTGACCGCGTCAAGAAGGATCGCGAAGGCGATCGAACTGAAGATGCCCAAAATCACGGCGGCCAGGGCAGGACCGATGAAAAAGGCGAGGTTGTCGAGGCTCGACCAGGCGCTGTTCGCCGGACCAAGCTCGGACTCGTCGTGCACAAGGGTTGGCAGGTAGGCGCCGATCGCGGGCGAGAAAAACGCCGAGAAACATGTGGCGATGATCGCCAAGACAACGACGAGGATCACCGGCAGGCCCGCGAGGATCACCCCTGCGATCACGACCATGAGCGTGCCACGGATGATGTCCGTGGTCAGCAGCACCAGTCGCCTGTCGAATCTGTCCGCGACGATGCCCGCCGGAATGGACAGGAAGATGTACGGCAGGATCCGCGCCGCGCCGACGATACCGAGCACGACCGGATCGTTGGAGAGGTCCCAGATGATGACCAGGAGCGCGACGAGATAGAGCCAGTCACCGATGGACGAGACGAACTCGCCCAGCAGCAAACGCGAAAGCGGCCCGTTGCGCAATACCTTGCGGTACGCGTCGATGACGCCCATGGACTGATTCAGAGTCGCGCTTGGGCGTCGCTCACGGTGTCGGCCACTTTACATAAGCGATGTCTGCCTGCGCATTGCCGTTCGACGCCGAAAACACGATGCTGTGCCCATGAACCGCATCAACGCGAGGCGACAGAACGTGGCCCACGGTCTCGATACCGAGGGTCATCGTCTTGTCGTGCTCGACCGTCCAGGCCAGCGCAAGCCGGTTCGGGTGGCGGAGCTACAGCAGGAGCTGCGCTTGCGGCGCCAGCTGAAGGAAAGCCGGTCGAACCGACCGGAGCGCTACTAACTACATTGGGCACAAGCAACAAGGAGAGAGAAATGGCCGAGGAAGAGACCAAGCGTCAGGGTGGCGAGGAAGACCAGGACAAGGACGTCGAAGGTCACAACATCTTCGCGACCCAGGACTACTACACCCAGCGCAACATCGATCGCCGTTCGGAGATCGACCGCGACATCCGTGAGCGCCAGCGCGCCAAGGAAGCCGAGGAAAAGAACAAGAACCGTCGCTAACCAAGCGACTCTTCCAACAGGGAAACCGGCGCCGTCAGGGCGCCGGTTTTCTTTTGTTTACGTTCGGCCGCCAGGTGCTGGAGACTGTGATACTCGCCACTATCCGGAGCTCGAGGTTTCACATCTCGCACTCACGAAGCAGGGGATTCCTGGTGATTGCAGCGTCAGTGCTGCTCCTCGGGTCGGCGTGCTCAACCGACGTAAAGCCAACGCCCGTCCAGAGCGCTCTCGCGCCGCCCTCGGCCTCGCTTCCAGCTCCCACGCCGACGCTCGCGGCAACACCCACTGGGGCGGCAAGTCCCTCCGTGGCCGCGGTCACACCGTCGCCGACCTCGCCGGCACCGTCGAACTCCCTGAACTCCCCGGATTCGGGCATCAGCGGACCCGGCGGAACGATCTACATGCTGAAGTCCGAGTCTGATTTCGACTATTACGACCCGCAGCGCATCTATACACCGGAGGACCAGGCGTTTTTCGGCGCGACGATCATGCGGTCGCTGGTCGCCTATCAGTATTCGGCCGATCCCGCCGACGCGCGGACGCTTGTGCCGGACATGGCGACTGACACCGGGACCGCGAACGCCGACGCCAGCGTTTGGACATTCACGCTGCGCGGCGGGCTTAGCTGGCAGGACGGCTCGCCGGTCACGTGCGACGACGTCAAGTACGGCGTCTCACGCACCTTCGCGACTGATGTCATCAATGGTGGCCCGACGTACGCGATGGCGTACCTCAACATCCCAAAGGCCGATGACGGCTCATCGTTGTACAAGGGCCCGTACAGCGGCGAAGGTCAGGATCTGTTCGACCAGGCCGTCCAATGCTCGGGGAACACGATCACCTTCCGTCTCGCCCAGAGCGTCCCTGACTTCAACTACGTGACCACACTGGGCTTTGGCGCCGTTCCCAACCCCGTTGAGCACCGGGGCGTCGACACCGGCGAAAACTACCTAGGCACGGATGTTTGGTCGGACGGGCCTTATCAGATCACGACGTACACGGCGGACCGGCATAACCCGGGCGGAGCGCCCGGATTGTTGATCCTCGAGCGCAACCCCAACTGGAATCGGGCCAGCGATGACTACCGCGGCGCGTATCCCGACAAGTGGGAGGTGGACTTCAGCCTCGAGCCAGAGGAAATCGATCAGCGGCTAATCGCCTCAACCGGCGCCGACGCCTTCGCAATCGACTATTCGAGCGTCCAGACTGCGAATCTACCCACGCTCTTCGCCAGCCCCAGTGACGCGCTCGCAGCCTTCAGAGGACGTGCGGTCAGTGCTCCGAATTCGATGACCTCGTACCTGTTCGTCAACACCGAGACAGTCCCAAACCGCCAGATCCGCGCCGCTATTGCCGCGGCCCTCGATCGCGAAGGGATGCGACAGGCCTTGGGTGGCGACTACATCGGGGATTTTGCCGATGCCGTTGTCAATCCAACGGTCGGCATCGACTACGCCCCCACCGGCCTTTGGGACACGCTTCTCGGCAAGGCGATCCCACCGAGTGGCGACGCCGAGTATGCAAAGTCGCTGATCGAGGAATCAAGCGAAGCCGCCCCGACACTCACGTGGAACTACTACTTCCAAATGCCGGCATACGCCTCCCCGGTCACGAACTCGCTTCAGGCCGCCGGTTTCAAACTGGACCTCCAGGAGCTATCCCCGCATGGGTCGACCGTATTCGATCAAGGCGACATCGGGACACTCACCTGGAACTCGGATGCGTGGCGTGCAGATTGGCCGAGCGCAACCACCGTAATCCCGCCGCTTTTCACAGACGCAGGCGGTTGGAACCTGTCGAATGTCGACGACTCGAGTGGTGTACCCGATTGGCTCGAGCAGGTTGCAGATGCCGCGACGACCATCGACCGCAACGCCCAGGCGGCGAAGTGGCAGAACCTGAATAAGGACACCGTCGATCAGGTCTGGATCATCCCTCTCTTCTTTGGGCTGTCGCAGCACATTGGCGGGACGAACGTTGGCAACCTGTTTCGCTGGACGCCTTATGCGAGCTGGCCCTACGCGCAGCTGTACGCAAAGGTGAATTGACGACTGTGCGACGGCGGCGAGTTTTGGTGCTTGGGCTCGGTTTCCTGCTCGGAGCATCGGCGTGTACGTCTGACAACATGCCGACACCGACTCCGCCTCCCGTAGCGGTCATCACCGCTGCGCCGTCGCCAACGGCCGCGCCAACGGAGACACCAAGCCCGACACCGACGCCGGTCCCGCCAACGTCCGCACCAACTCCGACTTCGGCTCCGCCAAGCCTCCCGCCCGATGCATGCGCGACATGCGACGAAACGACGATCTACATGCTCAAGAACGCGACGGACTTCGACTACTACGACCCGCAACGCATCTATGGTCCGGAGGACTTTGCCTTCTTCGGCGCGACGATCATGCGCTCGCTCGTCACCTACAAGGCATCGACCGACCCCACTCAGGCGACAACTCTCGTGCCGGACATGGCGACGGACACCGGAACATCCAACGCCGACGCGACAACCTGGTCGTTCACGTTACGCGACGGCTTGAGCTGGCAGGACGGATCGCCGCTCAAGTGCGAGGACATCAAGTACGGAGTCTCACGGACCTTCGCCACGGACGTGATCAACGGCGGTCCGACATATGCGATCCGTTTTCTCGACATACCGAAGGACGACGACGGATCCTCTTCCTACAAAGGCCCATACAGCGCGCACGGACAGGACCTGTTTGATCAAGCGGTCCAGTGCGACGGGAACACGATCACGTTCCATCTCAACAAGACCGTGCCGGACTTCAACTACACGACCACGCTTGGCTTTGGCGCGGTTCCGAATCCGATAGATCACCCCGGCGTCGACACGCAGGAGAACTACGTCGGCACCGACGTATGGTCTGACGGCCCCTATCAGATAACCAGTTATTCGCCCGAGCCTGATGGATCACTGATCCTCGACCGCAATCCAAACTGGAACCGGAGCAGTGACGACTACCGGCTCGCTTATCCCGACCGATGGGAGGTCGACTTTGGCCTCGACCTGAACGTCATCGACCAGCGCATCACCAGCTCAGTGGGCGCCGATTCCTACGCGATCGACTACGGCTCGATGCAGCCCGAGAACCTCGACGGCATCTTCAGCGATTCCCACACGGCGACCGCCGCTTACGCCGGCCGCGCGTTCAGCGAGTACGACCCATATGTTCGCTTCTACTACATCAATACGAAGACATTTCCTGATCGTGATATCCGCGCCGCAATGCTCGTCGCGCTCGATCGAGAGGCGATCCAAACGAACTCCGGTGGCGCCTCTATCGCAGACTTCGCGGACGGGGTCCTGAAACCGAATATTGGGCCGGATTACGCGGCAACTGGTCTGTGGGAAACGATGTTTGGTGAGCCGATCCCGGCGAGCGGCGACCCCGACCTTGCTAGGGCCCTGATAGCCGAGTCAGGGCACGCCCCGCCCAAGGTCACCTGGAGCTACCTCAGAAGCCCAACCGCTGACGCGAACGCGGCCACCATCAAATCTTCTCTCGAGAAAGCCGGCTTCAAGGTCAAGCTCGATGGCGTAGATGTCCACTCTTGCTACAGCAGCGCATACCCCTGCTTCGGGATCAATGGTGAGTTCGGTGCCGCCGGTTGGGCAGCTGATTGGCCAAACGCGTCGACTGTCATTCCTGCGCTATTCACAGGCCCCGATCCCTACGGTGGCGGCTATCTCACGGGCGGTTCGAACTTCTCAAACGTCGATGACACGAGTGGGATTCCGGACTGGACGGCACAGGTCGAAGATGCTGAGACAACCCTCGATCGAGCTGATCAGGCCGCCAAGTGGCAGAACCTCAACAAGGAGGCGGTCGAGCAGGCATGGGTCATCCCAACGTTCTTCAACCTCAGCCAAACAATGACCGGAACGAAGATCGGTGGCGCTTACCGGTGGGCGCCGTATAGCAGCTGGCCGTACGCCCAGCTGTATGTCACAGCCGACTAGGCGCCGGGAGCGGAATCGCCGGAGTCGGTGGCTTCCTGACTGGTCTCGGGTGAGGCCGATTCCTGCTGGTCAGAGGCTGGTGCGTCGGCGGGATAGTCGTTTGCTGCGGCGCGGCGCAGATCGGCGGCGAAGTCTGACGATCGCGCCGCGACCTTCTTGCCCAGCTGATCGGTGACCTCTGCCGCCTTGTAGGCAAGTGGGCCGGCCTTCTGGCCCGCGACCGCGGCAAGCTCGGCCGCCTTGGCGCCGATGTCGCGGATAACAGGGGCAGCCTGATAGCTGACGTTGTCGATCATCTGCTGCAGCTGCGTGAGCATCTCGCGTCCGCTCATGGAGCGCGACTTGTCGTTGTGTTCTGGTGAGGCGTCGGTAGGGTTTGCGCTGTCGTCCATCTCAGGCTCGGTCGACTCAGCGTCGTGATCGAACCCGTTGTGTTGCTGGTCCATGTGCAGAGTCTAGTGCCGGAAGTGCCGAGTCCCCGTGAAAAGCATCGCGGCCCCGGCGGCGTCTGCGGCCGCGACGACTTCGGCATCGCGCTGAGAGCCGCCGGGTTGCACGAAGGCACTCACACCGGCCACGAGGCAAACCTCGACCGCGTCAGGAAACGGATAGAAAGCATCGGAGGCACACACGGCGGACTGCGCCCGCTCCGGACCGGCTTTGGCCACGGCGAGGCGGGCGCTGTCGACTCGGCTCATCTGCCCCGCACCCACGCCGACCAGGGCATGACCACGTGCAAGAACGATCGCATTTGACTTGACATGCCGGCAGATTCGCCAGGCGAAGTCGAGCGCGTCGCGTTCGTCGTCAGTTGGCGCGCGCGTGGTTGCCACGGTCCAGGTCGCGGCATCGTCCGCGGCCACGTCAGCTTCCGTGGCCAGCAAGGCGCCGCCGGCGCTGCGAAACTCGAGTCCCGGCACCGGCGGCGCGCCCAGCCCGGGATCCAGGACGACGCGCATGTTCGGCCGCCGCGCCAGGATCTCGAGCGCGTCCGGCTCCACGGCCGGTGCCACGACCACCTCGAGGAAGATGCGCACAAGGCGATCAGCGAGGGCCGCGTCGATGGGCACCGTCAGAGCCACGACCCCGCCATAGGCACTCACCGGATCGCCTGCGAGGGCAAGCTCCCAGGCCGTGATCGGATCCCCTGCTTCCGCGGCGCCGCATGGATTCGCATGCTTGACGATTGCGCATGCGGCGCCGCGCAGGTCGCGCGCGATTGCGGAAGCCGCGGCCGCGTCGAGGATGTTGTTGTACGACAACGGCTTGCCCTGGACGACGAGTGCCCCGGCGCTGAACGCACCGGGCGCTACGTCCGCCCCGGACACGCGATATAACGCCGCCGCCTGATGGGGGTTCTCGCCGTAACGCAACGACTGAACGCGCTCGAGCTCCAGGCTGAAGGTCGGTGGAAGCTCCTTGCCATCAGTCGGTGCCTGGGTGGCTTCCTCGCTGAAGGTCGGCCGGCGCGCCCACCACCGCCTGCTCAGCTCCTCCGAGATCATCGCGTCGTAGCCCGCGGTAAGGCGGAAAGCAGCCGCCGCCAGTTCGCGGCGCATGCCCGTGGTCAGGCCCTTGCCGTGGCCCAGCTCGAGCATCACTGCGTCGTACTGCGCTGGGTCGGTAACGATGCCGACGTTGGCATGGTTCTTGGCAGCCGCACGCACGAGAGTCGGTCCGCCGATGTCAATCTGCTCGATCAGCTCGTCCTCCGTCGTCCCGGACTTCGCCGCCGCGTCGGCGAATGGATAGAGATTCACGACCACGAGCTCAAACGGCTCGATGAGCTGAGCCGCGAGCTGCTCGCGATGATCCGCTTCGCGCAGATCGGCGAGAACTCCTGCCGCGATACGCGGGTGCAGGGTTTTGACACGCCCGTCGAGCATCTCTGGAAAACCAGTCACATGTGCGACGTCGGTTACATCCAGCCCTGCGTTGCGCAGAGCACGCGCCGTGCCGCCCGTGGATACGAGCTCGAAACCAATCCCGACCAGCCGCTTGGCGAACGACGCAACTGCCGTCTTATCGGAGACAGAGAGCAGCGCCCGCCTTGCTCTGGGCGCCGCGTCAGAGCGCGACCAGTCGACGTTGACCTTGCCACTTTCCAGTGTGATCGCATCCGCCAGCGCCAGCGCGACGACGCGCCGCAGCAGCTGGTGCTCGGTGGCGTGAATGCGCTCGAGCAGGGTTTCTTCGGTGTCGCCCGGTTCTACCGTGACCGGCCGCTGGGCGACGATCGGCCCGCCATCAAGGGTCGAATCTACGAAATGGACTGTGACACCTGTCACGCGAACGCCCGCGGCGAGCGTGTCGCGAAGTGGGTGCGCGCCGGGAAACGCGGGCAACAGGCTCGGGTGGACATTCAACATCCGGCCCGCGAAGCGCTCCAACGTACTTGGCCCGAGCACGCGCATGAAGCCCGCGAGCACGGCCCAGTCCACGTTCGCCTGAACAAGCGCGGCGCAAACCGCCGAGTCCCAAGCCTCGCGGTCGCCAACCACGGATGGATCGATGAGCGCGGTCGAAATGCCTTCGTCGGCGGCGAAGCCAAGCGCATCACACGGCCGATCAGCGAGGACAAGCCCGATCTCGCCCCCGAGCAGCCCGCGCCGCTCGTAAGCGCGCAACGCGCGCAGGTTCGAGCCGACACCGGACACGAGGATCGCGATCCGGTCGCTCACGCCTCTACGTAACGCTCGCCGACGCTGGCGACTGGCTCTACCTCGCCTATGACCCACGCCTCGATCCCGTGCTGTCCGGACAGTTCCACGGCGAGGTCAGCAGCGGCGGGCTCGACAACCGCGGCAAAGCCGACGCCGCAGTTGAACGTTGCGCGCATGTCCTCCTCAGTCATCAACGCAGCACGGCGGACGGTCTCGAATATCTCGGGCACGACCCATGATCCCGGATGAATGACGGCGGCGAGGTCGTCGCCAAGGGCACGCGGCAGATTGCGCGCCAAGCCACCGCCGGTGACATGGGCGAGGCCACCCAGACGCAGGCCACGAGCCTTCAGTTGGGCCACGACTGACAGGACGGCCGGCGCATAAAGGCGCGTCGGTGCCAGCAGGTCGTCGGTCAGAGCCAAGCGGTCCCTGTCGACCAGCCTGCGGATCAACGAGTATCCGTTCGAGTGCAGGCCGTTGCTGGCCATGCCCACGATCAAATCCCCGGCGCGCGACGCGCTCGCGTCGATCAGCTCGTCGCGCTCGACGAATCCAATGCAGAACCCGGCCAGGTCGAACGCATCGTCGGGCATCAGTCCCGGGTGCTCGGCAGTCTCGCCACCGACCAACGCGCACCCGATCGATTCGCACGCCTCGCCCACTCCCTCCACCAGGCGGGCAACCGTCTGGGGATTGAGCTTGCCGACCGCGATGTAGTCGAGAAAATATGCGGGTTGGGCGCCATGGCAGACGACGTCGTCGGCACACATCGCCACGAGATCCTGGCCGATCGTTCCCAGGCGGCCCATGCGTCGCGCAATTTCCGTTTTCGTGCCAACGCCGTCCGTCGAGGTAACGACCACTGGCCGGCGCATTCGTTCCGGGATCTCAATCAGTGCGCCGAACTCTCCCGCGAGATTG
The DNA here is from genome assembly GCA_036558545.1 of Candidatus Limnocylindrales bacterium. Classification (GTDB taxonomy): domain Bacteria; phylum Chloroflexota; class Limnocylindria; order Limnocylindrales; family CSP1-4; genus JALYGJ01. The sequence continues at coordinate 30,050 of DATBFJ010000089.1, forward strand.
CCTGTCCTGGAGAGGCGATCGCGGAACAGCGCAACTGCAAGCTCGCCGGCGGCAACGTCGACTCCCGCTTCGGTGTATGCGCGCGACATCAGCCAGCCACCATGAGTTGATCGTCCTCGAGCAGGAACTTGTGATTCATCACGTCATATGGCACGGGTACCGGGTAATTGCCGTCGAAGCACGCGAAGCAGAAACGATCGCGCGGCAGGTCGAGTGCGGCCAGGACGCCACCGATCGACAGGTACGAAAGTGAGTCCGCGTCAACGAAGTCGCGAATCTCTTCGAGCGACTTCGAGGCTGCGATGAGCTCTGTCTCGATCTGAGTGTCGATGCCGTAGAAGCACGGGTTGAAGATAGGTGGCGCGCTGATACGCAGGTGCACTTCGCGTGCTCCGGCGCGGCGCAGCAGCCCCACGATCTGGCGCGTGGTCGTGCCACGCACGATCGAGTCGTCGACGACCACGAGGCGCTTGCCACGAACCTGCTCGCGCAGTGCGGACAGCTTTACGGTCACGCCACGCTGACGCAGGCCGTTCGATGGCTGAATGAACGTCCGGCCGGCATAGCGATTGCGCACCATTCCCTCGCGATATGGAATGCCGCTCGCCTCCGCATATCCGGCCGCGGCTGGCGCGCCAGTGTCCGGGACGGGCATGACGAGGTCTGCCTGCGCCGGCGCCTCCATTGCGAGCTGCTCGCCCATGCGTCGCCGCGCCTCGTACAGGTTCCGGCCGAGCATGTAGGAGTCGGGACGGGCGAAATAGATCAGCTCAAAGACGCATAGCTGCTCGCGGCCTTCAGCGAAGCGCACGGAGCGCGGTGACTCGCCCTCAGTGAGGACGACCATCTCGCCGGGCTCCACGTCGCGCACGAATTGCGCGCCGAGAACATCGAGCGCCGCAGTCTCACTGGCAAGGCACCACGCCGCTCCATCTGGAGTCGGCAACGTCCCGAGCACAAGCGGTCGGAAGCCGTAGGGATCGCGCACGCCAATCACGTGCGATTCGTCCATTACCACGAGGGAATATGCCCCGGCCACGCGTGGCAAGAGCTGGCACAGCGCACTGACCGTGTCCTGCGCAGGCTCAACCGCAAGGAGTGCGGTCAGGAGGTCGGTGTCGGTTGTTCCAACCAGGCGCGTCTTGCCGCCCGGGAGCTGCTCGAGAAGCTGTGCGGTGTTGACGAGGTTGCCGTTGTGGCCAACCGCGACCGTGCGCTGAGCGCCCATGCGCAGCGTCGGCTGGCTGTTCTCCCAGATCGTTGAACCGGTCGTCGAGTAGCGGCAATGGGCGATGGCGAGGTCGCCGTTGAGAGACTGAAGTCGGCGCTCGTCGAGCACCTGGTCGACCATGCCAAGGTCCTTGTAGACCATCACGCCCCGGCCGTCGGACACGCCTATGCCGGCCGATTCCTGGCCGCGATGCTGCAGCGCGAAGAGCGCCAGCGCGGCCAGGCCGGCGGCGTCCTGGCCGGGTGCGTGGATTCCGACAACGCCGCACACGGGCTACGCCACCTTCCCGAGGACGCGCGGCAATGCCTGCTTCCACGCCCTGCGCAACTCGTCGAGCGAGGCATCGAGCTCGTCGGCGACTCCTGCGCCACGCTCTTCGGCCGCTCCAGTCGCACCCACACCGACGAGGCGGATGCGCAGCCGTTCGCCACCGACCGTCCCCAGTCGCCTGATCGCCACCCGCCGACTGGATGCGAGGCGAGCAAGCGACGTCCAGTGATATTCGTCCACGGTCGCGATCGCCCGACCTGGGCTCTCGCCGAACAGGGCCACGGCCGGCGCGAGGGGCACCTGGAGCTGCAGGTCGGCGCCAATGCCGGACCAGATTGCGCACTCAGCCACCGCCACCGCGAGGCCGCCCGAGCTGATGTCCTGCGCGGATTTCAGAACGCGGTCAGCCGCAGCGACTCGCAGCACCTCGTGTAGCGCGGCCTCGCGATCGACGTCCAGGGAGGGCGGCTTGTCGTCAGGCGCGGCCCCGGCGAGGAATTCGTAGGCGGACCCCGCCATTCCGGGTCCCGTCTCGCCGAGCAGCACGACGACATCGCCAGCCGCCGCGAACTGCGGCCGAACCAGGTCGTCGACGTCGTCGAGCACGCCGACAACGCCGATCTGCGCGGTTGGCGCGATGCGACCGAGTGGCGATTCGTTGTACAGGCTGACATTGCCGCCCGTTACGGGAATGCCCAATGCGCGCGCCGTTTCGCCAAGTCCGCGCACGGACTCGGCGAGCTGCCAGTATGCGTCGGGCTTGTTGGGGTCGCCGAAGTTCAGGCAGTTGGTCAGGCCGAGCGGCCGGGCGCCGGTCACGGCGATATTGCGCGCGCACTCGGCGAGCGCCAGCGATGCCGCCAACGCCGGGTCGTGGTGCGCGACTTCCGGCTGGGAATCGGTCGCGATCACCAGGGCACGCTTCGTGCCCTTGATGCGCAGCACCGCCGCGGCGTGCTCGCATCCTTCGATCGTGCTTGTGCCCACGGT